>CAZZJI010000210.1:0-1510 GCA_964654485.1 uncultured Gammaproteobacteria bacterium | reverse complement strand
GAATTTAATCTTTATTATGGTGTATCTTCAAATATTCCAAAAGTTAAGGTTCTAACAGTACCGCTAGTAGCACTACCAGTAAAGCTAAGCGTTGCACCAACGATATCTTTAAATTGTGATACCAGTGCATCATTGATTTGTAGTGCACTATATCGTTTAGGGTATTGGCCTTTTCTAACGAGAGATTTTAGCACCTTATTTGAAATACCCGGATGGTTATTTCGAATTACTTCGTTAGTTAGTCGTTTACGTTCACTTCTGGACATGCTTTTTAAAATTTCGCGAGTTGATTTTCCGGACGCGGCCTTGAGTGTTGAGAATGCTTTAAGTGCAGTTGCGCCGGATACTGCTACTCCTGCAAGTGAAGCGACGTCAAGTGTTGTTTCTAAAGCTTGAAAAATAGCATTATTTGTAACTTCATCTTTAAGATTTGGATCAAAGATTTCTCCTCCTGTGCGACTTACTCCAAGGATACATTGTCCTGTCGACGCTACAGCTGCGCCATAAGAAATTACAGTTACCACGCTGCTAGAGCCGCCAGTAAATGGAATTAGAGCACCGCTGGAGGCAACGACCACCCAGGCAAGTACCGCTGACCCACAACTCAGCCCCGTACTTACTAATTCCCCCATAAGCTCTGATTGCCGTTGTGGAGACTGAGTTTCTTGTTTTATTAGGTTTGGTTTTGTAATAGGCGGTGTTTCACGAATAATTATATTTATATTATTTTGTCTACATAAATTATTCGCAGGTCTAAGCTGAACTGATTCATATCGTTCGTTAATATAAATAACACCTGAACCCACAAGATCTGGGTTTTGGTCGATTTTTGCATAAAAATTTTTTAAATCAATTTGATAGTTTGCGTGATTCTTCAGCTTGGTGTCGGTTAATACTTGGTGGGTACTTAACGGATAAAAATAATCAAAATTGTGCGACATACCGATTCCTTCCAACGATTAAAGTTGCTGAAACAATAAAAAATTATACTGAAGCCACTAATGCGAAAAATTTCCTCGTACAAATTTCGTAGTAGCGGTGTGTATTCATCTTGTTATTGTAAACAACTGACCTATGTGGGAATAACCCCTTCATAACGTAATGCCGCTATGATAACAACATATCTTAAAAATATGCGTATATAAATTGCAAGATAAGGACACGGCGTTGTTTTGTCGTTGCGTGCCTGTGCAAAAATACAGCAAGAGCGCCCTCGCGGCGTACAGTGTTAGAGCGGATCTTTATCTTCGAACTCGTCTTGTCACCAGAAGACTTTCTATTATGTTGATGTCCTATTATTTGCCAATAGATGCTTTGCCAGTAGATCTCCTGGATTCAGTGACGCGCTGTAACACGGGTTTTAAGTATAGGCCAGTATGAGAGTTGCTCACGTTGATAATATGTTCAGGTGTACCTGACGCGACAATCGTGCCGCCCTTATCACCGCCTTCCGGCCCCAGGTCGATCAACCAATCTGCCGTTTTTATTACATCAAGATTGTGTTCGATTA
>CAZZJI010000209.1:0-1558 GCA_964654485.1 uncultured Gammaproteobacteria bacterium | reverse complement strand
TCATGGTAATCATAAGTATCGTAGCCATGGCCTTTAACCAACTCATCACGCTGCGCTGATTTCAGATCCTCTCGCACCATTTCCGCTACCAGTTCCTTAAAAGAAATTTTAGTCGACCAACCCAGTTTATTCTTTGCCTTAGTGGCATCACCAAGCAATGTTTCTACTTCCGTGGGCCGGAAATACTGAGGGTCGACCTGAACAATACAATTATTATTACTGTCATACACTTTTTCATCCATGCCACTGCCTTCAAAACGCATGGTTAATCCCAGCTCATCTGCGGCCGCTTTAACAAAATCACGCACGCTGTATTGCTGACTTGTCGCAATAACAAAATCATCCGGTTTTTCCTGCTGTAACATCAGCCATTGCATTTCCACATAATCCTTGGCATGCCCCCAGTCACGCTTCGCATCCAGATTTCCCAGATACAAACAATCCTGTAATTTTAACTTAATACGTGACAAAGCGCGGGTAATTTTTCGCGTAACAAATGTTTCCCCGCGCAAAGGTGATTCATGATTGAACAAAATTCCGTTACAAGCGTACATGCCATAGGCTTCACGGTAGTTCACTGTAATCCAATAAGCATACATCTTGGCCACCGCATACGGCGAACGCGGATAAAAAGGGGTGGTCTCTTTTTGCGGTGTTTCCTGAACCAGGCCATACAATTCAGACGTCGAGGCCTGATAAAAACGGGTTTTCTTTTCAAAACCAAGAATACGGATTGCTTCGAGTAATCGCAGTGCCCCCAACGCATCCGAATTGGCGGTATACTCGGGTTCTTCAAATGAAACCGCCACATGACTTTGAGCAGCAAGATTATAAAGCTCATCCGGTTGAACCTTTTGCACAATCCGAACCAGACTGCTCGAATCCGTCATGTCGCCATAATGCAAAATGAAGTTTCTCTTTGAGACATGTGGATCCTGATACAAATGATCTATCCGATCAGTATTAAACAAAGACGCACGACGTTTGATACCGTGCACCTCATACCCTTTTCCCAACAAAAACTCTGCAAGGTAAGCTCCATCCTGCCCCGTGATACCTGTTATTAGCGCTTTTTTATTCATAAGACATCCCGATTTTATTAAAAATTTCGATTATTATATAATCGCCCCGATGCAACTTTTTTTAGACTAACGAAACAAAGGCTCCCATTTAGTATGTTGTTTATTTTGAAATTCTTCGTGTTACCACTGTTGGTAGGCCTGGCTGTCTATTTATCAACAATAGAAGCCACGTCGCTGAATGCGATTTACGATAATATTGGAAACGAGTTTGATATTGTTTGGATAACGACAGGAAATAGCCATCAGCTTATTTCCGATATAGGTCATGGCATTATTTATTTCACCATCGCACTGATATCATTCGTGAGCTTTAGAAAATACTACCGCAGAACAACCGGGCTAATTATGTTATTAGCCGCCGCAAATGAAATATTCCAATCATTTATCTTGTCCCGTGAGGCCAATTGGCAAGATTTTGCTTACAGCGTTTCTGGCATTGCGCTAGCGCTCATTATTTATATAATAATTCAGTCGCT
>CAZZJI010000208.1:0-1628 GCA_964654485.1 uncultured Gammaproteobacteria bacterium | reverse complement strand
CCTAACCTGATAGAGATTACACAAAGCAGTCAATAAAGAGTAATATCCCCCTATGCAACTTAGCAACCATGATTTAAGCCAGCTTGACGAAGACGAACTTCTGAATTTAACAGAAAAGGAATTACGCCATCTGTCGATAAGGTTGCTCAATGATTTGAAAGAAGCGCGAGAGCGCCTCAGTCAAAACTCCCATAATAGCTCTCGCCCACCCAGCAGTGATGCACCTTGGGACAAATCTGCTAACCATCAAAAGAACGACAAAGAGCAAGCTAACCCTAAGCAAGAAGCTGAAACGGGAAAGCCGGAGAAAAAGGCCGAAGATAAAGAGGATATCTTGCCACCTGAACCACCTCAACAAGATTCGAGTGCTTCCTTGCGTAAACCGGGAAAGCAAGAGGGCGCACAAGGTTTTGGTCGAACACAAAAAATTTCTGTGACAGAGCTTCAACATCACTACCCCTCGTTTTGTGCCTGTTGTGGAAAACCTTTAAGTACAGATGCAGCCATTGCTTACACAGCCTTCGAAACGCTTGATATTGAATGGGCGGATACATTGCGCCCAGGTATATATTTGACGAACACCAAACACACCTTATATGAAGCCTCGTGTTCCTGTGGCCACATGACACGCAAAGAAGTTCACCGCTCAGCCCATGAATTACTTCCTGAAATCCACCGTAGTGAGTGGAGGCTTGTTGGTGCAGGACTTGCTGCTCTAATCATCTGCCTTAGCTATCGCATGCGTTTATCGCGAGAGCGTGTACAGGAATTTTTACTGGATTGGTTAGGGATAAAGCTCAGTATCGGAACGATCAACAATACGCTGCATGAAAGTGGTTCTGCTGCTATGCCGGTTGAAGATGAGCTCGTACAAGAAATCGTAGCGAGTGACTTGCTGCATGTTGATGAAACGTCTTGGACGGAACTGACGACATTGCTTTGGTTATGGGTCTTTAGTACTAAAAACGTGACGGTTTACTGGATTGCATTTCGTAGTGCCGAACTCATTGAAAATGTATTAGGCAAAGACTACACGGGTTGGTTAATGAGTGATGGCTATCAAGTTTACCGGCGTTATCCCAACAGGTTACGCTGCTGGGCACACCTGCTACGGAAAGCGGAAGGGTTGAAAGAAAGCCTTGACGAAGAGGCGCGGCTCTTTGGACAGCAAACGTTTGATTTGTTGAATATATTGATAGCGCAAGTCTATGAAGCACGCAATCAACAACTGGACGAGTCGCTCTCAAGTGCCCATCGATTGCAGTTATTGACATACCAACAGTTATGCATGCAAATGAAGTCGCATACTCACAAAAAACTGGCTGCACTTGCCACAGAAATGCTCAATGATTGGGAGGCTATTTTTCGCGTATTGGATTATCCTCACTACCCATTAACCAACAACGAAGCAGAACGGGCACTTCGACATTGGGTCATCTTGCGAGGTACCTGCTATGGCACGCGGACAGAAGAAGGCTCTCGTGTGTTTGCCATTCTAATTAGTGTTATTGAAACGTGTCGTAAAAGAAATCAGTCTCCTTGGGTTTATTTGGCCGCGGTTATTAGCCGTCAGCGGGCAGGTCGTGCGGTCCCTGCGCTACCAATTTACAAGGGGTCTGAATAATTAC
>CAZZJI010000207.1:0-1632 GCA_964654485.1 uncultured Gammaproteobacteria bacterium | reverse complement strand
CTCTTGATTCTCTTTCAGCAAAACCATTGAATGGTAGGACGAAGCTCCTGCTGAGCCGTGGCGGCAGTTTAGACTATTATAATGAGTTGTCCCTACAGCGCGGCTCGGCAGGAGCTTCGCCCCACCGCTTTGAAGGTCTTTGGTCAATTGATTGTTATTTCCATAAACCCTGATTTCTGTGATACTTCTGTCAAATAAGTCTCAACTTATACCACGGAGGGTATCATGGACGATTTTGAATTAAAAGTGATTTGCAAGTTGCCGTTGGCCAGGTCGGTTATTTTATTGTTTGATCATCTTTGTCATTCTGATTTTCTGAGTGCTGTCTTTCAAAAGTACAAAGGCCGATCTTATGAGCGGATTTTGCAGTTCCCTACGTTTTTGTTTATTGTTGCAGATGCTTTGTTACAACACCATGGAAGTGGGCATAAGGCCCTCAAACGGTTTGCTGACGATGGAGACTTGCCCGTTTCGATGGAGGCTGTTTATGGGAAATTGCGACGGATTCCCATCACTCTTAGTTGTGGACTGCTCGCAGAATGGACAACTCGACTGGATGAATTGACGCCACCACTGCCGAACAAATTGCCAGAAAGTTTGAAGCATTTTCAGATGATTGTTATTGATGGAAAGAAAATTAAAAATGTCGCCAAGCGACTGGCTCCGGTCCGCAAGATCAAAGGGGCGGTACTCGGCGGCAAGGTGCTCGCGGCTTTGTCGTTGAACAATGGCTTGGTAGTGAACATCTCTGCGGATGCAGACGGCGAAGCGAACGACACGCCGTTGATTCCAGCGTTGCTGGAATCGGTGAAAGAAACCGTCAAAGGAACAAAGCTGTTTATTCTGGATGCTCAGTTTTGCGATTTGACGCAGCCCCCTTTGCTGACAGCAGAGGGGAATCATTTTCTGGTACGTTATCACCCAAAGGTTTCGTTTCATCGTGATAACACTGTAAAAACAAAGCGTGGGAAGGATCGGCGGGGTCGTACGTATCTCGATGAATGGGGATATCTTGGCACGGAGGGAAATAAAAAACGTCGTTATGTGCGCCGTATTACCCTGCGGCGCTCTGGCGAAGAGAACATTATATTGGTTACCGATTTGCTCGATGCTGACATTTATCCTGCGATCGATCTGCTCGATGCCTACCATTTGCGTTGGAGCATTGAAGTGGTGTTTCAAAAGATTACAGATATTTTTCATTTGGACAACTTAATTGCGAGTACTCCGGAAGGAACGATCTTCCAGTGTGCGTTTTGTCTGTTGTTGTATAATTTGATGGAGTTGGTTCGTCAGTATGTGGCTTTTGCAGAGGTGCGTGACTTGGAGGATATCTCGATGTCAAGTTTTAGTTACGATGTGCATCGACAATTGGTAGCCTGGAGTGAAATAGTTGGGCCCGCTTTGACAGTTGATTATTTTGAGTTAAATTTATCGAGCACCGCGATGCGTGAAGAACTGAGTGAGTTGCTTAATAATGTCTGGAGCGATTTGTGGAAGAAGTCTCCGAAGAAAAAGAACCCGAAAAAGAAACCCGTGACCAAACAATACATCAAAGGCGGCCACACTTCCGTCGCCCGCATCCTTGAAAACGCAAATAAACCCCCAACATAAAGACCTTCAAAGCGGTGG
>CAZZJI010000206.1:0-1836 GCA_964654485.1 uncultured Gammaproteobacteria bacterium | reverse complement strand
GAACGCTCCGCGTTCCGTGACGCAGAGCGTCACACACTGCATTCCCACGCGGAGCATCATTGCCATTAAGTTAAGAAATATTGCTATTTTGTAGGGTGGATGAGCGATAGAGACTGTGAAAGTATTCAAAATAATCACTAAAAATGGCAAAAAGCTATCTGTATGTTATTGATTATTCGTTTCCTGAGTAAGGTTTTTTGCCTCATTTCGGAATACTTTCACAGTCTCGATAGCGTAATCCACCAACTATGCAGAATTGTCGGGTAACGCTATCGCTCACCCAACCTATTTTCCTTAACTTAATGGCAGTGACGCAGAGCATGGGAACGATAACGATAACAATCAGGACTATAAAATAAATGAGTAATGTTTCAGGTATCATCAAATCCATTCAAGACATCATGCGTAAAGACGTGGGTGTCGATGGCGATGCACAGCGCATCAGCCAATTAGTGTGGATGTTCTTCCTTAAAATATTTGATGATCGAGAAGCCGAACTGGAGTTTTTAGAAGAAGGCGATAATCCCTATCAATCCCCCATTCCAGAAAACTTACGCTGGCGCAACTGGGCAAATGATCCTGAAGGTATCACAGGTGATGAACTGGCCGATTTTATCAACCAACAACTCTTCCCCACCCTAAAAGATAAACTCCCCACCCAAGGCGAGCAAGGCAACCGCGCTCAAGTCATTCGTGATTTGTTTGAAGATACCTATAACTACATGAAGTCGGGGACGTTAACGCGCCAAGTTATTAATAAAATTTGCGAAATAGACTTTAACACCCAGCAAGACCGCCACACCTTCGGCAATATTTACGAACAAATTTTAAAAGACCTGCAAAGCGCAGGCAATGCAGGAGAATTTTACACCCCGCGAGCGATTACCGAATTTATCGTCAATCGTATCAATCCACAGCTAGAAGAAAAGGTGCTTGATCCAGCCTGCGGAACAGGCGGTTTTTTAAGCAATGTGATAGAACACAAACGCAAAGCCTTTGTAAAAAATCCAGAGGATGAAATTAAGCTACAAAACTCCCTACACGGTGTAGAGAAAAAATCACTGCCTTATATGCTTTGCGTCACCAATATGATATTGCACGGCATCGACACACCCAGCAATATTCGCCATAACAACACCCTTAGCCGACCTTATAAAGACTACAGCGAAAAAGACCGCGTACAGGTGATTATCACCAATCCACCGTTTGGCGGGATGGAAGAAGATGGTATAGAAAATAACTTTCCAGCCAATCTACGCACCCGCGAAACAGCCGATTTGTTTATGGCATTGATTATCAAATTGCTTAAACAAGAGGGGCGTGCTGCCGTTGTATTGCCCGATGGATTTTTGTTTGGCGAAGGTATGAAAATTCGCTTAAAAGAAAGTCTGCTTAGCGAATGTAATCTGCACACCATTGTGCGCCTACCCAATGGCGTATTTGCCCCCTACACAGGGATAAAAACCAATTTACTGTTCTTCACCAAAGGCAAAGCCACTGAAAATATCTGGTATTACCAGCACCCTTATCCAGAAGGGGTAAAAAGCTATAACAAAACCAAACCCATGCAGTTTAAAGAATTTAAAACAGAAATTGACTGGTGGGGTGATGAAGCAGACGGTTTTGCCAGCCGAGTTGAAACGGAACAAGCTTGGAAAGTGTCGATTGATACTATTAAAACCAGCAACTACAATCTGGATATTAAAAACCCACATGTCGGCGAACAGATAAACCACGATCCAGCAGAACTTTTGCAACAGTATCAGCAACAGCAAACCAGCATAACAGGCTTACGCAATGAGCTAAAAGACTGTCTCACGGAAGCCTTAAACCGTT
>CAZZJI010000205.1:0-1843 GCA_964654485.1 uncultured Gammaproteobacteria bacterium | reverse complement strand
GAAATGTCCTATTCGGCAACTCTTCTTGCCGTCTTCGGTATCGAGAACTGAGGTTAGCCTATGCCATGGACATCGTTATCTTGATTGTTGGATCTCACGGTTTGATATGAAGAAGCCTATGTAAAACGACTGTGTCGTAGCAGCTACGGCAACGGATGAAAATTGTCGGAGAGGGAATAATCTCTGAACCTGGGAGGGCTTGTTGGTGAGTGGTAAGATAAAGAAAATTGACTCAATAAAAAACATGGCGGTTTTTCAGGACTTTCACTGGGACTCAGCTGTCATAGATGAAGGCAACAATGTCGTTGAGTTTAAAAAGATCAACATCTTTTACGGCCGCAACTATTCGGGGAAAACCACCCTTTCTAGAATTTTCAGAGCAATGAAAACCGGCTCCATTTCAGATAAGTATGATGCTCCTGAATTCCAGTTTAGTTTTGATGGCGGGCTTACCGTTACGCAGAATTCACTAACTGGTCATGGACAGATTGTTCGTGTTTTCAACGAGGATTTTGTTAAGGAGAATTTGCGTTTCATTGTTGATGATAAGCAGACCATCAACTCCTTTGCTATTTTGGGTGAAGATAACACCAAGATCGAAGAAGAGATCAAACAGCACGAAACCGAACTTGGTTCGGAAGAAGAACAATCCGGCCTGATTGGCAAGATGCTTGAGACCTTCGAAAGTTATCGCTTAGCTAAAAAAGAACATGATGACAGATCCTCCAGCTTAGAAAATAAATTACGGGATAAAGCAAATAAAGCTGAAACGGGTATTAAGCATAATAAAGCATTTGGAGATGCGAATTATAATTTGCCAAAGATCAAGGCAGACATAAAAACAGTCAGCGCCAAGTCGTATACTCCGATCACTTCCAAACAAGTAGATAAGTATCATGAACTTTTAAAGGAAGAACCTAAGCGACAAATTCCGGAATCCACAGCTTTCAATCTGAAATACTCGACTTTTGTCGTAAAGGCAAAGGAACTGGTTGAAAAAAAAATACAAGCATCAGATCCAATTCAGGAGTTACTTAATGATACCGTTTTGGAAACATGGGTGCGGAATGGCCGGGAGCACCACAGGGGAAAGAGATCTCAATGTGCCTTTTGTGGCAGTGACTTGCCATCAGATCTTTGGGAAAAATTGGATAAGCACTTTAATAAGGAATCTGAAGAGTTGAGAACTGCCATTGAGAGTTTGCTTACGTCTATTGATGCTGAAAAGAATCGTATATCCAATCTGCTTAAAATTAGGAACTCTGATTTCTATTCTAACTTCATCTCAGATCTGGAAACACTAAAAGAACAATTTTCTGTCCAATCAGTGGTGTATTGCGAGTCGCTTGAATCAATAAAAAAACAACTCGAAAAACGTAAGAGTGATATCTTCACGGCAAGTACATTTGCAGAGCCGATTTCAGCAGAGCAAGAATTGATTGATATTCGTGATTCGTATGAGGAATTACGAAAAAAATCAAACCAATTTACAGCTTCATTAAGTACTCAGCAATCAGAGGCCTGTACGGCGTTACGCCTTCATGAGGTTTTTACATTTATTACTGATATCAAATACAACGATGAATGTAACTCTATAGAAATTCTCAAAAAAGATATGAAAGCGGCAGAGCAAGCCAAGGCGGATGCCTCGGTAAAGGTTAATGATAAAAAAGCTAAAATTAGCGAGCTAAAATCCCAATTGAAGGATGAAAGCATGGGGGCTGATCGAGTTAATGATTACTTAAATAATTTTTTTGGTCACCAGTCTCTATCACTTAAAGCAATTGAGGATACAACCGATGATGCTTCCATTGGATACCGATTTGAAGTAACCAGAAATAAC
>CAZZJI010000204.1:0-1894 GCA_964654485.1 uncultured Gammaproteobacteria bacterium | reverse complement strand
GCTAAAACAGCGAATAATAAATCAACCAATTCTCCGCTGAGTAAATATTTCTCCGGTCCTGAGGTTATAGCTTTGTGTAAAGCAGCCCAGGATAACAATGTTAAAGAGATAGACAGGCTTGTTGCCCAAGGTGTTGATTGTAGTGGACCCCATTAGTTGGACAGTTTTCTGGTCACTTTAAGCTCATATTTCTTTGCTGCTTTTTCATCATGCGAGCCGCTAAAGTCCCCTTCGTCCCGCCGTCGTGTCAGCCTTCACACTTGCCAGGTTGATACGACGGCGGGATGATGGGGACGGCTCCCCTTTGTTTTGTCCCGAGGGGAGGTCTCTCACGCTCTCTCTCCTTTTTCGATCCCGTGATACACATTCCACGGCGTGCGATATTCCAAACTTTGATGCGGTCTGGCATGACAATAATAGTCAAAATATTTCTCCAGGCTAATCTGTAACTCGGGTACATCTGCATAACTCTTGAGGTAAATTTCCTCGTACTTCACACTCCGCCATAATCGTTCCACGAACACGTTGTCTAAACATCGCCCCTTGCCATTCATGCTGATCAACACGCCTGCCGATTTCAAAACATTTGTGAAATGATCCGAGGTAAACTGCGATCCCTGATCGGTGTTGAAGATCTCCGGGCGACCATTTCCCAACGCCTCTTCCAACGCTTCCACGCAAAATTCAGACTCCATCGTATTCGATAATCGCCACGATAAAACATGACGACTGTACCAGTCCATCACTGCCACCAAATACATGAAACCGCTCGCCATCGGGATGTAGGTAATATCCGTCGCCCAAACCTGGTCAGGACGCACAATCTTCATTTCACGCAGTAAATAAGGGTATATTTGATGGCCTTCCCCACGCTTTGTTGTCTTCGGTTTCGGATAAATTGCTTCAATCCCCATCGTTCGCATCAAACGTTGGACTCGTTTGCGGTTGACGTTTTCTCCCTGTGATTTCAACCAGAGAGACAGCTTACGCGAACCCAAAAAAGGGCGCCGCAGGTACTCTTCGTCGATCATCCGCATCAATCGTAAATTCTCTTCGCTTTCACCACCTGGCTCGAAATACAAACTGCTGCGAGGTAGTCCCAATAGCTCACATTGACGAACAACGCTGAGCGATTTGTGCTGCGGGTCCACCAACGTTCGCTTCCGATCAATCGAACAGGTTGCTCTTTTTTTTTAGCCACTCCAGTTCCATCTGGAGCTTACCAATCTGTTGATAAAGTTCTGCTTCGTTCGACTCTTTATTCTGTTTCGATTTCGAGCCAGACCGTTCAAATATCTCTTCCGCTTCGGAAAGTAATTTCTTTTTCCATTGAGCGATCATCTGCGGATGAACATCAAAATCACTCGCCAATTCGCTCATCGTTTTCAAACCACGCACCGCTGAGAGTGCTACCTTCGCCTTAAAGGCCGAGGAATGAGGCCGCCGTTTCTTTGCCATAACTACCCTTTCTAAAACCGTTCGTACAGGTTATCTTTTAAGCTTAACAACCTGTCCAGTTTTTGGGGTCCAGCACAAACTTCGTTTTTAATCACAGCAGTTAATTGCAATGGGTTGAGTATGATTTTCAAGGCGCTCGACAATTTCACTCCAGCAAGAGTGATACTAACTGCTTCGTCAGCATCAAGCCCCTCTTCTTCCAAAGAAGCTTTGTCGATGATAATGTTAATCCCATGTTGGTCGCTGAGAAATTCTATAGCCCCATGTAATGGCGTATCTATGAATTCAATCTCTGTCTGTTCCTGCAAAGCTTTCTCAATTTTCTCTCTGGCTTTGCTAACAGTTCTTATCCGCGATACGGGAGGCGCCAGGCTCGCTGCTGCATAATTTGGTTCTTTCAACGGAGGCTTGACGTCAAAAGAATCAAAACCACTGT
>CAZZJI010000203.1:0-1926 GCA_964654485.1 uncultured Gammaproteobacteria bacterium | reverse complement strand
GTATCTATAGTGTAGAGCCTACAACCAAAATAACCAAACCCTTTTATACAATAAGCTGTTTAAAAAACACAAAAACCCGCAAGCGGGTTTTTGTGAACAATGAACGCTGTCAGAGAACTACGATGACGGGCACGCCGTAACACCGCTACTAAGAGCGGCACTTATAACGCGCTCCACACCTGTAGAGTCAACACACCAATACTTAGTTGTGCTTAGCTCCACTGCAATTGCATAATCCTGTCCTGTAGCATCAATATTACATACAGTATTTGCACCGTTAATAGAAGCGCTATTTGAAGAAGCTATAGCGTTAAAGATTGTTGGGGGTACAGCCGCACTACTAAACATTGTACTAGCGACATCACAAGCTGATGTACCGTTTACAGCAGCTCCGGTTGAACTGAATTTATTACTATTATCGTCATAATAAAGTTGCGCCTGTGTCTGTACAGTGGCAAGGTTCGACTTCACTGCCGCATCGTTACCTTTCTGTCGTGCCGTATTCAATGAAGCGAGCACAACTGACGAAAGGATACCGATGATGGCAATGACGACGGAATAAAGTTTATGAATAAATATTCCGTTAATTTATATTGTACGCCATATTTTTCGAGTTACACGCAGGGGTGTGGATAAACTCAAAGTACGGCTTCAATTAAAACAATTGTTTGCTCGTAAAAACAGTGCTTACATTAGTGCTTCGAATAAACTTTCGTCCTTAACCGGATAATTATTTATCTTGTTTTTATCCACCCATTTATAATCAACATGTTCATCACTTAATTTGATTGTCCCTGTTACAATTTTACAAATATAATTTTGAACATCTACCCATTTATTATCCAAATGACGAAAAAATTTCCATAACTTACCTGTATCAATTATTTCAATTTCCACATCTAATTCTTCTTTAACTTCTCTTTTTAGCGCGCTTCTTTCGTCTTCATTTTCTTCAAGCAAACCTCCCGGTAAATCCCAGTTATTTTGTTTGCGTGTTTTTATATTTCTTTGTAATAAAAGAATTTCATTATTATCATTTGTTATTACTGCTTTTACCGCTTTATTTGGTATGTTTCTCATTTCAAATCTTAAATTTATTTCCAGACACTCTTTATAATTAAAATTGTCCCTCTTTACTTAAAGAGAAGTTTTTAGTACGGCAATTATATTGTATATTAGAAGGCTCCGGCGAGATTGTAAATAGGTATGAGCACCGCGGCAAGAAGTGTGCCGACCCCAAGCCCAAGCATCACTATCATTACAGGTTCAATAAGATCGACCAAAGTATCTACCGCCGTTACCACTTCTTGTGAATAGAATTTCGAAAGAGTGGACAACACGCCTCCCATATCACCAGCCTCTTCTCCAACACGAAGCATCGCCACCATGATACCCGGAACTTCACGGTGCCTGCCAAGAGCATCGGAAATAGATGAGCCACCTTTTACAGAATCTTCAACCTTTCTTAAAATATCTTTATATACGGCATTATCAACCACATCTCCCGTAATATGAAGTATCTCAACAATCGGAACACCCGAAAGAAGCATTGTTGAGAAGTTGTCTGAGATACGCGACAAGTATAGTTTTTTATACAAATTACCCAAGTATGGTATGGATAGTTTAAATTTATCGAAAGCATAAAGACCATCCGAGGTCTGAATCGCGCGCCATCCAAAAAACGACCCGACTACAATTACAATAAGTAAGAATATTCCATAATGAACGAGGAAATTCGATAACCCGATAATAAGCTTTGTAAAAAAAGGTATAGACTGACCGGAATCCACAAGTATCGAGCTGATGCGAGGGATAACGAGCGTGAGCATAAGTGCCATAACGGCGAAAAAAGTGGCGATAACAAACGCAGGGTATATAAGTGCGTTCCCCGCCTTACTCATTACAGCGTAAGTACGGTCGAGATAG
>CAZZJI010000202.1:0-1930 GCA_964654485.1 uncultured Gammaproteobacteria bacterium | reverse complement strand
TTTATAGCAGCTATAAAGCGGGTTGCTTCGCCGCCGATGACTGCGCGGTGGTCGAAGGTGAGTGACAGCGGTAGCATGTAATGTGCTTCTGGTTTTGAATCGACTGCAACGATTTCCTGTAGGATACGGCCAGTGCCTAATATCGCGACTGTTGGCGGTACGATGATGGGGTTTGCATAACGTCCGCCGAATACGCCAAAATTGGATAAGGTAAAGGTATAGCCGCGTAATTCTTCCGGTGGAATTTTTCGATCACGCACGTCGTTTTTCATTTTATTCAAACCGCTGCGTAAATCTTCGGGGGTGCGATTAGCGACATCCTTTAAAACAGGCACGAATAATCCTTCGCCCGTGTCCACGGCGATGCCTAGATGTACTTTGTCCAATACACGGCGACCAACCGCATGACTGTCGTACCAGGCGTTGAGTGAGGGTTCGGCTTTGCACGCCGTTGTTATCGCACGAATCACGCGTATGGTGATATCGCCGCCTTGTTTCCATAAATCGATATCAACATCATCATATATCGTCACGGGTACTACTTCAGCGTGCGCCATTGTCATGGTATGCGCCATGGCGCGCCTGACACCTCTTAAATGTTCTAACGGGCCTATTTCTTCAAATATTTTCGCTACGCGTTGTACATCTGCTGCGGTAACGGTGCCCTTGGGGCCACTGGGAGTCACGACGGACAAATCAATATCAAAACGTTTTGCCAACGCACGCACGGCGGGCGTCGCTTTGACCCCACCCGCGGATTGTCCAACGGAGGTCGCTTTTTCATTTGATACTTTCTTGCCGACTTGCATCTCACCAACAACTGTCCCGGTATCCTCCCTTTTCCGTTCGACCGCAGATTCTGTTTGTTCTTCTGCACCACCTTCGAACTCAACTAACGGATCGCCCACATTGATAATATCTTGCGCTTCCCCGTATAATTTGAATATTTTACCTGCTTGCGGGCTTGGTATTTCTACAATCGCTTTCGCGGTTTCGACGGCAACAAAGGGCTGGTCCAGTTTTACTTCATCACCGACTTTTACCAGCCATTCGACAATTTCTGCATCTTGTAAACCTTCTCCAAGGTCTGGTAATTTAAATATGCTCATTCGAACTCCATCGTTTGTTTTACTGCGCTTATAATTCGTTCTGTGCTTGGCATGTATTGATTTTCCAGTCGATACAGCGGCATCACAGTATCAAACCCGGTTACCCGATTAACCGGCGCCAATAAATGCATTAACCCTTTTTCAGCCAGTTGCGCGGCGATTTCTGCACCTACCCCACAAGTCCGCGCTGCCTCATGAACAATGACACAGCGACCTGTTTTTTCAACTGAGCTTAATATCGTCTCCATATCCAGTGGTTTTATCGTCGCAACATCGATAACTTCCACACTGACGCCCTGCTCTTCGAGTTGCTCCGCTGCCTGAACGACTTCATGCATCATTGCGCCCCAGGAAACCAACGTAATATCTGTTCCTTCTTTCAAGGTAAAACAGACATCTAATGGCAACACCTCGCCATTATCTTCAACAGTTTGTTTTGTAATGCGATAAATTCGTTTGGGTTCCAGAAAAACAACCGGATCAGGGTCGTTAATTGCGGCTAACAGCAATCCATACGCACGCGCCGGTGAAGAAGGTATCACAACCCGTAGACCTGGCATATGAGCAAAAATAGCTTCGGTACTTTCTGAGTGATGTTCCGGTGCATGAATACCACCACCATACGGCGCACGCAAAACAAGCGGACAGGTGATTCGACCGCGTGTGCGATGGCGTAACCGTGCGGCATGATTTATCATTTGATCAACCGCTGAATAGATAAAGCCCATAAACTGCATTTCAAAAACAGGCTTGAGGCCTTGCGCAGCCATACCAATTGACATACCTGTTATCACGGTTTCTGCCAGCACCGTATCGAATAC
>CAZZJI010000201.1:0-1968 GCA_964654485.1 uncultured Gammaproteobacteria bacterium | reverse complement strand
ACACCGCCGATTAAAAAGCCGGGGGCCAGTCCGTTGGCTTCCAGTATCCAGGCCAGCAGACTGGCGGTAGTGGTTTTCCCGTGGGTACCGGCCACCGCCAACACCCAGCGATCACGCAGCACATGTTCCGCTAACCACTGCGGTCCGGAGGTATAGGCCAGACCACTATTCAACACATATTCCACCGCTGGATTACCGCGCGACAGGGCATTGCCAATCACCACGCAATCCGGGGCGGATTGCAAATGCGCCGGATCAAAACCCTCCTGCAGATGAATGCCCTGTTCCTGCAACTGGGTGCTCATGGGCGGATAGACGTTGGCATCCGATCCGCTAACCTCATGTCCCAACGCCCGCGCCAGCAGGGCTATTCCTCCCATGAAAGTGCCGCAAATGCCCAGAATGTGAATATGCATGTTCGGTTACTCGAATAAAAAGCGGACGCTGACGATCTAGATCACCTGGGGAACAAACAAACCGACAATCTGATAACCCAGCAGTTTGTATCCCGTGGCCAACAACAGCGCCAGCAATATTGAGATCGACAACGCACGCCGAAGAATGTGGGCAGTAATTGCAAGATGCCAGACCTCAAGCACTAAAAGCAGAATTCCCCAGCCGCCGGGATCATCCATATGCGCCCGCAAACTGAACAGCACCGGCATGGCCAGCAGGGTAATTAAAATGGACGTGCCCAACAGGGCCGTCAGGGTTTGCAGGATCCGTTGCAGATAACCAAATAGCTGTAACAGCAACGCCGTTAGAGCCAGAATGCTGGCATTGGCGACAATGACAATTAACAGGATCTCGAAGAGCCGAACATCCGGCAACCCCAGGCGGGTCGAAACAAGGTCCAGAAACAACATCAGCATCAACAACAATATAAACAGCGCTGTGGATGCCGGAACATCTTCCGGGCCTTTCTGCAGGCGACTAATACGCCAGAACAAGATTAACAATGCCTGCACACACAAAACCCGGGCAACGATGAAAAGTTGCTACACGCATAACCGTCCCCCGTCTCCAATAACGCCCTAGAGAAGGCATGCAGGCTAAACTATGTTATGGTTGTAGCTGTTATTTATTATATTAAGAATACCATAGAGATACGCAGGATAACCATGCAAACCCCGCTTTATATCGACAATCAGAGCGCACTGGAAAATCTCTGCCAGGAGCTAAAATCCGCTTCCTATATTGCCCTGGATACCGAATTTCTCCGTGAAAAAACCTATTCTGCCCGCCTCTGTCTGATTCAGGTGGCCACCGAACAAACCATTGCCTGCATCGATCCCTTCAAACTGGACAGCCTTGATCCTTTTATGGAAATTCTGTTCGATCGGCATATTATAAAAATTCTGCATTCCGCACGTCAGGATCTTGAAATTTTCCATGATCTCAGCGGCAAGGTTCCCGGGCCTGTTTTTGACACCCAGATCGCCGCCACCCTGCTGGGCCTGCCGGATCAATGCGGCTATGCCACCCTCGTCAAACAACTCCTTAATGTTGAGCTGGACAAGGCGCAAACTCGCACCGACTGGAGCCGACGCCCACTGGATGCGGCACAACTGGATTATGCTGCCGACGATGTCCGCTATCTTATCCAGCTCTATCCCCTTATTCTGCGACAACTGCAAACCAGCGGCAGACAGGACTGGCTGAATGAAGACTTCATCAATCTTGAAAATCCCGATATTTATCAGTTACCGCTGGACAACTTATGGAAGAAAGTCAGCGGTCACGCCCGGCTTAAAGGAAAGCAACTGGCCATCGTCAAACAACTGGCCGGCTGGCGGGAAAAACGCGCACGAAGCCAGGATCTTCCTCGTAAATGGGTCCTGGCCGACGATGTGATTATTGCCCTGGCGCGCATGGCCCCCGAACACCCGCAACAACTGGAAAAAATACGCGGGCTGGATAACAGCCGCAGTAAAAACCGGGGCGAAGAAATACTTGCCGAGATCAAAA
>CAZZJI010000200.1:0-1977 GCA_964654485.1 uncultured Gammaproteobacteria bacterium | reverse complement strand
CGGAAGGTGGAGGTGCCTTCAGCATCGCCATCCACATCGTTGTAGCTGTAGTTACCCGTTAGGCTCTCGCCGACCACGGCATCGCCACCGTTACCATCGGTAATGCTTACATCACTGGCGGTGGGGGCGCTACCAGGGAGATTATCATTGGCACATTGAATAGCGACATTGGTTACTTCCACGCTACTCACGGTGCCACCGCCATTGGTCACGGTGCAGATTTGACTCGGCGTGTTGGGTTGGGTCAACACAGTGACGGCATAAGTGCTATTGTCTGCCACAGCCGGTTTGATAATAAAATTGCCGTCACTGCTCAAATTCAGCGTGCTACCCCCATTAAGTTCCCCATTTACATTCAGTTGTATCGTGCTACCACCCCCTAATAACCCACTGACCGTACCACCGACATAATAACTCGGCTCGCTTGGGTTGCTGCCTTCAGTGAGTTCATCCAGGTTATTTATGCCATCTTCATCATTATCAATGTAGTTGAGTGTTGTGGTACTAAAATCGACGGACGAGGTTTGTCCAGCGATAATATTCACATTGACGTCGGAGGTCGTTGTGACCTGAAAGGTGCCATAGGCGCTATCTTTAATTGAATAGACCAATGAAAGCGTGTGTGGGCCAGTTGATAATGAGATATCACAAGAATAGGTGCCGTTCTCCTGGTCAACCGAAAGGTTAGTACAGGCTCGAGGCGTACCACCATCGACTATTATCTCAACTACCAGAGTAGTCGTATCTACTGCTAATGCTGTTAGTGTATTGGGAAGGGGCGCTGACAGCGTATCCTTGGACACTGAACCTTCATCTGGATTGGATTTCTGACTACAACCACTCAGGGTCATTGCCAGTACGATGAGCATCAATGCAAGACGTAATTTTAGATCGACAAGGGGGATTCTTTTAGTATGTTGCATGATGACGTGTCCTATTATTTTTTGTAGGGGCAAGCGGTGCAGTGCTTATTGATTTGAAATAGAATTCTGTTATGGCGTTGATCCAATACGGGTGACTGTGAATACAGGGAATATTTGCTTCACGGCGTACTTCTCCTTTAACATAAACAGCGGGGGAATAATCCCTCCATAATGTAATACTATACCGCTACAATAACAACATATTTTAACGAATATACATACATAAATTACAGAATTAAGGATACAGCGTTGTTTTGTCGTCGAGTATCTGTATAAAAATTAAGTAAAAATGTTTCACTACGTACAATTTTAAAGTGGATCTTGATCTTCGAACTTGCTTTGTCACCAGAAGGCTTTCTTTCTATCGTGTTGATTACCCATTATTTGCCAATAGGTGCTTTATTAGCTACTTACTTATGCAGTACACGTAACAACTGCTCTATGTCATGAAAATGCAATCCGGTGGTAGGTTCAACTGATTTATTTAGGTTTAATGCCTCTTACGTTAAGTTTTTGCATTATGTTTCCGTAGCTCTTTTTTATATTCTTCATACTCTTCCAGTTTGATTTTTCTAACTTTCGCTGAATATAAATACATAATTCTGAATGGGCGTGAATACACTAAATATAAGTTTACTGAAGAGAGAGCTATTAGTGAAATATTGGAAAATGCAACTACTTCAGTTGATAGAAATAACGTTTGTGCAACGCTAAACGTAAATATTAGTAGGGCTAATATTTTAATAACAATAACAAATGAAGGAAAACCTTTAATAACCAAAAAAGAGGGTGTAGCAAGCAAAAAGGAAAGAAAAACTGGAGAAAATAACACAAAAGTCATCAACGTTTTTCTATCTATATTCAAACCTATTCCTATTTTAAATATCAGAAATATGATAGTAATAATCAATAACAAGTTTATCGCAATAAAGGCCCAAAAGCCTGGAGGTATTAGTTTTATTGTTCCTGTAGTCTCTAGGTCATCCAATTCTTTCATATGAATTTAATCTTTATTATGGTGTATCTTCAAATATTCCAAAAGTTAAGGTTCTAA
>CAZZJI010000199.1:0-2052 GCA_964654485.1 uncultured Gammaproteobacteria bacterium | reverse complement strand
TAACCTTGATTTATCTTTCCTAATGATAGTCTACTGTAAGTCGTTTTAATATATAACTCTAATACAGCATCAAAACGACATGTAACCCTGCGCAATTATCAATCACGCTATTTATTTCAACAATGTCTAAACTAAAATTAATGGAACAAGTTCGCCGGGAAATTAGAACTCGTCGATACAGTTTACGCACTGAAACTGCCTACATGAGCTGGATTAAACGCTATATCCTTTTTCATAATAAAACCCACCCAAAATATCTTAAACAAGAACACATCCGGGCTTATTTAAATCATTTGGCGCTCGTTAAAAAAGTCTCCCCCTCGACCCAAAATCAAGCACTGGCTGCGATTTTGTTTCTTTACAAACATACCTTGAATATTCAATTACCATGGATAGATAAGGTAATTAAAGCTAAAACGTCAACTAAACTACCAGTCGTATTCACACGCCAGGAAGTTGCGGCTGTATTAAATCAATTGGAAGGCGTGTTTTGGTTGATGGCCAGTATGTTATATGGATCTGGCTTGCGGTTAATGGAATGCACTACCTTGCGCGTCAAGGACATTGATTTCCAACAACAGCAAATTACTGTACGTGATGCAAAGTGGAATAAGGACCGTGTAACGGTACTTGCCAGTAATTTAATCACGCCATTAGAGGCGCATTTGCAATTAGTGAAAATTGGGTTTGATCGAGACTGTGCGATAGGATTAGGCATGGGCACCAGAGATGACAATACGCTTGAATCTTTTTCTTCAAGCGGTGGATATATCTGGCCAAATCAATATGTCTTTCCTGGCACTCGCAAAGCGAGTGATGAAGAGTGTGAAAAAGTCTTACGCGAGCATTTTTCTGCCCAGCGTCTTCGACGCGCAATAAAACAAGCCGTTCGTTCTGCTAACATCGACAAAGATGCCACCTGCCATACCTTTCGGCATACATTTGCAACACATTTATTACAAGATGGCTACAATATCCGCGAAGTACAGGAACTACTCGGGCACAAGGATGTTACAACTACTATGCTCTACACACATGTCGATTCATGCCACAGTGATGTTATCAGTCCTATAGACAACCTTGGCTTATAATTCCAAGTTCCCCAAAAAGGCCTTCGCTATTGCTTTCATCCACCCAACCAAAAACCCCAAAACTGCACCAACACTCGCATTACTCATTGTCTCTAAAAACACTATAACTTACTGAATAATAATATTATTTACCTCGTATTATTTTAATATTTAAGAATTTACTTTAACTATGCAACAACCCCTGCCCCTCAATGAAAATCCCTGGATTTAGTCTCTAGATTTCCTATCCAAGGCGTCAGGTCTTCCAACCGCCTCGCAATCAAATGCAACACGCCCTCCTCTTGTTGAATTGTGCCACTGACCAAAAGCAGTTTTGATTTCAACAATGCTTGCGCTTGCCGCTCCGCAATTTTTGGCCAGACGACAACATTAATATGGCCGCTTTCATCTTCCAGCGTCACGAAGATCACGCCGGATGCAGTGCCGGGGCGTTGTCGCCCCACAACCAGACCGGCTGCTTTTGTATAGACGCCATTGGCCAGTGCATGCAGTTCGCTGGCTTTGCGAATGCGTTGTTTGTTTAGGCGCTTGCGTAATAAGGCAACGGGGTGGCGTTTTAGTGTCAGGCCGGTGTTGGCGTAATCGGCGGTGATGTCTTCGCCTTCTTTGGGTTTGCGTAGCATCACATCGGCTTCTGTAAAATGCGGTGTACCGAACACCGGTAATTCTTTTTCGATGCCACTGATGTGCCAAAATGCACGATGGCGATCACCGCTTATTGATTTTAATGCATCGGCAGCGGCCAGGCTTTCCATGTCGCTTTTGTTAAGTTTTGTTCTGCTGGCGAGATCTTGTATGTCGTTAAACGCTGCGGACTGTCTTGCCTGGCAAAGAATTTCGCTGCCGGTTTTGGACAAACCTTTTATCATGCGAAAACCGAGGCGCAACATGGGTGAGGTGTTGGGCAAGGTGTTATCCAGAAACTCCAATGTACAATCGTATTCGCTTTGGTTGATATCAA
>CAZZJI010000198.1:0-2063 GCA_964654485.1 uncultured Gammaproteobacteria bacterium | reverse complement strand
TCCTGAATATGATTTGGTCAGCCTGTTAAAAGAATATAAACGTGAAGTGATTCATTTTAAAAACGGTGATCGAAATGATTATCCTCCTTTTCCAGAAAATTATTTTAGTAAGAAAACGCAGGCTGTATTATCCGAATATAAGGAATTACTTTTAGATTCAATAAAAAAGGGTAGTCAGTTACCGGATTTTCCCGAAGATATCATTGCTGAGTGGCTACACAACACATGGCACGACTCCGCAGAAGCCGTTATTGATAACTGGATAGGCAAGGTTTATCAGCTAACAAACAACGAACGTAAGCTACCTTTCATGGAAGGAGTGAACCTGGATGACCCGCTTGGTTTAAAAAGTAAATAATTACATTGGCCGAGTTTTATAAGGCGGCCTTTGTTTTAGTTGCTTTTTAGTTGCTATAGTATTTCACGGAAAAAAGGGAATGAATATATGGTGATTCATAAAGGTAGTTGCCATTGTGGGGCAATAAAATATGAGGTAGAAGCATCGGAAGATCTTGAAATTTCTGAATGTAACTGTTCAATTTGTTCCAAATCAGGCTATTTACATTTAATCGTACCCCGATCTAAATTCCATCTATTATTTGGCGCGGATAGTCTCGAAACTTATACTTTTGATACTCATGAGGCCAAGCATTATTTTTGCAAAATTTGTGGAATAAAATCTTACTATCTGCCCAGATCTCACCCGGAAGGTATAAGTGTTAATGTTCGATGTTTAGATGAATCAACGATAAAGTCTATAAAAATAGAACAATTCGATGGGAAAAATTGGGAAGACAATATTCACAAACTTAAGCCGTTGACTCAGAAATAATATTATGGCCCTTTGCAAACCACAAAATCGCTTGCTATCGCTCTACGATATATAAAATATTAGATATGAAATCTCACTTATTGGTGATTTTAGCCACAATTCTGATAGCGGGTTCATTTTTGGCTTCAGAAAAGCTTGCAGGTATTATTAATCCATTTTCTCTCACTTTGCTTCGTTTCATTGCTGCTGCGCTAATTTTACTTCCTTTTATCTGCTTTAATTCACGATGGCGAGGAAAAGTATTAACAACGTTACCACGCGCTATGGTTATAAGCCTGTTTTTTTCAATTTTCTTTATTTGTTTTTTTGAGTCATTGAATACTACGACAGCGCTCAATACCGGTACATTATATACATTGGTGCCGTTGATTACCGCTCTTCTGTGCCTGTTTGTTTTTCGCGAAAGTATTACTATTAAGCAAGTTATTGTTTATATACTAGGAGCAGCGGGCACTTTCTGGGTGATTTTTGACGCTCGGTTTGATTTGCTTTTATCATTTTCTTTGAATAAAGGCGATTTGATATTTATAATTGGTGTATTCTCCATGTGTTGTTACTCTATTGCAATGAAATTACTGTATCGAAATGATGAAATGCTTGTATTAGTTTTTTGTACTTTAATAGGCGGTTCATTGTGGATGGCACTTGCGCTACTTTTTTCAGGCCAACCACTTCAATGGAATTTAATACAAGGCCAGTCGGTTTATTATATGGCTTACCTGGTCATTGGTGCTACGCTTGCTACGGTTTATATCTATCAAAAAACGACTGTTGTACTCGGCCCAAGTCGCGTAAATGCATATATTTACCTGAATCCGGCGTTCGTCGTAATGCTGTTATTTCTAATTGATGGAATATCTATTTCTACGGCAGTAGTGCCAGGCATTTTAATGTCATTCGTTGCTACCGTTATTCTTCAGAAAAATCATAGTCATGAAAACGTGACCACATGAATATAAAGTAGTGACATGCATTAAACCTAAAAAAATCAGTTGAACCGACTGCGAACGTCTAAGGCACAGAATCTAAAAGACTTTTTGTACTATTTTGACCTCACCGTATGGATGATACGCTTTCGTCCAAAATAGTACAAAAAGTCTTTTATCTCCCGCACCTTAGACGCTCTCGCCACGATTCAACTGATTTTTTAGGTTAAATGATTTGTTGTTGCTCATTCCTTCGATTTTGTATTTGTTAGGCAAGGTTAATACTATGAAAATGAAATATATCC
>CAZZJI010000197.1:0-2103 GCA_964654485.1 uncultured Gammaproteobacteria bacterium | reverse complement strand
CACTTGAATTCGCGATGCGTTAGCATGCAAAGGATAAATAGAACTATATCATCGCGTTATCATTTAATTCTTGTTGTTCTACTTGTTGCTGGAAGTGTTGAGGCGATATTCTTGGACGATCTACGGACAGAGAGGAAAAGGAAAAATGTATCTTATTATCAGTGCCAAAAAAATTTCTACCGCTTTTTTTTATTTAGTCGCTTTATCCATTCTAATCGCCTGCTCATCATCTGACGATAGCAATGGCACAAGCACACAAGATCCAAATGGAACCAATAATCCCGGCTCATCGCCGTTAGATAATGAGCAGATACAGGTCTCAATTAATTTGGCCAATTGGAATGCCGCATCTCAATTACTTTCAGTCAAGGGGATTTTTTCTTCACCCAACTCTTCATCCAACTCTTCATCCGATAATGAAAACTTACCTGACTCCATCATCATTACAGATGTAAATATACCCAGCGCCGTCCTGGCGACTGTTCCGATCAACGCAAATGAAGAAAACGAAAATGGAATTAGCTGGAGTACAGAAATTTCCGATCTCACGGTAATACCCTGCAAAATTAAATCAGCAGCAGGTGACGCTACGGATACTTTTACTGTCACAAACGCTGCCGGCATGTGTGGCAACATAAGTAATCCACCAGGCAATAATACGCCACCCGTCGCGGCAAACCTGCCGGAATTTAAATTTTTACCGCTGCTCATTGATGAGGACGGTAACCCAAATGATGAATTTGCAACCTATACGCTGAACGTTGAAGAAAACGTTAACGTTAATGTAGTCACACCCTCCGGAAATTGGACAACACCAATGATGCGTTACAATGGGCTGCAACTTCCTCCTGTGATTACAGCAAAACGTGGCACGCAAATGACGTTCAATGTAAACAACAATCTCCCCGAATATACCACTGTACATTGGCATGGATTCAAGATCCCGGCGGTGCAGGATGGTGGACCTAATTTCCCTATCGCAGCGGCTGAGTCGCGCATCTATAACTTCACATTGCTACAAGCTGCCGGACCATTGTGGTTTCATCCACACGCTCATGGCACAACCGCGACTCAGGTCTATAAAGGTTTGGCCGGGGCTTTCATTATCACTGACGATATCACTGATAACCTGGAAAGTAGCAAACAGATACCAACTGGTAAACAGGATATTGCCCTATTGATTCAAGATCGCCGATTCGAAGCTGATAATGGCACGGGAGTGCGCCCTCTCATCTACCGGAACCAAGGGCCTGCTGCCATGATGGGCATGTTGGGCGATCACATTCTGGTTAATGGTGTTGAATTACCCAGTTTAAAAGTCGACTCGCGCCAATATCGATTCAGAATATTCAATGGCTCCAATGCCCGTACCTATGACATTGCACTGGCAGATGGCGCAACGTTCAAAGTCGTCGGTACCGATGGCGGTTTATTGAATACACCCGTGCAGACAGATCACGTTATGCTAAGTGCGGGCGAACGCGCCGAAATCGTCGTGGATTTTAATAACTATGCAGTGGGTGACAATGTCATGCTGGTGAGTCGCGCATTCAATGCGGGTTGCATGACGGGAATGATGGGCGGTTGCATGACGGGAGGTGGCGCACTGGCAAATGGCGCTGCTTTTGACGTCATGCGTTTCGAAATTGCAACACAGGCAGCAGATGATGTCGTGTTATATACGGCCTTGCCGACTAACGCCGATATCAATACGCGACTGACAGTCGCAGATGCGACCGCTACCCGTCGTTTTGTTATGAGTATGGGACCCGGTATGCAATTTCTCATCAACAACAAATCCTTCGATATGGACCGAGTGGATGAAATCGTGGCATCCGGTGCCACAGAAATTTGGGACATCAGTAATACGTCACCCATGCCTCATCCTTTCCATGCACATGCAATACAATGGCAAATACTTGACCGCAATGGCATACCCGCCAGCGGTGTTGACCTGGGCTGGAAAGACACTGTATTGGTCGAACCCAATGAGAGTGTGCGTTTTATAGGACGCTTTGACCCTGTTGTGAATAAAGGCGTGTATATGTACCACTGCCATATTCTCGAACATGAAGACGCCGGCATGATGGGCACCTTTGAAGT
>CAZZJI010000196.1:0-2129 GCA_964654485.1 uncultured Gammaproteobacteria bacterium | reverse complement strand
TCTATCTAACCCCAATATTAATGGTGCAAAAACAACAATAGCTGCTCAGGACTATAGACATGGAAAACGAGCGATTATAAAAAACGGTGATGTTCTATACACTACTACAAAAAAAGGTTGCTTAGAACATGATGCTGTATTAGTCAAACTAGGTAATTAGTATGGTGGGGCGAAAAAAATATATACTTGTCATCTTGTTGGCGCTTCCTATCATATTTTTTATAGCATCTAATTTGAAAAAAAAATACTTGTTCTAATAAGGCTTAGCTCAAGAAGCTACCGCGTAGCGGTTTAGTTCAACAGTTACTATAGACAAAATGAAATCAAGGGATTGTATTTTTGCGAATTCCGATTATCACAGTCCCGACGTTAATTCAATAGCTAATGATCGCACACGGAAGATTTTAATATGGCGAACCAAACGAGGCTGATAATACATACAGATTCAAGGAAAAAATCGGACGTAAATACATTTCGAGCAGCAGCGCTTACCTTAGCAAAAATCTATAAGGCTAAATATGCCAAACAAAATGATACTATTAAAGTAATTTTTGTTAGTAATGGTTTGGAAATTGCCAATGCTATAAATAGTGTGCAAGCTGGAAAAATTATTACCCTAGATATAATATCGCATGGAAATCAGGGAGGTATACATATATCAAGAAATCTACTATCTCCAGTAAAGTCTGGTTTTATACAAAGGCAGGCGCATGTGGCACTTCGCAAATATTCAGACCGACCGCAAACTATGGGAGATGCCGAATATATAGAAGAATCGATGCATGGGTTATATTCGGACTATTTTTCAAAAGTCGGCGTTTCATATTATTATAATCAAACTTATGATGGGTCTCCTAATGTCGCTTCTTTATCAGATATTAAATTTGATAGGTTTGCAGATGGCGCCGTTGTGGAGTTTCACGGTTGTAGAACTGCAGAAATCGTACCTATATTAAATTCCTATATGAAAGATAATTTCGCAAAAAATTTTTCTGACTCCCTTAAAAATAAGGGTATTGTTATCGGTCACTTAACAAACGCAGCTCCCGATAAAAATCCGAATGGAAACATAAATGACTATCGCTATGGCTTAGTACGAGTTTACAAAAGTGGTAATTTGATAAAGGACAAAGTCGAACGTGCTACATTAAAGTTTTTGAATTCATCTTCACCATAAATAGATGCGTATTCTTATACAAAGCTCTTCTCACATAATTGATCGCAGGGTTTTAGCACCGTGCTAAAAAAAATATCAATATTATTTCTGCTGGCATTGTTAATGCTCGTGGGTTTATTTGTATATCTGTTGGAACCCTATATTGAGCTAGACAGAGAAAGAGTGAGTGCCAAGCCCATTGAGATTGATACGATATATGTCAATGTAACCGGTGAGCCAGGTTGTGCTAAATTATATAGGCTTGATACGACACGCAAGCAAAGTCCGATAGTGACTAAAATACCGGTATTCGTCTATCTGCCTGAAGGTATGCCATCGCCAGTGGAGGGTAATTATGCCTACGCGGATAACAAATTCACGTTAAATGGTTATGAATACAAATGGGTAAAGAAAAACGTTATCACGGGTGAAAAAGTAGAATATGCTGCCGCACGATTTGATGTTGTGAACTGGCGATTGCATGCGCCTTATAAATTATGGGCCAGTCTGGCGCCCAGCAAGCATGCGCCGGAGGTCAAAACATCAATCGATCCCGTTGAATATACCTACGAAAGTTCTGAACAAGACGCCAAGCATTTCGTAGGACTAAATTCTATAGATTGTTTAAAGCAAAAGTTATAATGTTCGGCTGACAGTGATGTCAATTTCAGTGGGTCAGGGCGTGCCGATAGGCACGCCCTTCCCGTTATCGATTCCCCTTACTTTCCTAGCGTACATCTTTCTCGTGTTGGTCGGGTCCCCGAGTGATAGCCCCGATAGGGGAATGTGTATCTTCACCTTAGCTTGCACGCAAGTAGACTTCCTCCGTGCCTGGCCTTATCAGTTCATATTGATTTTACAGTTGGGCGCGCCTATTATTTATTGTTATAACATATGTTATAACATTGCCAGGTGCTCTAAAATGATAAAAGTTAAAATTACAGGCGTTGGAAATTCGATGGGAATTCTTCTT
>CAZZJI010000195.1:0-2144 GCA_964654485.1 uncultured Gammaproteobacteria bacterium | reverse complement strand
TGTTTGAGTAACAAGTATTCAGTCTGGGTGCAATGTGAAGCTTTGCAATTATTACAGAGTGCTGCCCCCCATTCCTTGGCAGAGATTTTCGTTAAACGTTTGCAATATCCTCAAGTCGATGATGATTTGTTTGTACGTCGAAAAGTCGTGGAAATCCTGGGACAGGAGCTTGCTCTAGACCCAAATATGGACGCTTTGATTCCTCTAGCCTTAAAAGACCCAAGTCCATCGGTCAGGCAAAAAATTGCAGTCGCATTGAATCAGGCAGAAGTGAGCGTAATAGAACAATTTTATCCCGTATTATTATTTGATGATCCGGTTGAACAGGTTCGAGCCTCTGCATTATTAAATTTAAATACTTTGCTAAGACGGGAGGAATGTGCTGAATTGGCCATAAAGTATTTAGAAAAAAGCCTAAATATTGAGTCGCAGAAATTTCCGCTAAGAGTGGCGCTTAAGGTTTGTCAGGATGGTCTGGAGCAGCAGGTTAACAAAGCGGCCTATATTGAAGTATTGTTACCGGCAGTGGAATTGTTACATCAAAAGGCTGAGGATTTTGCGGTAAGACGTTGGGCAGCACAGACACGTGAATATTTGTTGTGTTTTGGTGATGACAAAACAGCTCGGCAGATAAGGTCCTTACAGCAGTTTGTTAGCACAATACCTCCAGGTAAAACTCGACGAATACCCAAACACCTACAACTTGAGGATGATACTCAATTAGGTCGGTTATTGTCAGTTATTGCACAGCAGGATTTTGGTTTTGATGTTGAAAAAAGTGTGTTTGGTTCGTACATTACTCGAGGCCATGCCTTTGGCTTCAGAATATGGCGTTTATTTCACGAATTTAGGCATCCATCGCCAGATAAACGCCAGGCTTTTCAGCATACCCGAGGCAGACTGTTTTGGGGTACTTTGCGAATACCATCCGCTATTTTATCGGAACTATCAGAAACCAAAGTTCCTGGCGAGCCATTATTTATAGATGCTGAAGAGGGTTGGCGTGGGTACATACCTTTGGTTGATGAGGTCATTTCAGCTCTGGCTGTTGGTAACAAGCCAACCTGGTTTTTTCATAGTGAAGGCATAACTCAATTGCAGCCGCCAGACAGATGCTGGAAACGTTGGCTGGCTAAATGGCGTATCAGTTATTACTTCGCTGATTATGCACAATTAAGAAACTGGACAGAAAATATTCAGGAGCCTCCACATTCCTATATTGAAGAATTGGGCAGACTAGGTATACAAGTAAATTATAAGGGACACGGATCGGATTATGGAGATATCTCGGAAGACCCGGCAGTGTTACGCTTTTTCCCCTTGGCATTTCCATATGCTGAAATTCCATTTTGGCAGGAATTTAAAGATTATTTTGTTTCAGTTTATGAGAATACACTTTATGAATTGAGTTTGTTTTTAGGTGTAGTGATTTTCTATTTTATGGGGCGGCACTTATATTTATATAAGAAAATCAAAAAAGCTCGAAATAACTTACCCTTAGTATTGGGCGGTTGGGGAACGCGTGGTAAATCTGGTACTGAACGCATCAAAGCAGCAATGATGAATGCACTTGGGTATAGCATAGTTTCTAAGACAACAGGTTGTGAAGCGATGTTTCTTCATGCTCACCCTTATGGTGAGTTGCGAGAAATGTTTTTGTTTCGCCCGTATGACAAAGCAACAATCTGGGAACAGCATAATCTGGTGTGTTTGTCAGAAAAATTGAAATGTGAAGTTTATTTATGGGAATGTATGGGATTAACGCCATCGTATATTGATATTCTGCAACGACAGTGGATGCGCGATGATATTGCCACCATCACCAATACCTATCCAGATCATGAAGATTTACAAGGACCGGCAGGCGTAAATATTCCAGAAGTGATGACTCAATTTATTCCTGAACGATCAACGTTGTTAACTACCGAAGAACAAATGCTGCCAATTTTGCAGGCTGCCGCCCAGCAACGACACACTCGTTTTCGTGCGATAGGCTGGCTGGAAGCTGGTTTACTGGCAGAGGATGTGTTGCAGCGTTTTCCTTACGACGAACATCCTTTTAACATTGCTTTAGTAATGGCTATGGGTGATGAGTTAGGTGTTGATGGAGATTATGCCTTAAAAGAAATGGCTGATCGTGTGGT
>CAZZJI010000194.1:0-2160 GCA_964654485.1 uncultured Gammaproteobacteria bacterium | reverse complement strand
TTTTATTTAAAATTTGAATGGAATTTCATGCGGACTTAGTGTGATATACCCGTAGCGATTGAGATTTAGGTCTAATTGCACGCCCTATTTACCCCATGGCTGCGTTGTTGTCCTTGCAATAGAACGACTATTCCGTGTCATTCCGCCTTGCCACGGGGAAAATATGACGCACACTTATAAACCTAAATCCCAAACGCTACGGGTATAGTTTAGTTGTGGGTAAGGAGCAGGTTGGTGTCAGCAGTAGGCTGTTATTCTTCTGAATTCATTTTGCGCATTCATGTGTCCACCGGTATGCTGTACGAATATATAGTATAATAATTGAAGACACTATATTTTCACTTAACACTATAATTATAGTAATACGGTAATGCTTACTGGTAATTACTGAGTATCGCTAGTGAGTGTCAGGCATAGATACAACGTTTGTTATCAGTGCTTTCTAAAGTAAGGGTCTTTTATGTTATGAGCATAAAATAACTGAATAATCGATGGATTGAAGGAAAGCAAGATGAATTATGGAGAATAAAATAATGACGTTGTTAAAAATGAAGACGGTTAACATGTTGCCCCTGACAATTTTATTCACCGTGACTCTGGCTATTGCTGTAGTATTTTTTTGGGCACCAACACATGCAAAAGATAACAAGAAATATGCAATACCTGTTGAGGTGGTGGTTATAAAGGAGCAGTCAGGGCGTATATGGAGAAGCTTTTCAGGACGCCTGACCGCAGTAGACTTTGTTGAAATAAAGCCACAGGCATCCGGCCTTATTACGGATGTGAGATTTAAGGGTGGGCAAATCGTCAATAAAGGCGATATTTTATATGTTATTGATCCTCGGCCGTATAAAGCTGCTGTCATGAAGGCGAAAGCAAACCTTGTTACTGCACTTAACCAGAAAAATCTGGCCAGGAAAGAATATAAGAGAGCCAAAGATTTAATCATAACAAAAATGATTTCTCAGCGTATCTACGATGAACGCACCAATGCCAGTCAGGTTGCTAAATCAACGGTAGATAGCGCCAAAGCACAGTTGGATCAAGCAAAAATTGACCTGGGTTATGCTTATGTAAAAGCACCTATTTCCGGTCGTGTCAGTCGAACAGAAATCACTATAGGAAATCTGGTTTCTGCGAGCCCCAATGCGCCACTGTTAACATCGATTGTATCTAGCGATAGCATTTATGCTGATTTTGAAATTGATGAACAAACTTATTTAAGGCACATACAGGATAGCTCGTTTAATAGCGAAATATCACAAAAAGCCCCTGTCGAATTTCGTTTGCAGAGAGATGAGATAGCGTACAAGGGAGAAATTCACGCATTTGATAATCGCATAGATCCTGCCTCTGGAACAATTCGAGCCCGCGCCATTTTTGATAATCCTCAAGGAAAGTTGTTACCGGGTATGTACGCGCGCATGAAGCTTGGCAGTCCTATCAAAAAAAATAGAATCTTATTAAGTGAGCGTGCAATTGGCACAGATCAAAATCGTAAATTTGTTTATGTTGTCAATGGTGAAAATAAAACCGTTTATCGTGAAATAAAGCTTAGTGATAGTGTCGATGGACATCGGGTTGTAAATTTTGGCCTTAAGCCCGGGGAGAAAGTTATTATCCGTGGACTAATGAGAATTCGCCCCGGCATGCTGGTTAATCCAAGGATAGTACAAGATATCCCGGAGAAAAATAATCCGGTTTTTAGTTTCTGAGCTACTTAAAATTTGTACGGAATGTTACCTGGAAAATGTTGTCCACCATCATTCTATATTTGTACATATTTCCCCAGGGTTGTTCGCCCGAAACCTCTCACCCAGAGTAAGACGCGATGAATTTATCAACACATTTTATCGATAAGCCAATTTTTGCTAGCGTAATATCGTTATTGATTTTTGTAGCTGGTTTTGTTGCCATGTTTCAGTTGCCCATTGCCGAATACCCAGAAGTTGCACCGCCTTCAGTGATTATTAATGCGTCATTTCCAGGTGCAAATCCTGCTGTTATTTCAGAAACCGTTGCCATGCCATTGGAGGAACAAATAAATGGTGTGGAGAATATGCTCTATATGAATTCTCTGGCCTCATCAGATGGCCAACTGACACTGACCGTTACCTTTGCTATTGGCTCTGACCCTGATTTATCTCAGCAGTTAGTACA
>CAZZJI010000193.1:0-2161 GCA_964654485.1 uncultured Gammaproteobacteria bacterium | reverse complement strand
ACTTGCGGGGTGCTTGCGGGGTCGTTGCGGGGTGCTTGCGGGGTGCTTGCGGGGTCGTTGGCCTGCGCGGTCGCTAGAAAACCCTCTGCGAAAGGGAAAGTGATACGAATAAAGTTAGGGCTAAAATGATAAATTGAGGAAGGATAAGCTTGTAAAATGCGCGGGATGCCTGAGCCTAATTGTTCAACCAGATCCAGATCACGAAAAATCCGCATCAGCTCTTTATTTTGCGGGACAGAATAGCCTTTGAAGAAGTCTTCCTGGCTAAAACCAGCAGGAATAATACCAACAGAAGTAATTTCCAGCCGATCCGAAAATAGCTCAAACTTGGGCGGGACTTCATTGCTAAAGTCGTTGTGAATAATCGCGTTGATAATGGCTTCCCGTAAAGCAACTGGGTCAATCATATTGCGTTCAAGGCGTTTGACATCGGTAATTTTGGCGAAGGTTTTGTTTTCTATTTTTAGTTTTTCCAGTACTGCTTTGGTTGCCTTGATTAAGCAGCAATAGCCGTATTCTTCATTTTCCAATAAATCGACGCGTGTAGTGCCTGCATACTTGGCGACTTTTATCGAGCAGCCATTGGTATCGGAGAGCAAATAGGCAGCGTAGTTGTATTGTCCATCGGAGGTGAAGAGTTCCAGATTATGCGCGAACTGTTCGTTAAGCTTGAGCGGTGTTTCGTGATAGTAGATTTTCAGTTGTTCAAAAGTTAAATTCTGGTAGCGCGAAGCGATGTTACCAATCGAGTTACGAATACGCCGAGCGAATAAATCCTCAATCATACGGGCAGTCATTGGCTCGCTGGCACTGCCGATGCGAATAAAACAGCCTTTGGGCGACATGCCGTGTTTATGGAGGTAATAGGGCTTTTCCAGACCGCTGGCCAGAATAATTTTGATCAGGTTTTTGCCTTGCTGTTGTTCGCAAAGCACATTAAACAACCCCATGGTTGACGGGGTAATATTGTTTTTAAGGCGATCTTTTATTTTTAGTTGCAGGGCATCGGCATCATCAACACCGATCGCTTTGCCCTGATCATCCATACCGATAATAATCACACCGCCCTCATGGGGTGGGTGTTAAGAAAAGCCACAGCTTCTTTTTCCAGGCTGTCGGTCAGTTGCCGTTTGAATTCGATGCGGTGGTTTTCGGTTTTCATTGGAAGCGTTGTTAGCGAGCTGTTGAGGTGTTTTGCATACTAGGTGGGAATTGGATGTCTAGGTTTTCGACAGAGAGTTTGCCAGATATTAGGCGGGGCAATAAACACTTTCTTGTTTCTTCTAAATTACTAATTTCTTTTGTTAAAATACCAATCTGCTCATGAATTGGTTCAACTAAAACATCAAATTGATACCGGAGATTTTCGGTTGGCACAACAATTACTTGCTGTGTTACTAAATCAGGTTTTAAATGCAAAACATTTGCCCCATTAGCAAAAGATTTAATAAAGTCTCCAAAACCTGAATATTTCATATAGCTATAAAGATAAGTTGAAGATATAGTCTTTGGTATTAGTTTTATAACATCAAGTGAAATCACGGCACCCTTTTTACCAACATCAGGCACACGAGCAACACGACCAACAACTTCCCGGTTTTGTGTCATGTCAGTTACTGCCATCACAACATCACCTTCGAAAACCACTTGTTTATCGCTGTACTTCCCTGAGTATAGCTTCAATCCATCTTCTCTATATCCGCCACCCCGATTGAAAGATTTAAGCGTAATGAAAGGCATAGAACTTTCGTCAACCTCAGAAATTTCGTCACTTTTATATGATTTACCCTTAACATGATCAAAAAACAAATTAGCTTTACCTGTTTCCCACCCCCTCGGAATCCCCTTTTCAAATTCAGCCGTTTGATAACCGGGGAAGCGGAAGCGGACAAACCATTCGCGGTAGATTTCTTCGGCCATGTTTTCCAATAAGGCGATACGGCGTTTGTTGTTTTCGATGAGATCGTCGTAGGTGGATAGGATGGCGGCTATTTTTTTTTGGGTTTTTAGCTCAGGGACAGGAATTTTGAAATCACCAATCTGTTTTCCACTTATATGAGGGACATTTACCCCAGTAACAATGGGCTGAACATATAATGAGAAGTATTCACTTGATATGAGGTAGCGTAAATATGTTTGATCTAGTTCTTTCTTTGCTCTA
>CAZZJI010000192.1:0-2368 GCA_964654485.1 uncultured Gammaproteobacteria bacterium | reverse complement strand
GTTATGTTTTACTCGCGCCTTTGATTTTAGGTGGCGGCCCAGTTGTGTAAATGACAAACGTTGACCAATAAGGAGCACATGGGTGGCCAGCATGAAAATGGTCAAACGTTTTTGGTGGATAAAAGGACAGGCTTGCTTGAGTTTTTTATGCAATACTTTCAGTGCATACATGGCGGTTCTCCTGATCGACTGTGGTGGTCTATCAAGAGAAAATAAAACTGCCATGTATGCTTCGTTTTGTATTAACTTTAGTACATAACTTATTATTTTCAATATTATTTTTGTGGGGAGCCGTCAGAGTCCGACCCGCTACCCGGACTTGTATCCGGCAGAGAAATAAATCAGGCCAGATTAAATTACTGACTTTGACCTGCGATTGATATAATTTTTAACATTTTTAACGACGCGATAATCCCTTTCAAAAAAAATTTCTAAGACGAAGAACATGCGGTGGACACAGCCATTGCGCTGAATTCTTTCGCCATCAGCTCCTTTTCAGATTGGGATAAAGCACTTGGCTCCGGCGTGTCAGTTAAATTTACAGACACCCCACTCCCACCTGACAGATTAACTTCCGGCCAGTTTGCACGCTGGCTACTCTCCATAGCATTCGCGGGCCTAATAGATATAGACCCTTCACATACCGACAATCGAGTTACATCGTTATTGACCTCCAAAGCGAATGAGCCGGACATTAAATTAAGGTCTATAATATCCGTAGAAAAATAGTATTTCATTTTTCTTAATTGCTCAAACTTTGCGATATGGGCAAAAAGTTTTCCCGATTTTAGTTTGATAATGCGTGTATTGGTTCCTGTGGAACCGACGCCACCCCCTAAATCTAATCCACCGATATTCGAAGTTAATTGTTCGCCAAAACTGAGCTCTACCGATCCGTTTTTTAGACGAATTTTTTCTCCTCCCAAATATTCAATATCTATCCAGGATGATTCTCCCATAGCTTTAAGTGTGCCGGTGCCTTGTAGATTGGCGCCCTTAGTAGCAGGTACGTCGGCAAACATCACGTTGCCAGATAAATTGACAACACCAATTATAGCGGAGTCCGTATTACCGATATCAACTTTTTCTATGTTCATCATTTTTGAATCTCCTTCTTCTGACTGACAACCAGTGGTTTGCGCAAGTAACACTGTAATAGAAATAAGGAACCCTATTTTCCTGCAAACTGTAATAGAAGGTTTACCCAACATACCCAACTCCCTGAAATAATAAAAGATAACATTATGTACAGCTGTTAATCACACATTCGCGATAATTAGAACAATTTGTAGACTAGTCAAATCGTAATATTGTCGGCCATAAGTGATGCCAGCTTTTTACCTAAATACTTAACTTAATATATCCACTATGTACATAACCTTGTGTATGTAACTTGTGGATTGCAAATAACAATTAGTTAATATATCTAGGAACCTGTCGAACTTAGGTGTTTATTATGCCTCTCTGTGTAAAGACCTTACTCCGGTAAACGGTACTAATCCACGCATACGAGAGCCAAACTCACTGGCTGCATAGGTTCCGGTTGCATCATCATCAGAGCGAAACCCCCGCCCCCAGGGATCGCAAACAACGGATTTACTTCCCCAATTCGCATAATCGTTTACCACCGCATTCTCTCGACCGATAACTACAAAAGCATGATCGCCTCCGGCTAACGCCATCCAATCCAACGGCCGGACTCCCCCGTCATATAAATATATAAATGCGAGCGCAGAGAACTCTCCACAGTTTCCACATTTTTTTTGTCTAGACTCATTCGCAATGATGCGAATTTGGTCAATCATCGAAGACACGCCGATAACCAACCTGCGAGTAGTTGGACGCACATCATCATATAAGCAAATATCGACTGAATCTTTATACACAGTACATGTTTTACCACCGCGAGCTACACAACCTTCGTAGCTTGTAGAAGAACCTCTGTATTGATCCCAGTTAGCGCCTTTTACTTTAATTGTTTTTAATACGTAATTACATGCATCTCGGGAATGTCTTAAGTTTACCGCTAAAGTCATAACAACACCTTTCCTTTTTTATTCTGAAAACCAACGAAATCCAGCATCTGACATAAGCTTTCGCTAACAGTAAAAATAGCCCGCTTAATACAATAAATATAATATTACGTAGATATGTCGGTAATTGTCAACGTAGTTGTCGCCTGATTTATTTAACCGAGACATATTGGGAAGACATATTGGGACACCCACTAAGTAATTGCTGGATTCAGTCACGCTGGTTCTTGAAAAATTCAACAAGACCACGATCATGGTTGCTGGCTATACCGACAGCCTAGGCTCAGTTGCTTATAATCAAAAATTGTCTGAGGACCGTGCCAATTCTGTCGCGA
>CAZZJI010000191.1:0-2414 GCA_964654485.1 uncultured Gammaproteobacteria bacterium | reverse complement strand
CTTGTAATCAGTAGGTCGGGCGTTCGACTCGTCCAACCGGCACCAATTTTCCCGCTATTATTTTTAATACAGTTATTAGTCAAGAATATTGGCCATTGGGCTAATAACGCCTTTACCGCCCTTGTTCAAAACATGGGTGTAAATCATCGTTGTCTTTACGTCGCTATGACCCAACTACGAACTTTATTCGATCGAGGGTCGATAGATGTATTGTTAGCAGGAAAAACATACTGCCACCCCTAACTTTTGTTAGCATTTTTATATTTACGTTCCAAGGAAAAGGGGAGATATACTTCACCGTAACCATCAGCCAAGTCTTGCTTATGGATTGTTTTTACCTTTTGTAAATGGAGTTTAAGTGGCGCAATGCTTTGCGGTGGTAACATTGTTTTCCTATCCCTGTTTCCCTTACCTTCTCTAATAACTATTTGGGAGTAAGAAAAATCAACATCTTGTACCCGTAGTCTTACGCATTCCATCAATCGCAATCCAGCACCATAGAGCAAGCTCATCATTAGCCACATTTTACCATTCAGATGAGCAAATAATGATTTTACTTCGTTCTTTGTTAACACGACAGGAAGTTTCACCGATTTTTTGGCGCGCATAATGTTATCTATCTCATTTGCACCAAGATGTTGTGGGTGTTTTTTATTATTTATAAATACCGTTTAATCCACTGCACATAGGCTTCTTCAGTTCGGATGCTGTAATGTTTTATACGTATCTTGTTCCTGACGAGATCGAGTAGTATTGTTTTTTGCATATATTTCCACGCAGAGTTAATGTTTTCATTAATCTTGCAGTAGATTATCTTACTTTTCGCATACAAGATGATATATGTCACATATGGTGTATTATATTATATATTTTCAATATGACATATATCGCTTATTGGCTGTTGATTGATCTAGGGGTTATTTAGACAATATTCAGGATATGCGTCAGATGTGACGTATTTAATTACACCGAATGTGGTGTCTATATATAGTTATATTTCACAAGAAAATTCGGGTGGAAAAATTTAACCTACGACCCAAAAAAGTTTTAGTTTCTGCCGGAGATTACGCCACCATCAACATCCCAGATAGCACCCGTTACCCAACTCGATTCATCGCTGAGTAAGAATAATATGGCATTAGCAACATCTTCTGGTGTGCCGATTCGTCCAATTGGGTGAAAGTCATCAAATGTAGCTAGCGTTTCGTCGATTTTTCTTGGCTCAATAAATGATTCGTAAATTGGTGTTTTGACAACGGCAGGAGAAACGGCATTTACCCGAATATGCTTGTTAGCTAATTCCATCGCCATGTGTTGAGTGAGAGCATGCAGTCCAGCTTTAGCCATTGAATAAGCTGATGATGGCGTGGCTTTGATAGCTTGTTTTGCCCACATTGAGCCAATATGTACAATTGAACCGCCGCCATTTTTTAGCATGTTTTTGGCCACCGCTTGGGAAATTAAAAACGTAGCACGATTCAAATCCAAGTAAGCGTCATAGTCATCTATCTCATGCTCAAGGAATGGAGTTGGCTTGAATTTTCCTGCCGCATTTACAAAATATTTGATGTGGCGCTTGTGATTTGTGACAAAGTTAATTACACGTTGAACATCGTTGGATTTGTATAGGTTTGCTTGGAGTGTTTCAACGTGTCCCGTTCCAGAAAGATCATGTTTTGCGGTTTCTAATTTTATGGGAGAACTGCCAATAATGACTGTATCAATACCGCGTGCGAGCAGCTGTATTGCAGTGGCAAAGCCCATTCCACTGGAGCCACCTAAAATTAAAGCCAAAGGTTTAGTTATGTTTTCCATCAGATTTATCTCCGTAGGTTGATATATGAATGGACTCAGCTTACAAAATTCAGTAGCCTGTTGAAAAGTAAGCACAATTTGGTGTGGTAAATACTTATTGGTGCATGTTAATGAAAAGTCAGGAAAAAATATTTTCAAAAAAATCAGCAGCTGAAAGGAGCGCGCGTATGGTTGAAACCATTTACGGCTGTAAATGGTCACTCACTGTGTACCAGCTTTTGAGGCTCGGTATCAATCGACCAGGGGCAATGGTGAGCAGCGTGGAGGGTTTAACCACCAAGGTACTCAATGAATGCCTACAAAGGAACATTAAATTTGGCATTCTAGATCGTGTTACCTACAATGAAGTGCCGCCCCGGGTTGAATATAAAGTTACCTCGTTCGGTACTAAATTTATTCGCATTCTCGATGAACTTGAAAAACTACAAAGTGAGATAGTAGAGTGAAATATAACAAAGTGAATTCAGCGGGATTTTACGCGGCCCGATTTTTTGTGTTGGTCGCAGGCTCCTTTTACACAAAAAATCGGGCCGCGTAAAATCCCGCTGATTCACGACGTGCGCAGCCTATAAGGCTGCGTCTCCAGCAGGTGAAAGTCC
>CAZZJI010000190.1:0-2437 GCA_964654485.1 uncultured Gammaproteobacteria bacterium | reverse complement strand
GGGTAGCGTCCCCTTTATAATACGATATCAATGAACTTTCTCAAGGAGGGCACGTACTGCGGATTCGGCCTCTTTGCCCGCCCATTGCCTGACGCCGATGATCCTGCCGGAAATCTTGCCGTCCCTGCCAATAAAATAGCTCATCGGCAAACCGATTACCTCATAGCGGTTTCTCACTTCACCTTCTGGATCCAGCAAGATGGGGAAGGTCAACCCGAGTCTGTTTGTAAAAAGTTCTATTTGTTTTCTTTCGCCTGTGTTAGCTGCCACGGCAAGAATAACAAAACCGTCATTTTTAAATTTTTTCCACAGCGCTTGCATGTCAGGCATTTCTTTACGGCAGGGCTTGCACCAAGTTGCCCAAAAAGTTAACAAGACCACCTTACCTCTAAAGTCTGATAGACGGGTATTGCTGCCGTCAAGGCTGGCCAGGGAAAATACGGGCGCCTGTAAACGTACTTTGGGGATATCCACACCCATATCTGAAAAAGGATCTGAGGCACAAGCTTGACTAATGCTGGAAAATAAAAGTATGCCCAGAGCATATAAAACCGGTTTATTGCAGAAGCATTTCATACTGTGTCAAGGTGACTAACGGGCGTTGCGTTGCAGGTAAGCCAGCAAGGTCTCGCGCTCATTGTCTGACAAAGCAGTCATACCTCGTTCCTTTATTCGCTGTTCCATCAGCGATAGCAGATGGTGCCATTCAGTTTTGGTGTTGCGTTTTGGATGGGGAACTGCGTGGCAGCCACCACATTTATTTGCATAAAGTTGTGCCGCTTTAGATTCGGCATCAGGGATCGGTGTAGGCCCCGACGCGCATCCGGTAAACCAGGTACTTATAATAAGTATTAAAAAAATTTTATATTTCACTTGGTTTCTCCTTAAAAATTTTATTATTTCCGGCTGTAGCCTGTATCAGAACCCCAGGGTGTTTCCGGATTCTTTGGCTTTATGATCGAAATGGCGGATACTTGCTTTGGTTGGAATTTCCACATACCAGCTAATCATAACGCGAAGATCCTCTTCAAGTTGGGGGCCATTGAGGTCCTGATAAATTGGAACACCGATGTCAAACTCTATGATATGTAAGGGTACTGGCTGCCATTGCAGGCCGATTGTGGTGATAATTTTTCGGCCTCCGTAATTATTGGTGTCCCATAATGGCGTCATAAAGGGCGAGTCGGGGTTATTCTTGATTACATGACCAGATACACCTGTTTTTGATTCGTCCATTTCACCTCGAATTTTGTCCCAGTATTTTCCGTTCAGTTGCACCTGGGCTACCAGGTTGTGACTTAACTGGTACATGCCATAAAGGTCGAGACGAAACTCATTTCCCAGGCGATAGTCACGATCATTATCGTACAACCGTGCAGTATACATAGCATTGGCTCCCCACCAGTAAGGCGATTTCGATGCTGAATAGACGATTCCGAGAGTAGGATCAAAGGTGCCTGAGCCAAGCTGCATACCGTAAGGCAGTAGTTCGCTTTGGCGCATCGCCACAGGGTGTTTGTTGTTCCTTTCATCAATTGAACCGGTTGGTAAACTCAGGCCGAAAAAGAGTGATGACTGACGAGTCGGAATGAGTGGGTCGTTGGCATAAAGCCGGTATTTGCCCATTAGCATTGTGTCGGCAATACCAGAGGATTCCATGGTAAATCCACTCTGCCCTGTATTACCTTGCATCATTGCGTTGAACTTCATCTCCATACTGTTATCTTTATACATAAACATAATGCCACCGAACAAATTATCGGTGAAACTGTAGCCTGCGGCGATGTTCAGCATGGTCATATCCATAGATGTCGGCACTGCCATAAATTTGCCTGTGGGTTGCCCTATCATGACTGGCATACCAAGTAGACTGTCGGCACTTACTGCGTCACTACCATCCAGCAGACCTTCCATCGACATAAACATGGGGCTCACCTTGAAGCGTATTTCCTTGGTTTCAGGTATGCCAGCACCAGGTATATTCATCGGCATATTTCCGCCGCACTTGCCGCAACACAGGCCGACATAGGCCTGTGCAGGTAAATAGAACATACCAAGAAAAAGGCCCAGCGATATTTTACTGACAAATCTTGTTTTCACTTCTGACTCCATATTTCAGTTAACAACGTAGTGTTATCTTATTTATAATATGGATGTTTGAGAATGTGACATAGTGCCGCGCGACAATTTGTCGCACCCCGTCATGTGGAACGTTGGGATTTATTGCGAGGTCAAAAACATTTTTTGATGGGAGGAAAATGCTGTTTTTTATGTGTACACACGAAATAGAGAATTATATCATATGCTATATGTCAGGCCGTCTCGCTTGTTGACCAAAAGCCTGTTGCAACCAACATCACTGCCCTTGTCCGATATAAAATACAAATAAAACTAAAGCATGTCCTTCCAACCTAACAGAGCAATTGTACTGAATTAT
>CAZZJI010000189.1:0-2504 GCA_964654485.1 uncultured Gammaproteobacteria bacterium | reverse complement strand
AAAGCCTGGATGTTGATTATCTAAAAATTGACGGTGCCTTTGTTAAAGATATGCTCAATAACAACGCCGATGTTGCAATTGTTAAATCGATGAATGAAATAGCCCATGCATTAGGCCTTGAAACAATTGCCGAATATGTGGAAAACGAAGAAATCCATGCCTTACTCAACGAAATTGGAGTTGATTATGCACAGGGCTGGGGAATACAAAAACCAATATTACTCGCTGATCTCGGATAAAACTAAATGACTATTAACTTATCGCAGGTTACTCTCGATTTGGCGTTTGTGGATTAACTTCACAAACTGTGTCCGTTAAAAATTTAAACATAGACAAGAAAGTCGCATTATAAAGTTTAACCTGTGCTGTGTTAATAATCATAACAACTAAAACTTCCAGGAATATCCAATTTCAACAGCATTTTGATACATAGAAACTGAGCCAGGCACTCCAAATGCAGTTTGTTCGGAACTTAAGGTTTCTTCGAAGGCATGCTGATAAGATAGATTCCACTCACTATACTTATCAGGACTATAACTAATACCAAAAGTCATATGCTTGGTATTGACTGCTGGCGCGAGAATATTAAATAACAATTGATCTGCATCAAAGGGACGGTCATTCCAGCTATAGCCCGCACTGAATGTCCAGCTTGGATTAAATTGATACTGTAATCCTATGCGATACACATTAATATCTTCCCAACCGAACCCCAGGCCATTGCTTTCCCCCAGATAGCTTTGTCCAGCAGGAATACTTGGGCCGCTAGGACTTGCGACAGGACCTTTATTTGCAACTGCGTTAACACCGCCATAAAAAATCCTCTGATAATCAAAAGACAATAGAAAATCAGTGACCGGACGAAAGGCAATACCCGCTGTGAAATTGGCAGGGATATCAAAGCCTCCTTGTTCGGCAAACATATCGCTGTACTTATTAAATTTTGTCATATAGATTGGACTGGCCCCGGCAACCCCCAAAGTTACCATCGGATGAATCTTTCCTACCCAGCCAACACGAACACCGATACCGTATGCTATGTCATAACCATTATCAGTAAGATCATTTGCTCCTACAAAACCGGTAGCTAACGGGCCGGGATTGCCAGGCGCACAGGCATTTCCATTTTGAGTTGCACCTGTACGAGTAAAACATTGAAAATTACCCAGGCCTTTAGCTTTAAAATATTGCACTCCTAATAATGCAGAAATACCAAAGCTATGATTAGAAGTTGCCTGATAGCTTAATGTAGGAGCCAGAATCAATTGCCCCAGATCTATCATTAGCTCACCCGTATCCGCTATTCCCGTTGTACTTCCTTCAGGTACTAAAGCAGCGCCGGCAGCTCCTCCCATCGCAGCTGCACCTAGTACAGCTGCCGTTTCGTCATAAATATTGCGGGAATATGTTGTATTCATACCACCGTTGCCGTAAACAGAAAGTCCCCAGCTCAATCTGTCATTAATACGATAGCTGAAACCGCCGTTGGGAATAAGGAATATATCACGGCTACTTTTTTTCTCTACCTCAAAGCTACCTCCTAACGCTCGTGGGTCAAGTGAAGCTTCCCTGTGCGGACTAAATAGCATTAATGAGATATCGACGCGTTCACCCACCAGCCCCATACCAGCCGGATTTACCGCAGCGATTGTAGCATCCTGTGGCGCAGCGACAACAGCGCCAGCCATACTAGAGGACTTAGGGCCATAGGCAAGAGCAAAATAGCCTGTGGTTGCTGAGACAGAAGATGTACCTGCTAATAAAATGACACCTAAGATAGTTTTTACATTCACTGGTTTTTATTATTATGTTTTAAATATGTGAAGCATTTTAAACTACCAAAGAAAATACCACAGTGAAAATTTACCCTGTTAGTAATTAATCAAGTATTAATACTCCCCCCAGCCAATCCTCAATGCCTTTACTCAAAGGTTATAAAGTCATCAATTTTTATCTCTATGAATAGTCCACAAGCTTACTTGCACCCAATCTTAGGGAGGTGGAAATAAATAATCCTCCCTTAATAACTATTCCATTATTAAAAGTCTCTATTCATCACACTCATATTCTCCGATATCTTCAAACCAGATTTCAGGCGATTGCTTGATAAACCTTTGCATTAAATCAATACACCGAGAGTCATTCAGTTCAATAATGTTTACCCCAGCTTCTTTCAACCAGTCTAAATGGCCGGAAAAATTGACTGATTCACCCACCACTACGGTACCTATATTAAATTGTCGTATTAAACCGGAGCAATACCAACAAGGTGCTAACGTCGTTACCAGAATTTTATCGCGGTAGTTTTTTTGTCGACCGGCTTTACGAAATGCATCGGTTTCACCATGTACGGAAGGGTCGTTGTCTTGAACCCGGCGATTTCGTCCACGCCCAAGTAGTTGACCGTTACTATCAAATAACGCAGCGCCCACAGGCACTCCACCTTCATCATAACCAACCTGTGCTTCATGGTAGGCAATGGATAACATGCTGGAATATTTCAT
>CAZZJI010000188.1:0-2538 GCA_964654485.1 uncultured Gammaproteobacteria bacterium | reverse complement strand
ATTGTCTAATTCAAAATGAACACGTTTCAATTGTGTCTCATCAAGATTAACCTGCCGACCAGAATAATGAGTATCAAGCAGTTCTTCTATTCCACCTGTTTGATATTTTTTGACATAGCCGCGTAAAGTCTCGTCATCAAGCAATAACGCCTTTTTTACATCCTTTAACTTCCACCCTGTTCCAAGTAGAATCACAGCATTTATTTTATAGGCCGCATTGCGATTACGTTCTGCGCTATGCGCAGCACGTAATTCATTAATTTCTTTCTTGTTCAAATAAAAATTCTTCATGAACCACAAGGATAGTAGAATTATTAATATATTTCAAATGCTTAAAAAAACCTAAATTCAAAACGCTACGGGTATAGAACGAATTGAGGGTACGCGATGCTAAAACCACCCTGGCAAAGTCCGAGATTTTTTGTAGCCGTTGTTTAATGTCACTCTTTGAGGTGAACTTTGATCGAAATCTCTTATCGAATTATCGAAGTAAGGAATTTAATGCATCTGCAACATCGGACCAGTCTGAATCGTAGTTCAGTGCTTCTGAAAGAAAAGAGGCTTGGGAAGGTGTCCACCACGGTGCAGACTCCAGCGGCACATCGGCAGAAAGGGGCCGATGGTTTGCAACAAAGGCATTTATACTTACGTCATCATCAGGTAACCCCAGTTGTGCAAATAGTATATTCAACGATTTAATCACACCACTTATCATTACAACCTCCAACTTAATCGATGACACTATCGATGACACTGCCCGTAAGTTATAGCGGCCTTTTGATAGTCAATCTTTAATTCTACTTTGTCACATTCATTTCATTATATTTCAATGCGTTAGCAAACGTCAGCCACTTTTTTTCTTCGCTGTCGATCCTGTTTTCGCAAGGCGGACTCTATCGACGCCTGTCTCTTTCGATGTCGCTGTTCCATTTGCGTGAGTATGACCTGCTCATCGTCCTGGAGAGTGGGTAACGTGTTTGCTAATAATATTTGAATGTCGTAACAACTGAGCAATGGAAAGTCGTTTTTCATTTGTTCTCGTTGCTCGACCATATATAACATCGCTATCATGACCAACGCCATGTGTCGGTGCCAGGCAGCCCAGTTGCGGGCTTGATAGTGCGATAACCCGGCATGGCTTTTGGCATCTTGAAAGGCGCGCTCTATCCAATAACGTTGCGCTTGCATCTTAGATAACGTCAAGACACTCGTGCTGGGGCGGCATTGCTTAAACTATATTTTAGGGTGTTGGGTGAATTCACTTCGCGTCGCACAACCAGATGCCAACAGTGCCCCTGAGCTTCTTTCTTGTCCCATAACCACACCCGTTGGTGTAGCACATCAACCAGTAAGCGGCCTTTCGTGGTGTTGCGTAAGGTTTTACGCGGCCACTGCTCCGTAGGGTGTTGCTTTGCCCAGTCTGCAACTGTCACTGGCTTTTGCTTGCTTTGATAACTGCTCGGTTTTCTACCTCGTCCACTTTTCGCTTTCGGTAAATAAGGCGCAGGATCTGACAAGTAAATACGTTGGTTTGAATGAATGTCAGCCATAAAGACTTCACCTTCAGCGTCTAATGTGCGCAGTAACCCCGAAGCTTGTCCATAGAACCCATCAACGCCTATCCATTGATATCGGAGTCCTAAACTTCTTGCGCGGCGCACCATCTCTAACGCGAGTTCTAATTTGCTTTTAAACGTTTGCTGCCAGAGGGGAATCTTGGCGGTGTGGCATCGCTTTTTATCCTGCGTCCATTCCTGCGGTAAATATAATCGGGCATCAACCAAGTTGACCCGGTCACCTCGACCTAATGCCGCAAACACACCTACTTGGCTATTGTCCACTTTTCCTAAACGGCCATTCCACTGCCGGGCGACGCCGACCGAATGTTTGCCTTGCTTCTTTATCGCAGTTTCGTCTATGTATAACGCAGTTCCCTCGCGACCTCCGAGTAAGGCATCGGTGTCTTGCGCCACTTGATCCATGACCGCTTGTTCATACCCAAGGGGAGTTCGATAGAAAGTGCTGCAACACTTGCTCATCGCTACCAATGACCACTTCAGCCATGCGCTCCATATTCCTTTTTGAGCACTGCATTAATCCGCACAGGTAATCTTGGGCCTTGCTAAAGACATTGCGGGTACGTAATTGAAAATGTTGTCGGTATCGACGAGCATGTCGAAGGTAAGCATGGCCCGAACCGTTGAGTGGTTTGCCATTATGTATCCCTTTTTTGGTGTTTGTGTGCTCGGCTAATCATCATCCTTTTTGCACTGCTCTGTGGGTCACTATTATAACGGATTCCCTTTTATTTCAAAGCTTTAAATGTGACAAAGTAGAATTAAATATTTTAGAACCCTACAGATTTAGTATCCCTATTATCCACTGTTGAATTCCATTAATTACGTCACATTTGGGATTAAAAACGCGGATCACTTAATTTCAGAAGATACTCCCCCCCCGTAAGAATTAAGTGCTTTGGGTGTGAATTGTAAGAAAAAGTCTATTTTTCAATAAATAATACCTTTACAATCCTTAGCT
>CAZZJI010000187.1:0-2541 GCA_964654485.1 uncultured Gammaproteobacteria bacterium | reverse complement strand
TGGATTTAGTGACCTATCAAGACGGCCTCACGGCAGATTATGTCTACGATGAGGGCGCCAATGGTCGTGGTCGATTGACGCGCCTGGTGGATGAAGATCGCCCCAATACGGTCACGTTGTTTGCCTATGATGCCCATGGCCGCGTGATCCTGCGGCAGCAGGTCGTCGGGACGGTTAGCTTGCGTACCCAATATTTGTATGACGCATTAGGCCAACTGGACACCCTGATCTACCCCTCCGGTCAAGTGATCAAGTACGGCTATCTTAACGGGTTGGCGGACAGCCTGACGCAGGGTGCGGTCAATGGCAAGCCCCTGGTTAGCGCCATGGGCTATGAACCGATGGGTTCGTTAAGCAATTGGACTTGGGGAAATGGGACAAGCGTTAACCGAACCTATGATTTAGATGGCCGTATGACCGGTTATCCATTGGGCGCAAGCGCCAATAGAGCGTTGACGTATACCCTCCGGGGCAACGTCAGCGAGATTCTTGATGCGACGGATCCAACAAATAACACCAGTTATGGTTATAACGCGTTATCGCAACTGACCGATTTTACCGGTCAAGGCGAAACGCAGGTCATTGGGTATGATGCTAACGGCAACCGAAACGGATTCACGCTCAATGCGACGGCGTATGATTATGTGCTGGAGGCGGGCAGTAACCGCCTGACGAGTATCAGCGGACCGTTGGCCAAAACGTATGCTTACGATGCGATGGGCAGTTTAACCAGTGATGGTGTAACGGATTACAGTTATGACCAAAAAGGGCGCTTAAGCGGGGTGGCTCGCGTGGATGCAGGCGGCGTGACGACGAGTAGCGCGACCTACTGGGTAAACAGCTTAGGGCAACGGGTCAGAAAGCAGGTGGTGGTTGGTTCGCAGATGACGGAGACGGTGTTGTATATTTACGCAGCAGATGGGCGTTTGCTCGGCGAATACACCGCCAGCGGCGCGGTGTTGCGCGAATATGTGTGGGTCGGTGAGCAGCTGTTGGTGACACTGGAAGCCGACAATACGGTACGTTATGTGTACACAGACCACTTGAATACGCCGCGTGTTATAATGAATGAGGCGAATGCGGTGATTTGGGAATGGGAGAGTGATCCGTTTGGGGTTACTCAACCGAATGCCGATGTGGACGGGGATGAGGTAGACTATACGTTTAATCTGCGGTTTGCGGGTCAGTATTACGACGAGGAAACTGGGCTGCATTATAACTACTTCCGGTATTACGATCCGAACACTGGCCGGTACATCACCAGTGATCCGATTGGACTTGATGGTGGCATAAACACTTATGCATACGTTGAGAATAATCCCTTGAAGTGGGTGGACCCAAATGGATTAGCCATGTTTCCAGCTGAGGGAGCAGAGCCTGTCGTTGGTAGGGAAACTATTCCTGGGTTAGGGCCTGGTGATCCAGTAACTAGTTTTTTAGAAAATAACATACCAGCAATGCATGACACAGGATTATTGCATGATAGTACAGTAGAGTTTCTAACTGCGGCAGGTTTTCCAGATTTAACAGTTAACATCAATACAATGGTACCCTCATATTTAATTGCACTTTACGCCAATATTTTTGGTGATGGGTTTTCTAGCTCAGAATCTCTTTTACAATGTAGATAAGTGACTTATATATATGATAACTATAATAGTGAAGCATACATTGTTAGTGATTTTACTAATTATGCTTTCATTAGTGGGATGTTCTAACGAACAACACTACTTGGAGTTAGGTAACAAGAAATATGATTCAGAAGAATACGATACAGCAATTTCAAATTACAACAGGGCGGTGGAGATTAACCCAAAGAATCCAGCTGCTTATTATTTAAGAGGGTTAGCTCACTACAAAAAGGGTGAAAAACAACAGGCCATAATTGATATTTCGGAGTCTATTCAGCTTAGCGGTGGATTTAAGAGGGCTTATATTAATAGAGGAGTAATATTAAATGAAGTTGGTAGATTTAATGATGCTCTTAACGACTACGAAAGTGCTCTGTCATTAAAGCCAGGAGATCTAGAGATAAGGACATTGAGAGCTTATACCTTATTTAAAAAGGGAGACTATAAAGCGGCTGATAGGGAATATACTGATTTAATTTTAGAAGACCCTGATAATTCTAAACTATACAGGGGGAGAGCAGATGCGCGATATCAAATACATTCGTATGGCGGGGCAATCTCAGATTACAGTAAAGCACTTGAGATTAGTCCCAATGATCGCTATATATTGAATAATTTAGCTTGGTTGTATGCAACTAGCTACGATGACAAATATCGGGATGGTCGATTAGCAATCAAACTAGCCAAAAGATCGCTCGCTCTTAATCCATCTGATACTGGCTATGACACTTATGCAGCTGCGCTTGCAGAAATTGGTGAATTTACCGAAGCTATATCTATAATTGAAGGGGTACTAGAAAAAGGAAACAAGAACCCAATACTTTTAGAAAGACTAGAAAAGTATAAAGCTAACCAACCTATACGAAGTAAAGAAATCGAAATATTGCCCGAAGCAGAAATAGAAAGTAAT
>CAZZJI010000186.1:0-2571 GCA_964654485.1 uncultured Gammaproteobacteria bacterium | reverse complement strand
TCGGCAATAAAGGTACGAGACAAAACCTCGCCTTGTCTTCGAGCCAATAACAGTAACAACTGAAATTCCTTGGGGGTTAAGTCAATACGAAGCCCATTGCGTGTGACTTGATGTTTTATTGCATCAATTTCCAGATTAGCAATGGTGATAGTATTTATTTCACGTACAGGGCCTCTACGAAGAATGGAGCGAATACGAGCCAGCAATTCGGAAAAAGCAAAAGGCTTGATTAGGTAATCATCCGCTCCCAGTTTCAGACCTTTTACTCTATCTTCAACACTATCTTTTGCGGTTAACAATAATACAGGCGTTTGTTGTTTTGCCCTGCGTAAATCTTCAAGAATAGACCAGCCATCTTTCCCAGGTAGCATCACATCCAGAATAATCAAGTCATAATAAATATGATTAATATTATGCTGACCATCCATACCATTGTTGGCAATATCTACTACAAACCCTTCCTCAGTAAGTCCTTTAGCCAGAAATGAAGCAGTTTTGTGTTGATCTTCAATAATCAAGATATGCATAAATAGAATTAGATTTTTGTTACGAATTACCTAAAGCGTACGGAATGAGTTTGGCAACTGGCGAATAGCAAGCTACGGTCGCAACCCATCGCATGCTTCAAGCGGCAATTGCATACCCATATCTTACGTAACTTATGTGGATTGTTACCACAATACAACAATGACAGAGTACTAGTTGACGAAGTTATTTCGTGTACGTTAAGTTAAAAGGGTTGTTAATTAGCATTGTATCTTGTATCAGCTTACTCGCTGTTTTGAGATATGGGAAAAAGATTCTCTGGCATCAAGTTCTCTTGTTCCATTGCCTGTTCGCAAATAATATTTGGATATACTTCCCATATTGCAATAAACAGGGGTTGCAGAAGATTCAATAAAAATGCGGCAAATATCTTTTCCTTCTATTTCGTGAAAAACACAATGTATCAGGGAACAAACATCGCCACCCAACCGAGTTTTTATTAAATCCATAAGATAAAGCTCGAAGCCATCACGGTTTTTATGTCGAAATGTTTGGTAATCATTTTCCAAACCAACAATTTGGCCATTATCATTGACACCAATTAATAAATTACCGCCTTTGTGATTCATTAATCCGGCAATACTTTTAGCAATCACTGTTTCAAGGTCTTTATTGATTTTTTGTTGTTTATAATCCCATCGTATAGAGGATTTAAATTCAAGGCGTTCATTTTCATTACTTTTAATTAAAGTAGGTAAATCTTCGGCAAGTTCTTTTTCCAACTGGTGAACTTTTTGATGAGAACGCATTAAAGACAAATGATAAAAGGCAAAGATACAACCAATGCCGGCTCCCAATAATGCAAAAACCAGACTCATGGTCAGCATTTCTACTCGGAAAGAATCAGTAAAACGATCAATAAGAAAAGTCCAGATATCTTTATATGCACTTAATTGCAGACTATCATTAAATTCAAACCAATATACTGCTTTAGTAATGGGATGTAACAATATGACACTTATCAACGCACCGATTAAAATATGAAAGGTGAAAATTCGAAGTTTAGTAGATAAAAACATAGAGGCTTAAAAGCTGTTGTGAAGTTGCCGTGTGAATAGATATTTAGTATGTCATAAAAAACTGACCCTTGAATAAATAAATGTAAATCTAGTTAACCACCAAATTTGTCAAATAGTATATTTTCCGGATCGACACCAAGGTCTGATAGCATGGCCTGTACAGCGGAAATCATCATCGGTGGGCCACATAAATAATATTCACAATCTTCCGGTGCTGGATGATTTTTTAGATATTTGTCATACAGAATCTGGTGAATAAATCCTGTTTCACCTCTCCAGTTATCTTCAGGTAAAGGTTCAGAAAGACCAATTGTCCAGTCAAAATTAGTAAATTCTTCTGATGCAGAGTTGAAATCCTCAATATAAAAGACTTCCCCCAGACTTCTGGCGCCATACCAAAATGAAATTTTTCGTTGACTATGCAAGCGTTTCAACTGGTCGAAAATGTGTGAACGCATGGGTGCCATACCAGAACCACCGCCGATAAATATCATTTCATTTTCTGTTTCACGGGCAAAAAACTCACCATAAGGCCCGTATATGCCAACTTTATCCCCGGGCTTCAGATTATAGATATAAGAGGACACTACACCAGGTGGCACCTCGGCTTGTCTGGGTGGTGGCGATGCAATACGTACATTAAGCATAATAATCTCTTTTTCATCCGGATAATTGGCCATGGAATAGGCACGGGTAACCGCTGTATCCGATTGTGAGTGATATTGCCAGAGATTGAATTGATCCCAGGCTGGCCGGTATTTATCAGCAATATCGAAATCAGAATAGGAGATGGAGTAGGGCGGCGCTTCCAGTAAAATATAACCTCCAGCGCGAAAATCCAGCTGTTTATCAGCAGGCATTTGCAAAATTAATTCCTTGATAAACGTTGCTACACATTGATTAGAGCGAACGATACACTCCCATTTATTGACGGTCATTAACGATGCAGGCAGTTCTATCGCCATATCTTCTTTAACAGTGACTTGACAGCCAAGTCGGTAATGGG
>CAZZJI010000185.1:0-2640 GCA_964654485.1 uncultured Gammaproteobacteria bacterium | reverse complement strand
ATAAAGCGTTTTGGTCGGCGCTCCGGTTTGGGCTGTACTCCCTGATTACCACCTCGTGGAGCGCGCATTCGTCAGGAGGCGGGATTGAGTCAATTATCAGCTTGGCACGCTCCCGGAGTTCCGGAGTCTTGAGGATTATTTTCTTGTGCATTTCTTTTGAGAAACTTTGGGGGGTTCGTGAGTATTCCCTATAACTTTTTTCCACTCGCAACATTCGCGATTAGATCCGCCACCAGTTAGCCATTCGCCATTTTCTTTATCATAGGAAACAGGCTTTAATATATTATCATCCCCCCCCCATTCTACTCGATCAAACTCTAAAATATCATCTTCATAAATATCCCTTCCGTCTCTATCTTTTAAACCAGTGCATTGCATTAAGACTGGGTGATTACCACCCTTTTCAATATTCCGATAATTATTAAAGAAATCGCACAAACTACTAAAAATGTCTGAATAAACCATATTTTGGTTGAACTTATCCCAAAATCTAAATTTTAATTCATTCATGCTGTTCTCCGTTGGAAATTAATCCTTAATTGTCAATATTTTTTCGACAAGCTCCATTAATTCATCCCGAAAAATCTTTACTCCTTCGGCAATTTTCTTGATCAAATGCGAATCAGCCTCTTTTTCAAAGTAGCCCGTATTTCATTTGTATTCCTTTGACTATTGCGGGGACGGCGAGTAATACACGTTCAGCACGTTCATGAATTATTTCCATGTGTTCCGTGTTCGGCTCCACGCAAACATAAACCAGGCGCGTTTTTTCGGTAAAACCATTATGGTAACTTGCCCAATGATATCTTGAGGTTCCAGTTACAAGCATTCCGGTTTGAGCCTGCCAATAATAATCAGGACATTCTGCCAACATGTCATCTTGATCGTGTATTGAATCAAGATAACGCATGTGAGTCGTATCTTTCGGGTTCTTAACTTCTCCACAAGAAACGATATCAAAATTATTATATTCCACAGCATCAGGCGTTACACCCAAACACGCATCAGAAAAAAATACTTGCTCATCAGTGGTGTTATCAAATTCAACTCCGAGATGAGCCGACAATGCTGTCACAGCCTCACCCTCTTGGATGTTTCCCCGCTCCATGTCTTTGGTTATTGCCTGTTCATCCCTATTGCTTAAAAATGAATACATGGCAATCTCACGGGCGACTGACCGCATTCCCCGTGTGAATACCGGGGTTGTAGCTTTCACATATTTGTAAACCTCGTTAATCTCCTTCCCGGTGACGGATATCCCCATGGACTTCATCTCGGAAACCAGGGGTTTATTGTTCTCTCTTATAAAACTTTCGATAGCCTCTGCCGCGGGGAACTCTGGCCGCTGCATCAATCGGCCTTCCATTTCGAGCTCAAACCCGGCCATTACCATATGCGCCTGGCTGGCTGTTACAAAGTTTTTCCTTCGTTCGTCAAGCATTTATTTCACCCCTCTTGCTAATTTCAAAACCACATTGTTTGAATTTAAATTTAGGCAGATCATCAAGGGAACTTATCCCAAAAGACTCAAGGATCTCTGCACCATCTACATTGTGTTTTCCCATCAAAGCAACCAACTGTTGCCGCTGCTCTTCAGTTATTTTGTTCGGGTTGATGGCGTTGTCCCAATCGTGGTCTTTGTCGTAACGCTCCACGACTGCGGCCACGATAGTATCAAGTTTTGGAATATATCTGGTAGCGTCCAGAATTGCTGATTTAGCCACCATGGCCCGTTGATGCGTCTCCCATGTCTTGCCAGATTTAGAAAAGGTTTTGTGGGTATCCAGAATGTCCTTTAGGTGATGGTATGATGTTTGGACTTCGCCCCCCTTGAATGTAATTACAACAAAACAACCTGTATATTCCCCACGTTCGGCTGGGCTGGTCTCCCACGCTCTTACTGTAGGTATGTCAGAGACCACACCTGTGTAATCAATTTTATAATTTTGAAAGGTATGAATTACGTTAATGTTCTGTACCAACTCTGATTTAATCAGAAGTTGGATTAGAGCATGGTAAGACTCTTGGATGTCAGGCATTTTTACCCAATTCGGTTTTGCTTTATTGCCCATATTACAATTCCGGGTTTTGACATAAACCAACTTTTTGCCCTTGGCGGTATCAAGTCCAAGCTCGCAAATATATTTAATCTGCGCTCTTAATTCGACGCCGGCTGGTGAAGTAACAGCACTGTTAGTGACAACAGCAAAGTCAGCATCAGTGGCCATATAAGAAAAAATATTCTGCACTTGGGACTCAGCATTAAGATTATGCCCCTTCGCAGCAATCGCAGCGGCGGCCAGCTCTACACATTTATCATAAAGTTCTTTGTTCATTTCTCGCCCTCCGGTAGCAGGAACACCAGTCGCCCATTCTCACGTCGGACGACCATTTACACTGCGTTCCCTTTCGATACTTACAGGTTTGGCACGATTCCCCCTCCTTTTTGCATTTCATTATTCCCCCTCCTTTTTCTGATTGCCGTCTTTCTGCCACTCCTGCAACTGCGGTAAAATCTGCCCTAAGTCGTCTTTGTAATTCATTTTTAATCCTCCTGTTTTGTTAATGTTACGGGTATTTTAATACATTGGTTTAAGGATTGCAAGCTATTTTTTACATATTTATAAAAAATATTATTTA
>CAZZJI010000184.1:0-2651 GCA_964654485.1 uncultured Gammaproteobacteria bacterium | reverse complement strand
GTAACCGAGGAGCCCCGTGAGGGAAAACTTCATGCGGGGATCTGTGCGGGGGGTGCCGAGTGATCGGCATTCCTACCGCGTCGGCCCGCTTGACGCGAATTCAGAAAGCAAGTGCCTATTTAATTGAAAAGTTGAATCTTTAATAAGGAAAAGGTATGAGTAAGATACTCGCAATTAATGGTTCATATCGAAATGATGGTATTACTGATCAAGCTGTCGAGGCAATAGCTCAGGCGTTAGAATCGGCCGGTGCAGAAGTTGAGATAATTCTGTTACGTGAATACCCTATTGAGTTTTGCCTTAATTGCAGAGAGTGTACGCAACAATCAGGTGATTCACCCGGTAAGTGTATACAGCATGATGAGATGGAGGAGTTGATCAATAAAATAGAACGAGCGGATGGCTATATTCTTGCCTCACCTACTAACTTTGGTTCGGTCACTGCGATTTATAAACGTTTTATGGAACGACTGATCGTTTATGCCTATTGGCCATGGGACATGAACTCTCCCAAACTTAGAAAAGAAAACGTGTCAAAGAAAAAAGCAATTCTAGTCTCTTCATGTGCAGCCCCTGGAATTATTGGGCGCTTGCTGTATGGAACCCATAAACAACTTAAAGAGACTGCGAAAATTATAGGTGCGGACACAGTTGGCACACTATTTACCGGATTAATTTCTAAAGAGTCTCATCAGGCACTACCGGAAGGGGCGCAGAAAAAAGTGAAAACATTAGTTGAAAAACTGGTTTAAAAAACAATTTAATCCTATGACAATGAATTTATTCATAGAGAAAGGCCTAACAAAAGCAATCTCGTGTCAAGCTAAATTCAAATCGAAGGGATTTAAAAGGAGGAAATGAAATTCGATGATGTTACCTAGTGGGTGAGAGCGAAAGCGCAATTCCCACCTGACAAAAGCTTAGCGAGCGGGTCGTACCTGAATAAACGTAATAACTGATTGATAGTTAATAATATTAAAGTCAGTTGCAACGATAATTGGCCGTTAGAGTGCCCATTTTGTATAAGAAATTGATACTCTAAGGATAACGAGTTTCAAATAAGACAATCATCGCTAAAACATTTCGCCTAAATTAAGTGGGTGTCCAGTAATATATGACAATACGGCCATCATCTCTTAATTTACCCTGCTGACGATCTATTCTGTATAAAATACGACCTTGGCTCAGAGTGACGGTTTCCCATACGCTCAATCTTACCTGCTTATTCCAACAAAAGTGGATAAATACTGTCCTTGCTAAGTGGTGTCCAGCTAAGCTGGGTATTCTTATCGGCTTGTAATTTAAGTCGCACTTCTGGTACCTCCTTGAGTTTGTCCAGATCTGTGATGGGAATTGATTGTCCCGTTACGGCATCAATGAGAGAAAGTTGGTATACAATCGAATGAGAACGGGCATAAGCGGCGAGTTCTCCCACCGCTTTAGACTCATCGGATACACTGGTACTGGATATAATGTGCTGCCACTTTTTTTGAAATTCTGACATGTCACCCTCGCTGTTACAGCCACTTATGAAAATTAGGACGAGAAGAAAATACCGCAATGTAACACTCATTTGATTCCGTGCTCCTTAAGCTTTCGCTTTAACCAATCCAACATCGAATTGTTATGACGTGCACGTAGGTTTTCACCTCTGTTCATGACACTTGGATAATCGGCTGCATGAGCGTGTCCCACCTTGTATTCATCTGGCAGACCAACCATGTGGCCAAATTCATGAACGACACCGCGTTGCGATGAACCGTGCCCTTTGGGTGTGAGTGTCAGGTCTCCCGAGTCGAGAGTAACATTACCTCGACGGGTGTTGACAAAACTGGTACGAAAATCACCTGCTTTTATTTTGGTAACCGTCAGTTCCCAATGGTCGAACATCCAACCACCTTGCTGGATCACAAAGTCGGTACGTAATGAGACATTTTTACCGCTGGTAGTGCGATGAAGATGACGACCACTCCATGCATTTTTTACAGCGATTTCCCAGTCTTTCATGAATTTTGTTTTCTCAGCATCGCTCCAATCACCGCCAGAAACCGCTCACGAAAAAAAACTGGAGTTTCATAAACAAGACCAGCTCATAATCGCCATTAGGCAGTTCATATAACGTAAGATCATAAGCGTCATTGACACTCAAAGCACCCGCAGTCACATCGCCTTCGTGCGCTATCAGTTTCGGTTTTAATAATGGTGCTGCCATATGCTTCCTTCCTTGATTTTTTACACTGTAATATATTTATAGGAAGAATAAACGTCCTATTTACCCTAGTCAAAGGTCTTGGGGTTGGCCAATTTAACCTCTTGAATCTGTTAGAGAATACTCCAAATAAACGTGAATATTCACCTTTAATTTGTCCTTTTTACCCCTAAAATGATGCTTTTAAGGATAAATGCATCATGCCTCGCGCTAAACGATATTACGTTCCAGGACTTGTCTGGCACTTAACACATCGATGTCATAAAAAAGAATTCTTATTAAATCGGAAGCAAAGTTCTTGTAGATGAACTTAGGCCAAATCAGGCATATGGTTTTGGCGGTGAAATAGATTGTTTTACAGCAATATATGCAGTAGAGCGAAAGGCACTTGCAATACCGTTTTGTTTTAAATTAATAAATGTTTTGAATGATAGCTCATTTA
>CAZZJI010000183.1:0-2748 GCA_964654485.1 uncultured Gammaproteobacteria bacterium | reverse complement strand
CTGCATTTTCCGATGAGTAACTTTGCCCATTGGCACTTTCTGGACAAATGCGGCGGCACGAATACTGTGTCGGTGCGAAGTCGCTGGCGAATGACCAATTCCGTTACCTTGAAAACCTTCGCGCAATCCGGTATGGGACTAACATTTCTACCCCGCTGGGCCGTCTGGCAAGAGTTGCGAACTGGGGAATTAATTCAGCTATTCACGAACTATAAAGTAACTGCTGCGAATTTGGATACTGCGGCCTGGTTACTGTATCCCTCCCGAAGCTATCTACCGCTTAAGGTACGCGTCCTCATTGATTTCCTAAAAACAAGATTGCGCAATGAGCCACCTAAATAGTTCTACTAAGAATGAAGATTGCACAGGCCGCAATCAGACACAACACCGTGCATCTTTGTTTGTTCATGCGTCCATTTTGGGATAAACACAAACTTATAATACACCGCTTTGCAATCTCGAAACCTTTCTTCGATTTGCATACGGGTTCGATATATTTTTATGAGTTGTTTAGGTGTGCGGGGTCTGTAAGGATAACCAAGAATGGAAGAATTAGGGTCAGGGCTTTCCGGTGCTTGGGGCTGCAAGAAAGATGAGGATAATAGCTGACCAATGTCTCTGCACTTTATGGTGATAGGGTGTTTATTCTCCCTATCCCCGCAGCGTGTTTGCTGGCATAATTGGTTACAAGAAAAAAACAGGGTCGCAAGAAACTAAAGTAAGCCTGTCTGATACTGGTGCTACTTGGTAAATTCATGCTGCGATCGGTATTACAACTATCGCGTTTTTCTTACAATAGGGAAGTACCAAGACAAGGAAACACTATGTCTGAAATCTTATTTGCAAGTCCGGGTCAAACGATTGATGCGGCGATGTTAGCTTCGGGCGGTGATGATCTTACTCTGGATGAGCGTATTGCGGCGATTGAGCGCTTAAATCCCAGTTTGAATGGCAAAACAGTAACGCTTGGGCAATTTACGCCTTTTTTTATTCCTGGCAGCCCCAACGAGACTGATAATAAAATGTGCGGTGCTGATTTTGGCGTGATTAGAGCGGAATACGCCGCACTGCCTTTGGACGCAAAAAAGAGTATCGATGACCTTGGCGCGGAGGAGGCGTTCACTTTGCTGCAAGCCATAGATCAATTCAAAGTAGACCACTTACCTCAATACGGTCTTGGCGCTGCAACCGCGGATACAAACACCTTTGCTGGTGGTATTATAGGCGCACAACTTGCGCGTAGCGCGGGTTTGGTATCCCATATGCGATACATCGAAGGCCTGCTCAAAGAATATCAACTGGCCAAGGGTGCGCAAAGAGTAGGCTTAAAGGTATCGATAAATTCTGCTTACAAGGCGCTCAATTCCGAATTCGGCACAGTATTAAACAAGTATGTGGCCAGAGCCGAAACCGGAAAACTGGGCTCAGTATTGAGTCGTCGGCAAGGAATGAAAGCTGCCTTAAAAGGCAGAACAAGGATAACCAATAGCGCACAAGTACGACCGTTACTTAGTTCCGCTAAAGGATTTAACTATATTTCAAAGGGTTTGTTAGCAATGGATATTGGATTTCGAGTTAATAATGTTGTCCATTCAAACACTAGGGGGCGAACATTTACTTCCGAGTTGATGGGGTTTGGCGGCGCATTTTTTGCTAGTTTTTATGGTGGTACCATTGCTGCCACGCTGGCTTTGGGGCCGCTTGGTTGGATAGTCGCCATATTTGTCATCGGCGTAGTGGCAGTGGGGACGGATGCTATAGGTAAAAAGTTAGGTAATTCTATCTATGATTTAGGGGGTTCTTTATACAATAACTCGGATAGGATTCTTTCCTACTAGGCATTAAATATGAGCCTAAATCTAAGTCCAAATCCTACCTGGGATATTATCCTATCTAGTCTTGGGTTTGCTTTCGTTCTAATTGTATTCTTAATACTGCCATTAACCTATATTTTCATCGGACGTCCGTTCGATAAAAAATTTACATTGAAATATTACTTTCTCGAAAAGGGATTCTGGCATCTCAGTGTAGGGTTTCGTCTAGCCCATTATGTTTATGGAATATTTCTTCAACCCTATCGGTATCGGAAAATTAAAAATAAATTAGTTTCTGAAATTGTAAAACGACGATTTATTTACCAAGACAAACTTTACGGTAAGGCCATTGATTTTAGAGCGTGCGCCACAAAATGGCAAATCATGCTCGCTAATTTATCAGTTATAGGTTTTGTAATCATGCTAGTGATGCTCATTCTTTTTATGTTCCATGATTTTGTCCTTTATCCTAATTAGTTAGGTAAAGCTGCCTTACAAGAAAGTTATTAATGTCAACTGTGGAATGTGTTGTTTTGCGAATGTGGTCCATTCAAACAATAGGGGCGAACATTTACTTCCGAGTTGATGGCTTTTAGCGACTGTCGCTCCCCATTGCCCACAAGTCATATTTCCTGAATGCGAAGAAGGAAATTATGCAGGTCTTCTGCACAGGTTTTAGTTCATCACCAGAAGTGTTTTTTTAAATCGAACTTGACACTGGGGTATGGTACAGGGTCTAAAATTCAGACAGTGATTACATTAGGAGAACATCTATGTCTGATTCCCAACAATCTGCGCCCCCTTTATCGACGGAAGTAGATAATGTAAAGCAAGACACATCCGGTTTATCCAAGGGTTCGTTGGTTGCCTCCGTTATCACTGGCATTGCGGCGTCCACCTGTTGCATTGGTCCACTGGTTTTGCTGGCGCTGGG
>CAZZJI010000182.1:0-2770 GCA_964654485.1 uncultured Gammaproteobacteria bacterium | reverse complement strand
GTACTTCTGGGGCTGTCAGACACTCGCCGGATTCCAGTGAGTATTCAAAGCTATGGTGTGGACACATCAAAATAGCATTATTAACTATCCCCATATCCAGCGGCATACCCATGTGGGCGCAAGCATTTTGATAACAGGTCACCTTGTCACCGAATCGACTCAATAAGACTTCATTACCATTGACGGTGGCAACCTTGATATCAGCTTCCGGCACATCATCTAATGAACAGACTACCAGCCAGTCTTTATCCTCGTTACGGGCAAACGGGCTGACAAAATTGACGGTGACACCATCGACCGGTTTTGCGGTAACTCCACCCTTGGCTTTTTTAATAGTGGTGATTTCCGGACAATATTCTTTAATGGCTTTTTCAACGCCCTCAGATAAGGTCAGCGATGAGGCTGGGCAGCCATCACAGGCACCTAGCAAACGAATAATGACGGTATCGGGTAAATTAATCTCAACCAATTCAACATTGCCGTCATGACTTTTTAAATAAGGCCTTACTGACTCCAATGCTAGATCAACACGCTCGTGCAAAGAGGCTTTGACAATGCCGTGATAACGCAATACAGCATAAACAACTTCATCAGAAACAGCTTCTTTTAACGCAATCAGTGCAGCAGGATCCGCTTTGAGTGCGCGTATTAATCGGGAAAACGCCTCTTTATTTAAATCATCATGTGCCTGTGTGATTGCTTGAACCGTATTGCGCTGGTGTTCGTCCCACTGTTCAACTAAGCCATCCAAGGACTGGATGTCTTTAAGCAGGGTATCCAGATCAGGTTGTTGCTGGATAAGTAAGGCCTCGGCAGATGCTGACATTTTGCTCTCGCTTATTTAGGCGTATTTCAAATCTTTGAATAAATACGGTTGAATTCCACCCGAAACCAGACTGGTGAGAATAATCGACAACCATAAGGGTAGACCTATTTTTACCAATACAATAAGTAAGAAAACGGCAATAGCCATGCCTATACAGGCTTGTTTAAAGACATTATTAATGTCTCGAAATAATCTTCCTTGCATAAACAATGTGGCTGAATTTAAAAACATTTCAAACATGAGTGACTCCTAAAGAAAAAGTATAAATAAACCAATAAAGATGCCAGGGGCGGCGGCAATAGGACCAAACATGCTGCCCATCAAAGCGGCCAGTTCATTTCCCAAATCTTTACCGCCCAAAAGAACTCCCCCTATAGCACCACCAATAGCACCGAAAACAAGGGCTACGATAGTTCCTATAATGCAGGTCATGAAGGTGATGTCACCCGATGATAGTATGGAATCAAACATTTATTTTCTACCTTCCTATTAATTATTATTATGAGATGTTCTAGTTGTTAAATTAAATTCGAGACTCACCAAAACCTTTACCCGTCCGTGAACCTGACAAACCCGTGCCAATATCTGCTTCAAGCTCCTCCAGCATTTCTGTAATCATATTCACTTTTGGTATGTCTCCATATTGCTTAAAAATATCATTGGCTTCACGGTAATAGCTTCGAGCGGTACGTAATCGCCCACGATTACCTGCATCAGGATTGTTCAGGTCATCCGGTAGGTTTTGCAGACAATTGGCTTTATTACACAGCGTGTTAGCATATTCATAAGGTGTATCTTGAGCTGTTCTAACTTTGAGTGCCTCATCGTAGGCTTCCAGTGCACGCAGATTATTTTCAACACTATGACTGCTAGAAACATATTGCAAAGCATTACCTAGATTATTTTGTAACATGGCATACTCGGCAGGCTGGTCAATAAGGTTGATAACCTTTAATGCTTCTTGAAAAGATTGCACGGCCAGCGCTTCACGCATTTTTCCGCGTTCATCACTCATAGGTATAGACAAAAATGCGGTTGCCAAATTATTGTGCAGAATCGCATATTCTGTTGCATAAGCCTCTCGGGTAAAGACTAGTAATGAGCGCTGATAAGCAGCAATTGCCTGGGTAATGGGAACTGCATGAAAGCCAGCGAGAGCTTGCAAAACCAGGCCTAAGTTCATTTCAACTTCAGCGACTTCTTCAGCGGTGCCAGCCTGAGTAAGTGCGGGTAATGCAGTTTCAAACTCAGCTTGTGCTTTAAACAAGTATTCAGTACCGGCTTCTGGAATAGCCTGTAAGGCGGTGCCTTTTCGGGCATGAGTTCGAGCTAACAATAAGGTTTCTTGTTCTGGGCACAATGCCAAAGCCTTGTCGTAGAGAGTGACGGCATTATGTAATTGTTGTGGTGATTTAGGTCGTAGCTGTAAGCCCACAGCTATTTGAATCAGTAAATCAACTTTTTCATTTGCACTGATAGATTCGGACTCAATGGCCGCGAGTGCTTGATTAAATTCATGATCAGGAAGATTATCTGCCACTGTGCTAATACCCAAATGTTTTGATTATGTGGGTCAATAGTAATTCAACCCTCCAATGAGTGTCAATTATAATTTCAATTTGTAAACTTAATTTGCAGTATTATTAGAAATCATGTATTTTTATACAAACTTTACTTGATATTTGATAACTTTCTTTGCATAATTGTTGGCATGAGCAATACTTCATTTATTATTATTTCAGGGTTTAAGGGCAAAGATTCTGTTGTTTTGAGTCGCTGTCTGAGTAAACACTATCAAATTATCTCTATTAATGAGCCATCTGAGGTATTGTCTGTACTTGATAGCGAGACCATTGATTTACTAATCTGTCATCATGTCGCTGATGACTTTGACGCACTGGAATTATTGCTGCAAGCCCGTAAAACCCACCCTGAAACCATACG
>CAZZJI010000181.1:0-2776 GCA_964654485.1 uncultured Gammaproteobacteria bacterium | reverse complement strand
ATATAACTTAACAAAAAAGGTGTAAAAAAATACTCTAGATATCACTTAAGTTATTAAAGTTCTCAGTGTCCCTACCCCTGTTTATTTCGCAATTTCTTTAGTGCAGCATTTTTCAAAAGAGCTGGAAAAAATATTCTTCGTTATCCGCTTTTACGTTCGCCGCTTGATTAATTCTCTCCATCACTATTCGAAGCGATGTCCACCCGCTTGCGCATTTGTGGAAACAGCAAAACATCCCTGATTGATGGCGAATCGGTAAATAACATCACCAGGCGATCAATACCAATACCTTCACCTGCGGTGGGTGGCAATCCGTGTTCCAATGCAACGATATAGTCTTCATCAAAATGCATTGCCTCATCATCGCCAGCGGCTTTTTCCTCAACCTGCTTGCGGAATCGTTCCGCCTGATCTTCGGCATCATTTAATTCTGAAAAACCATTTGCTATTTCACGCCCACCGACAAAAAACTCGAATCGATCGGTCACAAACGCATCGTCATCATTACGCCTGGCCAAAGGCGATACCTCTGTTGGATAAGCGGTAATAAAAGTGGGATTCTGTAAACGATGTTCTACCGTTTTTTCAAATATTTCTATTTGTACTTTCCCCAGACCCCACTGATTTTTTATGGGTATCTTCAGGTTTTCAGCTATTTTCGTCGCTTCTTCTAAAGTATTTAACTGCTGTTCTTTCAAGTCAGAATTAAAATGCAGTATCGACTCTTTAATAGTCATGCGGTCAAAGGGTTTGGCGAAATCATATTGCTCACCCTGATAATTGATTGTTGTCGACCCAATGACGTTTTCTGCTAACGAGCGCAACATATCCTCTGTCAAATTCATCAGGTCTTTATAATCAGCGTACGCCTGATAGAACTCCAACATGGTAAATTCGGGATTATGCCGCGTAGACAGCCCTTCATTTCTGAAATTGCGGTTAATTTCAAATACTTTTTCAAATCCGCCGACGACCAATCGCTTTAAATATAACTCCGGGGCAACGCGTAAAAACAGATCCATACTCAGTGCATTATGATAAGTCGAAAACGGCCGCGCGGTGGCACCGCCCGGTATCGCCTGCATCATCGGCGTTTCTACTTCCATGTAATCTTGTTGTAATAAATATTGACGTATAAAATTAATAATAGCGGAGCGTGTTTTAAACGTCTCCCGGGTTACGTCACTCATTATTAAATCCAGGTAACGTTGCCGGTACTTTATTTCCTGATCGGCCAGGCCATGATACTTCTCAGGCAACGGACGTAAGGATTTAGTCAATAGCCGCAAACTATCGACTTTTATCGACAATTCACCGGTTTTGGTCTTAAACACCACACCTTCAGCACCAATAATGTCGCCTATATCCCATTTCTTGAAATCGGCATAAAGTCCGTCCGGCAGATTATCCCGTGTGACGTAAAGCTGTATCTGGCCGGACATATCTTTAATATGGGTAAAACTGGCTTTACCCATTAGACGCCGGGTCATTATACGACCAGCGATGGATACCCGCGTCGGCTCTGCCACTAATACTTCAGGTTCAGTATTTTCGTATTTTGCAATCACTTCACCCGCAACGACATTGCGACGAAAATCATTTGGAAAAGCGTTACCCGTTTCACGCAAAACGTTTAATTTTTCACGACGTTGTGCAATAAATTCGTTGGTATCTTCTGTCATCTTTAATCTATAATCCCATCTTTAGGCTGGCTTCGATAAACTGATCAAGGCTACCATCTAATACGGCTTGTGTATTGCCTGTCTCTACATTAGTTCTTAAATCTTTAATTCGAGATTGATCCAAAACGTAGGAGCGTATCTGGCTTCCCCAACCGATATCAGATTTACTTTCTTCCAGTGCCTGTTGTTCTGAGTTGCGTTTCAGTAATTCTAACTCGTATAATTTAGCTTTCAACAACTTCATCGCAGTGGCTTTGTTTTTATGCTGTGATCGATCACTCTGACATTGCACCACACTGCCCGTTGGCAGGTGCGTAATACGAATTGCGGAATCGGTTTTATTGACATGTTGCCCACCGGCACCACTGGCTCGGTAAGTATCAATGCGTAAATCAGCCGGATTTATTTCGATATCGATATCGTCATCCACTTCCGGCGACACAAATACCGATGCAAACGAGGTATGACGCCGGTTCCCGGAATCAAATGGCGATTTACGGACTAAGCGATGCACGCCGGTTTCCGTTCGCAACCAACCAAACGCGTACTCGCCTTCAAATTTGATCGTGGCACTTTTTATGCCCGCGACATCACCATCTGACACTTCGATAAGCTCGGTTTTAAAATTCCGATTCTCACCCCAACGTAAATACATTCTTAATAGCATTTCTGCCCAATCTTGTGCTTCGGTGCCACCCGATCCAGACTGAATATCTAAAAAGGCATTATTGGGGTCCATTTGGCCAGAAAACATACGCCGAAATTCCAACTCCGCCAGTGTCTTCTCCAGCACGTCGAGATCGGCAACAATAGAATCTACTGATTCCTGATCATCTTCTTCCGCACTCATTTGCAGAAGTTCCAGCGACTCGCTGAGTGACCCAGTCAACTTGCTCAATCCAGTGACAACCTGGTCCAACTGAGCGCGCTCCTGGCCCAAGGCCTGCGCTTTTTCGGGTGTATCCCATATATGGGGATCTTCTAATTCCCGTTCAATTTCAGTAAGTCGTTCGCCTTTTGTATCAAAGTCAAAGATACCCCCTAAGCGACTGCGTGCGGGATTGCATATCCTTGATTCGATCTGAGATTAGGTT
>CAZZJI010000180.1:0-2819 GCA_964654485.1 uncultured Gammaproteobacteria bacterium | reverse complement strand
AGGAGGCAAAATGCACCCTATATCTGTTGTAATTACAGGCAGCGCCAGGACGCCAATGGGTGATTTCCTAGGCTGTTTAAATCAAGTTAAAACTTATGAACTAGGTTCAACTGCTATCAAAGGTGCGCTAAAACGTTCTAGCATTGACCCTCAACAGGTTGATGAGGTTTTGATGGGCTGTGTTTTAAGCGCAGGGCTAGGTCAGGCCCCGGCCAGACAGGCGGCATTAGGTGCTGGTTTACCGACTGCAGTGGGGTGTACCACCATCAATAAAATGTGTGGCTCGGGGATGAAAGCCGTCATGCTGGCCCATGATTTAATTAAAGCCGGTAGTGCTAAAATTGTTGTGGCGGGTGGTATGGAAAGTATGAGTAATGCGCCTTACCTGCTATCTAATATGCGTTCCGGCCAGCGTATTGGCCATGATAAGGTCATTGATCACATGTATATGGATGGTCTGGAAGATGCTCAAGATCAGCGATTAATGGGTTGTTATGCTGAGGATTGTGCAGAAAAATATTCCTTTAGCCGTGCTCAACAAGATGAATTTGCCATACAATCATTGACTCGCGCTCAAACAGCTATGGAAAATGGCCGCTTTAAAGATGAGATTGAAGCCGTCATTTTATCGCCAAAAAGAACAGCGCTCTCCATACATCATGATGAACATCCGCAATTACATGATGTGAGCAAATTTTCTAGTCTGAAACCCGTTTTTAAAACGGGTGGCACTGTGACCGCAGCTAATTCTAGCTGTATTTCGGATGGCGCAGCAGCCCTGGTTTTAATGTCCGAGTCAGAAGCGAAAAAACGCCGAATTACACCTTTGGCCAAAATTATTGCTCATCAGAGTCATGCGCAAGCACCTGCATGGTTCACAACCGCCCCTATATTTGCCATTGAAAAACTTTTAAAAAAAAATGCCATGCAAAGTAATGATATTAATTTATTCGAAATAAACGAGGCCTTTGCTGTTGTGGTTTTGGCAGCAATTAAGGAATTACAGCTGGATCGCAATAAAGTGAATATCCATGGTGGCGCTTGTGCTCTGGGTCATCCTATTGGTGCATCTGGCGCACGTATCATCGTGACCTTGCTTTCTGCTCTACAGCAATATGGTTTAAAACGGGGGTTGGCATCATTATGTATTGGAGGCGGCGAAGCAACAGCGATGCTGATTGAAAGATGAGCGTATTAGCAACTGCTATTGACAGAGACAGTGAATCTTTCAAAAAAAACACGGTGGCCATGAAAAGTGTGCTGAATGATTGGCAAGAAAAATTAAACATTATTATGCATGGTGGCAGTGACAACGCTAGAAAAAAACATGTTGCCAGAGGAAAACTACTGGCTCGAGACCGTATTGCTCTGTTGCTAGATGCCGATTCCCCATTCCTAGAGTTTTCACAATTTGCAGGCTATCAGGTCTATGATGATGACATTCCTGCTGCCGGCATTATTACCGGAATTGGACGTATCTGTAACAGAGAATGCGTAATAGTCGCCAATGATGCAACCGTAAAAGCCGGAAGCTATTATCCATTAACGGCTAAAAAACATTTGCGTGCACAGGAAATAGCCGAAGCCAATCTATTGCCTTGCGTTTTTCTGGTCGATTCCGGCGGTGCATTTTTACCTAAACAGGCTGAAGTCTTTCCCGACCGGGAACATTTTGGTCGAATCTTTTTTAATCAGGCCAATATGTCAGCCAAAGGAATTCCGCAAATTGCTGTTATTATGGGGTCCTGCACTGCAGGAGGTGCCTATATACCTGCGATGTGTGACGAAAGTATTATCGTTAAAAATCAGGGTACCATTTTTCTGGCAGGACCTCCTTTGGTTAAGGCCGCAACCGGTGAGCAAGTTGGTGCAGAGGAACTGGGTGGAAGTGAGGTACATGCAAGACATTCAGGTGTTATCGATCATGTTGCAGAAGACGATAAACAGGCGTTGACAATGACAAGACACATTATTGCTAATCTCAATCATACCAAGGTCCAATACCAGCCCCAAGTTAACGCCTATGAAGACCCCCTCTATTCTGCTAAAGATATATACGGAATTGTCCCAGAGAACTTCCAGTATCAATATAATGTCCGTGAACTGATCGCACGATTTGTCGATGCCAGTGAATTTGATGAATTCAAACAATTGTATGGCACTACACTGGTTTGTGGATTTGCACGAATGTACGGTCGCGCTATTGGCATCATTGGTAATAATGGCGTACTGTTTTCCGACTCCGCTTTAAAAGGCACTCACTTCATAGAACTCTGTTGTCAACGCAAAATACCGATCCTGTTCTTGCAAAATATAACGGGTTTTATGGTTGGCAGCAAAGTGGAAGCCGGTGGCATTGCCAAAGACGGCGCCAAAATGGTAATGGCCGTTGCTTGTGCCAAGGTACCGAAAATAACCATCATTGTTGGCGGCAGTTTCGGTGCGGGAAACTATGCCATGTGCGGACGCGCCTATGCGCCAAGATTTCTTTGGACCTGGCCGAATTCCCGGATTTCTATAATGGGCGGTGAGCAAGCTGCCAGCGTTTTGTCACAAATCCGGCGTGAACGGGTTGAGGCTGAAGGTAAACAATGGACAAACGAAGCAGAACAACAATGTAAAAATCCGATATTACAGCAATATGAAATGCAAGGGCATCCATATTACGCCAGCGCACGTCTGTGGGACGATGGCATAATCGACCCTGCCGACACACGCAGAATCATTGGCCTGTGTTTGTCGGCCGTAATGAATGCACCCATTGAAGAAACTAAGTTTGGGGTATTTCGGATGTAATTGTCCAGGATTAAACTATTCAA
>CAZZJI010000179.1:0-2831 GCA_964654485.1 uncultured Gammaproteobacteria bacterium | reverse complement strand
TAATTTGTATGTCAGAGCTTAACAACCTGTCCAGATTTCGGGTACCACTTCAAAGACCATCACACTTATAATGCCCGGCAAGTACATATTCACTTGTAAATTAAAACCCGAAACTAAATCCACCTATACTAATCGAAACACCACTAGTAAGGCTGATCGAGGCTGAGACAACATCTCCCACATTACCACTTACACTTATGCCACCACTACCAACATTTAAATCTGCTCCTACATCCAATACATCAACCTGTACATCAATACCAGAGGATGATATGTCTGTACGAAAACTTCCCACACCAACATCCGCTACAACAACCGCCTGATTATCCCTTATTACTACCTGGGCGGAAATAAGCAACACAGTAGCGGACACATCGATACCATCAGTCCCCATCATTGCATTAAGTGACGCTTGTATATCACCTATTTTAATAATTCCGTCAATATTAAGATTTCCATCGCTAATTGAAATATTTGCATCAATAATTATCGCAGCAGCAGATACACGAATTATTTCATAACGGCTATCGCCATCGGGCATAAACGTACCGATATCTTTTCTTGCCCACACGTCATCAAGAGCTCTTGAAAGCCCGACATTTGTTCCGGATACCCAATTGTTCCCAAATGCTTCATGTGTACTATCAAATAATACATCCGAACTACCCAAATTATAATTATTATATCCATTTATTGGGTAATCACTCTGAGTAAATAGTCCGGAAAATACCCCATTAAAATTAAATAATTCTCCATCATAGAATAGTGAGCCATATTCCGTAGTCCAAGACGAGGTGTGTAAATTGAGCGGATAAAGGTCACCCATCGGTACAGCTGCGGTAGGGTCAAGAAGAAAGGTGTGAATATTTTTTATTTTATTAAACCCTACAAGCTCTTTTGTTAAATCATGGGCAAATATACCACCCCTACTGTGGCCGATAACAACAACATCCCAAGCATCTATTCGGTTCCTAAGAAAATCTTTTACAAGCCCACCGATGTCTTCCACTTGGCTACGGTTTGTTTCATCAGAATCCCAATCAACAGCGAAATGCATATATTGAGAGTGGCGCGGATTGGAGTTCACAGCTAACTGAGAGATCACCTCTTGTGCGGAGTGTTGCCATGCCTGCGTACCCCGGCTAAATCCACCACTACTACTTATTTCGGGCCCTGGTATGGTAATAAAAAGAGTAGGTCGATAGTTGTACGAAATGGATGTGGCAGGAACCTTCACTACAGGTGTTCGTGTAGCACTTCTCATCACTCCTTCTTTGAAAACAAATCGTCCACGATCTTCATGTGATAAGATTACAGCAGGCTTTTTTGTTTCAATAGGGATCATCAGACCATCAAATGGTATAAGAATAATTTGATGCTCACCCTCCATAGTCCAGTTTTCAGTAGAGCTATCATCAATAAATTGTGTCCCGCCAGAACTGTTGTCAGCCAATTGAAATTGAGTTGTTGTTACAATCGATTTATGTATTATTTTTGATGCCAAGTTGGCAAACTGATCGGCATATGCGCTATTTATCTGCAATACAACGAATAAAACAAATAACAAACCCTGACTTTTTATCAATGGGAAATATTTTGAGACTTTATATTTCATGTTAGAGCGCCCCCTATAGGATTTATTTGATCAAATATCATAATTTTTTATAATTTCGGTATTAGTTATTTAATCTTCTATTCAAACAAATAAATTGCTAGTTTTATCTGGTAACACTCACAATATCCCGTAGATGACACTGATTTCTGCTGGTGGCTTCCGTATATAACCTGACCGTCGCCCCCATTGAAAAAGCTGTAAGTAAGGTGGACACCTTAGTTTTATAATTGGAGTCTGTAGACTCAACATACGCCCACGTTTCATTCAAGTTACACATAATTGTATCTCCCTGAAATCTTATGCGAAAAGCGAAGTTTCCCTCACCAAATACTTCCACACTTTTGATAATTCCACTTTTGGACTCAACAGCATTCACGGAATAGCTGAAGGCCATACCAAATATGGTGATTAATAAATATAAATATTTTTTCATTTTCCTGCCCCGTTAAATAATGGTCTTTCTCTAGTTTTCTGGGTGCCTTAGTTAATAGACATCCATGCTATCTTTATAGGTGATCGGACTTTTTATAAGTCAATGACGAATACCGCTACAAACAGTTATAGAACAACCTAATATAATTAAATACGACGCATTCCGTTTTCAGCTGAGTAAAAAATATTTTCACCATTGCATTACCCCCCCACACACACCCTCCAGCGTTTTCAAGCTAATTACCGTCTTTTATATCAGTTACCCCTTATTTAATTCTCAACTTCGAAACACTTACAGCCACGTTTAGCTAATTCTCGCTCAGCACCTGTTCCATTTTTTCAACTAGAACAGTTCTTTCTAATGTACACAATAATGACCTCTTATCTATCTAGCGATTGAGATATCTTCATCAGTAGATCTTTTGATGAGCAATCGTTAAAGCGTTTGTACACCGTATTCCATGGGCCAAAATAATCGGGTAAATCTCGCCAGGGGCAGCCAACACGCAGTCGATGTTTGGCTTGTCATAGATATTTTCCGCACGCATGATGGTGCGCAGCTTCAACCAGTGCTCGTCGCTGAGCATTAATCGGGGCATGGCAAACTCGTTTTATTTTTTTCGCAAAATAAACCATACGGGCTTGCTTATTTATTTCAATAACTTGGCGTGAAACGTTAACAGGCCCTAACTTTGTGGGATTTTGGCATTGCACTTCCTTTAATCTCTTATTATTGTGGCTTAATGAAACTGTACACCTAAATGGGATAAACTTCCCTCCTGAA
>CAZZJI010000178.1:0-2836 GCA_964654485.1 uncultured Gammaproteobacteria bacterium | reverse complement strand
GTGCTGGATCAGCTTGACATCAAGCACCAGCTATTAGCGCGCTGGGGCGAGTAAAAATTACCCTGCTGAGTTGCATAAAAAACCGACCCAGAATCGCTTCACTGCTTTTATATACCCATGGCGTTATAGATTTAAGTGTTAGCGCGTGCAGATGTACCTTGGATTCGGTTTTTCTGATGGACAACCGCATGGATGTAGGAGATAGGGTGGTCGAGTAGAGCCAGGCGCGCGCAATCTTAGGTGAAGAGTTTCCGACCTGCACCCTTTCGGTTGTGCAGCGGGTTCCTAGTTCCACCATCATTCACTTCTCCTTTGCCCTCTCTAAAATTCCGTACGTTGGGTTTTCCCCAGTACCGCTTCAAGAACAGGTCGTACAGATAAAGCCTGCGACTGACCGCTTCTCCCTTAAGTCCTACCCGACATTCAGGTTTCACCGCCAACTTTACTTTATCCTTAGCTCCAATCACGATTAATGCTCTTACTACACGACACCTCTGTTTCTGCCGTCTCCGGCAGTGCCCCACGTCCGCTTCAGCCTGTTCATAGCCACGCGCTGGAAGCCATTACCTCCCCGCCACAGGGGGGCCCCGCCGGGCAGGCTGGCTAAACCTTGCCCGTGCGGGACTTACACCCGCTATTCTTCGCCAGCTTTCCTGGCGTACTAAACGCCAAACTAACCACGTACTTCCAATAATTTTCTAATCATCAATAATGGACTTCTTAACAAGAGGAAGCCACCATGACAAAAACGATAGCAGAAAAAGAGCCTATTGGGCCGAGCACGTAAAAGAATGGAAAAAATCAGGAGAATCCAAGCGTAGCTATGCCTGCCGTCATAATTTAAAATCCGACCAGTTGGGTTACTGGGTGCAGATATTTGAGGTGAAGTCTCAAACCAATAACAAAACCGAAGCCAAAGGATTTGTCACTGTAAGCGTCACAACTCCAAATACCCCGGGGTTAACCGTAAAACTTCCAAACGGCTTAAAGGATGAAAAAAGGCACCCAAAGCAAAGCGGATATTACCTTAATTAAAATCGGTAGGCTTTATCGTATTGAGAGAAAGATAAAAGGCCTACCTGCTGAAGAAAAATACAAAATACGCCAGAAAAAAAGCCTGCCCGTCTTGAACGATCTAACAAATTGGGCAGACAAAAATAAAGGAAAGTCACCCGCTGACTCGCTCATCAGTAGGACATTGGTCTACATGAACAACCCGTGGCCAAAACTCATTCGTTACTGTGCTGATGGTAACTTACCCATCAGCAACATTTTGGCTGAGAATGCGATTCGACCGTTTGTGATTGGGCGGAAGGCGTGGTTATTTGCGGATACACCCAAAGGCGCACAGGCTAGCGGAGTTTTTTATAGCCTGATTGAAACAGCAAAAGCTAACGGAGTAGAACCTTACGCTTACCTGTGCCATATTTTTAAAAGACTCCTTATGCTGATACCGTTGAAGAAATTGAGGCATTACTGCCTTGGAAAGTTAAAGATCAAGTGACGTTGCTTGCAAAAAAAGAAAGGTGACTTAAAGCAGCTACGCTGATAATTTGGCGCTTACCCTGAAAAAGATAAATCCGTCACCCTGTCTTCTGCATCGGTTTGTTTTTGAGATACCAACAGCACCATGTTATACTTACTGGAAAGATGGTTTCGTTATTCAACACCGCCAAACAACACATTCAACAAAACAATAAAATACTTGGAATGTTCGTATTTCGAGATGTAGATTGCCATGGCGGGTCTGCATAAGATTACAGGAAATAACACCTCAAAGTGGGGTAGTTTCTAGCTTAATGATTGATCCAGGGGTCATCTGAAGAAATTAAAGATGATCCTGGGAATTCCGCGGCATAATTTTATTACAGCCACACTATCAGATGGAAGGACGGACCCGCGTAGCGAAACTTCCTTCCGTCAAAACTTAAATAATCATTTTTAAATTAATAAAACAGAGAGGGTTACAAACATGGCGAGTGATATATTTTTGGATTTAGGTTCAACGATCAAAGGCGAAAGTAAAGATAGTGTATACGCAGGCAAGATTGATATTCTCAGTTGGCGATGGGGAATGAGTCAATCAGGCAGTGCACATACCGGAGGCGGAGCGGGTGCAGGAAAAGTAAAAATAGAAGACCTGACTATTTCTAAGTATGTTGACAGCTCCTCGGCCAATTTTATGCTCTACTGTGCAAAGGGAAACCACTTTGACGAAGGCAAACTGGTTTGTCGTAAAGCCGGGGGAGAGCAGCTTGAGTATCTTGTAATTACGATGAAAAAAATCATGGTAACCAAAATTACCTCAAGCGGCACACCAGCAGAAGAACGCTTGATTGAAGCTGTTACGCTGAGTTTTGCTGAAGTCTCTGTAGATTATGTAGAACAAACAGATGATGGAAGTGGTGGCGCAGCCATTGCATTTGGTTGGAATATCGAGCAGAACATTGAGGCGTAACTTTAGCTTGCTCTAACTGTTTCGCATGCATACTCCTTTGCCCTTTATATATAAAAAATGGGGTAGAGTGAGTGTGCAAACCAAGACATTGAAAGACTAAACACAGGTATCAAACATAATACTCGGATGCGTAGGTGCTCGGAATTAACTTCATCTAATATCAATAAGTTAAATATATGCTGCTATGGTGGTATTGATACTATCAAACTCTCTTTAAATACAGCTTGAATGGTGTATATGGCTTTTCCGTTACGTAGGCTGCTGCGGTAGCAGAACTTAAGGGGGACCCCTAACTAATTGTTTTTTAAAAATTTAAAATTCAGAACACCTATGTACTCGGATGATAGTTTACGGTCAGACATTGTTTGTGTATTCAAC
>CAZZJI010000177.1:0-2902 GCA_964654485.1 uncultured Gammaproteobacteria bacterium | reverse complement strand
ACAGAATCTATGGGTTTACGCGTCAACGTACACTGTTTCAGCTTCAATTACTGGCCGCACGTTTTCGTATCTGTTCTCTATCTTTATAGAAAATTCATCTTTACGTTTACGTTCCAGATACCATTTAGCAGTTGATACATCATCCAGATTATCGCAGATTGTTTGCCTTGCCCTCAAAACCTGCTTGCTTTTTAATGCCTTGAATCGCTCCCGTAGTTGCTCATTCTCACTACACCAACGGTGATATGTTGTTTCTGATATATCAGCGAAAAAACAAGCTTCTATCACTGTTGAATCAATACTAAAAGCATACTCCAGCTTTGCTATCACTTCGGGAGTCTGCTTTTGCTTTTTTTGATCTTTAGCCATTTGAATTAACGATGCCTTTCTTTCGTCGGTCTTATTGGTTCATGGATAGTATTACACCACAACAACTCATAACTTTGTCTATACTTTTATTAATATCATACAACTTGGATATAACCTTAATGAAAGAATGTAGCAAGTGCGGCATGTATAATCATGCCGAAATAACAAAGACATCAGCTTGTCCAGAGTGCGGCGCTATTTATTCTAAGGTTGATGCAGCTTTGAAAGATACTAACAATAAATCAAATAAACACTACAAAGCAAAGCAAAAAAGACTTAAAGCCGATAAAAGCACCAAGAAAATTGCAGTAGAAGCCATACAATCTACTGAAAAAAAGAAGCTATCATTGCTGCCTGGATGGCTGTGTTTTTGGTTGGGAATATTCTCGATGGTGTATTCACTTGGATTTTTCTTTCTCTATCTTCCCTTATTCCTTGTTGCTTTTGTTCTTAGCATCATTGCGATGACTCAGAGCCGAGTGTCAGCTGGTATAGTCCTATTGATTTGCACAAGTGCTTTACCAGTCTTAACTTGGGCTGGATTACTAGCAACTCAGATAAGTGAGACATTCAATACTGTTGAAAGTAAAACACCACCTATCCCTATATCGCTCAAATTAAAATCAAAAGAAGATTACAGAAATGGTTCGCACCAAATTTGTGAAAAAAAATGGACAAAAAGGGGAGAGATTGATGAGCGAATGTATGATCATTGCATGGAAGGACAGATGGAAGGTTACCATAAACTTAAATCCTTGCATAAATACGCAGATCAGGAATTTTATTCTAAAATCGCTTATCCGTACTGTTTAAAAAACTGGGATAAACGAGGGATTGTAGACACGCGTATGTTATCTTATTGTTTAGATCAGGAAGTCGAAGGTATGCAAGACGTGGTTTACTATCGCAAACAATATGACGCTGAACAAGTAAATAAAATCGCTGATCGCGCTTTGTCTAAATACGGTTCATGGAAAATGGCTTCATATTCATTAAAAAAAGCAACTGAGTAGAGCCTAATGATCTGGCAGTTACCCGTTTATCGTAATTGACTGTCGGCTTAAATTTTCTTTCTGGTTGGCTTCCTATTCAGCTTTGAATGCCTTTTGCTGTTTTCACCTCAGTTAACAACACTAGTATTGGCCTGGTAATCAGTATAATATCGTGCACTATTCAGCCACATAAGTGTTTTACGGCTTGCTGGTGCTTTGGCAATGCAATCACCAATCCCTGAACCATCACCAATCTCGTCAGCTTTAAAGTGCTGGCAAAAACGACACGTCACCTTTTCTGGGTTTGAAATGGTATGGTGTATTTCTTCGCTTCGTTTTAGAAAATATTGTTTCGCATCGTGATCAATTCTGCATTTCTCCAGATACTCATTAATCAGCAATTCGGATGTTTCACCCAGGTGCTCCATCCATGCTCTGATTTTTAATTCTTCATCAAATGCTAATAAAGAATGCAGCTCTTTAGATTTAAGTTGCAGTTCTGACTTAACGGCAACAGTTACAGTCTCACTAACTGGCCTCGGTACATCAAGTTTTAATCGGGTGATTTTTGCTTTTTCCGGTTCTGTCGGGGTAGTTGTTATGCCGTCCGGAATCTCAAAACCTGAGATGTCGCTAGATTCAGTCTTCAACATTTCGAGCCACTTACCCATCACTCACCCTTTTTTATTTTTGAATATGCTTAAGTCAGGACGCGACAAACGCGACAAAACCAGTTCTATCGCGTTTGTCGCGTCGTAGTAGGGGCATATCAATAAATAAATCATCATTTGCACTCCAGTACTTGAGGGTGAATTTCGAACACTAAAGACGGCCGACCACCCGTTTCATGAGTGATGTTTTTAGATCGAACATATCCATATTCCTCAAGTTTATAAAGCGCTTGTTTTACCGATTCAGTTTGAGTGAGTCCCGCCCATTTCTTCCGTTGAATGTCACCCGGTTTAACTGGGTTGATTATTTCACCATCTTCAACCAGCTTTCCCGCTTTAATCTTTTTCAGAATAGTTTTTGCGTTGTCGAGATCGGGTTCAGTTGCTATCCCATAGATACGGTTGGCGTGTGACTCCAGATAATCACACCATGCAGCTGCTTTAATAAACGCCGATTTCTTTACCTGAAAATCACTGGTAAGATCCTCACAGTCAGCAAGCGCAATAATTAATGCTAGCGATGGCGCAAGGCTTCGATATTTTGCAAGATGGGCTTCTATTGCCGGATGAATATCGTCTGATCGAATCTTCTTCTCTAAAGCTGTCCACCATTCGATGAATAATTCTTGTGCATCACTGTCAAAATGAGTGTAGAAAATATCATCACCTGATTCAATAGGTTCTGGTGCTTCCATTTTCGCTAACCTGTCAAACACTTCATAGGCTACATTTTTGGCGTCTGTATTGGCGTAATTGTCCTGATAATTCCACTCATTGATTGGATCGGGATATACAGCCAATTGAAACCGCTGCATTAAGCCATCATCACTAACACCCTGACTCACTGCGTTACGAATGTATGGAATTAAC
>CAZZJI010000176.1:0-2941 GCA_964654485.1 uncultured Gammaproteobacteria bacterium | reverse complement strand
GTATTTTCCAATAACATTAGATGATCTACTTTTAGACGACTTTTTTCCTGTAATAAAATTTGCGAACCATCGAGAAAACCAAGCACCAGAGTGCTGTCTGCGTCTGTCATGATGGTATCATCGAGCATTACCAATTCCCCCGATTTTAATTGTCGCGACTGATCTGACGCATCATCCAATATATGTGCTGTGCCTTGCAGATTGAGTACACGAATGAGTGCTGGATAATGTCTTATCCATTGTTTGGGAATTCTGATTTTTGTACCGGGCATAATGCGCCAGGGATCAGCAATATTGTTCAATTTTTGAACACGATTGACATAAGATATATCAAGGAGGTGAGTAACAGCCAGATTCCATAAATTATCTCGGTTGCGTACTTTATAAACCCAGTCTTCTGCTGTTGCCAAGGAAATAGAAAAGAAACACATTGCTATGATGAATGCACTATACGTAGATAGGAAGCTATAGTGTTTATTTGTTTGCATGTTGAATCCTTTTAAGCAGGTACAGTAAAGATTGTTCTCAACTGAAAAAGGGTTATTCGAGAAAAATTTTATTAAATGGCTATGAATTCAGTGCAGGTGACTTCTCTGCTGTTAACAGTCTGGTAAAATAGAGTGGAAACAACGGGTAATCTGCAATTTGTTACATAGCCAAATGTTACAATGATAGTAGGATTATAGTTAACAAAACTATTAAAAGCAGTTTTTTATTGCAATCAATATACCATGTTTAAATAAGTTAATAGTTGATTCTAATTGAAGATAGTTTACTTAGCCAATTTGAGTAATGAAAAAAAATGGGATTAGCAAGGGTTTTCAGCCTCCGGTAATAACGGGAGAGTGCTGATAGCCGGCAGCACTCACACCATTGAAACAGGTCAGCCCACCAGAAAGTACCGTACAGTCAGAACTGAGATAGTTTTTCGGCCACTCTATTATCGCTTTGAGAGTAAAGTTTGGCACAGGCGTCAGCTTCACACGGAGAGGATGGCCTTCATTATCCACCGAGACCTCTCTATGCGGTGGCGCTTGATTTTTATCTTATTGATTCTATAGCATTTATACGTCAAAATAATATGGACGATGTATTAGGAGGTTGTCCGAGAATAGAGAGCCTACTGCGGAAAAGCTGATTTTGGCCAGATTTTCCGATTATTTCCGTAGAAGAGCGCGCTATTCGCCTCAAAAAATCAGACTCAAAATAGTTTTCCCTCGCTACGACTTCTATTCTCGGGCAGCCTCCTAGTATGTGCCTTAACGGTTTTTATTTTAATCTAGACTTATGTCTTCTACAATAGAGCTAGATTTCTTGTTTTGTAATGGATATGAATATACTTTACTTTAATTTAGCTTTGGGGCCTCAAACATTGTCTTCTTATTATGGTATTGGAAAGAACATGGGCGAACGGTTGCATCGACTATTAAATCTTCAAGAGCTGTAATTATGGATAATTTAGACGATAAAACGCGACTGATGTCATCACGTAGAGCTAAAGCGCGACCTGGAATGGATCACATTCGAATTAATTATTCGGATGGCGGTGAGACCTATAGTCGCGAGTTTGCTGAGACTTTCTTAATTGGACGTTCTGAAGAATGTGATTTGGTTCTTACTGATGATGGAGTGAGTCGTAAGCATGCTGAAGTGGCTCTTACTGATGATGGATGGGTAATAAGAGATCTAGGTAGTTCAAATGGAACCTATGTAGGGGGGAGCCAGGTTTCTGAGATGTTATTGACGGATAAAGTCAATTTCCATTTTGGAAATGAAAATTCTCTATTTTCAGTAGTTATTGAACATATTGTTATTGAAAAAATAAAGCGCTCATATCCCCAACCCCAACCTCACACCCAAGAACAGACTGTGGGTTTATCTGTATCATCTGTACAGAATAGCCATACAAGTAAAAAAAGTAATATAGATGATGTGTATGATCATTATTTTACTGAAAAGTCTGAAGCTGAAATGGGCGATCATACCAGGATGGTGCGAAGGATTATTAAGCAAGAACAGAAAAAAGAGCAAAGAAAAACAACATCACATTATAAGTGGATTATTGCATCTGTAGTGGTTCTTCTTGGTCTGTCTGGCGCTTTTATTGTGTATCAGCAAGTGCAACTAGAGCATGCTCAGTCTATTGCAGTTGATATGTTTTACGATATAAAAACTTTTGAGGTTCAGATTGCACAAACAGAGATAGAAGCTAAAAAAAGTGGATCAAACATTCAAATTTCTAGCATTGCTTTGAAAAGACAAAAGCTTCGGGAAATGAAGGCAAGATATCAGGATTATTTGAGTGAGGTGGACTTTGCCAAGCAGTTAAAGCGTTCTCTAAGTGAAGAGGATGAAGCTATAGTAAGAATGGCTAAAATATTCGGGGAATGTGATCTTGAGTTGTCGGAGGAGTTTATCTCCGAAGTAAAAAAATATATTACTAAATGGCAGTCTTCAAAACGTTTGACCAGCGCTATTACCAGAATTGAACGATTGGGACATGCGCGTATGGTTGTAAATGCAATGTATTCTGAAAATTTACCACCTCAGTTTTTGTATATTTCATTACAGGAAAGTAATTTTAGATTTGATGCAATTGGTCCTGAAACCAGGTTTGGAATAGCAAAAGGGGCGTGGCAGTTTATACCTGGAACGGGAAAAGAATATGGTCTTAAAATTGGGCCACTTGCTCCTTTTAGAGAACATGATCCCGATGATGAACGTTTTGATTTCGAAAAGTCGAGCTATGCAGCTGCAAAGTATTTGAAAAAAATATATAGTACAGAAGCTCAAGCGTCAGGTTTGCTAGTTATGGCTTCGTATAACTGGGGGCATAATAGAGTCAGACGGTTAATAAACGGAATGCCAAATAATCCTCGAGAAAGAAATTTTTGGAAATTAACACAGAAGTATAAAATACCAAAAGAAACGTATGATTATG
>CAZZJI010000175.1:0-2994 GCA_964654485.1 uncultured Gammaproteobacteria bacterium | reverse complement strand
ATCCTCATCTTCCACCTGTGGCGGCAAGCTGGGCAAGTCGTTACGTTTTTTCCAGTAGGAAGGGCTGACATTATCGGCATGTAAAAACATCGCCGCGCCGTGCCAGTATTTCGGTTTGTGGAGAAAAGCCCACATCGCCTTGGCGTGGAAGCCGTCAATAGCCGCGATCTCTTCGACAAAGGCATCATCGTTGTGAAAGCCCGCCTCATCCACCAAGGCCGTGATACCGCCCTCACAGGCCAGCGCGTTTACATCTTGAAACTCGGCCTCAATATCGGCTATCTGGCTGTCGGGCAGCGTGTTTAAGGCCGACTGCAAAGCCTCGGCATCGTTCTCTTTTAGCTGGCCAAAATCAATATCTAGCTGAATGGCCTTTTTTTCAAAAAACTGAGCAAGGTAGTGATTAGGAGTTTTTCTGAAAAAATGCCGATTTGAATATTGAGCTGCCATTTTCTTAAACTCCCCCAAACGCCATCGGGCTGATTATTATGAATCGTTAACGGTGACTTGGCCGTTCATTAGCATGGCAAGGAAGCAACCGGGAAGCTCAACAAGTTTTTGTATTTCATCCAACCACTTCATCACTCCGGCACCTTTTATTCGCCCTACCATCAACATCTCTTCCCACACTTTTAGGCTTTTCAACACAGTTATTAACCGACCAACACTATTTTTCACTGCCAAGAGGTAAAGGCGCTAAATCAAGTTCCTTAAGAAATTCGTTGTGTTTGTTAGTTGCATTAACAATATCATTTTCATAGCCAATCAACTCTTCATTCACGGCTTGTATATCAATAATAGGCTCAGGGTTAGCGGTGCTGACATAACGTGAAATATTTAGATTGAAATCATTTTTTTCGATTTCTTCAAATGAAACACGTCGGGCATATCGTCGTTTTTCTTCAGCAGTTTCCTCACCTTTAACCTCACGATATTGATAAGTCTCAATGATTTTTTCAATATGTTCTGGCAACAAGCGATTTTGACGCTTGCCTTTTTCAAAGTGTTCACTGCCATTAATGAACAATACATCATCGTATTTTTTGCATTTCTTCAAGACCAAAATACACACAGGAATACCCGTTGAGAAAAATAGGTTCGCGGGTAAACCAATTACGGTATCAATGTTGTTATCTTTTAGCAGTTTGGTGCGTATTCGTGCTTCGGCTCCGCCACGGAACAATACACCATGGGGCAATATGATTGCCATGGTGCCTTCATCACCTAAGAAATGAAAGCCGTGTAATAAAAAAGCAAAGTCAGCTGCGGATTTAGGTGCAAGGCCGTAGCTTTTAAAACGGAAGTCTTCGCTCAGGGCTTCGTTCGGTTTCCAGCGATAACTGAAGGGCGGATTAGCAACCACGGCATCGCACTCCAGTTTTTTAGCGGGGTTCATTTCATTAAGTAAGTCCCAATCGTTAAGCAGAGAATCACCATGGTGAATTTCGAATTCCGAATCTTTTACCCCATGCAGCAACATATTCATGCGAGCTAAGTTATAGGTGGTTATATTTTGTTCTTGACCGTAGATTTTACCAACACCGTGTGGGCCTAGTTGATTACGGACGTTTAGCAGTAGCGAGCCAGAGCCGCAGGCAAAATCCAGTACTTTATGTAGCTTTTTCTTTTTACCTGTTGCAGGTTCCTGACTATCCAAGGTCACAATGCCCGACAAAATACTAGAAAGCTGTTGCGGGGTGTAAAACTCACCGGCTTTTTTACCCGAGCCTGCGGCAAACTGGCCAATCAGGTATTCATAAGCATCACCCAATGCATCACTATCATTTGAAAAGTCTGCAATGCCCTTGGCTATTTCTTTAATAATGTCACTTAGCTTGGCATTACGGGCGCTGTAGTTTTTACCCAGCTTGTCAGAATCCAGATTGATTTCCGAGAACAAACCCTGAAAGTTATTTTCAAAGGATTCATTCTCAATATATTTAAAGCCTTGTTGCAAGGTCTTCAATAAATCACCGTGCTGAGTTCTGGCCAACTCGGCAATGCTGTTCCATAAATGTTGTGGCTCAATTACATAATGCACCTTGCGGCGCATTTGTTTTTCAAACGCGGGAATATCCTCCGCGTTTTGTTCATACCACTCGGCTAACGGTGCGCGTTTATCGTTGTCTTCAAGTTTCGGGTAATCTCGCCCCAGTTCTTTTTTAGCAGAAGCCTCGTAGTTACCCGAGAGGTAACGCAAAAACAAAAACGACAACATGTAATCACGGAAGTCGTCGGCATCCATGGTGCCGCGTAGTTGGTCGGCAATATTCCAAAGTGTGCTGCCTAATTTATTTAAATCATGTTCTGTCATGTTGTTGTCTCACTAAGTATTTCTGGCAGATCAAACTGAAATCTGTCGATGAAACCTCTAAGTATATCTCGGAATAAGTTTTGATTATCTTCGCCCATTAGAGCGGGTTCGTGAATTGCATAGCTTCCGTGGCTAAGAAGATTGAGTGCACGGTTAAATAACGCTCTATTCTCACCATCATCAAGCGCCTTGAGACAAAAAGAAATGTCTGTGTGGCCGAAGAATGCAGCCGTTTTCTCCATAATGCTACGCAAAGCGTTGAAGTGGAACGTGTAGAGCGTGCCTGCTTCTGGATCGGCGGCTTTTTGCAACTCAGCAAGCGTTGCGACGTGATGAAAAAATGGCGCATCTTCAGTGGCACGAAGTGTATATTTTCCCGCGCTATTGGGGCGATGGAGGAAGTAACGTTTGTGCCTTACTTTAGGTTCATTTTCTTTTGATCTACCGATCTCATTGCACATCACATTAAAAAAGAGTGAATGGTGCGAAGAGACAATCACTTTAATGGGGTCAGGGGAATCGTTTTCGGCTTTACGGTTGACGGCGCGGCGTAGAATTTTAGCGAGATCACAGGCAACCGAAATGGCATTGTTATCATCAAGAGATGACACTGGATCATCAATATAAATATATTTCACCCATTGATAAGACTCATGTCCGTCAAGAACCCGCTCGCAGAT
>CAZZJI010000174.1:0-3009 GCA_964654485.1 uncultured Gammaproteobacteria bacterium | reverse complement strand
TTGGGCAAGCGCACAGCTTGGCTACGGCCATTCATGAAAATTTTAGCTATTTTAGAACTCATGTCATTCTCCATCGAAACGGTATATATCAATAAGTATATACCAAGGTCAGATAAACACAAGAAGATAGTTAACTTAATGAAATTAAAGGAAAAATATAACAAACAAGGATAAGTCGCGCGGCTGAGCCGCGACTTTATCCAGTGGTTGAACAAGCCCGTTTTGTTCACGGTGAACTTATCTATAGTAAATATCTGTTTTTGATTTTGGAAGTGTCGCGCCACCGTTTAGGGTGGCGCTTAATTTTGAGCAAACAAATCCCTCGCCCGATTTAGACAATAAAAAAACAACTGCATTTTCATCGTATCAGTGATACTCCTGTGTTGGTGTGAGTCTGATTTTTTGCGTCATCGACGCATCCACGGTTAACCAGCACGCCACGCAGGGGGTATAAAACCGAGGACAGACATTGGATTGCCACAGCGTTTACATTTAATTGGGGCCGCGGCGTCTTATTAAGCTTAGGGAGCAATACACCCAGCACCGTTTGAATGCGGTATAAGATTTTTTTAGCGTTACCGTGCAAGAACCCGTAGTCCCGAACACGACGAAACCCTTTGGGTAATGCATGCTGAAAGACCAACTAAATAAAATATTCGCCTTTCACCTTTCGGGTCTTCCACGTCCCGGTTATGCTATCACGATAACGAAACGTGACATCGGTTCCATCATCCGAGATGAATATTATTTTCAGCAATCATACCCCGGTACAGATAACGGGATAGATATTGGATCGCAGGTAAGCCGCTTCCGACATGCTTGCAATCACCTACCCATTTTGCAGGAATGTTATCGGGCAATGTAAAGCCAGCATAGCGTACCGCGGCTAACATTTTTGCCCGAAAGACCGTTGCTGAGAAAAATTCATTAAAAAGATATTTTCCTTTGAGCTTCTTCCACTGCGTACGCTTGTTATCGAAACACCCTCCGGGCACAATAATATGGACATGGGGATGATAATCCAAGCGCCTGGTATGCGTGTGTAGCACAACGGTCATCGCCAGTTCTGCGCCTAATTTCTTATCATTGATCCCAAACTGCTTCAGGGTTGCAACGGCACACTCAAACAAGATCGAGTAGAGTGCCTTTTGATGATGCCAGGTCAGGCAAAGAAACAAACCGATCTTTAAGACCTTTTCCTTTTCGGATGTGAACCCGAACGCGTTTGGCGTCAATATTTCCGATCTTAAGGTTAAGTGTTTCACCGAGTCGCAGCCCCATACTGTATGCCGTTAAGATGTAGGTTTGGTATCGTGCTTCTCGGGTTGAGTTAATGATTAACGAGAGTTCATCCGGAGTCAAAATATCGGGTAATCTTCTGACCACAGGAGGCTTAACGATATTGCTTACATGGAAGTAGGCAAGGGGCGTAAGCTCGGAGCGGAAGCTTCGACCCAAAGCCACTTCTTCCCCCAATACATGCTTGTAGAAAAACTGTAGACCGCAGCGATCCAGTTTTACGGTACTCCAGGAATGGTCGCTCTCGCACATCCTTGTGCTTCGCGACACCGGTACATCCCTGTACAATGGCTCTCTATCAGGCTAGCAAAGTAATCCTTGAGATCATTAATGGAAAGTCGATCGGGACAACGATCAAAATGGCGGGTTATTCGCCGTACAGCTCGGGAATAGGCGTCGATCGTTGCCTTGCTTTTACCTTGGCGCTTGAGTGCGTTAAGATATTGTTGGTACAGTGAATCGTAACGTTTTTGCTGGACTTTGTTCATAAGATAATTCCTCTGTTAACGTACCCAGTATTGAGTACAAGGGGAATTATCTTTTATTTACTAGGTTGGTGGTTTCTGCCGCGATAGCGGCTTCGTTCAACATGGCGTTCCAGCGGACAGCAAAAAACGCACGGTTGATTTAAACGTTACTGCCCATAAGGAGAATTAGGTGTCAGAGAATAGTAAATCAAATGCATTAGTACTAGGCGTATTTATATTTCTTGGTTTAACTATGCTTGGCTATCTGCTAGGAAATGCTGCTATAAAGTTCAAAGAATATGAGCGTACTGTTACAGTCAAAGGCTTATCTGAAAAGGAATATGGTGCAGACATTGTTATATGGCCAATTCAATTTACCGAGGCTGGTAATAACCTTGAAGAGCTATATGTCTCAATTGAAAGTAGTACAGGGAAAATAAGAAGATTTTTACAAAATAACGAGATTAACGCAGAAGAAATATCACTTACAACACCTTCAATTATAGATAAATCTGCACAACAATATGGAAGTCAAGAAAAGGCTGAATTTAGATATACTGCAATTCAAACAGTAACGGTTTACTCAAACAATATTGAGTCAGTTAGAAAAGTAATGGGAGAATTATCTGAGCTAGGAAAACAGGGGATTGTATTTACTGGTGGAGATTATCAATCTCAGACGGAATACATATTCACAAGGTTAAATGAAGTTAAGCCAGAAATGGTTGAGGAGGCCACAAGAAAAGCTAGAGAGGTAGCAGAAAAATTTGCATCGGATTCAAAAAGTACATTAGGAAAAATTAGGAAAGCTTCACAGGGGCAGTTTAGTATTAGCGCACGAGATAAAAATAATCCTCATATTAAAAAGGTAAGGGTCGTCTCTACAGTGGCATATTATTTGTCGGACTAAAAGGGGTATAACAACGCAGCGCTTATAGGTTGAGTAGCACAACTGTAGTGTGCGAGAAATGATGGGTACGGGTAAACTAACTGAAGTCTCGTTGTAAAGTATCGTGAGCAAAGTGGACCTGGAGGTAGAAGATGCTGAAAGAAGCGAACGCGTCCCTGTAGTGGGGATGATAGGGGTTCCAGATTTGCCCTACCCGCAAGGGGAGCTGACTTTCTATGAGAGGTGCTTTTGTTACCGCAAGCGGCCCAGCGCCAATTTATTTATTTTTTTTGTTGGTGTGGTCAATTCAAATTCGGATTGTCAAATCGGTACGTAAAGGAGTGTGGCGCAACG
>CAZZJI010000173.1:0-3054 GCA_964654485.1 uncultured Gammaproteobacteria bacterium | reverse complement strand
TCAGCACTATTTTTGGCGTTTCAATCCACGCACCCGCGAAGGGTGCGACGCTTGTCCTTTAACGCTTCGACTTCATGGAGTTCGGTTTCAATCCACGCACCCGCGAAGGGTGCGACTGTCCAAGTCTAACTGATTGAAATCAAATCTCAAAAAAACAGTACTCCGCTAACTTTAACTCTCGCGTTGGAAAATCAGGAATAATTGGAAATAGAGATTATTTTGTCTTAACAAAACAATGAGTTAGTTATCCGCTAACCTACCAGGAAATTGATGAGTATGAACAGTTAGCGATTAAAGAATCAATGGGTCATTGACAGGATCCGCAACGGGCTTGGCTCCGACATGCTCTACTTTTTGTCGGCCTTTTTTTCCAAGCATATAAAATCTAAGGCTATCTTCTGCGGGATCAAAAATATCCATCAATGTGTTTTTTAACACTACAAACTGTGCGGGGGTCACTTCACATTCGAATACGGAATTTTGTACGCGCATGCCATAATCCAGACAGGTTTTGGCAATGTTGCGCAGTCGTTTTTGTCCGCCTTCAGACGTAACACTAACATCATAGGTGATGAGTACTAGCAAAATTATTTTACCAAATAAGGTGGGTAATATTCTGTGTCACCCCGTATGTGTCTGGCCAACAACATTGCCTGACAGTGAGGCAATAAGCCAATAGCCACTTGCTCTTCAAGATAAGGGTGTTTGATTTCAACCTGCTTGCGCTCTTGCCAAGCAGTCAACAATGTTTTTCTGGCATCGTCCTTTAAACGTACTGCGCCACTGGCTTCAGTAGTGAAGTCATTTAATTGAATTTGTTGACGATTGATTAATGTTAGCACAAAACGATCAGCCCAGGGAGCACGAAATTCTTCCAGCAAATCCAGTGCAAGACTAACTCGACCAGGGCGATCCTGATGTAAAAAACCTACGTATGGGTCAAGACCAACACCCTGTAATGCGGAAGAACATTCATGTGTAATGAGCGTATAGACATAGGACAATAGCGCATTGATCGGATCAGTTGGTGGGCGACGCACCCTGCCACCAAAAGTAAACCCACTGCCACGCAACAACTCATTGAATACGCCAAAATACGTACTAGCAGCATCGCCTTCTATGCCCATTGCTTCACTGACCAACTGTGCATGCTGTGCTCGCCGCAAACTAACTGCCAGTTTAGAAACTGCTTCATTCAATGTTGAATTTTCGCCATGATTACGAATCTCCCGCATAAGCACTGAACGGCCATTGGCAATTTTGGCGGCTACCATCAAACGTGCTATTGAGACAGATTTTTCTGCATCATCCGCCCAACGATATTGGGTACGACGCAGCAAAACATTGCCGGTTTGTTTACCCTGCACACGAGCGAGAAATTTTCCGTATTCTGTATAAAATGCCAGACCAACACCCTGCTCACCACAAAAACCCATAAGGAAGGGAGATACAGACACCTGACCAAAACAAAGAATATTGCTAATGCTAATAGCAGGAAACTGACCGAGCTTATCTTTGCCTTGTTTGATAACGATGGTTTCTCGTTCTTTATGCAGATAGCTTTCCTGGCGAGTAATGTAAAGGGTATTGAGTAATTTTTTCATGGCGTTCAATCTTAATTTTATTTGGTTGCGTCAGTATGTATATGATAGTTAACTTTATGCCTAGAAAATTTCTGATCAATTCAGTTTTAATTAGAATCACTCCCTGTCGGTTCTGTAAAAAGCGCTTTAATATAGGCACTAGAACGGTCACACCGAAAAGCATCCGGTTCACATAAATCAACTAACGAACAGGCACGACAACGTTTCTTTTGATCGGTGGGTGGCGGGGTGTTACCGGATGCCAGTACTTTAAGTGCGCCTTCAATAGCCGCAAGCGTTACATTTCGTAATACTTTATCAAATACAACGGGCTCCCGCTTTCTTACCTGCCAGTACCACAAAGCACCTTCATCAACAGTAACTTCACGCATTTCTTCCAGACACAAAGCCTGTGCGCAAAGCTGAATTTTGTCCCAGTCTTCCAGCTTGGGTTTACCTCGTTTGTATTCCACAGGAAAATATCTAGTGGGTGGTTTCCCTTCGATCTCTAGTAAATCCAGTTTTCCATTAATATGCAATTTATGAGAGATAACAGCAACACCACGCTCAAAGCGCAGATTGCCTCGTTGCTCGGGTTCGCAACGATCAACGCGCTCATGTAATAAATTGCCATGCGCGGTAAAATAGTTTTCTGCCCAAACCTGCTCGACATGGATCAGGGCGAACTGACGTGGACAGTAAGCGAAGTGCTGCAGGGCAGAAAGCATTAAAAAATGTGCATCATCACTCATATGTTACGTTTTTTATCCCAATCGGCACTTGGTTAACCAACATTTCAAAATTCTTCCAGCTTTCGATAGCTTACTCATTGAGTAATTACTTCTTAATTTGTTAGCATTTATTAATATATGCCGACTAATTAAGATATGTAAATATTAAAGCAAATAATAACAAGCGCCTATACCATTATCGATCTTCGTTCTCTTTCTTCTGTGACCTGACTAGTCTATCAAAGTCTGATTCAAACAACCTATCCTGCACAATGCGGTATTTTTCAAACTCGCTTTCGGCATACTCCCTGGCTATTTTGGTGGTGATTTTACCACTATCTCGCAATATGTCGCGTTCATCAAATTTTAAGAATAAATCGAGGCGTTTTGCCCAATCCTCCATGGTCATTGGGATTTTTCGCTTAGCGCGATCTTCGGCTAAATCAAGGTAAGCGTTAACGATACGCCCCAGGGATTCAAGCTCTTCTTTTTCAAGATAATTTTTTGCCACAGTCACATCGGTTTTTACAATTTTACCTTCGGGTGCCTTATCCCAACTGGTTAACCCCATGTGCTGTTTTTCGCTGTCGGCACGTTGAATGATGAGTTCTGCTGCTATCTGTCCATGAATGGGTCGCGCTCCTGGCATCCTGGCTCACGCGACACTCGCACATCCCTGTGCAGCGCAAAGTGGAGTTTATTTTGCACTCTGGCGAAGAAATCCTGGGTGGTTTTATCAT
>CAZZJI010000172.1:0-3094 GCA_964654485.1 uncultured Gammaproteobacteria bacterium | reverse complement strand
CGCGGAAATAGGGTGTTTAAAACCTAAAACCACCCTTTATATTACAGAAATTTCTTAATAATGAATCAGTTGCGTAGGTCCGATAAATATTATCAGAGAGTGTTTTTTAAGCTATGCTGCCGTAAGTTCACAGCTTTTCAGGAGCAGCTCAATAAGTGAGGGACCGAGCAATATTGGGCAATATAAATCATAAAAACATTGCCCGATATTGCTCACTCTTACCCGGTATGCGACAATAAAGCTATGTTGTCATTTTTGATAGATAGCCAAACCACAAAGCAACTCATTATCCTAAATGAGTTAATTTCTGAAAAATACGCCTTCTTAGATACCTTACCAAAAGATGAGAAGGAGAATATCCATCGCTATGCTTGGATCAGTATGGTTGGAGCCTCCACCCGAATCGAAAATGCCATTTTAACCGATAGTGAGATTGATTGGCTTGATACTATATTAGGTAAAGACGGTAAACAAACAGCGCTTGATGCTCACAGGTTACAAATCGAAAATAAACTTTCCAAAGATAAAGAAAGAAGTGTCGAAGAAGTTGCGGGTTGTCGGACCGTCCTTCTTCTCATCTATGAACAAGCAAAAGATTATCTTCCACTTACTGAATTTACTGTGAGATCACTTCATCATGAGCTCCTACGACACTACTCTAAGGCAGGAATTAAAAAAGGTGATTATAAGGATAAACCGAACTCAGTAGTTGAAGAAAATCATAATACTGGAGAAAAAAGAAGCATATTCAAAACAGCAGACCCTGGAGCTACCACTCAGACTGCTATGAAAGAGCTTGTTGACTGGTACAACCAAACAGTTAAAGAAGAGCCTTGGCCAGTTGCAGTTGCAGTTGAGTTTGTTTATAGATTTCTTGCTATACATCCATTTCAAGACGGAAATGGCCGTTTAGGAAGGGCGTTCCTCTTAATGTCGTTACTTCATTCGCCCAATAAAAAGCTAGCTGAGGTCGTTTATTATCTAGCCATTGACCGTCATATTGAGCGACACAAAGAGGAGTATTACATTGTACTTAATCAATGTTCAGATGGAAAATACCGGCCAAACCCCAAACACTATAAATTTGAATTTTTCCTAAAATACATGATTAAGATACTGACAGAGGCAATGGCCGATATCGATTTCTATGCTGAAAGAGCAAAATCGTATAAAAAATTACCTGCGTCAGCGATTGAAATTTTAACCTGTTTTAAAGAAAAAGCGGAAGAAAGAATAAAAACAAAAGAGATACTGGAGGCCACCAGCTTGCCAAAGAGAACGATTACAACCTCATTAAAAACACTTGTTAACAAGAGATTTATTACTCGTTACGGACAAGGTGCCGCCACCTACTACCAATTGATATTTTGATTTGAATCTCCGAGATAAAGCGGATTAGCGCGGTTTACCTGTAGTAGGTTCGACCCTCTTAGTCATGACCCTTCGTCATGCAGAACCCGCCCCTTCGGGCTTTTCACAAATCACCAATCACGTTTCATTTCTTCTCGTAACCTTTCCGTATTTTTCAGTGGCCATAGTTGCTTTTGATCTTTATTCTTCACGAAGCAATGTTCCCCCTCTTTTTCAATATTCAAAATTTATCAATAATTTTTGATAAAATCAGAAACATACCCATTACCGTAATCAGCAACATCATATTTTTATTTAACGCAGCTTGAATCGTGGTTTGAATTTCGGATCTCAACAGGTCAAATTTACCTTCCAAATCCGTTTTTAGCAAATCAAATTTACTCTCTAACTCTATAACACTGCTTGTTACCTCATCCAATTTTTGATCAAGATGATTGATGTGGTTATACTGAGATTTCAACAACAAGGTATTGATATCATCCTGGCTTAAACCTTCGCCATTACTAAAACGCGCTTCAATTTCGCTGACCTTAGGAGAAATCATCTCCATTAACATGTCATCTACCTTTGTTTTAGTCATTGCAATCCTAGAATCATTTCAGTTGTTATATACTCATCATTATAGCATAACTTAAAATAATTATGGTTTTGTGTTCGCTAACGACCCCTTCTTTGGCCATGGTTGTTTTTAAAGAAAAACACAACTAACCCGCGAAGCAAACAACGGTTCTTTTTATTTCCGTGTCTTTCTGTGGCTAATTGCCTTTGATCTTTCTTGTTGTGCTAGCTTTACCTAATATCACACCTGACTATAAAGCCTAATCGCCGCCCCCTGCCCCCGAATAAACTTCTGCCCCAGCTCTTTTGCCAGCACTTTCATTTTTTCAACCGAACCAATAGCACGAGGAAGAACCTGTCTCTTTTTCGTACCGCCGAGGTGATCAACAAACGCCCCAGGATCAAGACCAAGCCGATCTAAAATCGACGGAACCCCTTCAGGTATAACACCTCGTTTCTCATCTCGTATCGCACGCCCTGCCCAACCTACAAGCTCTAAGTAATCTTTAGTGGTATAACCTACAGCGTGCGGGTTTCGATCGCTTGGTGTCTTAACCAAGCGCGTTAAACGAACCTTGGGGTTTACTATAGGCGCTACAACACTCTCCTCCTTTTCTTGTACTGCTGCTTCCTTCACTCTTGTTTGAGCCTGCTGCCAGGCTTGGATACGTTGTTGAATACTCGTAAAATCAGACTCTTCCGGTGTCTCTGCAATACCGGCACGAACAGGATTTAGATCAACATAACTCATACAGGTCAAAACCGCGGCATCATCCAGCAAAGCCTGACTTTTATAACGACCTTCCCAAAACCGCCCTGTACAACCATCTTCAATATTAGCCTTGCGCGCCAAAAATTCATTCAACGTCCGCATAAACCAGGATAAATCGACCAAACGTTCACGCCAAGTCTGAATGATCTCCTGAGCTTTTGCAGACTCAGCAACACCACCCTCACCTTTAAGATAGCGAGCCACTAACAACGGCAACGTAAACAACTGTTTCCATCGATCCGCAACCTCTTGATCATTCAAAGCTTCAGACTCATGATGATTCACACGCAACACAACATGGTAGTGATTGCTCATCACTGCAAAAGCACACACATCAATAGCAAACACCTCAGTTAACAGAGATAACCGCTCTACCACCCATACCTTACGATG
>CAZZJI010000171.1:0-3172 GCA_964654485.1 uncultured Gammaproteobacteria bacterium | reverse complement strand
GCTGATTGAAAATGATTCGCTGTGATTAATCATAAATGCGCCTGCTATAAAATAATGGGTGAAGGTATAGAAATAGTTACCGTGTCCTCGTCTTTTAGCATATTGATGGGATACGCGCCAGTAAATGGATGTAAATGATATTGTTAATGGATGTCATATAAATAACATATAAATTAATAAGTTAGTTGGTAAAACTAAGGTGGTTTAGTGGTAGGTCGGGTTGTGTTTTTTAACTCGACCAAGGGTCTAAAGTAAGGGATAAGTAAGTGCCTTTCTGGTCAACTGGATTCCTTTGGATTTTGGCAACTAAGGTGGTTTATACTTTCAGGCCAGACAACGTAAATAAGGATATCACAAAAAGGAGCCCATTCATGCCCGCTGAAGCACGCAGTATTCCTGGCGAAATTCTTTATCATTTTGTGATTAAACCCCAGTCGGTTGATGAACTATTCAATACCTTGTATGAGCGCCCCAGCGAACTGAGCAAACAGCATTTTATGGCCATCAACAGTCACCTAGATCAACAGGTGCGCCCCGGTCAAATGGTGATTGTCACACCCCCGGACGCCCAGCAATGCACGCCGTTCGAGGCAAACCTAATGGACGCTGCCCGCCGCATAGACCAGCAGTTGGCGGCCCAGTCCGAAGAAGAGGCACAGGTCGTGGCGGAATATTATGGTTTGCTCGCCAATGTCGCTACTTACAGTGGTGCGGGCTATGGCGTTGCGGTCAACTATTTTAAACAGCATAAAAATCAAGTTGAACATGTTCTCAACGGAATCGAAAAACTCTACGTAGATACTTACAACCGCCGCAAGTTCTCTTCCGAAGGATTCTACCGCATGCGCAAGTTGTTGTTCCAGCAATTGGACGATGTACTGAAAAGTATGGCGGGGCGCGCACGCCTGGGGTTGGATATCAGTCGGGGCAATCTGAAGCGCAGCCTAGGTTTGAGCACCAAGAGCCTCGTCCATCACCTCAAAGACCATCCCGCGCCGATCACCGAACTTCCTGGTTTCGAGAAAAATCATGCCAAAGTGAGAAACTACGCCAAAGTCTTGAAGGGTGCGGGTTATGTGGCATTGGCGTTAGATGGTGTGCAAAGCGTGGCGAAGGTGCAACAGGCGTGTACAACAGGGACGGAGCAAGAGTGTTCTAAGAGCAAGTTTGGTCAAAGTGGGCGATTTGTAGGAAGTGTTGCGGGTGGTGCGTTAGCGGGTAGATTGGCAGCACACGTTGCTTGTACTGTGGTATTTGCATTACCTTCAGTTGGGACCAGTTTGTTGTGGTGCGGAATTGTTGTTGGTGGTGTGGGCGGTCTTGTAGGAGGCAATTTTTTTGGAGGCGGCGGTAAAGCGATCAGTGAGGTGGTGTATGAAACAACAATACAAAATTGAGTTAAGAAATTAGAGATGAGCTTAAACCAATTGATTTACTTTTCTATTTGGATTTTTATCGCAATTTGCGGTTTTATGGCAATCGGTATGACATTTTATCTGGGCAGGAGCAAAGGTAAAGAAATCGACCGGCTAGTATACGGTCATGAAATTTCCAGCGACAGTATTTTCTATAAAATACTTCGCCTGCCTAACTATGGTGGGGCATTCGCTTCGCGCTGGCTAGCCAAACGGACTCATCTTTTGCATATCCGCGATCAATTTGATAAAAAATTTCAGCGCCCGTTTATTATTACGCATTATCTCTTTATGGTAGGCGGAATTTCTATGGTTTTACTCTTCATACTGGATAAATTGTTCTTGAATATAACATAATAAAATGGAAGCCAAAAACTCTACGTAGATACTTACAACCGTCGTAAGTTCTCTTCCGAAGGATTCTACCGCATGCGCAAGTTGTTGTTCCAGCAATTGGACGATGTACTGAAAAGTATGGCGGGGCGCGCACGCCTGGGGTTGGATATCAGTCGGGGCAATCTGAAGCGCAGCCTAGGTTTGAGCACCAAGAGCCTCGTCCATCACCTCAAAGACCATCCCGCGCCGATCACCGAACTTCCTGGTTTCGAGAAAAATCATGCCAAAGTGAGAAACTACGCCAAAGTCTTGAAGGGTGCAGGTTATGTGGCATTGGCGTTAGATGGTGTGCAAAGTGTAGCGAAGGTACAGCAGGCGTGTACAACCGGGACGGAGCAGGAATGTACCAAGAGCAAGTTTAGTGAAAGTGGACGGTTTGCAGGGAGTGTTGCAGGTGGCGTGACAGTTGGAAAATTAGCAGCATGGGGTCTCTGTAGCGTGGTATTTTCATTACCTTCGGGTGGCAGCAGTTTACTGTGGTGCGGTGTTGTTGTTGGCGGTGCGGGTGGTTTTCTAGGAGGTTATTTTGGTGGTGAATTTGTCCAAGGGGAAGCAGAACTTCTTTACGAAAATCATTATAATTAACCGCGCATAGATTAATGCAAATTTTGCAAACAATAGTATCGATTCTGGCAGCAACATTCATACTTTGCGGAATCGCTGATATCTGCATGACGTTTTATCTAGGTCGGTACAAGATGAAGGAAATAGACCAACTCGTATATGGCTACGAAATTCCCAGCGACAGTATTTTCTTTCAACTTCTGCGTATACCGCAGTATGGTGGTGCTTTCGCCTGTCGTTGGTGCGCCAAACGGAGCAGCCTCCTACATATACGCGACCGTTTTGATAAAAAATTCCAACGCCCTTTCATCATAACGTTTTATCTTTCAATTGTTGGGGTGGTTTCTATGGTTTTTGGCATAGTGTTGAGCAAATTTTTCTTGCATGTAACATAGCCAGTCCTAACAGTCACAAGCTAAAAGTATTGACAAAGATAGTGCCTCTATGCACGTTATTGTGTGTATTGACATGATTAATCACGCTGACCAACAAGTTCTTGTAAAAATAGATAGGATCCCCCTAAGTTTGAACAATCCCTGGTACTCAAGGTATAGATTTTGCCTATTTCCATATGTTATGTACGGCAAACACTGCTATGGGTTAATATATATATCCATAAGATATTGATACGGTTTGTAAAAATAAGATATTCGCTTTCACTGGTATAATAAAAATCCTTATCATTCGTTTTTTGGAGGGCAAAACACGTGAGTGTGCAAAATGACATAAAAAACAAATTGTCAGATAATCTGGACATTGTTTATCTGGACGTGATCAACGAGAGCGATAATCATAAC
>CAZZJI010000170.1:0-3181 GCA_964654485.1 uncultured Gammaproteobacteria bacterium | reverse complement strand
CATGCCATGTTTATATACTGCATCCACCCGGTGGAATAGTCGCAGGCGACAGTCTTGATATAAAAATTAGTGTCGACCGCGCAACGGATACATTAATCACCACCCCTGCCGCCAATAAATTTTATCGTAGCCAACACCTGGATGCGCTTCAGTCACACACCATCCACATTGAACGCGATGCTTGTTTTGAATGGTTACCACAAGAAACCATTGTATTCGACGGTGCCCGTGTAAAATCAAATACACGCATAGAGTTAGCTAACACGGCATCATTGATCGGCTGGGACATTGTCTGTTTAGGCAGACCGGCATCTAATGAAAGTTATTCGCACGGTTATTTTAAACAACACATTGAAATATGGCGCGAGGGCAAACCGCTTTTTATTGATCGCTGCTTTCACCAGGGTGGCAGCGATGCACTAAAATCACAATGGGGTATGGCTTCCTACCCCGTTACCGGCTCATTATTTTGCACTGCATTGTCAACGACAACTGAATTGACAAATACAACGGATCTTGTTAACAAATTGCGTGACACAATAAAATCAGATACCAATTGCTTATTCAGCATTAGCGTGATCAACAATATCATTATTTGCCGCTACCTGGGGGAACATATTGAACAGGCCAAGGCACTGTTCATTCAAGCCTGGTCACAACTACGACCTGCATTATTAAATAAAGAACCGGTGATACCCAGAATCTGGAACACCTGAACTCTTTGAAAACCCTTTATTTAAAAAAAATATAATCAAAAACAATGCTCTAAAAAACAATGTTCTAGAAAACTTAGCACGGAGAACACATGGAATTATCACCAAGAGAAAAAGATAAATTACTGCTCTTTACTGCAGCACTACTTGCCGAGAGGCGCAAAGCAAAAGGGGTGAAACTGAATTATCCTGAATCGATTGCATTTATCTCCGCTGCGATTATGGAGGGTGCGAGAGAAGGTAAAACGGTGGCGGAATTAATGAGCCACGGTACAACATTGTTAAGTCGAAATGATGTAATGGACGGCATTCCTGAACTGATACACGATGTACAGGTAGAGGCAACGTTCCCTGACGGCACGAAACTCGTCACTGTACATAATCCAATAACCTGACCAATACCATAAAATGAAAAGACAGAAGAACTATTAATATAAAGGAAAGCATATGATACCGGGTGAAATCGTAACCGCCGACGGCGATATTGAATTAAACAACGGGCGTGAGACCATTAAAATTAATGTCTCCAATACGGGTGATCGTCCTATTCAAGTAGGATCACATTATCATTTTTATGAAACAAACCCTGGGCTGAAATTTAGCCGTGAGCAGACACGTGGATATCGACTCAACATACCCGCAGGCACCGCAATCAGATTCGAACCGGGACAAACAAGAGGCGTCGAACTGGTCTCTGTCGAGGGTAAGCGTGAAATTTACGGATTCAACGGTAAAATCATGGGGAAAATTTAGGAGAATAGGATGGTAAAAATAAGTCGCCAGGCCTATGCAGAAATGTATGGCCCAACAACCGGTGATCGAGTTCGACTAGGGGATACCGAATTGTGGATCGAAGTTGAATCAGATAAAACCACTTATGGGGAAGAAGTTAAATTCGGTGGCGGCAAAGTCATTCGCGATGGCATGGGCCAAAGCCAACTTTGCGCAAAAGACGTTGTCGACACAGTGATTACCAATGCGTTAATTGTCGATCATTGGGGTATCATAAAGGCAGACATTGGATTAAAAGGGGGGCGCATCAGCGGTATTGGCAAAGCAGGTAATCCAGATATCCAAGCAAATATAGATATCGCAATTGGCGCGGGTACTGAAGTAATCGCGGGTGAAGGTCTAATCGCAACAGCGGGCGCCATTGACGCGCACATTCACTTCATCTGTCCACAACAGATCGAGGAAGCGCTGATGTCGGGTATCACCACGATGCTGGGTGGTGGTACCGGCCCAGCTGCTGGAACAAATGCAACCACCTGTACACCCGGTCCCTGGTATATCGAAAAAATGATTCAGGCGGCGCAAGCCTTCCCCATGAATCTTGGTTTTTTAGGCAAAGGTAACGCCAGCTTACCCGGGGCGCTGGACGAACAAGTTATTGCAGGTGTAATGGGATTAAAACTCCATGAAGACTGGGGAACAACCCCCGCAGCCATTGATAACTGTTTAAATGTGGCGGAAAAATTTGATATCCAGATAGCGATCCACACTGACACACTGAATGAATCTGGCTTTGTTGAAGACACACTCGCAGCATTTAAAGGCCGCACCATTCACACCTATCACACCGAAGGTGCCGGCGGTGGGCACGCACCCGATATTATTAAAGCCTGCGGTGAAGCGAATATACTGCCCTCTTCAACCAATCCCACACGGCCCTACACAGTAAACACCGTTGATGAACATTTAGATATGCTGATGGTTTGCCATCATCTTGATCCAAACATTGCTGAAGACGTGGCCTTTGCCGAGTCACGAATCCGCCGGGAAACCATCGCAGCCGAAGATATCCTGCACGACCTCGGCGCATTCAGCATGATTGCATCCGACTCTCAAGCGATGGGGCGCGTGGGCGAAGTCATCTCACGCACCTGGCAAACTGCACATAAAATGAAAGTACAACGCGGCACATTACCTGAAGATCCCGCACAACACGATAACTTTAGAGTCAAACGTTATATAGCGAAGTACACCATTAATCCCGCGATCAGTCATGGTATCAGCGATGAAGTTGGCTCCATTGAGAAAGGCAAACTCGCCGACATCGTGCTGTGGAAACCGGCTTTCTTTGGTGCAAAACCAGCGATGATTATCAAGGGAGGCATGATCGCCGCTGCACCGATGGGTGACCCAAACGCATCCATACCCACTCCCCAGCCAGTACACTACCGACCCATGTTCGGTGCTTATGGAGGTGCATGCACTGGCACCAGCGTACAATTTGTTTCTAAAGCCGCAATTGACGCCAATATTCGGGACAAATATAATTTGGCAAAGCCACTGGTTGCAGTAAACAATACTCGCCGTATAAACAAGGCAAGTTTAATCCATAATAACTATCAACCTGTGATAGAAGTGGATTCACAAACCTATGAAGTGCGCGCTGATGGTAATCTGCTAACTTGTGAGCCGATGAGCGTACTGCCGCTGGCACAACGATATTTTTTATTTTGATA
>CAZZJI010000169.1:0-3457 GCA_964654485.1 uncultured Gammaproteobacteria bacterium | reverse complement strand
GAACCTAAAGTATTTTTCTCTGATTTTAGGCTCACCCGTAGAGTAACTACGCGATCGCCTAAAATCAGAGAAAAATACTTTATCTTCTGCACCTTAGTCACCCTCGCTACGATTCAACTGATTTATTTAGGATAATCTATTATCTGCAGACTCTGTAACGATGCAGGTATTACAATATAAGCAGGAAATAGACAGGAAAACTTTATGGAAATGGCTCTTTGGGAAAAAATACTTTTAGGTGTATTTGTTGTGGTCTTATTGCTCTGGTTGGGACCTGGTGCCAAAAAATCTCTGGAACAAAGCAGAAAAGCCACATCGAGTGATTGGAAGAACCTGCTGATTCCTATAGGTTTAGTGGTCGCGTTTGTAGTATTACTGATTATGTCAGTATGAATATTTAGAAAGAAAGAATCCACCGCAAAAGACACAAAGAAAACTTTTTATTAATTTTTAGACATTAATGCTTTCTTTGCGCCTTTGCACTGATAACCCAATGTTTTAATGGCAACTCACTCGTCCGTCACACAACCTTCGCTGGCATTTTTGACATTCTTGATGTATTTATATAGCGTGCCGCGTGATGCTTTGTATTTGGGCATCGTCCAGACGGCTTTACGATTTTGCAATTCTGATGCAGACAAATCCACATCGATGCAATTACTTTCCGCGTCAATAGTTATTACATCACCGTCTTTAATGAGTGCAATTGGCCCACCTTCCTGCGCCTCTGGCACGACATGACCCACAATGAAGCCGTGTGAACCACCGGAAAATCGGCCATCGGTAATCATCGCAACATCTTTTCCCAAGCCAGCACCCATTAATGCAGAAGTGGGTGTTAGCATTTCCGGCATACCCGGTCCACCTTTTGGCCCTTCATAACGAATAACTGCGACATCACCCTTTTTAATGGCATTTTTTTCTAATGCAGCCAACACCTCTTCTTCTGAATCGTAGACCTTCGCTGGGCCGGAAAAACGTAATCCTTCCTTTCCAGTAATTTTTGCTACTGCCCCAGCGGGTGCCAGATTACCTTTTAATATGCGTATATGACCCGTTGCCTTTATTGGCTGATCCAGTGGCATCACAACTTTCTGACCCTGTGCTAATCCAGGCAAACCCGCCAGGTTTTCTGCTATTGTTTTACCCGTTACAGTTAAACAGTCGCCTTTGAGTAGGCCCTTGTTTAATAAAAATTTCATCACTGCGGGTGTACCGCCGACATTGTGCAGATCTTCCATAACATACTTTCCACTGGGCTTTAGATCCGCAAGAAAAGGGATTCGATCACTGACTTTCTGAAAATCATCAATCGTTAACGGTACCTCAACAGCGCGCGCCATCGCGATTAAATGTAAAACGGCATTCGTTGATCCGCCCAATGCCATCACCACGACCATCGCGTTTTCAAAGGCATCACGCGTCATGATGTCACGCGGTTTAATATCTTTTTCTAACAGGTTCTTAATGACTTCACCCACTTTAATACATTCTTCTTGCTTACCCGAATCCATCGCAGGCGTTGATGAACTGTAGGGTAAGCTCATGCCCATCGCTTCTATCGCACAGGCCATAGTGTTTGCAGTGTACATGCCACCACACGCACCGGCCCCTGGACAGGCATGACGCACGACATCTTTGCGATCTTCTTCTGTCATTTTCCCGGAAATAAATTCGCCATAACTTTGAAATGCAGAGATCACGTCCAACGCTTGATCAGAACTCTTATCAGAAGAAGGTAAATAACCTGGCTTAATAGTACCACCATAAACCATCAATGCCGGTCGATTAAGACGACCCATGGCAATCATGACGCCCGGCATGTTTTTATCACACCCTGGGATCGAAATATTTGCGTCATACCACTGTGCAGCCATTACCGTTTCGATAGAGTCCGCAATAATATCTCGAGATTGCAATGAATAACTCATGCCATCTGTGCCCATTGAAATACCATCACTGACGCCAATCGTATTAAAACGCATACCCACTAACCCAGCAGCAACGACTCCTTCCTTTACTTTTGCGGCAAGATCATTCAAGTGCATATTACAACTGTTGCCCTCATACCAAACACTGGAAATACCGACTTGCGGTTTAGCCAGATCATCATCCGTTAGGCCAGTTGCGTAGAGCATCGCCTGAGACGCGCCTTGTGATTTTGGTTGTGTAATACGGGAACTGTATTTATTACTTTTGATCTGGTTGTCAGCCATAAACCTCTCCAAACTGTGCAAAATTTCCTGTTATAGTAGCCCTGTTAAACGGTAACAACACAGGGGGATGGGATTGTACCGCCTTACGCCAAACAAAACGATAGCTATGCAACAAAGTCAAAAACTCACACAATGAACAAATCAAAATTATTCCTTTTAAATCAAATACTTTCACAAGCCACCGCACCTTTTCGAGAAGACAACGTGATAAATTTTGTAACCTCTTTATTCGACGAAAAGCGGGTTCCTTACTTTTTAGATCCAATCGGAAATGTGATCGTCGGCGTCAAATCGAAACAAGCTTATCTAAATCTGATACAAAAAGAACAAAAGGAACCTGTTCGCGTTTTTATCGCGCATATGGATCACCCGGGTTTTCATGGTAGTAAGTGGCTTTCGAAAAATCAGTTAAAAATCAAGTGGCATGGTGGCTCACCCATTAAACATCTGAATGGCGCGAACGTTTGGTTGGCTGTGACAAAAAGCGAAAACGGCGATGGATGCACTTATAATGGAAAACTCTCCAATATAAAAATTCATAAGCATGGTCACAGCCTGGATACCGCCACTGTCAATATTAACACTCGTTTCATGGCTGATTTTGATGGCTCGCTTCCGCCCGCAAAACAAGTATATGGTGCATTTGATTTTAAAAAACCAGTTTGGAATACCGGAAAACGCATATACACCCGAGTCGCTGACGATTTAGTGGGGGTTTTTTGCATTGTTTCATTGGCATTGGATCATTATTCTAAAATGGATAGATCTAAAATAAATAAGTCTGGGAAAAGCAATTCGCAAGAATTTCCTTTTATCGGTCTGTTAACCCGGGCAGAAGAAGTCGGCTTTGTCGGCGCAATTGGCCATTTTCAACTTGCCTGGCTCGAAAAAGCAAGGCGCAGCACGGTGTGCATTAGTCTTGAGGCCTCTCGCACATTACCCGGCGCAGAAATTGGAAAGGGCCCTATAGTGCGCCTGGGTGATCGACGCACGGTATTTGATAGCGATGGATCTCAACTCCTCAGCATGCTGGCACAACAAGTGTTACCCGGTAAACATCAACGCCGAATTATGGATGGCGGTAGCTGCGAAGGTACTGCCGCAACTGCGTTTGGATTTCCTGTTATTGCGTTATCCGTACCCCTTGGCAACTATCACAATCAGGGTTATGAAGGTGGCCAGGAATGTAAAAAACCAAATGGGCCTGCCCCAGAGTTTGTCCATCTCGACGATATTAAAGG
>CAZZJI010000168.1:0-3484 GCA_964654485.1 uncultured Gammaproteobacteria bacterium | reverse complement strand
CTGAAAAATCATTACCTTTCTCTGAAAAATAGAGGTATGGCTGAGCTTCAGGGCCAAGACCATAAATATTATCCAAATCCAATGTGGGTGATCGCGTATTCTGTAACTGACTTATATCAGCCGTTGCTGACAAGCTAGTGGTGACATCTAGGGTAATATCATGATCAATAAATTGGCCAAAAAACACATCCCCTACGGCTACTGTACTGGTTCGATTTGCATTTTCACCACCATCCATAGGACCATTCTGTGCTCCCAGTTTTTTCAAAGCACCAGGGATTGTATTCAACGGTGCTAAATCGAACATTCGTCCAAAGCTTTCACCTGGACACCTTTTGTGAGACCGGGAACAAAAAGCCTCGATTCCATTTAACGCATGCATCCCATGATTATCTGACATTCTATTATCTCCTATTAGTAAGTGTAGAAAAAAGCGATATTGCTCTTTCTTCTATTTACAACACTCAACCCATTATCGTTACTCAAGCGTGGGCGACGATGACTCAATATCACACCCAGCGCATGCAGCTGAATCAAATTCACGAACATTCCCCGTTACCAACAACATAGTTTGATTGCATATTTTTGGCACTCCACTATCACACAACGCTGTGCGTAATTGCAGTAAGCGTGTTGCTGTTCGTTGTGGGTCAGCGGTTTTTGATACGTTTGGATAAAACATAATCAATCGGTGAGTTGATCCGTTACGCCAAGCCAATGCACATCAATTTGACCTGTGATAGCAATCACTGGCGGTGGCAGTTAATTCGATCATAACGGATCACTCAAAACAGTGTCTACCCTGATGGTAATATTACCATCAGGGTCAAAGCCACCAGATGCTGATAGGAATAAATATTAACCCAAGTGTCAAATACCTGCTGATGCGTGGCAAATTTCAGGACGAGAAAAATATATTGAGCAAGTTCTTCTCCAAAATGTGGTTGTTCATCTTGATAATGTGTGACTTTCATCGTTAAATGGCGTGAAATCTTCAGCGCTACATGGCGTAAAGGAAAAGAATGTGGGTCGCAGTGTGGAGCGCTTATTCAGTTTCGGGAGTAGCAACCCGTGCCAGAGTACGATAGATGGTTGAACGGGAGACTGTGAACAGCTCAGCCAGATCACTAATCGAGTACTTGCCTGTATCGTACATCCGGCGTAATTCTTTTTGCTACTTGTCTGTCAGTTTGGGTTGTTTGCCCCGGAGTTTTCCTTTGGCGCGAGCAATTGGTAATTGGCGCCACTTAGGCTTTGATATCCTGAGGCATAATAAATTTACAATACCCTTGATTTTCGAAGGCATTTTAAATAACAGTAATTTTTATACAAATTAAGGAGCGCATATGTGTCATAAAAAGAAACACTTATTTGCAATCATTTTCTCTGTATTGTGGACTGCAGGATGCACTAAACCTCAGATAATGAAGTGCGATGGCCCTTCTCCGGCTGTTGAAGCGAAAGATTATCTTGATAATTTTGCAGTAAATCCGCAGTTACAATTAAAAGGTGATGCACTTAAAACATATCAAACTGTTCAGGAAAGAATCAAAACACAACAAGAAAAAGATGACGATAAAGTTTATCCTTATCATCACGCAGTTGTGGCGTACGAAGACTATGAAACACCTTTTTCATTTTTTCTGGTGGGTATTGAAAAACCCAGAGGAGAATACAAACGTCCTTATTGTAACTCCAACGAAGAAACATGTGATTTTCCTAGATTTGATCCTGGACGATTTAAAGGCGAATCAAGTGACGATCAAGGAGAAATCGAGAATACACGAGGGGATATAGAAGACCGTTTATTTAAAGATCGTAAGTCAATGGTGCCTACGCACATTCTTAAAGCCGGTAAAACTACTTCGGAAACTGCTAACAAAGATCAGCAAGCGTGTTTTGTTTTCAATATTTATGGTGATGAAGGAGCCACTCCCTGGTGCAGCAACAGTCTTCATCCAGTCGATGTTGATAAACTCGCTTGGACGGGCGAAGCCTGGAAAGGACTTGACCGCCTTGGGGCTGAGATTAAGGCAACTGCTGAACGCGAGAATGCGACGCATATAATCTTACTGGCAACTGGCTGGGCGACTGTCGAATATGAGTCTTTTCGAGACTTTTCTCATTGGATGACTGGGTTAAGCAACAATTTTGCAGGAAAGGAATTCCGGCCGATCTATGTCGGTATTGCATGGGAGTCGGGGTTTCCAACACTCAGCGATACTACAAGTTTTACTACCAAAGGCAATGATGCAGATGAAATCGGGTTTACTTGGGTAAATTATTTATTCAATGATATTTTAAACCCGATCGCAGCCGAGTCCGATGCACAACTAATTGCTATTGGACACAGTTTCGGATCCCGAATTATCTTAGGATCACATTATGTGCGCGATGTGCTGTTGCGCTCGACGCCTGTATTAAATACATCTGTCACCCTGATTGGTATGCAGGCTGCTTTTCCAACAGGCCGTTTTATTTCGCAAGAAGGCAAAGAGCATCAGTATGTTAGCGCAAATAAAGGCAATGCGCGCGTCATTATCACAAGCTCTGATTCTGATCAAGCGACAAATAGCATGAAATATTACAATATTCTGGGCTGGGAAATTGGCACTGGATATGTGGGAGGTACCTGGGGTTTGAGGCAGGTCGAAAATCATCCGGAGTTATATAGCGAGTCTATTACTATTCTTAAAACTGAGAATACTGGTCAGCCAATTGACGATCCAGTATTAAAACAAGTCTCGCTATACGATGCTAGTCAGTTTGTTAATTGTGAGCTGAGAGAGACTAGCAGTGGCTCCCATAGTGATGTGTATGATAAGGAAATGGGTCGTTTTCTGGGAGAAATAATCCGCTCAGGAAGCAATTAATTTAAATCAGAAATGTGGGTTCTTCCGATTGTGGTCAACAACTGGAAGAACTCACTTTTTTCTTCTTGAGCGCGATGGAGTTAAAATAATCGGGGGCAAAACCAGGAGCAGAGTAAAATTAATTCTAAAATGGGAACATGCACCTCGCTACACCAAGTTTTTATAACTAAAAAATCAACTGGATAAACCAGTTATTTTTACGATACTTGTTCAATAAAAGCACCCACAATAAGCGACAATCCACAGTGAACAGTTTACTGTCAAAGTGTTCACTTCTTCATTTTCTGACTGACCAAATAAATTTGAAACATGATTGATCATTAATAGTTATGTAGTTATCTCCTCAATATACTTATAAAGCGTTGGTTTAGAAATACCCATCAATGCACAAATTTCTTTGACTGTTTTGTCTCGCTCATGATAAAGCCTCACAGCGAGTTCACGTTTCGCTTGATCTAACAATTTAGGTCGGCCACCTTTCCGACCTCTGGCGCGTGCCGCCGCCAGCCCAGCGTGTGTTCGTTCAACAATCAGGTTTTTTTCAAATTCAGCAATGGCACCAAAAATATGAAAAAACAGCTTGCCTGAGCTGGTTGAGGTATCAATCGATT
>CAZZJI010000167.1:0-3497 GCA_964654485.1 uncultured Gammaproteobacteria bacterium | reverse complement strand
GCCAAAATTAGCTTTTCCGCAGTAGACTCTCTATTCTCGGACAGCCTCCTAGGGTATCTGCTATTTGATAACAACGTTCCGCTCCCAAAGTACCCGGTAGAGATCAACTATTTTGTCACCTATATCCCGCGCACTAAGTCCGTATTCAAAACCGACTGCAGAAATTGCATGAATTAGATGAGGGGGTAGTTGACCTGCTACAAGTTTAATATTTGCCGTATAGGGTGTTTTACCGGTAAGAAGTTTTTGCTCCACATGATAACTAGCCCAACGATGCCCTAATGCTTCAATATTTGTTTTTTGCAAGCGTACATCCCGAATACCGCCCTTAAGCAGCGAAGGAGTGGGAGAGGGTCTTATGAAAATCAGCGGATCAATGGAATAATTTGCGGGCAATACCTGTTCGCGTTCTCCACCGTGGACATTTCGGACCAGAAATGGAGAGCGCAGGTTAAAAAGTTGTTCGTCCTTTGGAATTGCTCCATTATGAACATACAAAGAATGCTCATCTCTTACGTCACCATTAGGATCAAGGTCGCCAGAACGAAAAATAACAGCGCCTTCAGTATCTGTCACAATGACTTGCAAAAAAACATTACGTTCCGCTATCAACCCTGTAGGAACACTGTGACCGTCAGTCAGGTTTTTAACTTCAATATCAAACTTCAGGCCATTATTAACCTCAATAATTTTAACTTTCCCCAGACCGTAGCCATTACGTAATAACTCAGTTCCACGTGCATCAGCCTCGGCTTGTAATTCCAACTGTCGATCAATAATCTCGCGAGCTGCATAGCGTTCTTCAGGATCGGCCCAAATACCAGGGAATTGTGTTTCATCAGGATTTGTGCTTTCAAATTTTTCGGTACCCCACCCGGCTTCATGATCAAAACTCAGCCATTCAGAAGGTGAAGCATATTCCTGAGCTTCTGGATTAATAGGAAATATTCCCGGGTGAACCAAAGAACTATCGGGACCTACAAACATGTGATTGGTACGTCGTGCTGGACGGGTAGGTACCCCACGTACTTTTGCTGCAGCCGCATGAGGATATTCTGATGGTTTCCCTGAGATAGGCCCCATGTGACAGTCTTGACAGGTCTCTCCGCGTTTGGCAGCAGGCGTTTGCTTATATTCACTAAACGCATCTTCCAATCTGAATCCATTAGCTAAACGAACATCATGGCAACGCCCACAAAACCCCGGTTGAGAAACTTGTTCAAGTAAGCGTGCTTCTCGATGTACATTTGGGGGTTTTCCTGTTTGTGAATCAAGTACGCGTTTTAGCTCATCGCCTTCCCTTGGGCCGTAGATAGGGTTATGAATATCACCAGGTTCAAGGGGGAAACGACCGCTAATTTTGCCATATGCTTCCGGTACTCTATGGCAAACAACACAAGTAATTCCCTCAAGAGCGACTTGACCACGTTGACTATTACTGATAAGGATAGGTTCGTTAGTAAACATACCTACCTGGGAATGACATCGTTGGCAGAAATCTCCAAGAGTGCCGTTAGTCAAATTAACTAACGTCGCCTGGTATGCAAGAAATGTAGGACTTATCTGGGCATAAGCATGTCTCGATACTGACCACTCACGGTAATGATCCACATGACAGCCTCCACATTCTTGCGCAGAGGGGAACTCGACTTTTTTAAATAATTCTTTATGCGCACGATCACCAGAAATCGGTTCAGCATCACTGACATGCAATTCTTCAGCTAAAGCAGTTACATTAGTAATACTCAAGACCATGCAAAATGTCGCCAGTAAATAAATAATTATCGTAAATGGAAGTAAACGATTATATTTAGTCATTATTGAAGCACCTTTAGTAAGATTATCACTCGTGTTTAAACAATTATCAAAACCAACCAAATCGACCGGTATTACATCTAATAACAATATTGTAAAAAACAACAATTCCGATAGTATGTATTAGCTTATTTGGCACTCAACTTTATCTTGGGCCCAAATCTATTCCGCATGAAATTAGTTAAATGCCATATTTCATCAGCCGATAATAAATTTTTAAATCCAGGCATAGGTCGCCTTCCTGTCCTGATCTTCCAGTAAATAGCTCCGTCAGCTTGTCCCCACATATCTTCATTGGTGAAATCTCTTGCTGATTTATCAAGATCTGCTGCTTCAGGACCATCTCCTCTTCCTGTTTCACCATGACATTCCTGACACTCTTGTAGATACAATTTTGTGCCTAGGGCGATGGAAGATTCTTCTGCAAGAATTGGATTTAATATTTTTGCTTTACGGGGTGAAACGCGCCATTCCTTGGCACTTTTTTGTTCTGCGAAGACTGGATCTTGGATGAGCATTAAAATCGCCAATAGCAACATGGTTATAAAAGTTGTATGCGAATATACTAATTTTAAAGACTCAGTTGATTCATGGATGGCTATTTTTTTTGCTTTACAAATTGGAATACCTACCCACTTTAAATTATCAGTAATATGTTTCATAATTTAGTCCTTTAAGATAAATTTAATTTCAAATAGTGCAGATCAAACATTTCTCATCAAGCAAGGTTTGAAAATTTCTGGCTCTGCTTCTCAAAAGGTGTAGCGGTTGCAAAACAACTTATGCTGATTATGCGTAACGGTTAATAACAATACGCAATAAAACCTTTTTACACGGGTAAATTATGCCTCTTGAAAGAGATAGTTTCAGTGAACAAATATCATATAATTATGTGATTTATTTACTTGCCTGATTAATTTAATTTTTCTTGAGCACTTATCTAGATCGAGGAACAATAAACTCTGATAAAAATAACCGCAATTTTTGTGCCTGAATTACAAAAATTATAAATATTTACAGTATGTACATGATATTTATATCTTTTTATTGTTATTTTTAGTTAACATTCAGATAAGACAAACTAAAATTAATTAGGGGGCTCTCAATAATGCGATGTTTCTTAACTAAGTAACTCTTATTTTCGAGCACCTAGTCCTAACATTCCTCATCACTCTTGTTTTTCAGGGTAAAGACCAGACTAAATTGTTTAAAACTGATAGGAACACTTTGTAGTATTACCTCAACGAGATCAGTAGAGGAATGTAATGAGTTCTCCCCCGGTATAGGCAAAAAACAAAAACTGTGTTCACGGAAGAAAGATAGATGAAAATATAAATCCTCATCCACTATGCACTAAAACAGCATAGTGATTGAGTTTTAAAAAAAATGTATGATGATTGGTATTTATTAATTTTAGGGAGGTGGAAACAAATAATCATCCTACATGATATTTGGATGATTATTTATTACCATCTCCCTTAGTATGTAAAACCACTAAAAACTAAATTTATGTTTACCAAGCTTAAAAGGTTATTAGTCAAAAGTTTTAAACGGCTATTGCTATTGTTAATAGTTATCTTTGTCGCATCATCATTATTACTGGTTGGTGTATTTCGATACCTACCTGTACCGATAACCACATTCATGCTTTACCGACATCTGACAGACTTTCATGATGGGAA
>CAZZJI010000166.1:0-3547 GCA_964654485.1 uncultured Gammaproteobacteria bacterium | reverse complement strand
TCGGGTTAATGTTGCTGGTTTTGCGCGATGCGATGGAAGCCGATCTTACTGTTGGCTGGGGTAAAGCCAAAGGATTCGGTTGTTTTCATTTGGAGTTGGGCTTAGATATTAAATCTAAACGTAAATGGATAAACGATTGGTCTGGCTTTGCTAAAAACTATCAACAGCACACAACTATTCAAGTCTGTCTGGATGCTTTCGATAACAAAATTCAGTCCAGTTTACTACCAGCGGAGCCTGTGGCATGAAGTTTTATAACCCCTACCAATTTATTCCTGTAACAGGCAAGGTGAATGGCAAAGCAACCAGTGCCCAGGTATACAGTGATATTGAGAAAGGTAAAATAGACTATATCCGCCATGATCGCTGGGATGACAATAGTTATTCTGGGCGCTTGCTTTGTCAATTAAAAACCCTATCGCCTTTAGTGGTTGGCGCAAAGCAGGATAAAGGATCTTCAGCTAAGGCCGGTGTCGTCCATCCATATACCAATGCACATGGCCTGGCGATTCCTGGAAACTCGTTACGCGGTATGTTTGCCAGTATTGCTGAAACCATTAGTCAGTCTTCGTTGAGGGTATTAGCCGATAAACAAAAAGCACGATATTCGGTACGTAAGCAGTTACGTTCTCCGTTACAGTTGATTGGTATAATCCAACAAAATGCAAACAAAGAATGGGGGGTGTTGCCTTTGGCGAGCGTGGGTCTTATCGATAGTAAACTTGATAAAGGCAAACAACTATTCGGTAATAAATTCTTGCACTATCGTGCTCGTTATATTAATTCAGATACACTTGACAGCTTGATTCAAAGTTATCAGCAAAACGACAACCATGAATTACATAATGCAGCCTATCAACAAGATCAACGTTATGTGGAAAAGTTAGATTCTGAAGGCTGCAATAACTCGGGTATTCTTTACATTAATGGTGGTAACGGTGTTAAAGAACAAATGCCTAAAAAGAAGTATGAATTATTTATACCGATCGACAAAAGCAGTTTTCAGCGTACTCCTTTGCCATTATCAAATGATTTATTGAAAGACTTTGAACAAATGTTACGCGATAGCAATAAGACGATACGAGAAGATGAGAAAGGTAAATCATTACCACCATATCTACCAACTGGTTATGATCGTGATTGTGAATCTGATAACCCCATTCTAAAACCCGGCGACTTGTTGTATTTTGATATAAATGACAACAAAGAGGTTTGTGAATTATCATTTTCTGCCATCTGGCGTAAACGCAAGACGGGGGATTTGCATGAAGCTTTTGAACATGCTGGAAAAAATAAAGCAGGTAAAAATGTATTACCCTGGAGTTCCAGTTCCAAACGCGAAGAATTAACCCCGGCAGAGTGCTTGTTTGGTGTTGTTGAAAATATCGATGAAAAAATAGACAGACCCGGTAGAAACCTAGCTTCTCGTGTGCGTTTTTTTGATGCAATTGCTGAGGATGGTTTAGATCTTAAACAGACTGAAGTTCTTTTAAAGATTCTGGCATCGCCTAAACCTCCATCTCCTGCGATGTATTTTAGCGCGGCTGCGGATACATACATATCTAAAGATGTTTTGAATTTAAGCAAGCATGTCCCGAATGGCCGTAAACGCTACTTGCCGCAGCCTGAGGCAGTAAACAGCAACAAAAAACCCTGGTTAACAAACCAACCGGAAGAACATTTAAAACAAAAACTAAAATGCACGCCAATCCCTGAAAATAAAAATTTTTATTTTCACATCGACTTTGAAAATCTCGCTGCGCAAGAACTACAATTACTCATTGCATCCATTACCCCGCAAACAGCGCTGAAAACCGAAGCAAAGCTAGTCACTTTTCAGCACCAACTAGGGCTAGGCAAACCGTTTGGTCTTGGACAAATCGAAGTTGAACACATCGCCACATTTCTGATTGATCGAAAAAAGCGCTACAGCAAAGACCAGTTGTTTGCGTTACGTTATCACCAATGGTCGGGCAAGGAAAGCAGTGCTTGGGATACAAAATTGCAAAAAATCTACGCTGAGGAATATGCTTTTGCGAAGCATCCAGACCCTATCATTCAGAACCAACTAACCAATAGCAATGATTTAATTGATTCTGATACATTGCAACTGCTGTTAACTCTGGGTAATCCAGACAACATTATTGAACCCGTTTGTTATCCTTTTTCAACTCAAACGAAAAAGCAAGGAGACGTGATTCAAAAAGTTGCTAATGAGGGCAATGGATATCAGTGGTTTGTGCAGAATGATGAAGGTGATAATCACCAGCATCTTAAAAAAGTCGAGATTAATACGCCGTTACCTACGCTGAAAAGCTGTCACTCCACTAACGACAATACGTAGTGTACACGTTGATGATGTGATCCGGGAATTCTGGTATCACAAGATTAAATCATCATGATCACTAGTAGTCCTTCAACATTATATTGACGGGTATAGAAAGCCGATAAATGGTCATCTGCGTTGTTGCACTCATTTGGATTAGCCTGCTAGTCTTTCTCTCGTGCGCCTAGCAGCTAACCACTTCTCGACTCCCTATACTCGTCAATATAATGTTGAAGGACTAGGTATTGCTGAAGATCATAAATTTGTGTTGATAAAAACCAACTCATTGAATGTTAAACGAAGCCACACCAATGTGTTGACATTGTGTATGCTTAAATGTAATTGCAACATGCATTACGAGGTTTAATATTGTTTTGTCACACACACATGATAATAAAGCTAAAAACAGGGATGTCACTTTAAACATCCGCGCTCGTCTATCACAACGCGATCTAATCGATAAGGCTGCCGACCTTTTAGGTACAAGCCGTAATGATTTTATGCTTTCGGTTGCTTGCCGAAATGCTGAAGAGGTATTGCTGGAAAAACGCGTGTTTGCTTTAAGTGAAGATAATTTCAAGCACTTCGAACAAATGCTGGACACACCACCCTCTGAAAACCAAGGATTAAAGACTTTACTAGACGTTAAAACGCCGTGGTAAAAGATGATAAAGCCGAGCTTCTCAACAAACTGAAACAACCAGAAAGATTAACTTCTGCGCATATCCTCTCTAAATAGCTAAGGAATATGCATGAAATAACGTCGACAACCACATGATAAAATAGCTGGACTACAACCGTAGGTGTCAGAAATGAGTGAATTAGACCAAGAAGAGAAAGAAATTCTAGAAGCGTTTGAGTCAGGAAATATCAAACGAGCCAAGAATGCAGCTGAAACTCAGCAGAGGCACAAAAAATACGCTAAAGCTATGCTTCAGAAAGATGCAAGAATCAATATTAGACTTCCGTCTAAAGATCTTCGTGGGTTACAGAAACGAGCACTCTCTGAGGGTATTCCATACCAAACTCTAATAGCTAGCATCTTGCATAAATATATAGAAGGCAGGTTACATGAAAATGGCAGCTAATAATTAAAATTAACTTGGAAAATCAAAAGCTACGCTTCTCGTCGCTCTACCTGTGCCTTCCTATGATTTTGGCCGTTATAGCCTTCTACGAAGGCGCGTAGCAGAAAAGAAAATGTTGTGAAAAGAGCGAAAG
>CAZZJI010000165.1:0-3584 GCA_964654485.1 uncultured Gammaproteobacteria bacterium | reverse complement strand
ATCTGTTTGCTTTTTCCTTTCCTAACATCACGTTGGGCCTTTTCAATTTCCTCCAACATGGCAAGAAAGATGGTGAATGGATCTATGCAAAATACAAGGCCCCATGCCTTTGTCCAAGTCTCAACCGAATGATTTCACCTTAGTCACCAGAAACAACAAGATAACCAGCACAGAATACAAACCAATCTGAGCAGCAAAAGACAAAATGGATATTGGCACACTAACCCCATCCATAAGATTTTCTTTTCCCGCCTCAAAATAATATCTGAGCAATGCCAGTAATGCCGCTAATACTATTCCACCAATACAAAGAAAATAGTAACTCCAGTAATTCTCACCATGCAATTTCATTATCATCGGGACGAACAAAGCAATTGGATAAATCACTTGTATTAAAACAATCGAAACCATGTCATATCTAAAATCCGGCAAGAAAATTCCTCTTGCTAGAGAAATCACAAGAACATAAAGAACAAGCTGCCTACTTAATGGAAAGCTGTCTAGCAATGCAATCACTACAGATTTCCCCCAAAGTTCTGCTGAAGATTATTGAATAATGTTCCTGGAAATATTGTATTGGGTGTATTTATCCCCGCCGCGCCCAAACACTGCTGAACAAACTGAGCACAATTGTTGCTCAACAAATTATAGCCTTGCTGTTGCTGTGTCCGGGTATCGATACATTGTTGCGCATATTGAACAATCTGAATCGGTAACGGAAAGTTAGACACCTGCTATTTTTAAAAGACAAAACACAAGACCTGGCACCATGCCTTCTCCCTCGTTCCGACGCGCCGTGGTTGGCTCTATTTGGCGGTGATGATTGATTTATATTCGCGACAAGTGGTGGGTTGGTCGATGAGCGAAAAAATAGATCGGTATTTGGTAAGGGATGCGTTATTGATGGCCATTGAAAAGCGTTGTCCAGAGCATGAGTAAAAAAGGATGCTGTTGGGATAATGCAGTGGCAGAAAGTTTCTTTGGTAATTTAAAAAATGAACTAACTTATCATTGTGATTATTTGAACAGGGATGAAGCTCGCTTATCCCTGTTCGATTACATTGAAGTGTTTTACAACCGGCAACGGATACATCAGACTTTGGGATATAAAACGCCTGTTCAATATGAGATGATGATGAAAGTTGCTTAACCCTGTGTCTGATTTATTGGGGCTAGCTCAACCTGACCCCATTGCCTTTGTAAAAAAGAAAAATCAAGGCTCAATGGGAAATGGGAGGCCTGACACCATCACTTACTTTTTTGGCAGGTTGAAATTTAGATTTCAAGTCCGAAAAAAAAGCGAGAGTTATTATCGCTCCATCAGCCATCAAGAATATAGCTTTCGCTACCCGTTCTATAGGTGCCGCCACTTCAACTCCAGCAAAGGGAGATAATATCAACAAGACAATAATATCAAGCCCAATTAATATCCAAACCGCCCATCTCTTAAAAAAAAATAAACCTACATAACATAATATGCTTACCGATAAAACCAATACAAACAAATTCTCGGTTCCCGGGATTACAGAACCATAGCCATCTGCCCTTAATATTTTTTGCATATCGTTGCTGAAATGCGGCCAATACAGATCCCGGAAAAATATCCACAACATGTTCATAGACAGCGAGACAAAAACCAATGTTAGATAAATTTTTCGCAGTCTTTCCACTAAGCTACCTCCTTATGTGATTGGCCAAACGAAACACCCGCCATAGTCACTCACACGGACACAACTGCGGGTAGTTACGTGAAGGTCCTCCACTATAAAACGGGTCATCACCTTCACATGAAGGACCTGGCCGAGGCGCGGGAGGAAATGATAGTAGTGGACATGCGCAATTTTGACCGGGCCTCCTAGATGAAGGCGGCCTCCAAAAGGGCCGAGGATCATTAAGCCTTTCAAATTCTTCATGAAGGGGTCTATTAAAACCAGGTGTTCTATATCGCGCTCCATCAGGATCTATATAAAAAAGAGGATTTGCTAACACATATAAGTATGGATTCGCAATCCCAGCTTTAAATTCCTGAACATTAAATAAGTCGATTACTTCGTTAATTTCAACCGGATCAGTCGTAATATACCGTCCCGTACTCGGATCGTATGTCCTAAAGTAGTTGTAATGCAACCCACTCTCTTGATCATAATACTGTCCCGCAAACCGTAAATTAAACGTATAGTCTACCCCATCCCCGTCCACATCGGCATTCGGCTGAGCAACCCCAAACGGATCACTTTCCCATTGCCAAATCACCGCATTCGCTTCATTTATTATAGCACGTGGCGTATTCAAGTGGTCTGTGTACACATAACGTACCGTATTATCGGCTTCCAGTGTCGCTAACAACTGCTCACCTACCCACACATATTCGCGCAACACCGCGCCGCTGGCGGTGTATTCCCCGCGTAAACGGCCATCTTCTGCGTAAACATACAACACCGTCTCTGCCACCTGCAAGTCAACGACCACCTGCTTTCTGACCCGTTGCCCTAAGCTGTTAACCCAGTAGGTCGCGTTACTCGTCGTCACGCCTTGCGCATCCACGCGAGCCATGCCGCTTAAACGCCCTTTTGGGTCATAACTGTAATCCGTTACACTGTCACTCGTTAAACTGCCCATCACATCGTAGGTATACGTTTTGGCCGACGGGCCGCTGATGCTCGTTAAGCGATTACTGCCCGCCTCCAGCACATACTCATACGCCGTTGCGTTGAGCGTGAATCCGTTTCGGTTACCATTGGCATCATACCGAATGACCTGCGTCTCGCCATGACCGGTAAAATCGGTCAGTTGCGATAACGCGTTATAACCATAACTGGTGTTATTCGTTGGATCCGTCGCATCAAGAATCTCGCTGACGTTGCCCCGGGGGGTATACGTCAACGTTCGATTGGCGCTTGCACCTAATGGATAACCGGTCATACGCCCATCCAAATCAAATGTTCTGGTGACGCTGGTTCCATTTCCCCAAGTCCAACTGCTTAACGGTCCCATGGGTTCATACGCCATGGCGCTGACCAGCGGCTGGCCATTGACCGCACTCTGCGTCAGGCTGTCCAGCAACCCGTTAAGATAACCGTACTTGATCACTTGACCGGAGGGGTAGATCAGGGTGTCCAGTTGGCCTAATGCGTCATACAAATATTGGGTACGCAAGCTAACCGTCCCGACGACCTGCTGCCGCAGGATCACGCGGCCATGGGCATCATAGGCAAACAACGTGACCGTGTTGGGACGGCCTTCATCCACTAGGCGCGTCAATCGACCGCGACCATTGGCGCCCTCATCATAGACATAATCCGCCGTGAGACCGTCTTGATAGGTCACTAAATCCAGTCGATCCAACACATCGTAACTGTATTGGGTAACCAGGCCCTTGGCGTCTGTCTTGACTAAGGCATTCCCGGCCCCATCGTGGGCGCTAAATTGGGTCACACCGGCATCCGGGCTGGTGACTTCAAGCAGGTTGCCCAGGCCGTCATAAGTATAAGTCGTGGTGTTACCCAGTGGGTCGGTGACCGTGGTGATGCGGTTGTCGGCATCATAGGTGTTCACTGTCACGCCATTTAAGGCGTCTGTCACCC
>CAZZJI010000164.1:0-3598 GCA_964654485.1 uncultured Gammaproteobacteria bacterium | reverse complement strand
ATGACCTCTGAAAACGAACTGCGCTGCCAGCGGTCGACTGGAATTTTTTGTTATGCGACACCAAAAGCCGAATATGTAACTATGGTCACTCCGATCATGTACACAAATAAAACAAACAAAATTGCTAAAAAAATAAACCCACCTCTAAATACAATAAGTAAGATTGCCACGACAATTGCAACCGGGAGAAAAGTCGGCATCTTATTATTTTTAATACGCAAATCAATTTTTAAGCATATTGAATCATATATACGCCTACCAATTTCTATGGTCTGTAACACGCTAACGGTCAGAAGTGACCCTCCTATTAAGTAAAATATCACCAAAAGTAGATGCACGGAATTTTCAGGTATGGGCCCGGTTATATTGTTATGTGCCGACGTTTGTGCCCCAGACAGTAGCCAATTGGTTATCGCGAAAAAGGTCGCCGCAATTAGGTAGTTTCTTGCGTTATCAAAAATAACCTTTGCACATAATTTTTCTTCTGGAATCAGAAAATTTGAAACCGAATTTGGAATAATTCTTATTTTCATTTTGTTCTTAGGGTACTGGTTGTGAATGCGCATAACGCCTTGCTAACTTGCAGCTAACTCATCCCGATTTTTGTGTGATAATGAGCGATAGCGAATACACAAAAATCGGGATGAGTTAGCTGTCAATGTTGAGCAACTTGTTATGCATTTATATTGATACGCCATGTACTTTTATTTTTGGTGATGTCTTGATTCTTTCCAAAATACGATCCATATCTCTTATGAATATTGTATTTCCTTCGGTGATATTTTTCCCTTCCAAGTTAATTAATTGTCTTTTAAATGGCTGGTATGAATATGTTTTAAATCCATAATTGGACATCATGCTTAGGATTTTTGACTCATCGTATCCGTATCTACTTCCACTACCATTTAGCTCCATAATCACAGCACAAAGCTCTTGATTTTTTAATGTGTTTTCAGCTCCTTCCAGTGCTGGGGTTTCATATCCTTCCACGTCAATTTTCATTAGAAACGGGGTATCTTTTAGTTCTTCATCCAATGTTGAAACATTGACAATAATTTTACTTTTTGTGATTTCGTCATCAGCTATTACATGATTCATACAATTTTGATCTGAAGAAAAATGAATTTCACCTTTTGAATTACCCAACGCAATATTTAATGAAATGACTTGTTCCTCCAAGTCATTTAGCCTGATATTAGTCATTAATCTATCATATGTTGATGGGACTGGTTCAAAACAATAACCTCTTGCACCTATTGCCGAAGAAGCTAATATGGTGTACGAACCTACATTGGCACCAATATCAACGAACAGATCGCTTTTTTTCAGCACATGGAGCAAGAAAGCCATATCTGGAAATTCATGAAGACCACAATAAATATTGCCAGTAACTCCAGTTTCTCCGGTACGAGAAATGATCTTTGAGTCGTTGACCCATTTATAAATGACTTCTCCCGGAACCAATCTACTTCCTATTTGCCATTTCAAGAATCTGACAATAGCAGCCATTTTATTTGATTTATTGAGCGGATGGTTGACCAAATGCTTTAATGTATTTACCAATGACAATTTACTCTCCTTCTTTAGTGTCGACTGAATGTGGTGACGTTTTTTTGATGCATAACGCCAAAATCAGCGGCAGTAAAAAGTGGCGCGTTCTTTTGCTTTAGCAAAAAACGTGACGCTTTTTACTGTCCGCTGGATTTTTTTGTTATGTTTTGATACACCACTACTATTGCTGAGAAGATTAATTAATTGCCTACGGCCTATAAACCAGACATATCAAGAAATGCATTTCAATCATGTCCAATATACCAATTCATTTGCCGTTCCATATAGAAGTGTGAAAAACCCATTCCAACTAACCCTATAGCCCTTAGTAGGTTTACAAACTGTGGCCACTTTATGAGGAAAATCTGCTCTGAAGACCACATAATCACCAGCTTCAACATCAATTTGAGTCACTGGACAATTAGTAAATTCAGATTCAGGATAAGGATAACCCGTAGTAAATATCTGGGATGGATTTCCATCTTGGTCTAAACCAATCCGCTTATCTAAGTCTTTTTTCTCTTTTTCGGTAAACTTTTTTCCGTAAATAAACAATGAACCTTCGCCCTTTCGGTTTTGCAGATAAAGATTATGAGCCAGAACAATTTGAGTCGAAGCGATCTCGAAATTGTACGATGCTAAGGCTCGTACATTAGCAAGATCCTCATGAATCTTAACAATATTAGCCTTTTCACAGTCGAACACAAGCGCGCGGTTATAAGCAGCAGACTTTCCCTTGTAGACTACTGGTTTTATACGGGGAAGTTGATCCTGTGCTGGAACAAAATTTGTTGGGACAAGAGACTCAAAAGATTCAATTGCTTCGTATAGTTTTGCAGGCTGCCCGCCAAGTGCCGAATCAATTCTTGTAGCCGCAAGTTGTGATTCATTGAAATATTTGATCGGATCGCCATTGCACTCGAAGAGACTTGGACCCAACACACCCCCAAGGTCACCCCGCCAATCGCAATGCTTGATGATTGCTTTGGCTTGTTTGGCTGCTTCTTTTGAGTCCATAAACCCACGGACTATACCTGCTTGACAAATTCCCAAGGCTACACATCTGATTGCGATTCCTGGGTTATTGAATTCTTGCGCCCTTGGAATGGCTTGAAAATTATTCATGTTATTTGTAATTGGCACGATATCTGACTCCCCCATCTTCTTTTTTTTGAATAAGCCTGGCAACCTATTCATTTAATGACTCACACCATATTTTCTGTCATTCTCTCAAACTCAGCTTCATACCATAATACTAAAAAAGCCTCGCATAGGCGAGGCTCATTAAATTCTTCGGGTGTTTCGCTGATAGTGGTTATATGGCTAATGCCTTCTCGACAGCTTGCTGCTTGTCGGGTTGTATTATTTCGGCAGTAGCAACCTTTATGTTATTCTGTATTACACGCGAAGTTAGCTTGCTCTGTAGCGACTCGATGTCTTGCTGCATGAGTCTACTGACAGCCTTAAATGCCTCTATCATCATTAAATTGTTTGGGGTACTTCGCTCACTGGGTTTTATTTTGAACCACTTGCGTGTGTTGGAATCGGATACACTATGCCCGTTTTCCCTTAGATTTTCCGCCAATCTAGTTGGGTGTATCCAATTTCTATCATGCGCCAATGACAGAGTATCGTGAAATACTCCAGCATCTTTTTTTACGCCCTCCAAAAAGCTTGTTTCGACAATTGCCTCAACAAACATCGTTCGAAGTGTTAAATCTTCCTTTCGAACTTCGTATGTTAGATCGTATTCCATAATACTCTCCTTAATAAAGGCTTACACACTGCATCTCGTAAGCACGCTAAAATTGAGGATGCTGCTTAGTAGCAGGCATCCACTGACATACTTATAATACACGATAATATTTATCGTGTCAAGCAAATTTATCATGACAAGAAATATAATCGCATCTTCCGGATGCATAGTAAGACCTTTGAAATTAAGAACAAGATACTTCTTCACATTATCTTTGGTCGATAGTAACTGTCCTGAAAAACATAACGCTCTTATCACCGGCGCCACAGAAGTGCCTGAAAGAAAAAACCC
>CAZZJI010000163.1:0-3660 GCA_964654485.1 uncultured Gammaproteobacteria bacterium | reverse complement strand
GCTGATCACCTTGCAGACCCAAAAACGCGACGCCCTCAAAGCCCATAAAAAAGGCATGATGCAGCAACTCTTCTCCGCCGAAGGCGAAACCCAGCCCAAACTGCGCTTTCCTGAGTTTCGGGATAAGGGGGAGTGGGAGGAAGGCGTTATTGCTGATTTAGCTAATGGAGTTATGGGCAATGCTTTTAAAAGTAGTGACTTTTCTGAAGATGGAATACAACTTGTAAGAATGGGGAACTTGTATCAAGGAGTGCTTCAACTCAATCGTACGCCTGTCTATTTACCTAAATATTTTAGTGACAAATATTCTAATTTTTTGGTAACACCTTTAGATTTACTTATGTCGATGACGGGAACAATGGGTAAGAGAGATTACGGCTTTATTGTTCAAACTCCAGAAAGATGTGAACAATTATTGCTTAATCAGCGAGTAATGAAAATAGTTCATAAACCAAACTGCATTAAAGAGTTTTTGCTTCAATTGCTTAAAAGTGAGAGTTTATTAAATGAACTTTACTCTCTTCCTGGAGGAACAAAACAAGCCAATCTATCGGCGCAACAATTTAAAGGGCTAAAGGTCGTTTTTCCAAAGCCAAAAGAACAACAAAAAATCGCCGATTGCCTCTCATCCCTCGACGCGCTAATCACCGCTCAGACTCAAAAAATCGACACTCTCAAGACCCATAAAAAAGGCCTGATGCAGCAGCTTTTCCCGTCAATGGATGACGACTGCATGGATGCAGAAGGCAGGGTGACGCAGGATGCCAAAACCGGGGTAGGGGGCATGAATAAGATACAGCCGCAGAAATCGCAGAAAGACGCAGAATATAAAAATAATATGGAGCCTTTTCTGTATTTTTCTGCGTTTTCTGCGGCAAAAAACACAAGCGTGATGAGCCAATGAACTCTCAGAAAAGCACAGAATTTCTTTACAAGGAAGAAAGTTATGTTATCCGTGGTGCTATCTTTGAGGTATACAAGGAAATGGGGCCAGGTTTTTTGGAGGCAGTCTATCAGGAATGTCTTGGCAAGGAATTCACTCGGCAGAGCATCCCTTTCACCGCACAAACTCAATTAATCCTGGCTTATAAAGGTGAAGCGCTGCAACAAGTTTATGTACCAGATTTTATTTGTTATGACAAGATAATCATAGAAATAAAGGGAGTGAAAAATCTTATACCAAAACACCACGCACAACTTTTAAATTATCTGAAAGCGACGAACATCAAGCTTGGATTTCTGGTTAATTTTGGTCACTACCCTCAGGTGGAAATCGAACGGATGGCCAGATCATGTTGATTTACCCAAAGATTCTTCTGCGCTTTTCTGCGTTTTCGGCGGCAAAAAAATTCTCCCCGATGGATAAGGTGAGTACATGATCAACGGATTAACCACATTTGACGACCTGAATACCATCGCCAGCCACCTGCGCGAAAAACTGGAAGAGAAAAAATACATCCTGTTATTCGCCTATAACGGCACAGGCAAAACCCGCCTGTCGATGGTGTTCAAGGAATTGGGTAAAAACGATGAGACACGCGACACTCTCTATTTCAATGCCTTCACCGAAGACCTGTTTAACTGGGACAACGATCTGGAGAATGACGCCAAACGGGTTTTACAGCTGAACCGTGACTCACATTTTTTTGACGGCTTGCAGGAACTGGAAATGGAAACCCGCATTGGCCCGCTGTTGGCGCGCTATGCAGATTTTAATTTTTTTATTGATTACGAAAAATGGGAAATCACCTTTTTCCGCGATAGGGACGAGAACGAAGACCCGATTCCGATTAAAGTCTCACGCGGTGAAGAAAATATTTTTGTCTGGTGTTTTTTTCTCGCGGTTGCGCAACTGGCGATAGACGAGCAAGAGGCCTATGACTGGGTGAAGTATATTTATATCGACGATCCCATATCATCACTGGATGACAATAATGCCATTGCGGTAGCCAGTCATCTGGCGCAGTTGTTAAAGAGTGCCAACGGAGCAATAAAAAGCATTATCTCCACACACCACGCGCTTTTCTTTAATGTGATGTGGAATGAGTTACGTGAAAAGCGGAAGGAGTTGCAGACCAACTTTTTAAATCTGGATCAAGCAAGTGGCAACTATACGCTGCGTTATACAGGCGACACGCCTTTTTACCACCACGTTGCTTTACTCGAACAGTTACACGAGGCAGCGCAGACTGATCAACTTTACACTTACCACTTTACTATATTGCGCAGCATCCTGGAAAAAACCGCTACCTTCCACGGCTTTAAAAATTTCTCTGCCTGCATCAAACAGGATGGCGACGATGAAGACGGTATCGTGCATGCACGCTTAATCAACGTATTGAGTCACGGTAATTATTCGCTGTTTGAACCCCGCGAGATGGTGGAAGAGAACAAGCAATATTTCAAAAAAATATTAGACGGCTTTATGGAGAACTACCGCTTCAACCCCGAGCTGTTCCCGGAACAAATGGAAGAGGCAGGTTCGCCATGAGCGATACCAACCCTTCACAATTTATCATCTACCAAAGTGAAGACGGTCAAACCAGGCTGGATGTGCGTTTTGTCGATGAAACCGTGTGGCTGACGCAGGCATTGATGGCGGAGTTGTTTGGTACCAGCAAGCAGAACATTGGCCAGCATCTTAAAAATATTTTTACCGAACAAGAGCTTGAGGAGCATTCAGTTGTAAAGAATTTCTTTACAACTGCTGCCGATGGTAAGCAGTACCGTACCAGGCACTACAATCTCGATGCCATTATCTCGGTGGGTTATCGCGTGCAAAGTCACACGGCTACCCGCTTCCGCCAGTGGGCAACCCAACGGTTACGTGAATACATTATTAAAGGCTTTGTACTGGACGATGAGCGCCTGAAAAATCCTGATCAGCCTTTTGATTATTTTGAAGAGCTGACCCGGCGCATTCAGGATATTCGTACCAGTGAAAAGCGTTTCTATCAGAAAATTACCGATATTTACGCCACCAGCGTGGACTATGACCCCACGCTGGATACCAGCATCCAGTTTTTTAAAACGGTGCAGAACAAGGTGCATTGGGCGATTACCGGGCAGACTGCCGCAGAAATTATTCACCAGCGCGCTGATAGTGAGAAAGCCAATATGGGCTTAAGCAACTGGCGCGGTGACAAGGTGCGCAAGCAAGATGTGATAAATGCCAAAAATTATTTGAATGAAGAAGAACTACAAGCATTAAATAATCTGGTTGAGCAGTATTTGATTTTTGCCGAAGGTCAGGCGATGCGCCGCATTCCCATGACAATGGAAAGCTGGTTAACCAGGCTGGATGGTTTTTTAAGCCTGAATGATCGGAATATTCTTAATCATGCGGGTAAGGTATCGCACAATATGGCAAAACAACTGGCAGAGCAGGCATATAATAAATTCCACCAACAACGCTTACAACATGATGCTTCGCAAGCAAACCAACACCTTGAAGAACTAAGCAAAACAGCGGAGCAGATTACGGCACCCAATAAAGCAAAAAAGGCAAAAAAAACCCATGACTGAACAAGACCAAAAAGAATTGGGAAAAACCCTCTGGGCGATTGCCAACGACTTACGCGGCGCAATGAATGCCGATGACTTCCGCGATTATATGTTGTCGTTCCTGTTTTTGCGTTATCTCTCGGATAACTTTGAAGC
>CAZZJI010000162.1:0-3666 GCA_964654485.1 uncultured Gammaproteobacteria bacterium | reverse complement strand
CAGATAGATTTTTTTCTTTTGGGTCTAGAGCACCATCCTGAATAAATTGGTGATAGATTGTTCTTGCCCGCCCCAAATCATTACTAAACAACTTGAGAACCTCGCATGTGTCGTACCAGTCGTGGCAAGACTTTCCTAATAGACCTGAATGACCTGTCCAACGATATTGATCCAGTTCTGAGATAGACTTTACAATTTTTGCTCTGAATGGGGCTAAATGAATGTACCTGACCAGGTCTAACAAATAAGTGTCTACATCGCACAATATGGACTTGTATCGATTCTGAAACACATATCCAACCCGGCGATGTCGGCGATTATAATGGGTCGCATATCCACTTAATATGCGGCCCATTATGCTGCCCAAAGGCTCTGTTTTAACGCGAATTAGTAAATGATAGTGGTTTGGCATCAACGCCCAGGCTAAACATTGACTTTGGGTTCGTTCTAATTCTTCTCCTAGCCTTAACAAAAAATCTTCCTTATCCGGAGGATTTTCAAATATTCGGTGGCGCTCCAATCCACGTCCCATTATATGATAAGTTCCGCCCGGTATATGTAAACGTCCTGTTCTTGGCATGACCATAGTTTTGCATGGCTATGCTTACTGATAACATACCTCACTACGGTTAAGTTATCGGCCCCTACCCACTTGACGAGCCGCAACGAAGGCTGCGGAGCCGAGTTTGAAAAAAGTGCGGGACAACCGATACCATCTATGACACCCGTTGAGTTCGTTATCATCATGGCCGTGACCTTGCAGATCAAACCCGCTACGATCATCGGCGAAGTGAAGTGATTATTTTGAATTGGCAGGACGCAGCGCCGCTCAAGCCATCGACTATCCAGCCGGTCATTACCACCCCATTGAGAAAACCTTGATCATCAAGACCATAGGGCAGTTAAAAGAAAGCGATCAAAAAAACATTGCGGGAAAGTGTCAAAGGAATTTTAGGATAGTCATTCAGATAAAAACACAAAACCTGGCCTCACACTTTTTTTAATTCGAGACTGAATCCATTGCCAGTAAGCGTCGATGCCTGCCTTCATTAATTTAGCGGCTAAAGCAGTGGCCGCTTTTTCACCGGCGGCATCCCTATCATAGGCAATGAGTACACGTTCGGTTTTGTATTCTTTAAACGCACTCAGGTGAGCAGCGGTAAAACCTTCGACACCATAACTACAGGTGACATTGCGATAACCGGCACACCAGAAGGACAGCGCGTCAATAAACGATTCGCACAGAATGATTTCGTTTGATGCCTGCAAGCTGGCAACTCTTCACTGGGTGGATGAACAGCGAGGGATCATGATCCTCGTGGAACAGACACAAGCCCCGTAGCTCCTGATTGCAGGGCTTGAGCACAACCCCTATCCCCTCAAGCCAGACGTTGGAGGATAGAAACATCCTGTTTCAGGCGATCGATCTGGTCGTCTGGAATACGGGCCATAGGCGGTTCTCCTAAAATCCTGTCAAGGACTGTATTGATACGTTTTACGTATCGTGTTATCTTCGTTTTTAATACATCTATCAAGGCGTATTACGAACACGCGCATACACTAGAAGGCATACATGGTCACTGAGCTACTGATAATCATGCAAGATGAAGATATTCGCAAAGCCTTTGGTCTGCGCCTGAAAGAACTACGCAAACAAAAAGGCTGGACCCAGAAAGAACTGGCAAACCAAATCGATATTCGGTTTGCGCAGCTAAACAAGTACGAATGTGGTATGCACGTACCCTCAATCGAGAAGCTGGCGCAGCTCAGCGATATTCTCGGGGTCACGCTCGATTATTTGGTCATGGGCAACCGTGATCAGAAGCAGCCCTTACACAACATACGGCTGATCGAGCGACTCAAGGAACTGGAAGGCTTCGATAGCGATGATCAGGAGACCATCATCAAGGTGATCGATGCCATGATCGTTAAACGACGGGTAGAGGGGGTAATTGCACCCATCGACAAACAACAGGCTAGCGGCTAAAAGAGTACGTAAACATTCAGGAGGACACACCATGCAACCCGCCAAACAAGAAGCCCTGGAAACCATCGGCAAGCTGCCCGATGACACCGACATGAACGAGATTATGTACCGGCTCTATGTGCTGGATAAGATCCGCAAGAGCCAGGAAGCCGTCGAACAAGGTCACACCATCAACAGCGAAGAGTTGAAGCGCGAGATTGATTCATGGTGATTTGGTCAGAACCGGCTAAGGCCGATCTCCGATCCATTCATGATTTCATCGCTCACGACTCCCGCCACTACGCTAAAAAAGTTACCCAGGATATCGTTGCGAAAACGGATGTCCTCAACGAATTGCCCCGCATGGGACCAATGGTGCCGGAACTCAGCAATGAAGATATTAGAGAACTGTCGCTGTATTCCTACCGCATCCTCTACGAGATCAAGGATCAGGATGTCTTCGTGCTGGCCGTGATCCACAAAAGAAGGGATTTGCAACCGGAGATGGTTGAACGTTAAGTAACGTGAAACTAATGTTTCTATATTAGAAACAATTGCGCTCTGGAACCTATTAATTCAGATAAAAACACAAAACCTGGCCTCACACTTTTTTTAATTCGAGACTGACCCTAATACTCCAATACTCTTGGCTTTACCCAACACGCGCTTGTTGTTTTCCATTTCAGAAAACAGCAAGCCCCCCGAAGCGGGGCTTGGGTGGAGTGTTTGCTGTAATAAATTAATATTATACAAACAGGATTTTTTTCTACCGGCCAGCGTTAAGTCATTAACTATTCGGTGTCCCTACCTATGTTATTTGATCTGTCACCTTTTTTCTTATAAAGAAAAACACCTAAAAATAGAGTTATTATGCCAAATAATGCCAGTAACTGAATTGCTCTTAGTCGCTTCTCAAGTACATCGATATATCCAATACTATAATCTCTTGTAGTGGATATTTTGTTAGATTTAGTTCGTATTTGCTTAACTACAAATTCATAAATCGAACTTGATACGCCTTTAGATTTTAGCCATGTTTCAATATCATCAGCATCTTTTTTGTCCGAACGAATCTCATTTAGTAATTGCTTATGTTTATTTATCTCAGTACTTTCCATCTCTGTAATAACAATAACGGCAATAAAAGTTGAAACAACTATAAACACAACAAATTGTAAAATTATTTTCATAAAATATCTATGGAGTTGGTGCAACTAGAACAAGAGCACATGCACCTGTACCTATAGCACCTTGGGAAATTGCAATAAGGCCAGCATTACTAGAGTTATTTTGTAAATGCTGTTGAGCTAATTTTAACTTAGCATTAAAAAGATCGTCATGAATCTGTTTTAATTTCAATTCAGTTTCAATATTGACCCTGTAAATTAAATTGTGTAACTGCTCATTAATTAATACTCTACCCTATAGGAGAATGATTAGTGAGTATAGTGATGAAGGAAAAAGAAATGAGAGCCTTGGCCTCGGAGCTAGCCAAGAACATCAAAACCGAAAAGGATCTAAGCGACTTTAGCAAACAGCTTAAGAAAATGACTGTTGAGGCCGCCCTTGGGGCTGAGATGGAAGATCATCTGGGTTATGCCAAACACGATCCACAGGGCCATCACACAGGCAATAGCCGCAATGGCTACAGCGCAGACGCTCAAAGGTCATCACGGTGAAGTCGATATTGAAATCCCCCG
>CAZZJI010000161.1:0-3666 GCA_964654485.1 uncultured Gammaproteobacteria bacterium | reverse complement strand
TTTTTCATCGGTTTTTACTCCGCAGGAATTGCAAATAAAATAACGTAGGCCAATACCCCCGCTAACATCATGTATGAAATCAGGCGAATCCAAGTTATGCCTGACTCCGTGGGGCAATCTTTGTAGCAATAAAACAGTGCGAGTAATGTTTGTAAAAAATAATAAGTCGCAAAGGCTCGTGAAGCCAATGTAATAATTTCTAATATATTAACCGTCCACACTAACAAAATGGCGCAAACAGAAACACCAACATAGCTGATATTCGTTGATAGACGTTTATTGCTATTTTCATTTAATAAACCACCTGCGCCTCCAGTATCCGCAACGGCAGCACTAAACTGGCTCATTAGTGCTGCGATGATGAGCATGAGAGGCAATACGATAGCAACAAGCCCGGTCACGTTAATAATCTGAGCTAACTCAATCTGCATAAGGTCAATTTTTTGCACAATGGGCATAAGCAAAATAACAGCGATGACATATAAAATGCCCGATATAATTTGGGCATTTTTCATACTGGCAATACGCATTTCAGGCGTGTATTTTTCGCCGATGAAGCGTGATGTTTCAAAGCCTTGAACAATCAACAAAGCACCTGCCAAAATTTGAATTTGTATGGGAATACTTCTCTGCTGATAGGTGAATTCAAGTTCTTGATTGGATAGTATAAAACTTATACCAAATACGGATAAACCAACGAGCAATGAAACAACAATAGAAAGTTGTATTGTCATTGATAAAAGCTCCATTTTTTCGAGCCCACTTAAACCTTTTAAATAACCCGTAACGGCAATCATTATGATGATAACGGTGGTAAGTAAACGTTCCAGGGTAGAGTTGGAAAACCCTAGATAACTTAGAAAGAAGGATGATAATAGGGATAAATAGAAGGCCACAGCAATCATATAGGCAAAACCAAGGACGATATTTCCTAAATATTCAATTTCTTTCGCACCGTTGGATAAACGTCCCTGATTGCTTCGTGGCTCAACATGCAAGATATTAAAACGAATGACATGACCAATAGCATAAGCAAGAAGCACAATCCCCAGTACGGCAAGCGGGGAAAGTATTCCCACGACACTGGCAAGTAGAGGCGCCATTACCAAAAAACCACTGCCAATAATTGACGAAAGAGGTGTTAGTGTCGCTTGCCAGGTATCGCTTTTTCGAAACCGTGGGCGCGTCAGGATAAATATCATTACCAATGAGATGATGATCAGTATTGCGTTAAAAATTACGCTTGATGCCATATTATTTATATCGTTTTCTTCGCTTTTTTTTAGAATATTTCTCTGTGCAAAGTATAGTGGGCTTTGATATAGGCGGTGTTGTTGTTCACCTAATAATATATATTTTCATCAGTCGCATACAATAATGTAAACCGGGATTGTGTTTCTGCACCGCTAATATCATAACATGCCACTTTAACCGCCGCACCGTTGCTACCGTTTGACCCCCAATCACGGATATTGCAATAGCCATTATCATGGCCATATGCTGTTATTTTAGCTGTTGTTTTATTCGAAAATTTTAGTTGGGGTAAAGATACACGATAGGTACCCGGACCAAGAAAAGTGACATCAGCCCAACTCGGTGTCGGTGCAGGTATTTTATTATTATCTTGATAGCTATGAGCTTGAAAACCACCGGCTTCATTATCTAGCCAAACATAAGCATTATATTTTAGGTGTTCGCCAACCGGGGCAGCCAAAGTTAAATCGCGCATAAAACTCATAGTGAAACCATTATTCTGTGCAAAACCAAGTGCTGAGAAGCAATTTACATAAACAAGCACATTAGTTCCATCCAATGCCCAATTTCGGACTTTACAAAAATTGCGATCATCGCCATAAGCGGTAACCATGACCGTCCCACTCTTACCATCCCAAGTACCCAGTTTAGGTACACGGACGCGATATTGACCCACACCAATACGTGTAACCGAATTATTCGCATCCATTGAATTCCATTGATAATTCAAACTGGGTATGTAATCGATGTTTAAATCTGACGAGGCTTGGTTAGCCCGAACATAAGCCGTGTAACGATTAATTTTTTGGGTCTCTTTATAAAAAAGCGCGGTAAATTTACCATCGACGGGTATACCATCAGTACCAATACATTTAACATTAAGAAGGAGTGAACTACCTGCCGAATACCAACCCCTGACTTTACAATGATGATTACCACCATAGGCCGTGACATGAGCCACGCCACCATTAGTGGACAAACTATCAAAATTGATCGTGTAATAACCAGTAGACGACCGACTGATCCAAATAGCCCCATTTTGCGAGTTATAACAATAAGCCGAAGGACAAGCATACGCCGCTGTTGCTGGTTGGTTGGCCCAAGCCCACCCCTTAATCATGGTGTTCGCGGCAAGCAAATTTGTTGTACTTAAACATAATGCGAGTAAAAACGAGACTATTGCAATGGTTTTTGCAATGGTTTGATAAAATCGTTTAGTTAAATTCATATATTTTCCTTTGTTTAGCAATTCTTCAGTTGACTAAACTATTTCAACCGATTTTAAATAACTATTCCGTGATCCCGTTGTTTTTTTTCCAAGTCTACTGTTTTTTCAAATTAATATTTATTTAATACTTAAAATTAACTTAAAAAAAGTATGTATATACTCGCATAAAAATATTTTGATATGTTTTTACTCTATCAATTTTTCAAATTTATATGTTTGTTGTCTACATACGCATACGCATATATGTAATCGGATAGACGTACTTTCAGAATTTAATTTAAGTTTGTTTTCAGTATTTAGGGGTATAAAAAATAGTAGTTGCCCCCTTCATTACCCGAATCGAGGGCTACTATTGAGACGGATACTAATACCTCAGTTCAGTATGGAGGCATTCTCTTTTTAATCACTCATAAGAACAGGGAGGACACACAAATGAGGAAGTCCAGAGTCGATCGATTGCTGGTTCGTTGGGGTCTGCGGACGCCCGCGGCGGCGGCGCTGTTTGCTGGTTGCCTGACTTCGGGCTTGGTTTTCGCAGTGCCGGATAGCATCTACGAACCGCTGCAGCGCTGGAACGGCAAGAAGGTTTATCTGTCGCCGGCGCGCCACAGCGATGGTGGGCACCGGGGCGAATGCAGCAGCATAAACGAAACCACTGCTGCATGGCGAAGTGCGTACTATGCGGCGAATGGTAACTACTTCGTGGACCAGTGGAACAATACCAGTTCGTATCGTAATCTTCGCGTCCGAGGCTACAAGGTCAGGATCGGACGAGGCACCGTCTCGTCGGCGATCGCGAATTCGAATGCCTGGGGTGCGCATGTGCACATTCCAATCCACAGCAATGCCCATGTTTCTGGAGACTGCGGTGCGTCGAACATTAGCCGCTTCGGCACAGTCGTCATTTACAAGTCTTTCGGGGCTAGCGGTGGTGAGGGTCTTTCCGGGCACTTGAAGACCACGATGGGCGTCGTCAGTCCTGGCACTGGTGACTTGATCTGTCACAATAGCAGTGACTGCACCAGTATCAACTGCCTCGGTGAGCTGTGTTCGACCGTAGCCAAAGCGGCTTATCTCGAGCGGGAATACCACAGTTGGAACACCGGGGCGAACTGGATCAAGAATGATCATTTGTATGCCTGGCGCATCGGTTGGGCTGTTGACAAGTTCCTCGGTTATCCGCG
>CAZZJI010000160.1:0-3705 GCA_964654485.1 uncultured Gammaproteobacteria bacterium | reverse complement strand
AACGTTTAGTTAACCGGCGCGCGTTTTTTTGCGTGTCCGAGTTGAACTTTTTGTTAGAGATTTTCGGTGTGATTGTGTATAAATATCCAGTAATCTACGAATCATCTTTTGATACTTAGTATTATTCTTTTTTGCTTCTTGCTTAAAGAAGTCAATACTGTCTTTGCTAAGAGAAATTGTCACCTTAACTGAATCATCTTTAAATACTAATTCATCGGGAGAAGGTAAAAAATCCTGAATGACTTCTAGGTCACCAATATCTTCATTAGTGTATTTAATTTTCGCGCTCATAAATCGTTTTTCCTTTTCGCCAGTAGCCTGCTCCGAATATTCGGATTATTCCACCTCGATATGTAAATCGAACAGTCATGATTCCGCCACCTGTTTGCCCAAAGCAAAAATACCGCTTTTCACGCTTGCTATGTGATAAATCATTCGCAATTACACGGCCTGGATCCGCAAAAGCAAATTGCGCCTCAGAAAATGAAACTCCGTGTTTTGATTGATTTATAAGATCTTTTTCATGGTTCCACTCAAAACTGTCCTTGTTCATAAGTAGAGTTTAGCAGAAATATGGGTGTTATGCCATATTATTATATGGTTAGAATGGATAAATGTGACTGGCTTCTATTTTATTTATACTCTCTATGATTTACTATTTTTCTCTCTAACGTTTCGCATCAGCGTCCGCTGGATTTTTTTGTTATGGCCTTTTTCGTCTTTTTGAAGCCAAAGCCCGGTTTTTCTTCACGGGCAAGCATGTCCATGAATTTTGCAAATCGCCTCTGTCTGGTTTCGGGTTTCTTCGCACTTGTCAATCCGTACGCGATGACATAACGACTCGATTTGTTGAGCGTTTCAAAAAACTGTTTCGCCTTCGGCTTGCTCTCCAGTGCTGCTAGGAAATCCGCTGGAACACCTGTTATGCCGCGGACTTATGATCGAGCTGCCAACCTGGGAAGACCAACACTGCTGGATGGCAGTTTAATGCGCCAGCCAATACCTTGGCACGCTCAACACCTAACTTCACTCTGTCATTTTCAATTGCAGATATCGTTGATTGAGGTATATTTGTTAACTCAGCAAGTTCATTCTGGCTTAACTCCTGCAATTCCCTAATTATCTTTACAGACTCGCCAACGGATATTTCTATTTGCTTTTTGGCTTTACGATAATCTTTCATATCATTTCTTCCTATAATCATGTGTAGTCAAATTAACAACTTGCACCATAATTTCTGATTCTTTTACTTTATAAATAACTCGATATTTAATACCTAGACGTGATGATCGGTGGCCTTTCAACCCACCTCGTAGAGACTCATCATGAAACCCTTTAATAAGTTTCAATCCTTTTGGCCCAGATATCATTACAATATCTTTCCACTTTTCGTATTTTTTCAGGATATCTATTGGCAAGGATTTCAACTGCTTAGATAGTCTTCTATGCTCATATATCTCCCGCATATCTTATAGTATATATACTATATTTAGTATGTCAATACTTTGTTGGGCATAACGTTAAGCTAGCAGGCGCGCGTGTTTTTGCGCGTCCGAGTTGAGCTTTTTGTTATAACTTTTTATTTATTAAATTTTCTTATTAGGTTTTTTTTCAAATACAAGCTTTAGTTTATGTCTATTACTTGATGAGGCATATGTTTTGCCGCCAAATTCAATACTTGCTACTTCAATTTTTATTCCTCCGGCCTTGTCTCTTTCTACACTAAAAGTAGCTTCAACTATTAACTTTTGAAGCTCTAAATCATTTTTAGTATCAATCGCTTTAACCGCAGCAACTACATACTCAGCAAGTTTTTTTCCTGTTCCTTCAACAAGGCTTTTTTCTTGTGCTGATTTAGGGGCTAATATTAATGTCAATGTATTGGACTCGTTAGTGCTTTTTTTGCCTTCAGCGGATAGAATTAGAGCTGCTGAGCCTTCTTTTGTTGTGCCTGCTTTTGATGAAAGCACAACTTCTGCATTTTTAAATGGTGGTAAAGATGTTCTTTGAGTTTGCTTATTTATTTCATTTATTGCAATTTGTATTTCATCTAAAATCTGTGTTACTGCTATATTTGTTTCTTTTGAAGTTAATGTTGAGCATCCATATATTAAAAACACTACTGTAATTAATATATATTTTTTCATTTTAGTTTTTTTCCTCATTTAAGTTATATCGTTCCATATCAGTCGCCCAGTACCGCAGAGTGTAGCGTAGCGGAACGCCACAGTACTGGGTGGCTGGATGTGCTGGTTATGTATTTGAATTGATGGTTTTCCATCTATTGCAAATAGCAACCCTATATTTTATACCTTGCGTAAGACAAACAAAAAATATCCGATTCTTATAAATGATTTATAGACTAATTGATAGTGAAATATTTATCAAAAATATTGCGGAAAAGTACATATCAAAAAAATATAAATTTTTTCATAATAGTCCCGCAATTAATAACTACAGGAAAAAAATTATGAAAATAAAAAATTATTTTAATTTACCAATGCTTTCATTATTGGCAGCTACATTTTTTAGCGTATCATCTGTTGTCAATGCCGCTGATGTTCATTCACAGTGCCTTCAAGGAAGTAACAAGGCGTGCTCTAAAGTTAAAGAGATTCAACAATTTTACGAGCTAAAAAAGATGTTAGTACTATGGGAATACCTTAAGAAGCTAGAAAAGATTCCTTTCTGCGATCCTCGTTTCTGTGACCCTTCTCCAGAATTTGTCGATGAATTACGAATCGGCCCTGTAGAACATCGAGAAATACTTATTGATCTCGTTGACAACTTAGATAAAGAAATAGAAACTCTGGATAAATTTAACTAATATTCCATTGCCGAAGTTAAATAATCAAGTAGCAGAAAAAAACGGGTGGGCAATATCCTTGCCCACCGTTGAACTCTTCATTACTGTGCCCGAAAACATATCGCTGCCAATGAGCGGCTGGTTTTGGAGTGGCAAGCGCAGCGCAGCCACGGTAAAAACCAGTCTGACTCAATTGGCCTTGTTAGAGAGCGATTACGCCCAATAAGCGCCATCAGGTAATTCGTAGCTACTGTACTCAATATGTATCACCCTACGGTGATTTGGGTTTTCTGCTTTGCTTGATGAATGCAATATATGTGGTTTCATTATGACGGCGTCACCGGCAGCCACTATACAAGGAACAGAAACTTTACTTCTAACTATGCTATCTATCTCTATCTGCTTAAGCACACCATACTTATGAGTCCCAGGAATTACTTTTAAGCAGCCATTGCTTTCATCTGCAGGGTCTACATGTAAGCGAAAGGTAACCATGCTATTAAGCACAGAAACGGGCGGCTGAACATGGTGCACCCCGTCCTTAATTGACCATGCTTTCCACCCTTCAATATTCGTCTTCTTATTAAGCGTCACAGCTTTGTCTTGATGCCATGTAACAAACCAATTCTTCTCCGGTGTTTTGTCAAAAAATATCGCTCGCACCAAGCTTACGTGACCATTCAACAGGCTTCTTGCTATAGACAGTATTTTTTCGTCTACTACCAACCTCGATATTGAGATAAATCTTTTCTCCAAATTTCTAACTCCATATTTCTTTAGTTTTTTGCTTTCAAGGTCAATATCTGATTTGACTAATTCAATACTTTCCCTCGAAAGTAGCGACTTCCGTATTTCTGCACCATCTTGTTCAAAATCTAATGTAGACAATATTGGCCCTC
>CAZZJI010000159.1:0-3721 GCA_964654485.1 uncultured Gammaproteobacteria bacterium | reverse complement strand
CATGGATTCCGCTACACGAAAAGAAATGAGGGCGCGGATTATTATGGTGTGAACAGCGGCGCATCGCCCGGTGCCGGTGCGCAGGTCGCACCTGGGGCGTGTTTTGATTACAAGTGGATTGCAGATAAGGACAGTGGGCCTGCTAAGGGTGATCTGAGTTCGAAAGTATGGTGGTATCACTCACACATAGATGAACCCGCTGAAACAAATGCTGGTTTATTAGGCCCAATTATCATCACTAGAAAAGGCGCAGCGAAACCAGATGGTTCACCTAAAGGTGTGGATAAAGAATTTGTTACCGCGTTTTTTATATTCGATGAATTAGACGGCGCAGAGCCCGGCTTGATGCACTCGATCAACGGTTACATTTTTGGTAACTTAAAAGGGTTAATCGGCAACAATAAGGACAAAATTCGTTGGCACACCTTAGGTATGGGCAACGAAGTGGATTTACATACACCACATTGGCACGGAAAAACAGTGACAATAGGCTCAAAGAAGGTCGCAAGGCGTACCGATGTTGTAAACTTACTGCCCGCAACAATGATCACCGCCGACATGAGGGCCGACAATCCTGGCGAATGGGTTTTTCACTGCCATGTTTCTGATCACATCTTAGGGGGCATGTCGACAACATATCAAATTTTACCGTAAAGAATTATTACTTAAGTAATAATTCTATGTTACTAAATAGGCGATCATATAATATGATCGCCTATTTTTTTGCATGATCAAAAAATTAATTGTATGGCTTACTGAATATTGGTATAAAAAAATAGTGGTTGTTAAGTAATTTATTTTTCAAGTGGTAATTGATAATCAACAAAAATAATTAGTGAAACAATCCGCTTCTAAGGCTCAAATTATGAATGCTCTCCGGATAAATAAATAGTATCGACCAAAATGTATATACCCGTTAGTTATACATATATGTGGTTTCATTCATTCCTTATACATACCTACTTGTGGCAATATTTTAGAGTTTTCTCAAAAATAACAACAAATACTTAGCATGAGGGGGGGAATCAACTATATTTAGGTAAGTAGGAGTACGTTGTTATGTGTAGGGAGTATTTGTATATAAGCAAGGTCGCTTTTTTTTTATCTCTTCTTATTTTTAGTCATGCTCAAGCTGAACTTATCTTGCCTACCCCACCACCGGAATCTGCAAAAATCGACAATAATTTATACGGTCCATTAGCTAAACATCCTACCCAGCTTCTCGGCGAAAAAGCCACATACCAACACCCAGATAATTAGTTGCGCTATCAAAAAGAGTTGCGCAATAAAAACAAAGCTTATATGAATGGGAGGAAATATGAGGCTGTTGCTAGCTGAAGACGATGATAAATTGGGTAAAGGCATCCGCACTGGTTTAAGTTATGAAGGTCATGCGGTTGATTGGGTAAAAGACGGCGATACCGCGCTCAGTGCACTTCGAAATGAAACATATGACGTACTGATCCTAGACCTCGGCTTGCCTAAACTTACTGGCTTAGATGTATTAGATACATTACGCGAGGAAGGCTTGTCATTACCGGTGCTTATCTTAACGGCACGGGATTCCATAGATGATCGTATTTCCGTTCTGGATCGTGGTGCTGATGACTATGTTGTAAAACCCTGTGATTTGGATGAATTAAGCGCACGTATCCGAGCACTGTCGCGCCGCGTTGTGGGTCGAACGATTACAGTAATAAACTACGATGATATAGAATTGGACCCGGCTTCATTGACTGCGCGCAAAGCGGGCAAAATTATAGATATACCTGCTCGCTCTTTCACCATTTTACAAAAACTTCTAGAAAATGTGGGGCGTGTACAATCCAGAACCCGGCTAGAGGAAAGTCTTTACTCCTGGAAAGACGGTGTTGAGAGTAATGTACTTGAAGTACATATTCACAATATTCGTAAGCGTTTCGGCAGCAAATTTATACGTACTATACGAGGTGTTGGTTATATAGTCGATAATCATAAATGAAATATTCAATCCAACGTAGACTGTTGGTGTGGCTACTCACATTTTCTATTGTTACATGCTCTCTAAGTTCATTGATTATTTATTATGAAACCCAAAGTGAAGTCGGAAAATTATTTGATGCGCAATTAGAGCAATCAGCAAAAATTTTACTTAATATGAGCGCGCATCAACTACACGAGCAGTTGGCATTTAATGTATTGGATAATGACAAAGAAAATAAGCTGCCGCAAACATTTCCGATGGATGCAAATACCTACGAGCAAATAATCGATACTCAAGTCTGGTTAACGGGTGGCTTATTAGCAGTCCGCTCCAGTAGTGCGCCAGAGTTCCGTTTAACCGAACAAGAAAATACTTTCTCCGACCTAGTACTTAGCGATGGAAAAAAACGTCGTGTATTTGCCATATCTAATTCGGATAATAGTATCCAAGTTCAAATCATGGCTGACTACATTGATAGAAATCAGCTAATTAATACAATATCCACCCATTATATGACTTCTCTGGCCATTATTTTACCCTTCGTAGCCCTAGTTATATATTTCAGTGTAGGTAGGGCACTGGCACCGCTAAGAAAAATCGCCAAGAAAATTGACAATAGAATACCAGGTGACTTACATCCGATAAGTTCCGGTGCAATACCCATCGAAGTCGACAAAATAATTTTGGCGCTAAATCATCTTTTTGATCGGTTATATAAAGCATTCGAAAATATTCGTCGATTTACTTCGGATGCAGCGCATGAAATTCGTACGCCGTTAGCGGTACTAAAAATACATTCACAGCTCGCCCTAAAAACCAAAGACAATCAATCCCGCCTGGAGGCAATGAACGAAATATCAGACGAAGTCTCCCAGATTTCTACACTGGTGGAACAATTACTAACGTTATCTCGTTTGGATCCGGGTGGTAGCTTGTTAAAATCAGAACAACTGGATCTTGCCAAAATGGCAGAAGATGTTATTGCAAATCAAGCCCCTAAAGCGCTTAAAAAAAATCTGGACATAAGCCTAAATGGGCGCCCCCCCTTTGTTATTTCAGCAAAGCTTGGATTAATCCCAATTCTTATGCGAAATCTAATCGATAATGCAATTAATTATACCCCGGAATATGGAAAAGTAGAGGTCACGATTTACAAGAATGGAAACCAAACATTGTTATCCGTAGATGACAGTGGTCCTGGAATTTCAGATATGGAACGGAAAAAAGTTTTTGAACGATTTTATCGTTGTAGTGGAAACAAAATTTCGGGTTACGGCTTGGGATTATCTATAGTTAAACGCATTAGCGAACTACATAATGCACGGATTACATTAAAGAAATCAATACATGGGGGGCTCAGAGTGTTGGTGGAGTTCCCTAACTGATATTTATACTAAGCATGGAGCCGCGTTGAACCTACTGCGAACGCCTAATGCACGGAAAATGAAGGATTTAGGTCAATAAATCACTTTAAAGTTTCTGTAATATTATTTAGTCGGTACATGTCAATCGGGTACAACAACGTATCTGCCATAAAACTAAAAGGAATATCAAGCACTGAAAGTGTAACTGCCCCATAAAAATCGTATTTGTACCATAGTTTTTTCGTTGTCGTTAAAGCAACTTTTGTTCCTGAATAGGGCGGCGGCGTTGCGTCTTTTTTGGAATGCACGACAATAGTTGAGCAGCCGCTCAGAACAGCAACCAGGAGCACAACAATAATATTTGAAACAAATTTATTTATATTCATATTATAAC
>CAZZJI010000158.1:0-3739 GCA_964654485.1 uncultured Gammaproteobacteria bacterium | reverse complement strand
TGGATGAAATACTATAATAATGACCGAACTCATCAAGGTAAGATGTGCTGTGGGCATAGCTACGTTTGGACTCACCTGACTCTTTCCAGGTTTTCGCGTGGTTATCCCAATAAGCTCTTTTTTCTGCTATCCTCTTTGTCATGGTTGATTCCTCTTGTTGAGAGGTTCATTATTGACGATTAAGATATTATTGGAAGTACGTGATTAGTTTGGCGCTTACCACTTACGCAAAAAATGGGACTTTAAGACTGAATGGAGCTACGATGAGGCTCTATGTATCAGGGAAATTGCATATAAATCAGGCGTATATTCGACAAATTTAAGTTAATTTAGTAGAAAATGCACTCAAGTTGTTTACAAGGAGTGCAATATGGATCTTATTAACGCGTTTCAAGGAATAGAAGATCCGCGGGTTGAGCGTCACAAGCGTCACCTTTTGCAAGATATTCTTTTTGTCGCGATATGCACCTTTATTTGTGGTGCAGATAAATGGACAGAAGTTGTCGAATTTGAGTTAGCGAAGGAAAAGTGGTTTAAACAATTTTTATCGCTTCCCAATGGAATACCTTCACACGACACATTTGGCCGCGTGTTTTCTTTCGTTGTTATGTCCATCGGAATTTCAAAGATGTTTCCTCGCTTGGGTTAAGTCAATCAGCGAAATCACCCAAGGTGAAATTGTTGCTATTGACGGTAAAACACTACGACGCTCTCATAATCGTAGCAATAAATCAGCTGCAATTCATATGGTGAGTGCTTGGGCTTGTGGCAATGGACTGGTTTTAGGTCAGATAAAAACAGAAGAAAAATCCAATGAAATAACCGCAATCCCCAAACTTTTAAAATTACTGGAGCTAAGCGGGTGTATCGTAACAATTGATGCAATGGGATGCCAAAAAGAAATTGCAAAAACCATTCAGGATCAAGGTGCAGATTATGTTCTTGCCCTAAAAGGGAATCAAGGATCGCTTCATGATGATGTGACCTCGTATTTGAATGACACTATTAAGTGAAGGTAAATTGAATGATAAGTTTGATTTTCATGAAACAATTGACGCTGATCATGGGCGAGTTGAACTACGTCGCTACTGGATTTGCAATGATGTCGAATGGCTTGACCAATACGCGCAGTGGAGTGGATTAAGGAGTATTGGGCTAGCTGAATCTGAGCGTCACATTAATGATAAAATAACAACTGAGCGCCGTTATTTTATTTCGAGCCTTGAGAATGATGCCCAACGATTTGGTCATGCTATAAGAAAGCACTGGGGGATTGAAAACAACTTGCATTGGGTTCTCGATGTTGCGTTTAGAGAAGATGAGAATCGTGTTAGGGAAGATTACGCACCAGAAAATATGGCAATGCTACGTCATATTGCGCTAAACCTGCTTAAACAAGAAACAACATTGAAGCGCGGAATAAAAACGAAGCGCCTCAAATCTGGCTGGGATGAAAGTTATCTATTCAAAGTTTTGGGAATTGCAAGCTGATTTATATGCGATTGCCCTGCTCTATGTGTGGCTTTTGGCAGCATGCTACTGTTGACATTAAGCGCCGCTTTAATCTGCCCCACCGGATAACTGTTTTTTAGTGCAATCGCTATTGTCCTAAGCGATTCAGGTATGGGTTCTTTTTTCGATGCCCGGTTGAGAGCCCCCAGGATGGAAAATGATGAGTGATGGTGACAGTGTTTGTTGCATGGGTATACTCCTCTGTAAGAGGGATACCATTAAATATTATTAGAAGATGTTTTTTGAGCTAGGTTGCCATAGGTTCACGTTAGCTCTACAATATTTTTAATTCTGAAAATATACTCGCCAAATTTTGATAACACCGGATATGACAGTCCTCCCAATATTTTCTACTGCGAAACCCCCACGCCGATGCAAAAAATGGTACTGTCAAATCAGAAGCCCATCGTTGATCAATTTCTGTATCGCCAATCACTGCCTGGACATTCAGTTGCTGCGTAACTTCCGCCTTGGCACACAAAGATCCGGCACCTTTCTTTTTACTTTTAGCATGAGATACAACAAATATCGATTTACACAAGGAATCAAGTCCATGTAACATAATCTGGCGTTGTGCTGCTTCTTGTCGCTTCCTCAGCGTAACTAATACAAATTTTGCCCCACGCTCTGTTTGTTGAGTGAGAATCTGCTTAACATTGGGGTACAATACATCTAGCGCTAGCATCTCATCCGCTTCTATAAGAGCAATCCATCTATCATTAATTTTTTCACTTTTTTCTATTTTATGTTTTTTAAGCACCGCAAGTCCAGATGCACCCTCTATTTTTTCTTGGAAGTAAATATTTTCAAAAAATTGTGGCAATGCAACATTTTCAGCTTCCGCAGCATGTCTAAGAGCTACTTTATGCCTTTCTCTACTATCAAGCAAAGTACCATCAAAATCTAATCCAATGTACATATGGCAACCCAGTTCAATTCATTAAAAATTCTTCATAAACACGAACAACATATTTTGGCTCAACAGGTACATTTAGAAAGCTTGAAGGGGATAGTGATAACCCTGCCCAGCTACAAAGTGCTGCCGAAACCAGAGACCATCCACATGTTGAACTCAAAGCAGTCCCTGCCCCTAGACGGGGGTTTAAGTCTATTACAACCCATTCACCAACAGAGTTTTTCATAACTTGATAACAAAATGCAGTGGGTAAAGGTAAAATTTCACATAATTGCTCTGTCAAAAGCTGTAATTCCGCATCAAACCAAATTTTTGCTTTTGTGCAAACACCAGCTTTTGTCTCAAGTCTTTCTCGGCATATTGATTTTATTAGACCATTAAAATTAAATACTTCAACCGTAATTTCAGGCGATGCACATATTTCCTGTACGATATAATCATCATCTCGACAAACCCAGTCCAATTCTCTTTTTATAACAACACGTGCCCCTTTACTTCCGAAACCTCGTTGTGGTTTTATGAAAACTTTATCATCATCATTCAGCGAAGTTAGAGTAGCAGAATCATAGACCATAGGCACCAGTATACCTTTTTCCTGAAGATAATTAGACCATGTTTCTTTATCTTGTAAAATTGAAGCTGCCCATTTTGAAACACCCGTTGATGTAACGTTAAGATTTCTCATATCTTTTGAGTCGCTAACAAACTCATACACGTCAAAATCTATAAGGGGAACAAAAATATCAATATGGTGTTGTCTAAAGTTGTCCAACATTATTTCCCTATAGTCTGGATCGGTTATTAAGGGAACTTGGATATAGGTATCAGCAAGTCGTGATGCAGCAATAAGGTGAGCCGGATTACAATCACATATATATACGTTAAAATATTTTTGAAAGTTCGCTTTAATTATTTTAGCCAGATGCCAAGAGGTCGCGGTACCGCCTGCACTGATCAAAATATTCTGCTTATTCGGCATTCTCTGCACCAAATTAACCTAAACAATTTAAAATTTATCGGCCAGTCTGCTTTTAATCGCATTCACCATTCTTCCAAAAACATATCTCTTATTCGACATATTAATAGCTGAAAACGAGCGAAGACCTTCTCGAAAGTAGCCCCAAGACATCCATAACTTCAATGTTAATAATGATGGGTTGTAATCACCACTCGGTGATTGGGCATCATAGCCAAACTCTGACAAAGTACGGCCTGCAATTCTTTCAAGCCATTGTTGCTTTGTTAGTGAAAAATAACTTTTCCACTTCGTTTGCTTGTTAGATGTAATTTTTTTATCAGATGAACCGGAAT
>CAZZJI010000157.1:0-3806 GCA_964654485.1 uncultured Gammaproteobacteria bacterium | reverse complement strand
GCTGAGAATGAAGGTTGTTCGGCTGCGTTGAATGAAAACACACCCGCACCATCCCCTGCACCGAAAGCACCGCCACGATAAACCGCGGCCGGGAAATTTTCCACACCTGAGCCTGCGGCTGGGTCACTATAAGCAGCACCATTACTGTTAGCGCGATCAATATGCGCAACACCATCGTTGCCATAGGCGGCGCTGTTCTTGGAGCTGGCAGGTGTTGTTGGTTGGCCACTGGAACCGGGTACCCAGTCAGCCACCCATTCATGGACATTACCCACCATGTCACGAACACCAAATCGAGACTCACAGTTCGTTGTTGCAGTACCCGTGTTTACAACGGCACCTGAACTTACATTACATGCCAATGCAGTGTCCGGTGATGTAACGGGATCCGGTGTACCGGCTGCGGCCATTTGCCATTCCGCATTGCTCAATAGCCGTTTACCCACATTCGCACAGGCTTGTTGAGCCTGGAACCAGGTTACTGTGGCAGCAGGTGCAAAACCCGAGACGCTTTGAGCAAACATCGCTGCACAGTCGTTGCCATTCACATTACAGCCATAAGGAGAACTAAGTTGTGCTCCAGCCGCTGGGGCATCCCAGATAGTCGCTTCATAGATGTCTACACAGAGTGGACCAACGCGCGCCATGTCAGCAGGGCAGGTAAAAGCGGCATTTTGTGTTGCGGTAATTGCAGCAGTGTTTGTTGCGATATCGGTTTCGTTTTGATCAATGGTTTTATTCGTTCCTAAGTCTGCCTTAGTCGAGATAGCAGCAGCATTTACGCCTATTGCCACTGCATTCGTGGAGATATCGGCTTCATTTTGATCAATGGTTTTGTTTGTACCAATCGCGGCTTTACCAGCCAAGGCATTTGTTGTGGCAGTGGCATCTGCTTTAGTTGCAATATCGGTTTCGTTTTGATCAATGGTTTTATTCGTTCCTAAGGCTGCTTTGGTTGCAATAGCGGCTGTATTCGCGGTAATTGCCGTATCATTAGCATCAACAGCTGTTTTAGCATCAGTAAAGTTTTGATTCACATCTGCTGCAACAGCAGGCGTACCTGCTGAAAAAGTATTCGTGTAGGTGACCGTGGCGGCATATGTATTCATCGATAAGAACAATGCAAATATACTTGAAAAATAGAAAATGTAGTTTTTCATTCTGGCACTCCTGGTGAACTTGAGTTTAACTAGAATATATTTAATAAAGGTTCGTTCAGGCCCAATTATCCTGGTCCCAAACCATTTCATCCCAATTACTGTTGTCTGTAGGGACGGGTGTACCGCCACCACCCCCACCGCCACAACCAGCGAGTGCCACTACGGCGAGTAATATCAATATTTTTATGCCAATATGTTGCATGCCTTTTTTCCTCTTATCGTTAAGGGTTATCGACGTTGTTTATAATCGGATGCTATGAACACTAACTTGAGTGTTTGTTAACGCTGAGTAAATTACCTGATAATCTGTATGATAATGAATAAAAAAGAAACCTACAAAGATCAATACGATATGTATATCATAGCAAAGGATAAAGGATAGTTATAACGTGGCAATAGAGCAACCTTCTTAACATAATATTCAATTGTTTTTTGATATATAAGAATATCTAGAGGAGAGTATCTTTGTATAAGCATTTCTTGGTCTTATTTTAACGTAGTTATCGAATACAAGTTAGTTTTTCAAATTAATCGGTGCTAAATAAGAAAATATCATGTTTCACAACGCAACAGCAATAAACAATTTTTATAAAAATAAAAATGTCCTAGTAACAGGCGCTCGAGGTTTCATTGGCTCATTTCTGGTGGAAAAACTGTTACAGCAAGGAGCGAATATTTCCGCCGTGTACAGGCAAAGCCGTCCCGAAAAAAACCAATCTCATATTAATTGGTTTAAGGGGGATTTGTCTGATCTAGATTTCGTAGATAATTTATTTAAACAATCACAACCTGAAATTGTATTTCATCTTGCGAGTGAGGTCATCGGCGCTCGTGACGCATCTCTTGTTATGCCGACGTTTAAGGGTAACTTTGAGAGCACGTTGAATCTTCTATTATCTGCCAATAAATATAAAAATAGCTGTAATAGACTCATTTTGACCGGTTCACTTGAGGAACCTGATGATTCAGGCATGAGTTCGGTGCCCAGTTCACCCTATGCCGCTGCAAAATGGGCTGGCAGTGCTTATGCGAGAATGTTCCATTCTTTATATGACACGCCGATTGTCCTGGCAAGGCTGTTTATGGTTTACGGTCCCGCCCAAAGGGACCTGAGAAAATTCATTCCTTACATTATTTTGTCCATTTTAAAGAATCAAAGACCTAACCTGTCCAGTGGTGTCAGGCCGGTAGACTGGATTTATGTAAGCGATGTTATTCAGGGGTTTCTTGATATTGGATGCGCAACAGACGTAGAGGGCAAACGGATAGAAATTGGTAGTGGGGAACTGGTGACAGCCAGGGAAGTTGCAGAAACAATATGTAGGCTAATGGACGCGCAGATTAAACCGGATTTTGGAGTAATAACTGAGCGACCGATGGAACAGGTGAGAAAAGCGAGTGTAGAAGACACTTTCAGGATGACAGGTTGGAGGTCGTCGTATACCCTGGAGCAGGGTTTAAAAGAAACAATCGACTGGTATACAAAGAAATTTGAAAATGGTGAGTTAGATTTGTGACGGTTGAAAAATATTTTCTGCCGGGTATTTTTATATGAGTACCCGTCATCCTCTCGTCAGTGTGGTTACACCTGTTTATAATGGTGAAAAATATATTGAAGAATGCGTTGAAAGCATTTTAAAACAATCCTATGAAAATTGGGAATATATAATAGTTAATAATTGCTGCACTGATAAAACACCTGAACTAATAGAGCAGTTTGCACAAAAAGATGAAAGAATAAAAATACACAAGACCAGCGGTTTATTACCCGTTATAGAAAATCATAATTTTGCGTTCAGCCTGATCAGCCATCAGAGCAAGTATTGCAAACTTGTTCAGGCTGATGACTGGTTGTTTCCAAACTGCATTGAAGAAATGGTAAAGCTTGGAGAGCAGTATGATTCTGCAAAGGTTATTGGCGCATATAGTATGGTTAACAGATGGGTTAAGTGTGACGGATTGGCGTATCCCACACCATTTTTAACCGGGAAAGAGATTTGTAGACAAACTCTGCTTGGACGTGTTTACCCATTTTATTCGCCTACCTCGATTATGATTCATTCAGATCTGATCAGGGACAGGAAAGAATTTTATAACATTAATAAACTTCATGGTGATGTTGAGGCGATGTATGAAGTATTACAACACTGTGATTTCGGGTTTGTTCATCAGATTTTAACGTATATAAGGCAACATGATGAATCCTTGACATCATCCGATACCAAACCATTGAATAAAGTGATCTGGTCAAACCAACAATTGTTTATGCAATTTGCTAAATCCTTTCTTTCAGAAAAAGAATATAAAAACAGATTAAAAGCATTAATGCGTGAGTACTATGAATTTTTGGCCTTGTCAGCATTCGGCAAGACAGTAAAAGATTTTTGGAAATTTCATATTAATGGGCTTAAAAACATGGGTATTTCTTTTAGTTATTTCCGCTTGGTCATTGTGATGCTGAGGTTGGTTGTTTATGATCACAAGCGGATTGCACGAATTGTATTACGTAGACTAAAGTAATGAATAGAACTGGGGCATTTTTATTTGTTTAATCCTAATACATAACTTTAAATCGATTTAAAAACAAGTAACTACTTTAGATATAGAGAGAATAGTGAGGAGACTAAAGAGACGTTGGGAAAGGTT
>CAZZJI010000156.1:0-3869 GCA_964654485.1 uncultured Gammaproteobacteria bacterium | reverse complement strand
TTATTTTATAGCAGGCGCATTTATGATTAATCACAGCGAATCATTTTCAATCAGCTCGCTGGAATTGGGTCCTATGGAAAATTTAATTTATCTGATTCGCGACACGGACTCGAACCGGGTAGCGGTTGTTGACCCTGGATGGGATGCAAATAGAATTATCAAGCAAGTTAAAGATAAAGATCTGCAGATCACAGATATATTATTGACACACAGTCATTATGATCACGCTAATGCGATTGAAGAACTGTTAACAGAATATGATGCACAAATACATTTATTAAAAGCCGAGTCAGAATTTTGGGGTGAATACCAAAATAGCCCGGCAATGCGCCCGACGCTAGCCCCAACATTGCAACCTTCATTGCATTACGGCGGTGACATCATTCAACTGGGTAAAACAGAAATAAAGGTGTTACACACACCCGGGCATACACCGGGATCGGCTTGTTATCACGTTGGAAATCACCTGATCGCGGGCGATACGCTTTTTGTCTACGGATGCGGGCGATGTAATCTTGATGGCGGTGACCCTAATCAACTACACCAAACGTTACAAGATCTTAAAACCAGGGTACCCAAAGAGACAATTATACTTCCCGGGCATAACTATGCGGAGAAAGAAACATCAACCATGGAGGAGCAAATCGAAGGAAACCCGTTTTTACATTTCGATGACGAGGATGCATTTGTACACTATAGAATGCATGAGCATGACAGAACCCGTAGCTCACCTTACCGCGCAATACCTAAATAACAAACCATTTTATATAAGCTATTTAGTGTAAGCTATTTCGTATAAAAGATGCCCGGAAACCAGCTTTTGTAGAGTGTTCTTGTTTTCGCCATATCGCTGGGGTCATCGTCTGCGAATTTAAAATTATTTAATCCTATGCGCACGATGTCATTGTTTTTTAATTGTTGCCTTGTGATTTTTTGCTCATTTAGAAAGGTATTATTGGTGCTTTCCAGGTCCTTTACATAATATTCCACATCACCTTCTTTTGCAGAACTGGCTACTACTTCGATTACCGCATGTTCCTTACTCACTAATGCATCGTCAATCGAAATATCACACCCAGGATCGCGACCCATTTTAATTATCGGCTTGTTAATTAAAAATCGTGTACTTGCAATCCCGTCATTTAGCTGGATTAGTTCGGCCATTTTTCTATCCTGATTTTTTTAAATAATTTTTAAAATAGTTTGGTTCTAATATACTGAATTATTTAGGATTATGGATATAAGCTATTTATCGGCCATTTTATCGCAAGCGTGAATGCAAATCACCTTAATATTTGAGCTTACATAATGTTCCCTGTGCAACGTCTCTTCGCACGTCCCTGTGCTCTCGAGACATAAGCACATCCCTGTGCAAAAAAAGCCCTGCACTGTGAGTGGGGCTTTAGATATTTCTGAGAATCGAAACAATCAATGTTAATCGTATTTCAAAACTAATCGACGTAATCCAAATATCAGGCCAAGAAGTAGTAAACTAAACCCATTTAGACTACCACCACCGCCACCTGTCGCGATTGCGCCGTTATCTACGGCGATAACCACATCGACTGCAAGCGACGCCTGAGCTGTCATATTCGGCGTACCATCATCAGTCACCGTCACCTCTAATGAATAGGTGCCCGGTACCAAACCACTGGGGTTAAATGTAAACACATCGTCCACCGTCTCCAGATCAACAAGACGACTATCGGTTGAAGTCCAATCATAACGATGTGAATCCGATGGATTTGGGTCGTTCACGGATGCTTGTACTATTACATCGCCTGCATCCGAACGTATAGAGGTGGTGACGGTCTGTGATTGCTCGGCGATAATTGAAAGGACAGGCGGTGAATTAACCGGATTAGCGGCTAAATCTACACTGATTTCTGCACCAGACGCATAATTTGGACGGGTATCATAAGCAAATAATTTATAGAAATAGGTATCGCCATTGATCAGGCCTTGTGCGATATGGGACGTGCCATTTCCCAAATAGATTACTTTTGAACTTCCAATCATCTCGTTCACGTTGTAATTTATAGCGACAGTCGGACCAGTGGAAATTGACTGTGTGTCTTGCAAAATGAGTACTTGAAAAAAATCAGCAACCGGATTTGTCCAGGACAAGGTGGCTTGCGTGTCACCAGGCACGATGGATAAATTTGAAATGTCAGAAGGCGGTGTGACATCACCACCTACCGGAGGCGGTGCACCCGTAGCAGTTAATTGAATATCTGCGCAAGAATAGTAGTTGGTAGGTGGATTTCTATCTGTCATTACCTGTATCAACTGTAATGCACAGTCTGTACATTCCACATCAGGTAACGTGATCTCTCGGGAATAAATATTATTTTTATCATCAACAACACCTACTCCACGAACTATGTTATCCAATAGAATATTTTTATCAAAATCTTCGTCAGCAGCAGGTGAAAATGAAATTATAAAATGCCCGGGATGACCGATTGTTTCTCTAAATTTTAGGGTAACAGTGTCACCTTTTTTTAATACTTTAGGTGTATTTGTTCGCGCCTTTCCACCGCAAGGTGCTGTTTTTAAATCCCCAGGACGCGCTGTAACCAAGCTAGTTACCTTATCGTCTGCTATAATCCAACGAGCATGCGCAAAAACGTTCTGTGATAAAACAGATAAAATTGCATTTAAAAATACGATAGATAAAAGTAGCCGCACGCTTAGACGTGATCTAGACATTCGTACACCCTCAATCTTTGATTTTATATTAGTAAAAACCCTTGAAACCACTGTACTTCAGCTATTCTGGGCTATATGTGACTCCTATCACATTATCGGTGCATAAGCTTAGCTGCAAGTTAATCAGGTATTAATCAAGTATTAAATAATTGCTCGAAAATTCGAAAACCGGCAACATAGGTGCCGATCACTGAGCCCAGGGTGCTAAACATAAACACCAGCAAGACTCTGGTCACCCGGTTTCGCCACCAACCTTTCAGACTGGTGGTATCAGAGCGTAAATGGCCAAAATCACCGACATTGGGTTTTCGTAAATAAATCTCAACCGCCGCGGTAACCATGCCTGCGCCTATCATCGGATTTAAGGATGTGAGCGGTGCAGCAACGAATGCCGTTAAAATCGTTATCGGGTGGGCCAGTGCCAGCGTTGCCCCTAGCGCAGCCAAACCACCGTTGATGATAACCCAATCCAGTACCAGTTTTAAACCCAGGTCAGAACTGCGACTAAAGCCGAGTGTGAAACCCAATAAAACGACTAGCACAATAAGCCACGGAATCACTTTTAACCAGTTGGAACTCGGTGGCATACGGTCTAATTCTTGCAAAATATTCTTGGTGTAATCTTTGCGTTCTGTTAGCGACTGCTGAAACTGACTCAGATAGGTCTGGATACCTTTTAGATGCCCTGCCCCTACAACCGCAAGCATGTGGTGGTGCTTTTTATTTTCGAGTGCCTCGAGGAGCTGTGCAGCCATATATTGATCACGTTCATCAATTAGGGGAGCAAACAGATCTTTTGCTTCTTCGGCAAATTGAGAAAAAGTTGATTCCAGAATATCGCCTTCCTTTAGCGATTCTATTTCTTCTTCAGACACTTTCTCTTTTGAAATAACACTGAATAATAATCCTGAAAACAAATTAAAACGACGCCACCAAGGCACGTTTTTATAAACTCGCTTTAACGTTATCCCTATTTCTCTATCGATTAAATGCACTGCCAATTTTTCTTCTTTTGCTAACTTGATCGCAACGCGCATTTCAGCACCGGGTTCTATTCCGAATTGTTCCGCCATGCGTTGCTGATAAGCCCCTAACGCCAGACTCGCCATCACCATCGGCGCTTTACCACTGCGTAATACCTGAAACAGGTCCATTTT
>CAZZJI010000155.1:0-3878 GCA_964654485.1 uncultured Gammaproteobacteria bacterium | reverse complement strand
TATGGTTCCAAGTCTTTTTATGTCAGTACTTTATTATCCATATTTATGGATACTTTTAGCTATGACCCTTTCTCTCTCTTCAAATTGTCGGCATCCACAAAAATAGCCCTTGTCTTCCGTATTTTATGCTATGATTAGATAAGAAAGTACCAAAAAAATTTATATTTCCTTTTACAATGTATTTTAATGTTTTTTGATCTCGCAGTACAAGTATATCTAAATTTTAGTATAAATTACAACAAGTTAGTTAATCTAATTTGTGCATAATTAACACATGGCATACAAGATGCAATTATTTATGTGTTCGTAACTTAATAGTTGTCTTAACGTGTTTTCAACACATATTTTTTCTGGAGGTATATCATGATGATAAAGCAAAATCATAACATTCTTACAACCAATTTATCTACGTTTTTGACGTTTTTTTTGATCACAATAGCTATTATCCTTATTCCCAAGGTGTCAAAGGCAAATTCAGGCCAGCTAATACTGAAAGGCGTACATATAGTGAAGTCCAATCAATCTAACCTTCCCCCCCAAGCGATTTTTACATCAACTCTTGTAAGTAAAATGCCGTTTACTGTCACTTTTGATGCTGCGGCATCCTCTGACCCCGATGGCAGCATAACCGAGTACCGTTGGAACTTCGGCGATGGCACTACCGGGACGGGGATAACAACCACTCATACCTATAAAGATCCCACGAAAATTTATGATGGAACGTTGATGGTGAAAGACGACAGGGGGGCAGTCTCCTTAGCCAGCAATATAACTAATTATGCCGCATTAGTTTTACAAAGCGCTTCAATAAAGGATTCTTTTAATACTGATACTATAGCCAACTATACTTCCTTAACAGGTTTACTATCTATATCAGCAGGAAAAGCTCATTGCAAACCATGGTTCAAAACTTTAGCATATAACAAATCGGCCCTTACGTCATCGGATCATTGGGTACAAGCCGACGTCTCATACAATGGCTTGTATGACAGCGGTGGGGTTATTGCTCGAGTGAATCCTCTTGCCATAACTGGGTATGGCACCTATTTTCAAGGGGGTAAAATTTATCTGCAAAAATTCGCAGGGAACCAACAAACGGGATTGGCCCAGTATAATGGCAAATACAAGGCCGGAATTTATACAGTCAGGCTTGAATGCGTGGGCAGCACTTTGACAGTATATGTCAATGACATTTTAGTCATTACTAAGAGCGATACGACTTATGCATCTGGAAAGAATGTTGGCTTACGCCTGGCAAGAGAAATTGAGAATGCGGATATAGTAGCTGATAATTTCTTCGCTGGTGAATCAAATTAAATACTAATAGGCCCAAAATTCCATTATATGGAGCGTTGTTATGGTTTTTAAAACACAAACGAAAGCATTTCCTTTTATTACACAACTGAACATTCTATTGATGCTTGTTTTTATAATACCATGTGTTGCCCATGCCTGGACGCAAAAGTTAGATTTTGAGAAAGGGATAAAGGGAACTGATGGTTTTGGATTTATAGGAACTACAGTGACACAGTCAAATACGATAAGTGAAAAAGGGAAATACTCAGCCAAATTTCATTTCCCCGCTGGTGATACTTGTTGGGATAAGACCCTCACCTGTGGTGCTTTTGCCCCTATACCTAATTCAAAAAATACATTAGGATTAAATTCAGAATTATGGACAAGAGCATATTATTATTTCCCTGTTGGTTGGGATTGGGGGGATCAAGATGGTGCTGGATCATGGCGAAAAATTTTGAGATATCAAATTGCTAACAGGGGTAGAATCGAAATTGGAGGTGTATGGCCTGGAGGTACTGCGACAAACGCCGAAATTGTAGGAAACACCGAAGCAGGTAACCACTACAGTTATTACGATCAATTTACACACATTAATTTCCCAATAGGGCGATGGTTTGCAATAGAGCAATACGTCAAATTTGGAATGACTGATGCTACAACTAGACACATGATATGGTTAGATGGCAAGTTAATATTCGATTCCAAAAATCTTTCAACAGATAATCCAGCGTTTGGGAGTGCTGACGATAAATGTAATGCAATTATGTTTTTCACCTATTGGAACGGCAAAGTACGAACAACTCAAGATGCATATATCGACAACATTATTATAACAACCGACAAGCCAAACGGTAGAGATGCCCAAGGTAATCCAATGATTGGGCCAGATCCCGTGATTAACAAGGCATTTTCTATTGATTCAGGAATTAATCAAGCGCCTTTTATTAAAAATATAATTATCAAATGATCAATACTAATAATTTAAAGCATTCTCATCCGAAAATTATTGATGTTACGCCTTTAGCAACTATTATTATTCCAGCAAAAAATGAAGAATTGTTTATTGTTAACACATTAAAAGCCTTGCAACTTCTTAACTATGAAAAAGAAAAAATAGAAATTATTGTAGCCAATAACAATTCTACTGATAGTACAAAAGTGAAAGCGAAAAATTTTGGGGCAATAATTATTGATGTCACTACAGACAATGTAGGCAAACTTCGTAATATTGCAGCGCAATCTGCTAAAGGTAAAATTTTAGCTTTTTTAGACGCCGACTGTGTACCAAATCAAGATTGGTTGAAAAATGCCTGCATCTTACTAATGAAAGAGGATTGTGTTACCGGTAGCAAAGTATGTTGTCCCACTAACGCTACCTGGATTGAGAGAGCATGGTTTTCAGAGGGATATAATGGTCGTAGACAGGTTAATTACATAAATTCAGGGAACTTATTAATAAGAAAAGAGACCTTCTTTCGTATTGGCGGCTTTGACGACTCACTAATAACAGGTGAAGACGCAGAATTTTGTGCACGCGCTATCAAGCAGGTCAAAATCATTGAAGATGGTGCTATACGAGTTGTACATTTAGGTAACCCCAAAAATTTACGAAGTTTTTTCCGTCGAGAAATCTGGCACGGATTAGGCGCTTTTGGGACATTTAGACAGAATTGGTTCGATAAACCTCTTTTGGCAACCATCTTGTTTTCAATATCTTGCATGGGGCTAATATATAGTTTAATTTTACCACAATCTGTTTCTCGAATAAGTTTTTTACTATGCATATTCATACCCGCTAGTATTGTGCTTCTTTCGGCTGGAATAAAATCTGTAAAACGCAAAAGAATCGTTTATTTTTTCCCGTTGGTAATTCTTTATTTTATATACTTTACAAGTAGATCAATTGCACTCGTTTTGCTAACCTTTAGGATTAAAAGCTACAAGAGAGTACGGTAATGGGCGTTCGTCATTATGTTAGAGATATCGTATGGCAGTTGAAAGCTCCATTGATGCCGGCATTGCAGAAACGCGATTTGTGCCCACAATCATCAATCCTGTTTGTTTGTAAAGGTAACATCTGTAGAAGTCCTTTTGCCGAGGCATATGCACTAAAAAAGGCTCGTGCTTTGAATTTCGAAGATATTATGGTGACATCGGGGGGGATTAAAGTTTTATCCCCTGAAACACCTCCGGAAGAGGCTCTGAAGGCTGCCGAGACATGCGGAGTTTTAATGGAGAACTACCGGTCTCAACCAGTTACACAAGAAATGATTTATTCTCACCCTATAGTTATAGCTATGGAATGGTCACATGTGAAGCTACTTCGTCGGCAGTTTGACCAAAATGGCACAGTGGTAAACTTATTGGCGGGCTACGACCCCAAAAAAAGTTCGACAGGATTTGATCAGTTCAATATAAGAGATCCTTATGGCAAATCAGTAGAAGATTTCACTAACTGTTACGAGAGGATTTCACGATGTGTTGATAGGCTTTTTGATCAAATTGAATCCTGACGATGGTATATAATTTTGGAACCAACTCCATTCATTACGGTCGTTCACTTCATTTCAGGAGATCTT
>CAZZJI010000154.1:0-3883 GCA_964654485.1 uncultured Gammaproteobacteria bacterium | reverse complement strand
TTTGCACAGGGATGTGCTTATGTCTCGAGAGCACAAGGAAGTGCGAAGAGACTTTGCACAGGGATGTGCTTATGCCTCGAGAGCACAAAGATGTGCGAAGATCTTTTATCTTGCTACTTTCAGCGTGATGCTTAATTATTACTAGGAATGGAATGTCGAATGTCGTGGGATTATTTATATAGTGAGTGAGCAAAAATCACCGTTTTCTGAAATATGGCCGACTTACAAACGGTTTATTCGCTTTGTTAGACCGGATATGCGCTTGGTGGGTTTATCCTATCTTGCCATTTTAATTGTCGTTGCCACTAACACCATGATGATCTGGTTGATTGGAAAACAATTTAATCTTTTGCAAGCCGAGCAGTATGACCAGATAGTTACCGGCATAATTTTATTTGCAGTTGTTGTGCTTATAAATCTATCAATTCAATTTTCCGGTGAATTATTAACAAGCGCGATTGGGCTAAAAAGTATCGGGCGGCTACGTAACGTTGTTCTGGATAACATATTACAATTATCTTTTCCTGTTGTCGGCCAGGTGCAAAAAGGTGATTTGCTGGCGCGATTAAGTAACGATGTTGATCGCGTAAAAACGAGTATTGTCGATGCGCCAATATATGTTGTTTCGCATATCCTGACTTTTCTTGTCTATATCGCCATGCTGTTTTGGATAGACACCCTACTTGCCTTAATCGCAGTGGTTATTTCCTTTGTATTTGTTTTACAGCAAAAAGTGTTTTCATCACCAAAACGCCGTGCGGCTGAGAATTTTTTTAAACGTAACGGGCGATTAATTGCCTTTGAAGAACAGGCCATAAGCAATATGCGGGGTATCACTACCAATGTTGCAGAGCCACTGATTTCAACATTACATCGTTCCACGTTTGAAAACGTTCGCTATTGGGCCATGCGTGAGCTTGGGTTGGCTATCGGCTTTAGAATTACATTTACCTTTTTACTGTATTTTACTTGTCTGGTCGTTATTCTTGTGGGCATTGATGGCATTCAGGAAGGTCGATTCGGGGTTGGTCATTTGGTTAGTTTTATACTGTATTTGGGGTATTTAAACGTGCCAGCAAGAGGCATGGCCGATTTGTTGTTTCAATGCGTGGACAATTTGGCTGCGGCAAAGCGGATACTGAAAATTTTTGACGCGCAGCCTCTTGTTAAAGACAAACCTGACGCCAAACAACTCGATATTAAGCGGGGCGGCGTGGAGCTAAAGGACTTACATTTCTGTTACCCCGATGGAAATCAGATTTTTAACAATATCTCTCTCTCGGTACAGCCCGGTGAAACCATAGCATTAGTCGGTCCCAGTGGCGTGGGAAAATCGACTTTGGCTATTTTGTTAATGCGATTTTACGATCCCGACCAAGGGCAGATATTTATTGATGGTATTGATGTTCAAACATATACGGTCAATTCGCTGCGAAAAAATATCTCTGTTGTGTGGCAGGAACCTTTTATTATTAACGATACAATAAAAGCAAACTTGCTTATGGTCGAACCCGGCGCAACAGAACAGCAGCTAATTACCGCATGCAAACACAGTTATGCCTGGGATTTTATAAGCGGCCTGGATGATGGTCTGCAAACAAAAATAGGCGCTGATGGCGTCACTTTATCCGCAGGCCAGGTACAGCGTCTGGCGATAGCGCAGGCATTTTTGCGTGACGCAGCGATCCTCATTTTTGATGAGGCGACGTCGGCGTTGGACTCTTTAAGTGAAATAAATGTGATTAACGCGCTGGATAAACTCAAGAAAAATAAAACAACCTTTATTATTTCTCATTGTTTTTCAGCGATTAAAATAGCGGATCGTGTAGTGTATTTTAATGGTGATGGCACGATTACAGAGGGTGAGCATGCCGATTTAATGCAACAACACGCTGGCTACAAACGAGCGGTAGAGTGGCAGACGACAGAGGTGGATTAATTGTGTTTCAATTGGCATCGATATGAAATTTTCGAAATTACTGCAGTGGCAACGGGAAATTGCTCATTTCTTTTTACCTTACGCTAAACCCGATCGAAAAAATATATATTTGCTTGCTGTGTTGGCGCTCGTTATGACAGCATCCAATGCGTTTTTGATTTGGAAAATCGGTGGTGTCGTTACGCAAATAACGCAAAGTCAGTTTGATCAGTTAAACACAAGCATCATAGTCATTGCCATCATTGTGCTGTTTAATCAGATATTGCAGTTTACCCAGGCCTATACACTGCAGCGTGTGAGTTTGCATTTTACTAATCGTGTGCGGGGCAGGTTGCTTGAACATATTCTGCAATTATCTTTTTCAATTAATCATCAAATTGAAAAAGGTGACCTCATGGCCCGTTTGTCGAATGATATTGGCAAATTATTACCCTTTGTTATTAATGCACCGCTTAATCTGTTTTCTAATACAGTAATAATGCTTGTTTATGGTTCCATTCTGTTCTGGGTAGACTGGCAGCTCGCGTTGATTGTTGTTGCAATGGCGCCGATATTTTATTTTTCGCAACATTATGTGGCGCCGAAAACAGGTTATGCGTCGCGTCACTCGATTCAGGAAAATGCCAATCTATTGATTGTTGAAGAGCAGACGTTGAGTAATTTAAGAGGTATCAGCAGTTATAATAGTGAGCAAGCGATACGAGATAAACACAAAACACAGTATGAAACAGTAAGCCGTTGGGTGTTGAGGGCAGGCAAGATCCGTATTTTGTATAATGCCTTTTTTACTTTTCTGGTGTATTTCGCAGGTGTCATCGTTATTTACAGTGGTGTCGCCAGCATCCAGTCAGGCCAAATGACGATAGGCGTGCTTATCAGTTTTCTCATATATGTCAGGTTTTTAGCGATGCCGACACGCAGTATCGCGCTAATTCCTATCCACCTCCAGGCCAGCCGTGCCGCAGCTGATCGGGTGATGGCTGTGCTGCGAATGCAACCTGAGGTAGAAGATCAGAAAAACAAAACAATACTGAATGTCAGTAACGGCGAGATTGGTTTTAATGTAGTTTCCTTTGCCTATCCTGGTAGTTCAGATCTGGTTTTTAATAACTTGTCTATCGATATCCATGCGGGTGAAACGGTTGCACTGGTAGGGCCAAGCGGTTCCGGGAAATCCACGCTGGCGCTACTTCTATTGCGTTTTTTTGATCCTCAGCAAGGTGCAATTTCAATTGACGGGGTCGATATTAAAACGGTATCCCTTGCATCACTACGCAAGCAGATTTCCATTGTCTGGCAAGAGCCGTTTTTGATAAATGGCACAATCAAGGAAAACCTGTTGTTGGCTAACCCCAAGGCCACTGAAGATCAAATGATAAAAGCCTGTCGGTCAGGGTTTGCCTGGGAATTTGTAGAGAAACTGGAGCAGGGTATCGACACTATTATTGGTGCTAACGGTGTCAGTTTGTCAGTGGGTCAAAAACAGCGCCTTGCCGTCGTCCAGGTATTTTTGCGCGACACACCCATATTAATTTTGGATGAAGCCACATCAGCACTCGACAGTCATTCAGAACAAATGCTTGTTGAAGCGATTAACTCACTGCGAAAAAACCGCACCACATTGATTATTGCGCATCGCTTTTCGTCGATTCGCAGTGCTGATCGGATATTATACTTTAATCGCAATGGTGCGATTATATCGGGCACTCATGAAGAGTTGGTGAAGACGGTTGCGGATTATAGGGATGCGGTGAACTGGCAGACTAATCATTCGACGTGTGATTAGGCGCGGATGTACAAACAATAAAAGGGTTGAGAAACTGGGGATCGAAAAGCGCAAGTTAAAAAGGACCATCACACGGACAGCCCTTTTCAATTACATGTTATTCAACTACAGCCAACGATCTAGCGATGGCGCAGTACTTATTTTAAATTAAGTTTTAA
>CAZZJI010000153.1:2696-3954 GCA_964654485.1 uncultured Gammaproteobacteria bacterium | reverse complement strand
TTATCTTTATTCCTGCAAATTCCATACGTTTGAAAATGCCTGCAATATCTTCTTGGTCGCGGGAAAGTCGATCTAATGCTTCGGCAAGGAGAATATCAAATTCACCATTCATAGCGGCAGCTAGAAGCGATTGAATTCCTGGGCGGAGGAGGGATGCGCCAGAAATAGCGGCATCGGTGTAGCAATTTCCAATATTCCAGCCTTCTGCCTCAGCCCTTTCGGAGCAGAGTCGTATTTGATCTTCAATAGAAGCATCACTTTGCAGGTCTGAACTATAACGAGCATATATACAGGCGCGCTGTTTCATATCAGTTACCACCTTTGTTTTTGTCGGGGGAAGCAAGCGCGTCCAAATAGAACTGATAGTCTTCTTCGGCTGCGCGCCGTGCTAAAAACTTAACGAGAGCAAGTATACGCTCATCGCTGGAGCCCCTATTATGACTCTCTTTGATAGGAGTCATCAAATCTATTTGGGCATTATTTTTCCGATTAGATTTGCCTTGTTTTAGAAGCCTACTCATTGCAAGCCTCAACTAAAAACAGCGAGAAGCAATTCTTTGCCCTCGCTGCCATATTTTTTTGTGCAATGGTGGTTGCATGCTTGAGGGCACGCGTGTTTTGGATGGTAAACACGCATACAACCAGACCCATACAACAAAAAAGAGCTACATAGGATGTTATTGCATCCTTATAAGCCCTCATAAGGTTAATAATACCCCTGAAATTATTAATATTTAGTAAAGACTTTCTTTGAAAGCCGCAGTTTTCTAGGCATTCTTTTGAAAAGAGTGGTTTGTTAACTATTTTATGCATGGTTATCTAGTCCTTTTTATAACCATACGGAGAGCAAAATAAGCCCCGATTAATGAACCTATCCACCATTCGATATGAGTAATAGAAAACTGTTTTAATATTGCGGCTATCGCTAAGAGAAACAGTAATGAACAAATGTGTTCTAATGTGCTCGTTCTTGTAATAGATTTTTCTGAACGATATTGACCACGGCTTAAAACTGGTGGTGTTTGACGTTTGGCAAGCATACGCCGCCAAACAAAACATTGATGCCATGATTTGATTGATCCATAAAGCAGCGCCCAAGGCGCAATCATATAAAGAACAAATAGAAATTCACTTATTCTGTAGGCAGGTACAATTTCGTTCAATACACCCCAAGCGCCGTAAGCGCAAAAACCAAGAAATATAATGTTAACCCATGCGCGAATGATCATGATTAACCTCCATCAAATACGCTATCAAG
>CAZZJI010000153.1:0-2596 GCA_964654485.1 uncultured Gammaproteobacteria bacterium | reverse complement strand
CGGTAGCGCTTATCTAAAAAATACACCGTTTTAAAGCATGTCACCGGATTTGCATGAGACAGGATTAAAATTTGAGCCGCTGGATGCATCGTCATTATTTCATCAGGCGTGATCAGGCTGCGAGAAATAAGTGAATCTTCGCGACTTAAAAATTGTGGATCAGAAAATAATCCAGCCCTTCGTTCTGCACTAAATTCGCTCAATGATTCAATTGTTGTTATGCCGCAAAGCCGAGAGGTGTATTCCGATGTCATTAAGTCACGCGTTCCAAAGATTTGGATTACGCCACTATTGGCTATAAATGTTTGCCAGCGTTCAGGATATAAAGAGGCTAGCTGATTGAAATCTTGGATAATCATATGAAGCTGCATTCCATATCCAGCCATAAGGCCGTATGCAACCTCAATCACTTCCATACGTCCAAGTGCCGCCGCTTCTTCAATGAGAAAATAGACGGGCGGATTTGGTTTGGTTTTAAAACGCGTAACCGCTGTAATTCCAATACTCAGAAGCATACGTAAAAAACGGTTATAGGTTAAGAGCCGTCCAGCAGGTAACACAATGAATATATCGATATTGCCATTTTCTAATTCATCAAAAGAAAAATCAGATTTGGACAAAGCACGTTGAATTCTTGGGCTTTCTAAGAAATGTGTATTTTGTTGTGCAGTAGAAAGAACACCTGAAAACTCTTTTGATGCTTTGTTCAAGATACGAGCAGCAGAGCTGCGAACATGTTCATTAGAGCTTTGTAGCATACCGGGGCGGACAAGTATTTCATTCCCATTACCATCATCTTCAAATTCGCCACCGACAAAGTTTTTAAATTCTATCGGTGATAGATTTAAAAGCCTGCGAACCTGTGGAAGGTCGCGTGACTTCTTTTCAGTGGGCATAAGAACAATTGGAGAGGATGCTACATAAAGGATCAGCCCCATAACCAATGATCGTGCTTCATCATTCCAAAATGGGTCTTTTCCGCCCCGGTCTGTAATAAGGCTGTCTGCTATCATCATTGCATCTTCAACAAAATCCTCATTTTCAGGGTCAAGCCAGTCAATCACATTTAAACATGAGGGCGTCATGCCTAAACGTGAACAAGCCAGATCCCAAGGATCAATAATCACAACCTTATGGCCAAGAATATCGCGGCGATATCGCGCTGCAATCAGCGCTAATTCTCCATCTTTTACATCAAGAGCCACTAAAGAGCCCATATGCTCTAAACATCGTGGCAGACTGGCAGTTAAAAGTTTACCGCTGCGCGTTGGCGCAACAGTAAGTAGATGCTTTTGTGTATTTGTGGTGATTTTATATGCACGGTCTTTGCTGTGTTCAGCCATGCCATAGCCCAAAAATATATTTCCATTTTCGCCATAACGCTTTACACGTAAATGCTCTCGCGTCGCCAATCTGCTGGAACCGTATAAATCAGGGTCACGGCTATAAATACGGGATGGTTGATTTGTATTTTGATTACGGAGTACCATGATTTCCTCCTTGGCAGCTATGCACACTCAATACTTTTTGATTGTTATAAGCTTGTTCAATTACGCCAAAATATTGAGAAAGTGATTGTTTTACATCGCCGCCCTGTGAAATAAAATGATCTGTTAGTTGTTCAAGGTCATCTTTTTTATCGCCACCAATAAAATAAACAAAAGTGAGGATATCTTTCTTCTGTGCAAGAAGCTGAGTTTTAAGTGCCTCATCATTAATTGTATATCCATCGGTAATGACAATGGCTGCTTTTTGATATCCAGAGAAATGTGAACCTGATAAATCCGAATAGGCGCTATGCAATGCCTTAAATATATCAGTGCCGCCGCTGGCCTCTATTGTTTCAAAACCAAACCCACCACCTGAGCATGATTGATAGTTTTTATGAGCATAAGATAGCTCAGTATTAAAACTTCCTACGGCACATTCGGCAGAACTTGGCAGGGCATTTAAAAAATCTTGCGCTGCTGTTTTAACACTTTCCATTTCTCCAGACATTGAACCGGAACGATCTAACAGAATAGCAATTCCGATTTTCGGTGATGCCTGCTGAATAGTTTTATATTCAAAGCAAAGTTTTTCACCGTTAATGGTATAAACTGCCAAGCTATTAGCTGGTGGTGAAATAAAATTACCGCTATTATCTTTAAAGCTGGCAATAACATTAAACCCAGTTGGATTTCTTGTTGTTTTAATAATTTCAGAGATTCCACCGCTGAAAGCTACGATCAAATTATTGACTAGATCAATATCAAAACCTGAGGTGATTTTAATTCCGCGTGCGTCAACCATGTTAAATTTAGAAATTGTTCTGATTAACGCATCCGACGCGCTTAACGCCGGATCAGTTTTCATTTTTAAAGAAATTGGTTGGTCAAAATTAAATTTTGACCTCACGATTATTGTAGGTGCTGAGTACTTGCTACGTGAATTGATACTAATTTTCTTCTCTTGTGCCTCTGCGTTGAGAGGCATGCTGAGCGCTGCTATTATTACAATAGCTATTTTTATTTTTGAAAAACGCATAATAACTCCCCTATAAAAGCGTTTTCAGACGTGACTTAGTTTGAGCATCACCTAGAAGAAAGAAATCCAA
>CAZZJI010000152.1:0-4040 GCA_964654485.1 uncultured Gammaproteobacteria bacterium | reverse complement strand
AGCTACATCATCGGCTTGTTAGCGACCGTGGTATTAATTTATTTTTTAATACCGCACGCGATGCGTTTTGGCCTCATCGATTCCCCTGGCACACGTAAACAGCACAGCGGCAATATACCGCTGATTGGCGGTCTGGCTGTATTTTGTGGCTTTCTTTTTTCCACTATTACCTTGGATATCGCAATCAACGGCATGTACAGTTTTTTTGCTGCGGGTTTAACGTTGATCGTCGTTGGGGTGCTGGACGATTTTTATGACTTGTCCACTCGGGTTCGTTTTGCCGCCCAAATTGGCGCAGCGTTGATTATGTCGTTGTGGGGTGGCGTAATATTGTTCGATTTGGGTATGTTGTCTTTTGATGGTAGCTTATTTCCGCTGGGCATTCTTGCAATACCGTTTACCGCGTTTGCGACAGTGGGCGTGATTAACGCGTTGAATATGTCCGATGGCGTTGATGGGTTGTCTGGTACATTAACGTTATCTGCTCTGACTGGATTAGCTGTTGTGGCTTATTCGGCGGGTGCTGACACCGAGTTTCAGATTTTACTGCTACTGGTGAGTTGTATCGTCGCATTCTTACTTTTTAATTTGCGGTACCCCTTAAGAAAGCGCGCGGCTGTTTTTATGGGTGATGCGGGCAGTATGTTTATCGGGTTTGCGTTGACCTGGTTTTTTATAAAACTTTCACAGGGCGACCATCGAGCAATGGCGCCAGTTACCTCCTTGTGGTTTTTAGCATTACCTTTGTTTGATACGGTTGGGATAATGTTTCGCCGTATTATTAAAGGGCGATCGCCCTTTGCTGCAGATCGAGAGCATTTTCACCATGTTTTATTGTTGGCCGGATATTCGATACCGCAGTCAGTCGGTATTATGGGGATATTGTCGCTAATCGGGGTTTTGATTGGGTTAGCGGGTACCTATTTTCAAATACCAGATATTGTGATGTTCTTTTTGTTTTTAAGTGTGTTTGCATTGTATTTCTGGGGGATGATGCGTGCGTGGAAGGTGATGCGCTTTTTGAACCGGTCTATTTGCCGCAGGCGCAGTGGCGGTGATCGACGAGTAAATTCAGAAGGTCGAACAGAAACGTATGGCACGCTAAAAATAGACCGTAGAGTGATCAGTGACAGACGCACTACGTTTAGTCGCCGCAGTATTCGTGTACAAGACTAACGTAAGTACGCACCAAATCAAGCATCTTGCGTGCGTAAGCCATTCAAGCTGATGGCTTGTATTCACGCCCCTATTTTTGTCCTCCAAGCGGGCAGAGCAGAATTGCTATACTATATATAAGATAAAGATTGTCTTAAAAGGGAGAGCGGGATGATTGCTGCTTTATTCAAGCTGATGTTTTCGTTAGAAAATATTTAAATATTTTCCAGTATGGCTATTTCAGTATTGTTGGATATGATCATAGAATAAACAGTAATCGACACATTAATTGAGAAGATTTAGTCCGAATCAATATTAGATTTCTGAACATAATCAGTTTATTGTTAGGGTCACTAAGTTCACCATCGACTATTAGACTCTCTATATGGTACGTATTCTAGGCATCGATCCAGGTTCGCAAATTACCGGTTACGGTGTAATAGAAATGGACGGTAATCGGTCAATTTATGTTGATTGCGGCTGCATTCGTGCTTCGGGTGATACGTTAGCCGATCGGCTTAACTCTATTTATCACGGTATCCACCAGATTGTAGAAATTCACTCACCGCATGAAGTCTCTGTAGAGAAAGTATTTATGAGTAAAAATGCGGATTCTGCGCTGAAATTGGGCCAGGCGCGGGGGGTGGCTATTTGTGCGGCGTCCAGACCACAAATCCCGGTTATTGAATACGCCGCGACGGAAGTAAAAAAGGCCATAGTCGGAAAAGGGCGGGCTGACAAGACACAAATCCAACACATGGTGCGTATTCTCCTCAATTTACAAGGCAAACTTCAGGCGGATGCAGCGGATGCATTGGCGATCGCGTTGTGTCATGGGCATACCCGTCAAACCCGGAATAAGATAGACTTGAGCGCGAGTAATAAGCAGCAATCAGCCTCAATTTCTGGAGTTTAGACTGAGTATTAGACAATGATAGGGCGATTAAACGGCATACTGCTTACAAAAAGAGCGCCTAATATCCTGCTAGAGGTTAACGGGGTGGGTTATGAACTCGAAGCCCCGATGACGACCTTTTATGATCTTCCGAGCGAAGGCAATAATGTGACCTTGCATACCCATTTGGTGGTGCGTGAAGATGCACACTTGTTGTATGGTTTTGTAAAAGAAAGCGAGCGTGCGCTGTTTAGAGCACTGATTAAAGTCAATGGGGTTGGACCCAAGTTGGCTATTACTATTCTATCGGGCATTTCATCTGCGGATTTTGTGCACTGCGTGACTGAAAATGATGTGGCGACGTTGGTTCGATTACCTGGCGTGGGTAAAAAAACGGCGCAGCGACTTATTATCGAGATGCGTGATCGTTTGTCACAAATAGATCAAACAACAAGCGATCGTGTTTCAAATGCATCACAAATTACAGCTGTGCTGCCCAAGAGCGAGACCCGCGATGCCATCGGTGCGTTGGTTTCTTTGGGTTATAAACAACAAGAGGCCGATCGCATGATTCAACAGATTGATACCGCTGGTCGCTTGAGTGAAGAAATTATTCGTGAAGCGTTGCGTGCCGCGGTGAGGTAAATAAATATGGTTGACTCTGATCAAGTGAGTGATCGTGTGACTGATCGAATAATAAGCGCCACCGCAGGAAACGATGAAGATGTCATCGATCGTGCGATCCGGCCCCGATTACTCGTGGATTACATTGGGCAAAAAAGCGTACATGAACAAATGGAGATTTTTATCCAGGCAGCGCGTGGCCGTCAGGAAGCACTGGATCACACATTAATTTTTGGTCCACCGGGTTTGGGTAAAACCACGTTAGCGAATATTATCGCCAATGAATTAGGTGTAAATATTAAACAGACCTCCGGTCCGGTGTTAGAACGACCGGGTGACCTCGCAGCGTTGCTAACTAACCTTGAACCCCATGATGTGTTGTTTGTGGATGAGATACATCGATTAAGTCCCGTGGTTGAAGAAGTGTTGTATCCGGCGATGGAAGATTATCAATTGGATATCATGATTGGCGAAGGACCTGCCGCGCGATCGATAAAACTGGATATTCCGCCTTTTACACTGGTGGGTGCGACGACCCGGGCGGGTTTGTTGACGTCGCCATTGCGTGATCGATTTGGTATCGTGCAGCGACTCGAATTTTATAGCACTGAAGATCTGTTAACGATTGTTATTCGATCTGCCGGGATACTTAACGTCAATATGGATAAAGCGGGCGCGTTGGAAGTCGCAAAGCGGGCGAGGGGAACGCCGCGCATTGCAAATCGATTATTACGACGGGTGCGGGATTTTGCAGAAGTGAAAGCCAAAGGAAATGCAAATAAACAGGTTTCTTGTGACGCATTGGATATGTTGGAAGTGGATACCAATGGTTTTGATATGATGGATAGGAAATTATTGTTAACCGTTATTGAGAAATTTGACGGTGGGCCGGTTGGCATAGACAATTTAGCGGCTGCAATTGGCGAAGAACGTACGACGATAGAAGATGTGTTGGAGCCCTTTCTGATTCAACAAGGTTTTATTATGCGTACCCCACGTGGTCGAATCGCCACCAAAAATGCTTATGCACATTTTGGGTTCACAGTGGCGGATGCAGCCACGATCGGGACGCACGCGAACAACACCGCAATGAATACATCTCCAGATTTATTTACTGGCGCATAACTTTGACGCATAGCTTTGATACGTAGCTCTGATACAAAGTTCTGATAAAAAACAATAAGCACAATACGCCTCCGTTTCGTTGCCGTGTTGTTTTATTTGGAATTTTTCGCTTAATTGATGGTCGTAGTTCAATGGATGGTCAGAATTCAAGCGGCGCGCGGTGTTGATCTCTTTTGTGAATGCTATACCCGTGGCGTTTGGGATTTAGGTTTAAGTGTGCGTCCTATTTGCTTCATGGCAA
>CAZZJI010000151.1:0-4074 GCA_964654485.1 uncultured Gammaproteobacteria bacterium | reverse complement strand
AGGCCCAGGAAATCATCGAAGAATGGCGCCAACGGCTGATGGATATCTCCTGGTATATGCGCACCCTCAATGAACACTTGGCGCGTCGCGCCAATGAAGAAGATCGCTGTCGGGGTCGGTTTTGGGAAGGGCGTTACAAGAGTCAAGCCTTATTGGATGATGCCGCGGTATTGACCTGTATGAGCTATGTAGACCTAAACCCCATCCGGGCCAGAATCAGCGAGACACCGGAAGCCTCCGACTACACCAGCATCCAGCAACGCATCCGCCAATGGCAACGGGGCCCCAATACAAAGACAGAAACAGAGCCAAAACAAACGCCCATCCCCTTGATGCCCTTAGTCAAACAAAGCCAAGACCCCCATAAAAACGCCATCGGCTACACCCGCAAAGACTACATAGAACTCGTGGACTGGGCCGGGCGTGCCATCCGTGACGACAAACGCGGCCACATTCCCAACGACATCCCCCCGATCCTGCAACGGCTTAATCTAAGGGCCGAGGCCTACCTGACCCACGTGGGCCGGAAAACGCTGAAAACAACCCAATTAAAACGCCAAGTAAAACGTTTGCCCGACCCCAGGGCTCTCGGATCCGTGGCCCAGCTGAAGGCCCTGGCCGAAAAACTCGAACAAACGTTTATCAGGGGGATCGGTGAGGCCCGGCGGTTATACCGGATCGCCGAATAGCCCCTAGTATTTAACCACCGTGGTTACAAGTTAGCTGAGTTTCGTACAACACTTGATTTCCCGCTGATGGGTTCACTATTTAGCGTCGCCTATCCATAACCACGCCTAGAATCTCATTTTAAACATTGATCGTTGATGACATCTTTCTTTGAATTCGGATAATTAAGGCATTCGGGAACAATCAAATAGTGGGTGTCCCAATATTTTATCGTGTTTCATGTTTTGATAAATTAACTATTTGTTCATTGACAATCATTTCTCTGGTGTAAGTATCATAATATCCGTTGTTGATGATAATTTTCTTTGTATTTGCGTTTTTACAATTCAGATAGTTGGAAGACAGTTTTAACGCATCGGTAATTTTCTCAATACTGAGTGGTTTCAAGAGATATTGAGTGAGTTGTAAATTAACAGCCTGCAGCAAATATTCATCCTTTTTGTAGGCAGTAATAATGATAATTTGGGTAGATAATGATCTACTCCTGATTTTTTTTGCCATATCCAGTCCATTTAATTTTGGCATTTCAATATCCGTAATAACAATATCAGGATTATATTTTTGATATAACTCAAATCCCTCCTGCCCATCTACAGCCGTATATAACACTCGGCATTCTGATTTAAAATATTTTGATAGCTGTTTCCTGGTAATGGCATCATCTTCAATGTACAGAATAGAAGCCTCTTTAATGTTTTTTCTGATTGACATATGTATCTTTCCTTAAAGAGATTCAGTAATCTGCAGATGTACATCGCTGACGACCCACGTTTGGCATGTCCACCGCATCCATATCATAAAGCGTTACGCTAAGTCCCTTTGGGTGTCCAACAGCTAATAGACCATGGTGGAGTTGTACCAATGAATCATATGCATTACTCCCACTTCCACCCGCACCAACTAACGTGACATTGATGGTTCGATCTAGCCAGTTGCTAGGGCATTTAAAAATATTCCTCATTGTCCAATCCATTCTTCTAGTGTTAGGTCAGACAAGCGATTAAGACGATTATTAGGGAAGTCTTTATCTCCTTTTAGTGATTTCCAAAACGCATACAGTTGTTCTGTTGATGTGCTCGTTTGAGGTTTATTAAGTAGACAATCAGAGTGATTGGTATGCGTGAATATCGTATCGAATATAACCTTCTCCCACCCTGCCATGCTATCCATTTCGCTATCAGTTGGGCAATCAGCGAAAATAATAGGAGAAAATAATAGGACACCCATAAAATATAGACAAACAATCCTAACTTCGATACTTACAATTTGAAGGCGAATGTACTCGCCACGCGCCCTATGGAAGGATAAAACCAATGACGGTAGCCCGAGAAAGACTGATCGATACTCAAGCCACCCCGTACTACCACGTGATTAATCGCTGTGTTCGGCGGGCCTATTTGTGTGGAAAAGATCCCTATAGCGGTAAAAACTATGAACATCGTCGGCAATGGATTGTGGATAAGATTAAGGCGTTGAGTAATGTCTTTGCGATAAATATTTGTTCTTACGCCGTTTTATCAAATCATTATCATTTGGTCCTGCACATCGACGAAGCGCAGGCGCAGAGCTGGGAGACAAACACCGTCATTGAACGGTGGTATGAATTGTTTAAAGGTAATCTGTTGGTGGACAAATACCGTCACGGCGAGACGTTATGCCCAGCGGAGCTGACCACGGTGACAGATTGTGTGAGTGTCTGGCACAAGAGATTGACGGATATCAGTTGGTATATGCGTTGTTTAAACGAAGCGATCGCAAGAGAGGCCAATAAGGAAGACGGTTGTCGAGGCCGGTTTTGGGAGGGGCGTTATAAATCCCAGGCGCTATTAGACGAAACGGCGCTGCTGAGCTGTATGATGTACGTTGATCTGAATCCCATACGGGCCGGAATGAGCAAGACATTAGAAACATCCGATTATACCTCGATCCAGGAACGTATTTTTAACGTGGCTAAAACCCTAAAAAAGGCCCAACAACGGGTAACAAAAACACAACAGAAAACACGACAAACACCGACGCCGTTATATCCGTTTCTCGGTGCTGAACGTGAAAACGAGGTGCCGGGAATAGCCTATTCATTAGTCGACTATTTTGATTTAATAGACTGGACGGGTCGTGCGATAAGGGCGGATAAAAAAGGTGCGATTCCACAACACATCCAAGGGCTGTTGGAAAAGTTAAATATCAACGAGGACGAGTGGTTGCACGGGGTAAGCGATTTCGGTCAACGTTTTGGATGTGCGATGGGGCCACAGAGAGCATTGAAACGATACGGTTCGAGATTAGAGAAGCATTGGTTACAAGGCGCGAAGGCGAGTCAACGTTTTTATCGAGCAGCCTGATCGCCACTCCTATCTGAATTACTATTTCGTAGCTGAAATACGCAAGCTATACGGACATGCGTGCTGGATGGTTTAGGTTCGTTTATATATATCAAAAATACAGATCAATCTAAAGCTGCGTATTACTAGAAGAGTCAAACCATAAAAATAAATATGTGATTGTTTTGTTATTTAAAAGAATTCATTGGTCTGACTGGCATTAGGGTCGAACCAGGACAGAACGAAGCAAGTAATAATCACACACACACACACATTAAAATAACCCATCGGTACCCCCCCCCCTGTTGACTTAATATATCAATGACTTAGATGAAATTTGATGTTAATGTGTATATTGGTTCAGGGGGTGAAAGACAAAGTTCTTGCGTATTGTGTCGATATTATGTATTAATTATTAATACATGTTTATTGAGTGGAGATTGATATGCCAAGAAATACTAGTGTAACGCTAGGGGAACATTTTGAAGATTTTATCACGGATAAAATTGCCCAAGGGCGGTTCGGATCAAAGAGTGAAGCGGTACGTGCCGCAATGCGTTTGCTTGAAGAATATGAACAAAAAGTGGATGCTTTACGAGCCGCACTTATTGAAGGTGAGGAAAGCGGAATTAGTAACCGATCTATTCGGGAAATTGCAGAGGGGCTAAAGCAAAAATTAAAAAATGAGCTATAAACTTTCCAAAAAATCTGAAGAAGATTTTGAAAGGAAAGTCAGAGGGTCAAGTTGCTTGTATAACCATTCAAAAAGAGCAAAATGAATTTGCTAGCAATACAAAATTGGATAATAACTCAATAAAAGAGATAAGAAGAAACATGATGCAATGACAACAGATTATGGCTGCATATGAAGCCCGTGGTGTTAGCCAAAAAGTGTTAAGCAAACAAATCGAAATCTCATAATTTTCCGGAAACTATACTTTCTGGGCTATTTTGATCGGGAGAAACAACCGACTGGGATCATTCATGAGTGGTTTAAAATCAGGGTAGCGTTGATAAAAGCGCAATGCTTCATCGTCTTTCACATCTAACACCAGGGAGTAAGCCG
>CAZZJI010000150.1:0-4075 GCA_964654485.1 uncultured Gammaproteobacteria bacterium | reverse complement strand
AAAGATAATCGCCGTATTTATGAAGAGCTGGATGATTTTCAGACACGTCGTCCAATTGATGTGATAAAAGCCAATCAACCGATCCTGATTCTTGATGAACCGCAAAAAATGGAAGGCAAAAAGACCCTGGATTCGCTGAAGGGATTCAATCCCTTGATGATTTTGCGCTATTCAGCAACACACAAGACCACACATAATAAAATTCATCGTCTCGATGCGCTTGATGCCTACAACCAAAAACTGGTGAAAAAAATTTCCGTACGTGGCATTTCAGTGAAAGGTATTGGTGGTACAAACCCTTATCTATACCTGGGCGGTGTAGAAATCTCCACCAGCAAACCACCCGTTGTGAGTGTTGAGCTGGAAATAAAACAAAAATCCGGCATTAAACGCGTGTTGCGCAAGCTGAATAAGGCAGACAATCTTTTCGACTTATCAGGTGGACTCGATCAATATAAGGGATTTGTGGTTGCAGACATTAACGCGAATACGGATACCATTAGCTTTACCAATGGGGTGGAGTTAATGGTCGGCGAGGCAACAGGTGATGTTAACGAAGATGCTTTGCGCCGTATCCAGATTCGCGAAGCAATAAAAGCGCATTTCGACATTGAAAAAACGCTGTTTCATCAAGGAATTAAAGTGTTGTCTCTATTTTTTATTGATAAAGTCGCCAAGTATTGCCGTTATGATGAAAATGGTAAAAACCCTGGTGAATATGCGCAAATGTTTGAAGAGGAATATAACTATTTTTTGAATGAAATGCTGACTTTGGAAGCGTGTCCCTACAATGATTACCTGAAGAATATTACAGCAACACAAACCCATCATGGTTATTTCTCACGCGACAAAAATAAACGTCTGATTGACTCAAAAACAGGCAAGAAATCTACCGAAACTGACGATGTAGATGCCTACGAGCTGATATTGAAGAAGAAGGAACGTTTATTGTCTCTGGACGAAAAAGTGCGTTTTATATTCTCGCATTCTGCTTTGCGTGAAGGCTGGGATAACCCCAATGTTTTTGTTATCTGTGCTCTTAAACACAGTGATAATACTGTCTCACGTCGCCAGGAAGTCGGGCGTGGAATGCGGCTATGCGTTGATCAAACCGGTGAGCGCATGGATAACCCGGCTACGGTGCATCAAGTGAATGTACTAACGGTGATTGCCAATGAAAGCTATAAAGATTTTGTGACTGGGTTGCAACGTGATATTAGCGAATCATTATCGGCTCGGCCACGCATTGCAGATGAAAAATATTTCACCGGAAAAGTATTAAAAACGGCCACGGGTGATATGGAAGTTACATCCCAACTTGCCAGGCAAATATACAAATATTTGCTCAAAAATGACTACACGGATGACGATGACAAGATTACCCAAACCTATCACGATGCTCGGAGAAAAGAACAGCTCGCCGAATTACCACCAGAATTAGCAACACATGCTGATCATGTATTTCAATTGATTGATAGCGTATTCAGCGATGCTCAAATTCCCGATATTGAAGACGGACGCAAGATGAAAACCAATCTGCTCAACGCCAATTTCGACAAAAAAGAATTCAAGGAGCTTTGGAATCGAATCAACCATAAAGCTGCTTACACTGTTGATTTTAAAACAGCAGAACTGGTTAAAAAATGCGTGGGTGCGCTAGATGAAGAATTGAGTGTAAGTCCCATGCAATATACTATCCAACTGGGTGTGCAAGAGGAGCAAGCGACTTATGAAGCTATTACTCAGGGCGAAGTTTTTAAATTGACTGGAACAACAACAGAGCAGAACAATGTCTCAATTCACTCTAGCGTTGAATATGATCTCATCGGCAAACTGGCAGAACAAACACAACTCACTCGCAGCACCATTGCCAACATTCTTCAAGGGATTAATCATGCAGTATTTAGTCAATATAAAACCAACCCTGAAGACTTTATTGTCAAAGTATCTCGTCTGATTAATGAGCAAAAAGCCACTGTTATTGTCGAACACTTGGCTTATGACACCATCACAGAAACCCATAACCTTGATATTTTCACTCAGGATAAAACCAAAGTGGACTTTAGCAATGTAGGAGATAAATTAACCCGGCATATTTACGACTATGTGATTACTGATTCAAAAGTCGAGCAAGCTTTCGTTACAGAGCTTGATACCAGTGAGGAAGTTGTTGTCTACGCGAAATTACCAAAAGGTTTTTTCATCCCAACGCCAGTTGGCAATTACAACCCTGACTGGGCTATTTCATTCAAAGCAGGCACAGTAAAACACATCTACTTTATCGCTGAAACCAAAGGCTCAATGTCTTCGATGGAATTAAGAGCGATCGAAAAATCGAAAATTGAGTGCGCCAAGAAATTTTTCACGGAAGTCAATAAGAAAATAAACACCGAAAAAGTTAAATATGATGTTGTGGATAGCTATGGAAAGTTGATGGAAATAGTAAAATAGTGGCACATTCCAATAAATTGCTTGTAGATACTTATTATAATAATCGATGTCGCTTATTACCAGAGCGTTAATTTTTCTACCTTGTAACTCCGATTACCCACGTTTTTTCCTATACTGATATTCCGACTTGGGTTGGCGTCATCGGCACTTGTGGATATACGACAGCTTCATTGCCGGATGGCGCTGCGCTGATACAGCTTACAAGTTTTAAGGATATTAAGTTGTCGAGTCAATTACTTTGGAACAATGACACGAGGCATTAGAGCCAGTCGATTCAATCGTCGGGCAAATTTTTTATCATCAAATGAGCACATACTTTCGCATTGATGGTAGCTGCTATGATGAAGAGCGTCTGCAAAATCAACGCCCTCTTTCAAACTGGAAATAGCTCTCTCAATCAAATCACGATCTTCAATGGTCACATGAGTCAGGGATAGCAAATGTTGAAATACACTCATCATCTCCTGCATTTTAAAACCATAGTAACCTCGCATGACCCATTCAAATTCGAGTAAAACAGTTTTACAAACCATTAAATCCTTACCTGATTCAATAAGGCTTTTGGCAATTTTCTGTTGCTTTTTTGCTTCACTATCGCTTTCATCGTCAATATAGTAACGAGCCAGTATATTAGTATCCAGCCCCATCATGGTTTTGCAGCATCAGCTTTCATTAATTCGGCGGGATCAAAGCCGACAGGCACCGATTTGCGTTTGCTTTTCAACAACCCAAAACCACTTTCAGCTATGTATACTGGAGAACTGCTAATCCTTAATTCAACATGATCACCGACTACTAGAAATTCAACTTTGCTGCCTTTGCGTATACCAAGCTGCTGGCGAACCTGTTTGGGAATAGTGACTTGTCCTTTGCTGGTGACAGATGTTTGTTGCATATTAAAAACCCATAAAAGTAATACTAGGTAAGAATAGCAAGAAGGCCATGCTAAAACAATGGCGAAATTGACTTAAAAAGCAAACAGACAAGTCAAGATTCGGATATCGATAAATCCTCATTCCGTATTGATGCAGATGCCTCACAGAAGTCTTTCAAAGCTTTCAAGCGGCGATTAGTATCCCAGCCAAATTGTATACCAATCAAACGGTCAACGATTGGACGGATTAAAAACCATTTTGATTGATAGCCGTATCGAAATGTAACATGAGTGGAATTGTCGGCTTGCTTGGCGAAAATCCATGTTCCAGCAAACTTCTCGAAAAATGCCGGACCGCTCACCATTTTGATCGCAGCCCGTTCTGGTACTTTAACTGCAACATACTCTACAATCATCTTTAATCCGTTGTGCGCATGAACACTAACTTTTACTCCAGGCTCCGCTTGCTTTGCCCCATTCAGAAATTCAATTTTCTTTGAGAACGTATCCCACTGTGGACGAATATAGTAATCTTGGGCGATATGATAAACCTGATCCTGAGACAGATTGATCAAAATTGATTTTTCTACAATAGCCATTTTCCACCTCTTTCAATAAATAGATGCGTTGGTAATTTCAAGTAAAGCATATAACTCGACAGATCACCAAATAGATATCCAAGCTTACATTGTTAAATGTCGGCATTAAAAGCAACAATATACGGTTAATTTGATCGACTTAGATTCATAA
>CAZZJI010000149.1:0-4076 GCA_964654485.1 uncultured Gammaproteobacteria bacterium | reverse complement strand
CGCCTCCTCCACCTCCATCGCCCCCACAGCCTCCATCACCACCACCATCTCCATCACCCAAACAATCAATATCTTCAACGCTATACACTATTTCATATTTTTCATCAGTAAACGAACTAATATTTTCTACAAAAACAAAATTATTTCCATCAGAAATCTTTAAATCAGTATCTATAGAAAATAACAATGGGATTTTAGTTGGTGATTTAGAGTTAATATTTTGTCGTTGGCAAGCAATATACCAAGCTCTTTTAAGTCCTTTCTTAGCAATAGATTTTGATTTCATAGCTTCTGTAGGAGTATGATGCAAAAATCTACCAAATTCCTGATGACAAAACTCTTCATACTCTCTAGTAAATAAAATAAATTCATGCCATGCAATATCTACAACTTTTGACGGCATTGAAACCATCTTCATCTTTGCAATATTGCAAACACTGAAGTACTCTCTCAACGCCTTTAGCACTAATTGCACATCCGCTTGACTTAAATGAGGATAAGTATTTGATATTTTTTCAGGTAGTGATTTAGGAAAACTATACAAAGAAATATAATTTCTTCTTGCTCTATTTTTATACAAGAAAAAAAACATGCTTTGTTATGCGAAAAAATATATATCCTGAAACTAAATATACGACAAAGTCATAAATATCCATATATGGTAAAACCTCCTTAAAACCTACACGTCAGCAATAACCGGAATTTGGAGCGGTGTTTGAGCTGTGCTAGGCTTTTTTAGCACAGCTCAAACATCGCGGAAAAATGTCCGAGTTAATTGCTTTTGTCAGAACTTTTACTTCTCCGCTATAACCAACATTTCAAAATCTTCCGTGGTTAATTCATCTGCTCTTGAAAATGCACCGAGTTTGGCCCCGACTATATCTACTTCTTTGAATCCGGTGGACTTTAGAAGCCAAGTTATTTCTGGTGGAATATAGTAACGCTCATTACATTTAAGTGACATCTTTTTTCCTGAGTCATCTTCAGTTTCATACACTGAATGATCTCTGAATGTCATTAAGTCGAATGTGTTTTTAGACGAAGCCCCCTTTTCTGACCCTGCGTTCACGAATTCTTTTACAGAGTGAAATATTGGAAACAAACCATTGAGAGTGGTAAAAATCAGCTTACCTTCTGAATTTAGTGATTTAGCTGCGTTTTCCAGAATTTGAAAATTCATTTCATCTGTTTCCATCAGTGGAAACGCCCCTTCACATAACATTATCACTAGATCAAATTCTTGGATGAAATTTATATTTCTTGCGTCCCCCAGTTGAAAATTTACTTCCTGACCTTGCTCTTTTGCTTTTTCTTTAGCTCGCCCCAACAGAGATTCAGATAGATCTACACCTGTAACTGAATAGCCTCTCTTAGCCAATTCAATGGAGTGCCTTCCCGTTCCACACCCGATATCCAGTATCTTGGTATTTTTGCGATAGCTTACTTCCTTTTCAATAAAGTCACACTCACCTATAGTTCCTTGAGTGAAGGCTTCTTCTTCATATTTATCGGCGTAGTTTTCAAATAATTCTTCGTACCACTGCTTCATAATGATGTACCTTCGATCTTTCGAAATTCGAACAAATACTAAGACACCCATAATTATACAAGAAAAACGCGACTGATATTTATTGGATTTATTATGTGGGTGTCTATTATATTATTATATTGCTGTAGGCTGGTCCGTCTTACCCGCCTTGCTATGTTTGTATTGTTGATTGTAGAGCAAGCTTAATTAGAATCCCTTTTAAGACTTCAAATGACAACCCACCTGTTTTTTCAATTAATTGCGATTTGACTTTTTTCCATGTTGTATCGTCTCTAGCTGCCTCTATAAATTCATGACCATCCCAAGTTAGTGAAACTGGAAACCACTTATGATAATCTCCCGAATCACGATGGGCTTCGATTAGCCCTGCTTGAGAAAGAAGTTTAATATGATACGAAAATATTTCTTCATCAACAGAGAGTTTCTTCATCTTATCTCCTGATTCAACTTCCTCAAGAGCAATCAATATTGACCTAATAAAATCCATATTTCTTTTCATCACATCTCCATAGCTTCTCGTAAACATAACGTACAAACATAACCGGCCTATTTTTCAATGGCTGTTGTTTGTTAAAGTGAAACGTAACAAACAACAGCCATTGACTCCCGCTACCGGTCTTACCTGTGGACTTCGCTACCAACCTGTTGGCTAAACTTTAATCGGGCGGGAATAAGACCAATATGATCCGCACCCACTAGGTAACAACATCGAACTTTACAACCTCCTTGTCAATCCTTTCGATTTGGATTTATCTTGGCACGCCAAGAATTTCTCCTCAAAATTGATCAAGTTCAGGGTCATATTTAATCTTTGCCCTATAACCATCTATTTCCATCATATTCATGGTTTCACCTCATATAATTCTAGCCACTTGCGAATACCCGCTATCGCTTCTTTGTCCGTATTAGGAGAAGGGTGTGGCCCATGAAATACTCTAACTTCGTCAAAAAGCACAACAGCAACCCGCGAACCAGCCCTTTCAGATACCTCTCCTCTACACCCAACGCCTTAAATAACGCTTCAATATCGGCCCATGGGACATTACCACTGGTTGTTAGCGCATCAAGACCAAGGTCATATCTTGTGTAAGAAACCGAGCCATTCGGCATTTTCACTCCCTTGGAACTACACACAGATCGATATTAATGTCCCACTTCCCATTAAAGAGATTGGAATCTGTACCATCGCCACTTCTTGTTGCTTTTGCACAAGCGAAAAATGCGTATTCATCTGAATGAGAATATTCACCAACAAACACAATTTTTCCATCTGCTGTTCCCTGACTTAATGTTTGAACTGCAGGGGTAACTATAGTCTCGTAATTACCAATTGGTGTATCATTGACCCACTTGACTCGACGGATACAAGCGCATTCTGTATCAGAAGTCCAATAAAGATACCCATTAGCTTCATCTACCCAGGGTTGAGTGTTTTTGTCTCCCACATTGGGATCCCCTGGTATCAGGACAGGAATGCTCCAAGTTTCGCCAGTTTTTTTGCTGAGCCATAAAGATTTTTTTTCTGCGTCAGCTTCACAAGAGCTACCTATACCATCTAAACGGGTAGACTCGAATACTATTTTTGTTCCATTAGCATATAAATTAGCATTGTCCTCTGGGCATAAACTATTTCTTTCAAAAGCAATAGAAGTATTCCAAACATTTTCCGATATCATTTCTGTCATGAAAATTTCCCAATTCCCATTTGGGTTGTAAACGGTATATGCCATAACAGAACCAGATACACTTACACCGGCTTCCGTGTTGATAGGGTCTATATTTTGGTAAATGGTCTGCCATACGCCATTTACTATTTTTGCCCTGTAAATATCAAAATAATCACTATTTACCTGGACTCTGGGCAGTAAGCAAGTAGGATCATTTACCAGTCCTTGGCCCGCAAGAAGTTTAGTAAAACTTGCAGAGCTTAAGGCATAATAAAGATCTGATCCCGTCCAAATAACCGAATCATTCCAGCAGTTAGGAAGATTGATGCTATTATCTAATTTATAAGCTTTTTTCCCAGACAGTGATCCCTCTAGCGTAAGGCCAACCACTGCTTCACCTAAAGGCACAACTATACTTTGATTACTACTGGCACTAGATGAATTCGTAGCGTTACATCCAGTGATTAAGAAAATAATACCAATGAAAATAAATTTAAATAACATCTTCATAATACACCAATATTTTTTATCTTATTGCCGCTAACCTTCAAGCTCAGCGACAAAAAATAAAGGCGCATATTTTTGCTTTGCAAAAATTGTGACTTCATTTTTTGTCTGCTGGAGCGCCAAGTTAGGCGCGGTACTTATTTGAAACCAGTTATCCTTAGAGTATCAATTTCTTATACAAAATGGGCACTCTAAGGGCCAATTATCGTTGCGACGGACTTTAATATTATTAACTATCTATCAGTTATTACGTTTATTCAGGTACGACCCGCTACCCTGTGCTGACCCTGATTACTATTTCATTCATTGATTACACAAAATCCGTTACCAAAGGGGTCTGCACAATAAGCAAT
>CAZZJI010000148.1:0-4106 GCA_964654485.1 uncultured Gammaproteobacteria bacterium | reverse complement strand
ACCAGATGAAACGTTACGTTGTCTTCAATTAGTGTACCGCCTGTATTTCCTACGCCGCGTAATATAATTCGATATATTCCTGGTTTTGCGTCTTCGCCAATATCAATGCTAATAGTGCTGTTGCTACCTTTGACAGGATTTTTTTCAAATTTATACGATAACCAGCTTGGTGGGTCAATCAAGCTCATGTCAATTGTAGGAACAAATTCGAGTGAACCTGCATTACGGTTAATTGAAACAATCGCCATGCCTGTTTTACCCTGGCCGATACTGATGTCGCCAAATAGCGAAGTTAGTAAACTAAGTTCAAATCGTCCGGGATTTTCGTTTGAATTACAGCCGAAAAGCAAAAAAATAAAACTCAATAGAAAAATATATTTGGCGGTACCCGTTAGTGGGGCAATAATAAATTGATGACTCATATCACATTTAGTGTGAATACAAGACGATAAAAACTGTTTTTTGTCTGCATTGTTGCCTGTAATATCTGACACTCGCATTAGTGGAATCCCTTAAATGATTAATTCACGACAGCATAGTTGCATGCTTGGGATTAGTTTAGTTAGACGTAGTGGTGTACGCAGTTAAGTTTTACCTTTAAATGTGAGGATAATTACCACTACATAAGCTGTTGTTTAAACAGAGAAAAAACGATAAGTTGTGTATTAATCTGCCTAAATTGTTACAATGGCGGTTGGCTTTGATACAAATTACTGGCTTTATACGCAAAGCATTAACGTTTGTTAAACAATGTGGAACAAGAAATTGTGAATAATTACAGGGTGATTTTTTTATTGCTTGGGGCCAGTGTTTTTTCAGGCACTTTATTTGGCTCTTTATTTGGGTATGGGGCTAATGCTGCCAGCACAGATTTACTTGTTATTAACCAGGCTTGCCAAGCCTGTCACAACACGATATTTCAGTTGGATGAACAGCGGCCTCATATAGCGCTCACGTTAGATCAAGCCGAAGGCTGTTTGCAATGTCATGTTGAGAACGATGTCAGCGCTGGTTTTATCCATATTGCACAATTAGAAAATGAAGCGCCCGTTGTAGAAGAGTCGGCATTAAAAAAGGCCAGTGGCAAGGGACCTGGAATGAGTATGACAATGTATTATGAAAAATCAAGAATTGGAGATCAGCCGAATAAAATGATTTTTATTCCGGCTGGTGAGTTTGTAATGGGATCTAATGCACGATTACCAGACGAAGGCCCTGAACATAAGATGACTGTGGGTGAGTTTTGGATTGACAAATATGAAGTAACGAACTTTCAATATAAAAAATTTCTCGATGCAACAAAACGACGATCGCCAAGTCATTTTGAAAATAGAACATTTCCTAAAAATAAAATCGATCATCCCGTTACATTTGTAACATGGAAAGATGCCAGCGCCTATTGCAAATGGGCTGATAAAAGATTACCCAGCGACGAAGAATGGGAGAAGGCGGCACGTGGTATCGATGCGCGTATTTATCCCTGGGGAAATGTATATGATACGGATAACGTTAATTCGCCTCAACGTTGGCTAGAATTGAAGTTGCGAGGGGACACAACACCTGTGGGTGTGTTTGAGGGGGGAAAGAGTCCTTATGGTCTGTACGATATGTCTGGGAATGTTTGGGAGTGGACTTCGTCATGGTATCAAGCTTATCCAGGAAATACTGAACCCTCGGAAAACTATGGTCAAACTTATAAAACACTCAAAGGAGGATCGTGGTGGGATTGTTCATTTTACAAGTGCGGTATTTCCGCACCGACATTTAATCGTTCTTTCTTTTTACGTTCGACTAAAAACAAAAGCTTTGGGTTTCGTTGTGCGAAAGATGGGAGTGCTAAAGATGGTAACACTGAATATGATGGTGTTAAAGAAGCTGCGCTACAAACTAACATTTAATCGCTACGTCGATTTGGCTGATTGTTTAAAAGTAAGTATTAAAAATATTGAGAATTTTCAATGAAAGATAATAAATTAAATTTATTCAGACCAATGATATTGGTAATAGCGGTGTTGTTTCATCACCCGGGACTTGCCATAGAAGAACAACATACTGTAATTGAAGAACGCATGGTATTGATTCCCGCTGGTGAGTTTATTATGGGGAGCAATAAGGTGGAAACGGCAAAAAAATTGGAAGGATTTGGCAGTGCCAAACCCTGGTATTTAGACGAACATCCAGAACAAAAAATAAATCTTCCTGCATATTATATTGATAAATATGAAGTGACGAACAAACGATACAGGGAGTATGTCAAAAGAGCGAAGTATAGTCCGCCCACGCATTGGATTGAATCGGGCTATATTCTTAGTATGAAAATAAATCGGGTTGTAGAGCTTGATGTTGAAAAGCTACGCAGTTTGGTTACGAAAGTATTTAAGCTTGACATTGATACAAGAGAAATGAGTAAAAAACAACTGCTTAAAGCTATTCAAGACCGCTTGAGTTATATCGATACATTGCCTGTTATTTATGTCAACTGGTATGATGCAAATGCTTTTTGTAAGTACACAGGCGGTCGCTTGCCTACAGAAAGAGAGTGGGAAAAAGCAGCGCGTGGGAAAAAAGGCAATGAATTTTCATGGGGTAATGAATGGAAAGCTGGTATGAGTAATACTGGCGATGAAGAATGGGAAGATGGTACCGCTCCAGTGGGTTCTTATAAAAGTGATGCATCGAGTTTTAATGTTGTCGATTTAGCTGGCAACGTATCAGAATGGGTTGATGATTGGTATCAAGGTTATCCTGGTACCGATTATAAAAGTAAAGATTTTGGTAAAAGCTACAAAGTACTTCGGGGTGCCGCCTGGGGAAGAGAAGGCCATTATGCTATCAGTCTTTTTCAACGTGGCGCCTATCGGTTTGATCTGACACCACAGTCCACTCATGCGGATTTGGGCTTCCGTTGCGCAAAAGATGCCTCTTAAAATTCGAAGAGATGAATTTTCTGTTACCCGCAAATTTTAACTATAAATACATAATGCAAGGAAGCTGAATATGCAACTTTTGAATAAGCCAGACTATTCGGGTGGTGGTATCGTTAATTTGATGAATTCGGTTTCCGCTGCACTCGGCGCCAGTCCTTCTGATATACCTTATGCCAGCCGATTGCTACCTGATCAACTTTCTACTCATAAAAATATTGTTTTCTTTGTTGTTGACGGTTTGGGTTATAACTATTTAACTAACCAAGGCAAAGGGAGTGTTTTTGCCCAGCATCTTCTGGGTTCATTAACCTCCGTATTTCCAACCACCACCGCATCTGCTATAACCAGTTATTTTACCTGCCAGACGCCGTTGCAGCACGGGTTAACAGGTTGGTATATGTATTTAAAAGAAGTAAATGACATCGTCACAGTGCTTCCCTTTAAGCCGCGTGGCAGTCCTGTCTGGAAACGACTGGAAGGTGAATATATAGATGCGCTTTATGATTTCCAATCAATTTTTGAAAAAATATCCGTGCAGTCCTATGTTGTTAGTCAAAAAAATATAATTAATTCTGTTTACTCCGTCGCAGCAACAAAACAGGCAACGCGTGTGCCCTATACTGATCTGGACGATCTTTTTTCGCAGACTAAAAAAATTATTTCATTGTCATCAGAAAAAAGTTTTACTTATTGTTACTGGCCTGGATTTGATGCAACCAGCCATGATTTTGGGGTGAATAGCGATGAAGCTTTTGAGCATTTTAAGCTGCTCGATGCGTCTTTTGATCAATTTTTAAATGAAATCAAAGGAACGGACAGCGTTGTTATTGTCACGGCTGATCACGGTTTTATTGATATCGATTCCTCCAAAGTGATTCACCTGGAAAATCATCCTGTATTGAAAGACACATTAATCAGGCCGCTATGTGGTGAGCCAAGAGTTGCTTATTGTTATGTGGATCCAGCAAAAATAAAGCAGTTTGAAAAATACGTAAATGAAGAGTTAGCAGATTATTGTTCTGCTTATAAAAATGATGAACTAATCAAGCAAGGTTATTTTGGTATTGGCAAACCCCATCCTTCTATTCATAGTCGAATCGGTGATTATGTTCTCATTATGAAAGAAAATTACGTTATCAAAGATACCCTGACGTCTGAAAAACCCTTTTCACAAATCGG
>CAZZJI010000147.1:0-4107 GCA_964654485.1 uncultured Gammaproteobacteria bacterium | reverse complement strand
ATATACGACCTGCGTCATAAGCTGATTAACCCACCTTTCTTTATGTTGCTTTTTTTGTTCTCGCGCTAGAAATCGCTCATGATCTTTAGCCCACCCAGGCCCGTAAGGAATAAGATTGTTTAATCCCCATGACCCTACATAGAAAAGCAAAATAATACCAATACTCAGAGCTATTTTCTTGATTGACCTATTTTGTAGAATACTCCATATACCATATGCAGCAATTGGGATCAGGAGGACAATTAAAGTCAAACGATACCGTTCACCGACAAAAAACATCCATACCGATAACGAATAAAGTATTGACCCAGTGATTAAAAATTTCAATCCAGGATCGCCCAGTCTAGAGCGTAAATAAAACAGCCCAAATCCTGAAAATACCAGCATTAAACCTGTATCGATAAACGCAAGCATTAATGCAGGCCGCTTCCATCTCCATACATGATATTGCTCTGGCAACCCCTGGGAATATTGTGCTACTAACAGTCCCGCCTTCCGAAGTTGTAACACCAAATACTCCAATGGGTGTTTGGCATAATAATTAAGGGATTTTTTGAACCAGAACTGACTTACTTCCCAGCGACTCACGGGACGCCCTAACTCATTTTCCAACAGTCTTTGTGGTTGAGTGCGGTGACCTATAATGTCATTGCGAATACCTTCAACAAAGGTGTACCCCCCCCAAGATTTTGACGCAGTTCCAACATAGAAATTAAGACCTACTGGAGAAAATATTTTTGGTTCTATCTCATTAGAATTCCAGGCAAAAATAACAAACAAAAGGGCAACAGCTGAAACGCAAGCAACATAGATCTTAATCAATTCATTTTTTGATGCTGTCCGCCACCCGTGAAGCACAATGAAAAATATTAAAAGCATGATTAGTAACAAAAGATTTTGCCGTTCCATAGCCGCTAAACCAAAAGTTAGTGTGGCAATGAAAGCCCACCAATATCGCGCATCCTGAAAAAAACGAATGGCGAGATAACAAGCCAGCGCCAATAAAAATAATACCAAGTTTGTTTTAACGGTTATACCAGCAAAAAAAACAATGGGGCCGCAGAGCGTGAATATTACACCGGCGATCCACCCAACTTGTTCGCCAAATAAACGTCTTGTGGTTAGAGCACAAAAAACTGCTGAAAAGCTCACTAATACAGCATTTACTAATAACGGGACAGAATAATGCGGCCCAAATAATTTATAAGCTATGGTTTGCAACCATACATACAAAGAAGGAGACATAAACACACTTGAAAATCCACCATTGTTATCTATAAATGCTGTATACCAAGCTTGATAAATATAAATATAGGCATCAGAACGTGGATAGGCAGAGAGTAACCCTTCCCCCCATCCTTCCATACCGACATGCAATAGATGCATAGCGAATGCCAACAAAAAAATACAGACTGGCATGCGAGACAATTTCCAGCCATAGCTAGTTGAATATTGTTGGAGTTTATAAGCTAGATCATTCAATATCACTGCTTATCTCCACGTGATTATTGCTCAGATTAAATATCAATTAATAAGCTTCCATAGGGTTATCTTTTAACCGAATTATCTGTTTTTAAAAACAGATAAACAACACTATTAGTTGTATAAATAGTCGAAGCTATTCCAAATATATACACCGATCCAAAATTTTTAAGAAATCATTGTCGATCCATATTATTCTACATGAACAAATGACTTATCCACTATAGGCTTCCAAAAACGATATTTAAGTATCGCCCATAACATTGGAATCCCATCCCAAATTTTCAACTTTTTATTAACATATCTCGGCTTATAACTAATAGGGGTTTCTGCAATGGTATACCCTATCCTGAATAACTTGGTAGTAATTTCTGCATCAATTGAGAATTTCCTGGACTTCAATTCTAAACTATTCATTACATCAATCCGCATAGCCTTATAACAAGTTGTCATATCAAGGATAGATTGACCGTAAAGTTTATTTATCATCCACGTAAGAAACCGGTTTCCAAATTTTATAATTGTTCTTTGGCTGGAAAGGTCACGTATGCCATAAGCTACGTCTGCTTTCCCTAACTCAATAAGTTTGATTAATGGAATAATGTCAGCTGGATCATATTCAAGGTCAGCATCCTGGATTACAACAATATCACCTGTAGCTGCTTGTAGCCCGGTCTGTACTGCTGCACCTTTTCCCATACGCTGAGCGTGATGAAGGAAGAGGATATTGGGGTGACAATCCAGAGAATTAATCGTTCTTCGATAAGAATCAGTAGAGCCATCATCAACGAGAATAATTTCTTTTTTAATCGGCAATGATAATATTTTATTTAAAAGGACAAGAATCGTGTCAATCTCATTGTAAATAGGAATTATTATGGAAATGTTGATAATGACTTAACTCCAATATTTTATATGCCTCTAAACCATTTTTAGTTTAACTTGAGTATGCGTCAGACATGCGCTGAGCAAACGCAATGGCAACTCGGCCTCCCACTCTCGACGGTTGAAGCGATAGCAGAACTCATTGAGATACTCTTGCAGATAGTGGGACGATACGCCGTGATAGGTGCCCAGCAAAAATGCCTTGAGGTTGCCGATGGCAATATGCACCCGCGGTAGCCATTCGCCTGCCTTGTCAGCTGGCGTCACCCGCGCAGCATGGTGCTGTGTCTTACCAATCGCCGCCAGGGAGGCCAGCACATCGCTACGCACTAACTGATTGGGCGGGAGATGACGCTGCACAAACTGAGCCACTGTTTCACGGGTGACGGCGCAGACCTGCCGCATCGCGATAAACCCGGCACGTTTGTCCCGATTCTCAACCGCTACCAGTACCGGGGTTTTGCTCTCGGCACTGCGTCCGCGCTTTCCCCTGCTATGGTGACCACCTACGAAAGCATCGTCAATTTCGATCAGATCATGCAACCGGTAGAGGCTGTCCCGATGTCCCATGGCAATGCGGATCTTGCGCAGCATTCGGCTGGCCGTGATCCAGGATACCTCGATGTGTTTGGAAAGGCGCATGGCAGAAATTCCACCCTTGTCCGAGGCTGTCAGGTAGATCGCCCAGAACCACTTCTTCAGGGGTAGGCTGGTGGAGTGAAACAATGTCCCCGCCGTGAGTGAGACTTGGTAATGGCACCGGGAGCATTCGCAGGAATGGCGCGTGGTGATAGCATATCCATGATCATGCCCGCAGCGCGGGCAACGGAACCCTTCCGGCCAGCGTTGCTGCGCCAGCGCCTGAGTACAGGCTTCTTCCGTTCCATACCGTTTCTGCCAGTCCAACAGATTCGTTTTCGGCGCTTTCATGATCCAATCTCCCGTCTCGTTGATCCTAAACAATTGGCAGGTAAGACTGAAAATGGTTCAGAGGCATGATATTTTATTAAAAAAAGGGCAATGCTGTTCAAATAGAAGTTCATGAGCATAAAATAATTATTAAAGTGCTCGGGCCACTCGCACATTGCCTTACCATAATTGTTGAGTAGAATACACCTTTCCCCCTATTCGCGGGAAGCAAAATAACAACATGGCCAAAAAATACAGAATAAAGCCGACTGAAACCAAACAAACAAAACTACACGACATTGTAAAAAAAGGAAAAGTAGCAGCTCATAAACGGCTGCATACCCAGGTTTTGCTCAAAGCGAATGAAGATGAAAATTGGAAAGATGAACAAATCGGCGGAGCGTTTGGCATCAAAACCTGAACCGTTGAACGCATATGTAAACGGGCTGTAACACAAAAATTGAACACAGTAATAGAAAGAACCCGGCGGACTAAAAACACTGAACGGAAACTGGATAGAGAGCAATGTCTGGATAGATGCATTGCAGATCAGGAAACGCTTAAAAGTGAAGTTACAGCCTGGGTTGAACCATATAACCTCTGCTCTCAACCGACGGAATGGCACTTTCACTACCGATGATGTGTGTGCTAAATTAGCACGACCTTATCCAGACAATCAACACATAGCAATATACTAATGTTCGATCAAGCCTTTTAACAACCGGCCTGGCCCGGATGTGCTCTACACATTAGCGGAAAGCATGCTATACACCACAAATGTTTGTTTGGCATTGAGCGTGTAAGCGGTGTTGCTTTTAAGGTCAACGATGC
>CAZZJI010000146.1:0-4220 GCA_964654485.1 uncultured Gammaproteobacteria bacterium | reverse complement strand
ATATATTAAAACGACTTACAGTAGACTATCATTAGGAAAGATAAATCAAAGTTATGTATAAATAATCTGATGGAGAAGCTATCAAAAACAGACATCGCTGAGCGTCAAATTGACACGGCAATTAATCTCCTATTTGAGAAGAAGGATCTATGTTCTGTTGTAACGCTAGCTGGTGCGGCAGAGGAAATATTGGGTAATCTTCTAAAACATAGGGGAAAGATACATGCGGTAGAGAAAATGATTAGTGATGTAAAAATGCTAATGCAAGAACTATTTTCTGATTTAGAAATTCCTAGCGAAAAAGAAATGGTTGGAATGCTTAATTATGCAAGAAATCAGCTCAAGCACTTAGATCAACCAGGTAAACTCCAATTAGAGCTTGATCTGTTTCTCGCTGCCCTTGGGATGCTAAACAGAGCGGTAGATAACTATGAGGAAGTAATGGGTACGTTAACTACTAATATGAAACGATTTCGAACAATTCGTGAGGCAACAAAAAATAAATATCATGATTAGTAATAGCGTTATTATCAAATTAGCGCCGCAACATAACATGACGCTCCAGCGGACAAAAAAAGAAGTCACGACTTTTGCAAAGCAAAAATACGCGCCTTCTTTTTTCGCCGCTGAGCTTGAGCGTTAGCCTAAAAGGAAAGTTTGTGAATATAGTTGAAATTTCTATAGCAATAGTAAATTTTTTATTAGGTTTCCTTGTATTTTATCTCACTGCATATTCAAAAACCAAAGGGAAAAATAAAGCATTAAAAGAAGATATTTCAAAATTAGAAGATGAAAAACAAAAAATTATTGCAAAGTACCAAGCAGAAACAGAAAGCATAAAAAAACAACACACTCTAGATATAGAAAAAAGAAAATTTCAGTACGAAGATAAGAGAATCCAATTTCAAAAATATTTTTCTATTCTCGATCAATTTCATGCAAAGAGTAATAAAATATTTACAGAGCGTCTTGCACCGCTAATGAATGAATTTATGGCTTCGAGTAGTGCAACTGATGACGAATCAAATAAAGCATTTAATAGTGGCATCCAATCTTTATTTAACGAATTATATGAAGAACAAATAAAAATATCGAGCGAAACGAATAGTATACGTCTAATTTCATCGCCAGAAATCGATGAATTATTAGTTAAGCTTGAATCGGCAATAAAAGCTTCAACTGATGATGCTAGTAATATGCTAAAGTTTATGGCAACGCCTGAGTTTATGAGCGATCAAACACTTTTGTCCCCGCACCAACAAAAAGCGGAAAAGTCTGGTGCATCAGTACTTGAATATCATAAGGAATTAAGAAACCGTATGAAGTATGAATTAAATGAAATATGAAAAGGCTAACGAGTAAATTAAGCCATTCGCGTTGCTCATTCGGACGCGCTACCGCGCGCCGCTGATTAAAGCGTTAGGCACCATAAATCCTTTTTAACTTTTTCAGTAGAGTATATATTGGACAAAAAATATGATCCTGAGAAAAACGCCAAGGAATAGTAAAAATTACTGCTATGCACTATGTGTGCTTGATAATGTGCAGTGCGAAAATGACACAATAAAATTATCAGATGTTACAAAATTAAAGAAAGCAAGGGATATAAAAAATAAATACGGAAAACAATTTTTAGGGGAGGAAGCAATAAAGGAATCTAAGAAGCTACAAAGGAAAAAATGGAATTACGAGGATAAAAAAACATCGTTTAATGTTTACCCACCTTTCGATAAAAATTTAAGTCATATGTTTTCTCTCCAATCTTCAAGACACTATAGAAGATATATTTATTCCGATTGTGTTTTAGAACATTCTTTTCCATCTGCATCATCTATAGGTTCTAATGAGAAAATGAGAATGACTCAAGAAGAAAGTCGTCTTGCAGTAACAGCCATGCGAATATTAGATTATGCAAAAATACGCGCTTATGGACCAGCAGAATATAGAACTCATCCATCAATTCAAGGTGGGGGATTAAGTATGGGTAACTTAGATGATGAGGTTCTAAGCGGAAAAATAGATAATAAGCAGATATTAAAAATAAGCAGGGCTAAAGCAAAACTATGATCCATCAGGGTCAAGTCTTGTTTCTTGCCTTTTCGATTGTAAGGCAAATAACAAGATTTGACCCTTGGTACTCAAACCGACTTTTTTTCGGCAACATGTCAATAATCAACGTAAACGAGATAATATTTTATTGCAGATAGTGGTAATATTTTCTTGTTCATCTTTGGTTAGCTTAATCCTGCATTCCATATTTTTAAATATCTGAGATGTTTTACTTTTCAAAGATACCCCTGATTTAGTCAATTTGATTATTTTTGCTCTTTCGTCTAGCGATGAATTAATTCGTTGTATAAACCCTTTTTTTTCAAGTCGTTTTAATAACGGAGTTAAAGTGCCAGCATCAAGAAATATTTGTTCGCTAAGTTCTTTTATGAAAACTCCGTCTTTATTCCATAGACTCATCATTACAAGAAATTGAGGGTAAGTTAGGTCAAATTTATCTAGTTGAGGTCTATACTCACGTATCATCGCATTTGACGTTGAATATAGTGAAAAACAAACCATTTCTGCAAAGTTATATTGTTGTTTCGCCAAAGATGTGCCCCTAAGAATATTTAAAAATATTTATTATGCGCGCAAAGTAGTTGACAGTCCATATCCACTGTTGCATTATTATCTTGCGCGCAAAATAAATAATTGTTTTTATAACAACTAATATAGGAGCGTCAAATGAGCAATGAAATGAATTTTGATGGTGTAATCTCAGCGAACTGGAAAATTTTGCCAGGTACTGAAGTGGCAACAGGTATATTTGAACATATTCTTTGGAATGGGGATAATGGGAAAAGAGCATTAGTTTTTGAATTCAAAGCAGGTGCTAAATTTCCGAGTTTAGAAGCTCATGATATTGGGCCAGAACAAATTTATGTTATTTCTGGTATTTTCAATGATGGGAGAGATGATCATATGGAGGGTACATTTATCTACAATCCGAAAGGATCAGCTCATGTACCACAATCGCGTCTAGGATGTGCGGTACTAGTCATTTACCCAGAGGGATAAAAGTCCTAGCTTAAGTCATTACTTAATTGAACAACAGGGGGTCAGGTTGCTTGTATCATTACCTGAGCTTTGGCAAACTAATTTTTTTGTTTTGATTATTATACAAGTAACCTGACCCCCTGTTGACCGGAATGAAGCGAATGGCTTGCTGTAACGGTGGGCATACCGAGTGAAATAGTCTTGGCTCCGTAAGGAGGCTGACATCTAGTAGGTGTCTTGTCACGAGAACAGAGGTAGAATCAGTTTTAAAAGGGAGAGCAAATGACGGCCTTGAGCTGGTGCACCCTTTTGGCTAACGCCGTACTGACTGCTTTTCAGTATCGTGAAGCAAGCTTTTAGCTTGTGGGGGTCCCCCATAGTGGGCACTTAAATAGATGCTTGAGCCGTGTGATGGGAAACTATCACGCACGGTTCTGAGGGGAGAATCGGGTAGCAATGCCCGTGACCTACCCGGTGTATTCAAGACGGTTATCCTGTGTTATTGAAGCCTATAAGTTGGAGATAGTTTGAAATGAGTAAACGCATACTGGAAATCTACGCCTTATCTGTGTGCTTCGTTTCTATAGGATGTTTAAGTATATTTGGAGGTATATTTTTATATACTCTTGTTGAAATATCATTTCCATCAAAAATGATTCCATCACCTAGGCATTACCCGCCACCAATTTTTAGTCAGAACGGAACAATGACTACCCCTATGTTTCCTGGTCAGCCATTACCAGAAATATCTGGGCCAGAGGTAGCGGAAAATGCTGATGAAAAAAATAGGCAGTTTCAAGAAGAACGGAAACGGTTCGAGATATTGGAAGTTGAACGTATACGAACAGAATCAAATATGAGCATAGTCAGATCCATAATAATTATTTTTATTGCATCAATCGTTTTTGTGTTTCATTGGCGTATTGCAAAACGGGCACGAAACAATGATACATAACAAAGCAAATGCAGTCCGACCCGCTGGGTCGGTGGTGGCGTTTAGTTTATTGATTTTGTTTGGATTCATCGCGGGTTCAAGTTTCTTGCCTTCGAGCGCGGTCGGCTGATTTGCTCTGTGCGCAGCCTATAAGGCTGCGTCTCCAGCAGGCGAAAGTCCTGTCCTGGGAGTTGTCTGTTCACCCAGGTAGTTATAATCGACTCATGGGAGGGTGACC
>CAZZJI010000145.1:0-4253 GCA_964654485.1 uncultured Gammaproteobacteria bacterium | reverse complement strand
ATCCACTTTGCACCCAAACAGCGGGCATTTCACACCGTAGAACCTCGCTACGCGACTTTTCCATAGAATCCCTTCGGGCTTCGTTACGGATTTCCCAATCTTGCTTCGCAAGATTCTGGTCACATTCGGCACTTCCTACGCTTCGCTCCGGTCGCACATGTATATAAAATCCCGCAAAGACGCCAGGAACACAAAGAAATCATATGTTTTTCCTTTGCGAACTTCGCGCCTTTGCGAGAATAACTGGATACCTTTTTGGAACAGTTATTTAGACAGGAAAACCTCTTCGTATAAAACACTCGTTTTAATTATCACCAATTCATATTTACCTGGATTTTTATACCACTCCAAAAAGTTAACCTCCAACCTAACAGTGGTTTACGTCATGACATTGATACTTGCCTGCGCCTGTAAGGGGCAAGGCAAACCCGGGTCAAACGTGAGCTTAACTGCACTTGAAACCATAAAACCACCGATGTAAGTTGCTGCTACTTCAGGAAGCATGTCGGGTGTTGCACCATTCACATCCTGCGCAAATACATATACCTTCCAGACACCTTCAAGTTCAAGATTTTGTTTGAGAAGAATCTTATACAGTGATTCCAGATGAATAGAGCCGGTGTACGTCCCGTCATTGGGATCTACATCAAAATCAATACCGTCATCCAACAAATCCATTCTAAAATAAAGTCCGTCGGGTGATCGTAAAAGTGCAAATGCATAAAGTTCCGGCCCAGAGAAATACTCGCCATCTGTTTTATGGAACCTGGCTTTTATTACCAATGGTTCTTTAAATGCATAATGAGTGTCTGGAGCAATCACTTCCACGCCATCGCTTACATGGATATTAACCTGCTGCTCATCAACACTGTAATTATACGTATTGGCATTTGTGACACGCTGATATGTCCACTTAACATCAACCGGATAAGCCACACCCGCATTGGGCGCGCCACCGGGATAGTCAAAGATAACGTCAACTTTTTCTACCTGAGTAATTTCTCCTTTTCCCGGCGGTGTAGCTTTTTGGCCTCGCCACCAGGGATCTTCAGCATCCGACAGACCTACAGCAACTGCAACTGCAGCAACTGCCGATGCCACACTTGCTACAGTGGCTTCATCGGCTACGCCTTCTACTGCACCTCCAACATCTGGTTCACAGCATGATACGGATGGCTCAGTTTCATCAAAACCACCACTCACTCCAACATATGCAGTACCAGCACCCTTTATTGCAGCTATTATGGCCACAATAGCTGCAATTGCCGCTACTATCCATGCAAGAATTTTCCACCAGGGATCGCTGAAAGGCAGATCACCATGCATACCTTCATATCCTGGATTGGGATAGAAAGCCATCCTCATCTCTTTAGGCACCCAGGGCCCAATTTTTTCTTTTGGCGGTCGACCCCCGGGTTTGCAGCGGCAGCAACAACAATCACGGCCATGGCCATCATTCCATTCATTTCTTGGGCCTATGACACGCATATACGATACCTTCAGGCTACCCTCTTCAACCTCACACGTATATTCCTTTGTCGTTTCATCATAGGTGGTTTTTGACACAAATATCTGTTTGATTGCTCTTTTTGAGTCCATACCCTTCGCTTGTGCGATAAAACTTACAAGCTTCTTTCCAGGCGTGCCGTTACGGAAATCCGCCAGCCAGAAGACACGTACCGATGCGCCCGCCCTGATTACCGGAAAAAAGAATGTTTTTGAAACCGGCACAATTCCAGGGTCACCAACACTCTCCAGATAGATTGTTACATCATTCAGATCGTTGCCTGATGTATTGGTGTAATAACAGGTAATACGCTGTGAAAAAATGGCTGTATCAAAAATACCATCCGGCAGCATAACATTAGTGAGTGGTTCGACGGAAAATGGGCGTTTTTCTATATCCATTGGTGTTTTAGCAGTCATGATTTACTCCTCCCCTGAGTAAATAACAATAAAGGTGACACCGCCAACTATTCTATCACCTTCACGGGCTATGACATTTATGGGTGTATAGACACCCGGTTTAATGTCGCATGGATCCACTTTGAGATAAACGGCCATACTGGTACCGGGATCCAGGTTAACTTTTAAACTATGACAACAATGTTTATCATTAATTTTTCCACATTCCCGATCTATTGACAGTTCAGCTTTAACCATTGGTTTTTTCGTGTACTCTATTTTACCAATGCCCAGTTGAAGCAAAGCTTTGCGACCAATTTCTTCACCAAACTCAAGCATGACTTCAAGTGATCTTTTTTCACGAGCGGGGGCCGCAATCTGAATTGGCAACATCATCATTGATTTCTTCATTGATAACACAGATAGATTTCGCTGTGCTATTTGCAGATAAGCCGGTGGATCAAAAGCATCCGGCAAAGGTGACGGCAGCGGATCTGCAGCATGAATCACTTCTGCCACAATGCACTCATGTCCGTCATTAACTATGGTGGGCACCCATGGTGTAAGACATAAAACCTCCTGAGTTTCACCAGGATCAAGATCAACAAAAGATGATCCAATAAGCGTTGAGTTGCTGCGCAATACTCCGGTCGCAGGATTGGACCAGTAAAAGTTGACCTGTGCACTATTCGCAGGGGTGCTACCGTTATTGCGAACACGTCCCCATAGATAAGCGGCTTGCCCGGCTATTGGTTGACCCGGTGAACCATCAGGATCATTCCCCGGCACAACCCAGAGATCAGGGCTATTCCACCATTGGGGTGAACCATCTTGTATTTCGAGTTCTACTGACATAACAACCTCCATATTTTCTGTCAAATAATTAAACGCTACTTCCCGGCTATGCCGGGGAACTTTTAAAGGTTTGACCGTTTTCTCGGTCTATTTACCCTAAATTTTTCTGCCACAAGAGTGGTATTAACTATATGAAAATAACAACGATGTTTTTTTATTCATTTCCTCCTTATCTGGTTTCTCTGTAAAATGTGATTTTTAAATTTTGATTGATTCCCCATATTCCCTAAGCTTGTCAACTTCATTATATTTTATACAATTCCCAAATAAACCTCTCCCCTACATTTAGTGAGTAAATTTTATCTGAGTAAAACATTATTCAACAATATTAATCAGGTTAAAAATATTTTTTTAAGAAGTTGTTTCAAACTACCACTATATTCTTAACTCGATTGTGAAGTGGAGCCCGAAAATGAAACAGCAGTATGGCACTCCCCAAAACAAAAGTTTACCCTGGTGGCCTAATCTCTATTTTTGCGGGCAGCCATAAATGGAAGGATTACCAGATGGCAATTGAAGCACTCAAGCTTATGTATAACTACATCATTAACTTCCCCCTACTCTTTGCTCTTCGTGCCGCCAACGATAAAATAAGCGGTGAATTTGCTATCCTATTTGAGCGAAGCGATATATTAATTTGCAAAATCAAATTTTACTTTAACAACTTGTCCTTTCCAAAATAGCCACCACCCACCAGGAAGATACCACCCAACTTCACCTTTGGTTGGTATTTTTATTCCATTAAATTCTCGATAATTACTAAATCTTCCTTCCCAGGGATGCTTAATATAATTGTTGTCAAATTTTCCGTAGCGATCTTTTGTAAATATTCCTGTAATCTCACCAATAATGTTAAACCTAAATTCAAGAGATATTGAAATGCCATATTTTGACAAATGAGCTACAGCCCTATTCTCATCTATCGGCTCCCAGTTTACACCGGACTCTGGAAGCAGGGATGTTGGATGCCATACAGCTTCAGCCAAATATCTGTATAATGCACCGGAGTTTAATTCTGGTATGTCCATTTCATGACCTATAGTTATCACGGACATTAGGGAAACCCTGCCATCTCCAATACCCTCAGAAAACGAATCTCTCACGCGAATATGTAAAAAGCGTGAGACCTTTATTTTTGCATCCCATACAAAGGAAGTTGGATTTTGTGAAATAACTTGTGACGCCTGGAATGGAGACCATTTCTTAGATTCCGGGCTGATCTTAAGTTTTCCAATTTGTTCTAATCTGACAACATTGATAAACTCTTTTCCATCTTTTAACACATAACGAAAGTATTTTTCTACTGGTTCTGGCAACCCTTTGAGATTATTTAAATTTACAGCAAGTGCTTTTTTAGACATCAAGTTTTCGACAACCACTTATTTATTCCACAAATAATTTTTATCCGATTTCTGCCAAACCGATACAACAAGCAATGCCATCAACAGGTTACCGGAAAGCATAAATGGATACATATTAGCCGAGATGCCCAA
>CAZZJI010000144.1:0-4326 GCA_964654485.1 uncultured Gammaproteobacteria bacterium | reverse complement strand
CGCCATGCTCAAGGGGGTAGAGACGCCCCCCATAAGAAACGTACATGATAGTTTCCCATCATACGGCTCAAGCCTTTCAAAAGCCGATATTTTACGATCCAGCTACCCGTATACAATAAAGTTTATTCTAACGCCATACCGCCAATTTATCAAAAGAGGTAACGGATAAAAAGGCTCTATTCTTCTTCGCCATTTTTTGATGCTACATCTTAGGTTCTGCAAAGCAGTCCCAAAATTTAGGATCATAAAGCGTGGTCTCTGACCATAATTTTATTATGGTAGCGAATCGGTAAGTCAGCCAGTTGTTTAACAACCACCTAGGACAAGATGAAGTAGCTAATTTTGTTAATCGTTTTTTTTTGCAGGTTGTTTGTATAAAATAATTTCATAATCATTTTCTGCAATGAATATGATGCAAGCAACTTGACCACTATTCACGCGCGACCCGTTACCCCAGATGTGTCCCTCCTATTGTTGTAGATGTGGCAGCAAGGTGGTAAGCTGGATTTCCGGAATATCGATGCAAATTTGATTTGAACGAATACAAAGTTAATAACTGTTTTGCACTCTTCGCTAATTAAAATTTTTATCTTTTCTGTTTCTATAATCCTGGTTTCTGCCTGTTCTATAACGTCGCTCCATCCCTCGTTCCCTGTGTTTCAGGATCCGCTTGCCAGTGGTGGCCTGGGTCCAGTTATGGTCCGGGTTTCTGCTGGTTATTTTATGATGGGTGATATGCAGGGTCGTGGTGCTGCGGATGAAAAGCCAGTGCATGAAGTGGAAATCGCAAAACCGTTCGCGATAGGTGTGGTTGAAGTAACGGTAAAGGAATTTAGTGTATTCGTCAGCAACACCGGTTTCGTCACCGAAGCCGAAAGGGAAGACGGGTGTTATATGCGTGGCGGGAAAAGCTGGAAATACCCGGCCGCTGATTTTTCACAAATGCAAAATCACCCGGTTGTGTGTGTGAGTTGGAATGACGCCAATGACTATGCGCAATGGTTAACTGAGCAGACAGGCAAACAATACCGCCTGCCAACGGAAGCTGAGTGGGAATATGCGGCGCGTGCAGGTGAGGAAGGTAATTTTGCATGGGGTAATGACGTTGGTAGTGCTAATGCGCGTTGCAACCGTTGTGGTCAGGGTTCGGAACTAGCCGGGACCTATCCTGTTAGCAGTTTCAAACCCAATGATTTTGGACTGTATGATATGTCGGGCAATGCCTGGGAATGGACTGCATCGGAATATGCCTTTCCCTATAATGGGCAGGAGCTAGTCGTATCTACCAAGGGTGTGAGGCAGGGCAGACGTGCTATCCGCAGTGGTGGTTGGCTGAACTGGCCGATAGATTTACGTGTATCTAACCGGGGAGAAATTACTCCGACTGATCGGTATAGTACCCTGGGGTTTCGAATAGTCAGGGCTGAGTGAGTACAGTGCAAAATTTTTGAAGGGCATTTTTCAAATCCTTCTCATGTTGGTCCACTTCTTCATCATTGTGAGCGCCAAATGTAGCAAAATGCATTCCAATACTTTGCTCAATATTCAGGTATTTGTGCAATTTCACAGCATCGTCTGGGTTCATGTGATGTGTTTCCATCATCCATCTTGGCTCATAATGCCCAACTGGAAGAAGTGCTACTTTGAAACTTTCAAATTTATTCTTTATGGAAGATAGAAACTCACCATATGCTGTATCTCCAGAAAAATACAAATGACCAGCAGGAGATTTTATTACAAAACCTCCCCATAATGTTTTATTTTTATCAAAAATTCCTCTGCCTGAATTATGCCTCGCTGGTACAAAAATATTTTCGATAGCACTGGACGAAAAATGGTGTTCTTGCCACCAGTCTAATTCCACTATATTGCTCAATCCTTTAGATCGCAGCAACTCCCTAACCGACAACTATTATTGGATTATCTTCTTCTACAATCATTTTCAAGGTTGAAATATCCAAGTGGTCGTAGTGGTCATGGCTTATCAACACAATATCAATAGGAGGCAAATCTTTTATTTTGACACCCGGGGCACGTAGTCTTTTAGGGCCAGCCCATGAAACCGGACTTGAGCGTTTAGACCATATAGGGTCAGTTAGAATATTTACTTTATCTGTTTGAATGAGAATGGTTGCTTGATTAATATGTGTAATCCGAAATTTATCTTTTCCTACCTGCTTTGCTGGAAGCGGATTCGCGGGTAATCAACTCCATGATTAGCTTGTGGGGGATGTTATCAAAGAAACCTTTGATGTCCGCATCCACCACAAACAGAGTTGGCAGGAGCGCATTGTTATGCCTGGCTTTCATTAGGCACAATCTCAGGCAAATCTGTTTCGCCAAAATCAACACCCTCTTGAGACAAAAGAGTAGTTACTTGTCCTCTATGGTGAATTTGATGGAGAAAGACATGTAATATTAAGTCACCTAATCTTTTATTATGTACTTCACCTTTATAATTGGTATATTTAAAGGGTTTATCTAGATCATTTTCCTTCAGCTCATTGCACCATTCAATAATGACATTATCTAACATTGATCTTTCTTTATTAAAAGAAGCTAGATCACAAAAAAGAATCGTATCTAATCCCTTTGGCTTTTTTAATTTGCTTATTGACTTCAACGAAACATAGGCACTTGGAGAAGTTGAAAATCTTTTTAACCACAAAATATCGCCGATCAATATGTGATTCAATGTGCCTATAACTGATTTAAAAAATGCACCCTTGTTTTCCCTAAGCGAATCAATTGACAGGTTAGCAGACGCTTTAATCATCCGTTGATTCATAAGTTGATTATACTTAGCCATTAATATTAACTGTGATTTTTCACTCACAAATTAAATCTCCATGCTCTATTTTTTGTTATGCGACCGAACTCAATTAGCAAAATCTTTTAGTTGGTCAGAGCTTAAACGATAATTCTTAGCTAATTTAATTTCTGGTGCTAGCCAGTATTTTACCTAACCATCCGCACGACTACTATATTTTGAGTGGGCAACGAACAATAAAACGCCACCAAGCATGATGGCCATATCTGCTACATTAAATATCCCTGTTCTAACTACCCCAATACCTATATTTAAGAAATCAATAACTGCACCATCATTTACGATACGGTCATATAGGTTGCTGCCTCCTCCGCTCAATAGCAACGAAAACCCAATAACGGTAATTAGGTTCAGACTTGAACCATATACCAAATAGATGAACAACCCAATTAAGAATAGCCCAGCCAAAACCGTAAATAATGAGAAGCGAATATTTTCTGGCAATGAACTTCCAAGGCCGAGAAACGCGCCTGTATTTTCGACATACCCAATACGAACAGTATCGTTAAAATATGAAGTCATTTCGTACTTTGGCAAATAGGTGCTAGCAAGTAATTTTGTTCCTTGGTCACAGCCCGCACATGCCAATGAAACCAGAATGATAACCATCATACGTTTTGCTAACTTCATAACTATCCCTTTTAATAGTAGAGGGTTTAATAGTATAGGATCAAACTCGAATTAAGACTTCATCTCGTTCCATTTTTAAGTGGTAATAGACGGACCAACCCAAGCCATTGAAACAACGGAAGAATACCCTAAAAAAACGTGAATATTTGACTTTAATCGGCCCTGTCCTATATCTTCGAACGCATTACCGAAAGTAGTTAAGAGCTCTTCCATCAGAGGCACTTCTTCGGGCGTTAGCTGGTGAATATCAATAGTCAATGGAAGCTCCTAAACTACGGTCACGTTTAATTAACAGGTGATTTTTTCAATGCGCGGGTTTTTGCGCATTGAAATTGTGTCCTCGTTAAATTTTTTGATATTGCATCTTCACGAATGGACCTCTAATAGCTTCTCACTTGGATTAAGATAAAATATTTTTTTCCATCCCTGTGTTGATGCATCCCCTCTCCAAATGTATGGCACTAACGTCAAAATAGTGTAGTGTAGGTGTGGCGGTTTTTCTCTAGCATTGCCAGTATTACCAACGCCTCCAATTAATTCGGATGTGTTAACAACTGATCCTAGACTCACATTAATGTCGTTTAGATGTGCATAGTAGTGAATACGCCACTTGGGACCAAGAATAGCTACTGCATTTCCGCCTTTATCAATATTTCCTGTAAATACTACAATCCCATAAGTAGAGGAAATAATAGGTTTTCCTACCGGTGAAAAAACATCGATTCCTTTATGTACCCCTGAGCTTCCCCAGGGTTCATACCAAAAAGTGTTGTGATTCCAATCTTTCGTTGTTGCTCCTTGCACAGGTATTACCATTCTTTCAGGGAGAACTAACCCTGTAAAAAATACAAAGGCAAAAACAACCA
>CAZZJI010000143.1:0-4328 GCA_964654485.1 uncultured Gammaproteobacteria bacterium | reverse complement strand
TATCGGTTAAATCCCCATAGTGCAATTTAAATTTAACATCACCTTCATGCTGATCTTGATAAATATGATCGACCCGTTCAGTGTTAAACGACGAAGCACGACGTTTAATACCGTGCACTTCATAGCCTTTGTCTAACAACAACTCAGCCAGATACGAACCATCCTGACCGGTAACACCGGTAATTAATGCAACTTTAGCCAACTTTATACTCCTGGTAGGCACGAACATATCATGTTCACAACGATGCAAACATAATAACTCATATAACTTAATTGATTATGATGTATTTCAGTATTATCTTATTGGAAACAACAACACCTTTAAAAAAGGTACGCTGACTTAATTCGACAATATCTTTCAGCATCATTCACCAAAACCAATACTCTTTCAAAATAAACAACATACTTAGTGGAAATCGGACAAGTAAATTTTATATCAATTAAGATTGGCTATTACGGATCGTCCAATCCACCGTTTTTACAAAATCTTGAGCAAACTGAGTGACATTCTGTGTAGCACCTGCTTGCACTGAACGCGGTTCTAATACATCACGAGCCGCATCTGTGAATTGGCGCATTAATTGAGCCAGCGCCACATGATCTGTAGGACTAAAATAATCTGCATTGCTACCCATCTGCTCGCGATGAACAGCGATATCCGCTAGCAGCATCGGAGTTCCGAAAGCTCGTCCTTCCTCTACAGTGCTACTCCAACCTTCAAAAAACGAAGGATTGATAAGCGCACAACAAGTTCGCATCAAACTAATAACATGAGAGCGAGGCACCATTCCCAAAAATCGCATGTTTGTTTCCAAACCTAATTCCAACACTTTTAGCTCAAGCTTCGAGTACACATCAGGATGTAAGAAATTACGTGGATTTCCTGTTGATATTACCAAAACTTCACAACCTTGCTTTTTAAGCAACCCAAGCGCTTCGATAACAATTGTGTGGTTCTTGTGCTTCCAGAATTGATTTGGCAAATAAAGAAAAGGCTGACTGATAGCATATTCGCTCAGCACCTCGGCTGTATTCCCAAGCATCAACTGCGCATCAATCGGTGATGCAAACCTGACAACCGCTGTACGATCAATAGAATTCGGGTAAAAAGACTCGCAATCTGTACGCGCATCCTCACTACTTAACATAACAAGCCGCTTGGATGCGATTTGTACTCGAAAACCGATTTCACGCCTCCAAAACGCGATATGACTAAAATAGTCGCGTAAACGTCGATGTTGAAAATCCGGAAACCAGGCAATCGCAGGTATCGGCATGCGCCAACCAAAAAATATTGCATTCTCAAAAACCACGTCGACAGCTTCAGCGCGTAAAGCTTTCAGTACAAGCCCATCAACTCCCGTCAATACTGCCAATCTTAAACTTACTTTGTTTCTAGCGATATTAAAAGCGCTAGAACGTACGATTTCAATATTCTCCAGTTGTGCAAACTTCGCAACATCATCCTCATCGGCATCCAGCCCGCAAAAAAGGATTGGTTTAATCCTGTTTGCTTGATGCTCACTCAGCGCACTCAACAAATTATAAAGATAATTAAATCCCCCTGTCCATCCAGCGCTGTTGATCAGTGGAAAGCCAATCCGGATTTTGTTCAAACCACAACCTCCTTACACCATTCAACATAAGCTCGAATACCATCTTCCACGGGCACTTGCCACTCAAAATTTAATCCGTCAAGGCGACGACTATCAGCCACTAAGCTGAAGGGATCACCCGCTCGGCTTAATCCATTGAAAGCAACACTGATTCCGGCAACATCCCATGCATTCACTACCATCTGTGCGACATCCTGTACCGAAGTCGCCACCCCGGAACCGCCATTCATAATGCTCACACCATCACCCTTAATTGATGCTGCAAACGCTAGCAAACGTACCACATCACTCACATCAGTCCAGTCACGCAACTCCTTCCCAGAGCCACCTAAACACAGCACAGTTTCACCAGAAGCAAGACGACTACATAAATCCCACAACAATTGTTTACGCAACCATGATCCATAAACAGAAAACAAACGCACAACAACGCTACGCAAGCCATACGTTTCTGCGTAACTATGACATAACTGCTCCATCATCATTTTATGATGCCCATACGGCGAAAAAGGATGAATTGCATCGCTCTCGGCAATAGCAGCATCATGACCCGAACCATAAACAGCGGCACTTGATACTGTGACAAGGCAGGCTTTTGGTGCACTGCTTCGCAACCAGTCCAATAATCGTGCGCAGGAAAAAACAGTCCGACTAAAATCTTCTAAGGGTGCTTTAATCGAAGGACCAACAGCTGATCCGCCAGCGAGATGATAGACCTGATCTGGAAGTCCACTTTGCTCCGCAATATTATTGAGATTGGTCGCATCAATTTCACCATTCAACCAACCGCTCAATCCCCATGCACTGTAATTATACTCCGACCAAACACCATGCCCAATGCCATACACCTGGTGCCCGGAATTAAACAAATGCCTTGCTAAATGCCGCCCGATAAAACCTTGTGCACCCGTAATCCAAACTGTACTCATTATGTGGCCTTTTGCTTATCACAAATAAATGAATACAAACGCCCAGGACGATTATCAACAAGCGAAACCAAGCGCAAAAAAACCGCAAAACAAACTGCATTACTAAAAAGTAAACTTGCTAGTGGTTTCGCAAAGGGGATACGATTCACGCGTAGCAAGATTTCTTCACGCAGAGAATTAAGTGTGTGTGGGAAGTAATTAATCGGTGATGAAAAAGGATCAAGTGTCTTTCTGATATCAAATCCAGCTTTTTTGAGCGCTCCGGTATACTCATTTAATAAAAAAGCATGCTCTCCCCCATAAAGCTTATGCAGTGGATGGACGTCAAGAAAAGCGTCCAAATCATCGTGCTGGCTAATCACGTGTTCGCGTACTGCAACAAACAGTCCACCTGGTTTCAATACACGATGAACCTCAGCACATCCCTGTTCAAGATCATCCATATGATGCAGTACAGCACGTGCTAAAACCACATCGAAGGAATCATCTTCAAAGGGAAGTTTTTCAGAAAACTCTTGTGTAACCTTGATTGATAAGCCACTATCAATGGCTAGCTGTCGAATTGCACCAGCGCCAACAATTGTACTCGGATCAGGCTCCAATGCCGTTACCTCAAATCCATCACGTGCAAGTGCAAAACTGGCAATTCCACGTCCTGCACCAATGTCTAAAGCACGACCAGTTCTCCCTTGCATAAGCAACCTAATTGCTAGCCACTCTTCACCTTCCCAATATCGTTGAGCGGATTGTAACAGAGGATCGTCATAGTAAGCTGCGTGAACAAGCTCCTGCTGATCTGACTGTTTCCGCAACCACTCAACAGCAGCTTCCCAGCTACTAAATTGCTTATCGCCGCTCATCTTCTGTCAATTCCCTGATAATACGCGCCGGATTACCAGCCACAATCGTAAATGGTGGAACATCTTTCGTTACAACTGCCCCAGCTCCAACAATGGAGCCTTTTCCAATTGTTACGCCTTTTAAAATAATTGCACCCGTACCAACCCAAGCGTCAGAACAAACTCGTACTGATTTTTCACCAAGATCAAGATCAGATGACGGGTGTCCTCTAGTTACTATCGATTTAAATTGCTCATGACGTAAAATTGGGCTTAGAGGATGTGTGAGGTTATCAAAAATATTGACGTTATGCGAAATCATTACACGATCTTCAATTAAAATTTTAGAAGATGACCAAATTCTTGCTCCATCACCAATAAAACACCATTCACCAATATCTATCTGACCACCATGTCCAAATACAAATAACTCACCTTGTATTCTCGTGTTACTTTTTATACGAATTCTATCACTATCACCAGATGCATTTAAAATCCGAGCTTTTTTTGAAAGAATTGATCCATGCTCAATACGACAAGTAGCTCGACCTGTGATACGTTTCAGAAAAAAATTGATATTCATGTTTTATATCTGAGTGAAATATACTTTTTATAATAAACAAAACAGAGTTTAAATTAATTAATCTCCATTGAGAATCTATGAAACAAAACGCCTCAAAACTTTTATCATCTTTCCTAATAATCCATATCCAGATGTTAATTTTTTTTGAACACAAGAGTAAGCATAAACATTAACTTCCAATAGATCAGGAAAACCATGCTGAATCTTAGTGTTGTTTGAATCATCATGTTTTTTGATACGATCTGCCGATCTCCAACCATGAGTTCCACTACCATCAAACCCAATATTTTCAACCAACGAAGACGGTGGATATAAAACCAAACCATCGTGTTTAAATACAGACCAATACCAGCGAATTGCC
>CAZZJI010000142.1:0-4406 GCA_964654485.1 uncultured Gammaproteobacteria bacterium | reverse complement strand
ATATTATCTATAGGGCTTGATGGGGCGGGTATACTGGCAGGTTAAACAGAAATGTCGTACCGACATTTACTTCACTTTCTACAGATATTTTACTTTGATGCAACTCCAGAATACGGCTGGCAATCGCCAGGCCTAATCCGGCATTTCCAGCCTTATCAGAACGCCGACTTCTCTCTAATCGGTAAAAACGATCGAAAATACGCTCTAATTCATTTTCAGGAATCCCACAGCCAGTATCCGCGACTTTTACGATGACGCTCTCACACTCTGGCACTAACAAAAGTGTCACGCTACCGCCCTGTGGTGTATGTCTAATCGCATTTTCGATCAAATTTTCAAGTACACGCTGCATCAGCGCAATATCACCATATACTAAAGGTACATTTGATCCGAAATCAGTCTGTAAGGTGACCTGTTTCTTTTGGGCTTCGAGCTGAAATTTTAACGTGACGTCCTGAACCAGCTCACCCATGGAAAATGATTCTGCATATACAACCGCTTCATAAGAGTCGAGTCGTGCCAGCTCAAAAAGCTCAGCAACCAGTTCCCCAAGGTGTTGGCTCTGGTTTAGCGCGATCTCAAGATATTGAATTCGTTCATGTTTTTGCAACTCTTCATCTTTAAGTAATAAGGTATCAAGATAACCCACCATAGAAGCCAACGGGGTACGCAAATCATGTGACACATTGGCCACTAACTCGCGGCGGATCTGATCTGTCTTTTTAAGCTCGGTAATTTGTGCGGTAATTTGCTCTGCCATGTTGTTAAACTGTTGACCTAACACATCTATTTCATCTCTGGCCATACCTTTTATTTTATAACGCGACTCATCTTTGGCGTCGCCTTTATTTTGCGTAAAGTGCAACATTGCATTTGATAAGCGCTTAAGTCGCCGGGTCAGTATAAAAAAAATGGCTAATCCACCCAACATCGCAATCATTAACCCTGCTGCCAAACCCCACATACTCCACCCCAGGATATAACTCCCCTGCAACATCTCAGCAACACTATCGAATTCCTCACCACCCAAAATAACATACAGATAACCTTCAAGCGGTCCTTGCGCAGGTATTCGTGCTGCAGAGAAAACTTTCTCGCGGGACAAATCACGCGGATCATCACCTAACACCGGATAACGTACATCACCGCTAATAAATTTTTCTATTTTTTTCGTATCGACAACTTGACGCTTTACCTTGCCTTGCGGCGCGGAGTAATCAAGCACGTTACCTTTTACATCCAACAAATAAATTTCAATACTTGGATTAATCACCATAAGCATGTGAAATATTTCCTTAAGTGCTTTTTTATTGATTTTTTTGTCTTTCAATAACAGCGCTTCAGAAACAATATGGTCTGCCAATGTCCTGTTTAATTTTTGCGAAACTTCCTGCTGATACATTTCACTGGAAAAACGCACCAGTAGAAAAAACAGAAATCCAATCATACACACCAACCCAAACAGGGTTACCGAGAGTTTTCCGTAGAGGGTATTTAATCTAATCATGTATCCAGTGCCACCTCAATTTCGGCAAATTTATAACCGACACCCCAGACTGTCAGAATATAATCAGGCTTGGATGGATTTTTTTCAATTTTCGCCCGCAGTCGATTTATATGCGAATTAACGGTATGTTCATATCCTTCATGGCCGTAACCCCAAATCAAATCCAGTAATTGTGTACGTGTATATACACGACCAGGGTGTTCCGCAAAATGCCATAACAAGTCAAACTCTTTCGCCGTTAATTCAATCTCCTTGCTTTGCTTTTTAAATTTTCGTTTGCCTAAATCGAGTTCGAGATCACCGATGAATAAGGTTTCTCCTGTTTTTTCAGTCGAGTCAGTATCTCCCATTGCATCAACCCGCCGGAAAATAGCTTTTACTCTGGCTATCAACTCGCGGATACTGAATGGTTTTGTAAGATAATCGTCCGCACCAATTTCTAAACCCAATACACGATCCAATTCCGAACTTTTCGCCGTTAGCATCAATATTGGGACATAATATTTTTCAGCACGAATTTGTCGACATACTTCAATTCCATCAACACCCGGCAACATAAGATCGAGGATAATGAGGTCATAACGCTCGTTTTTCGCTTTCGATAAACCATCATCACCTCTCAAGGCGTGATCCACAACGATACCGAGATCACCCAGATGCAATGCAACCAGATGAGCAATATCGCGATTATCTTCTATTACAAGGACTTTGCGTGGCATGGTCTACTTTAATTGTTCCTACCAAAATTGTGCCTGCTAAAATTTATAATTACCGACTATATAAAAAACATATCACATAATCATCACATATCAGGGATTTGCTAATTCCCGTTGGCTTGCAATTATTTTTTTTCTATACCGAACCAGGCCACAATAAAACCACAAGCACTGACAATGGCAGCAACATAAAATATCGCCTGTTCACCCATTGCATCCCAGACATAACCACTGTACAGGCTACCCAGAGCACCACCCACACCAAAGCTCACGCTGCTATAAAGTGCCTGGCCTTTACCTTGATGTTTCCCGGTAAAGTACTTGTGAATCAGCTGTATTGCCGCCGCGTGATATACACCAAAGCTGGCTGCATGCAAAATTTGAGCAAAAATCATCACCCATGTGTTTTCGACATACAAACCCGTTAATACCCATCGAAAAGATGCAACGGCTAAACTCACTAACATCAAATTACGCAAACCAAAACGATTTACCAATTTATACATTATTAAAAAAACGACCACTTCGGCGATAACACCCAACGACCATAATTGCCCTACCCAGCCACGCGCATAACCATGCGACTCCATATAGATCGTATAAAATGTGTAATAAGGTCCATGACTGGCCTGCATCAATAGGCAAGACACAAACAAAGCAATAACACAGGGTCGAAATAAAATATTCCTTAGTGGCTCATGGTATAAATTAAGCTGACCCGCATCACGCTCTTTTACAACCAAACTTGCCAACCAAATCCCCAACAATAAAAAGATACTGATATATGGCAACAATTGCACACTGTAATAATCAAGTGCCAGGCCAACCAATGACGCTGATAATACGAAGCCAATTGAACCCCATACACGTATGTTGCTGTAATTCTCCGAGCGATCGCCTAAATAGCTAAACGTTGTCGCTTCAAACTGGGGAAGTGCGGCGTTCCAGAAAAAACTATAGCCAAACATTATCCCTGCTAACCACCAATAATCCTGATAAAAAAACACTCCACAAAAAACAAAGAGCGCGGCTAAGCATCCTAAGCGGACGATAACCATACGCTTGCCGGTGTGGTCAGCAATCCATCCCCAAATATTCGGTGACAAAATTTTTGTTGCCATCAGGATGGCCATGAGTTCACCAATTTCTCTTGGCGAAAAACCAAGGGATTGCAAATAAACACTCCAATACGGAATAAACGCGCCAAGACTGGCAAAATAAAAAAGATAAAAATTGGATAGGCGCCAATAAGGCATAGCGTGCTGATTAGTAGACATTAATTAGCGCCAATCGCCCTGGAGGCTATCTGCGACAAGATCAAGTATGGGAAGGAACAATGGGCGTTTCTGACTTTACATCGATATTTTGTGCTCGCTGGCGTAACACGTGGTCCATTAACACGATGGCTAACATGGCTTCAGCGATGGGGGTAGCACGTATTCCAACACAAGGATCATGTCGCCCGGTAGTCACTACGTCAACCGGATTACCCCGCACATCAATACTTTTTCCTGGCAATCGAATACTGGACGTAGGCTTCATTGCGATACTGACCACAACATCCTGACCCGACGTAATGCCCCCTAATACGCCCCCCGCATTGTTACTCAAGAAACCTTGCGGCGTCATTTCATCACGGTGCTCTGATCCCTTTTGTTCTACACTTGCGAATCCAGCACCGAGTTCTACGCCTTTGACAGCATTAATCGCCATCATTGCTTTGGCAACATCTGCATCAAAACGATCGAACACCGGTTCGCCTAACCCTGGTGGTACGTTCGTTGCAATTATATTTACGCGGGCGCCGATCGAATTACCCTCTTTTCTTAAGTCGTCCATGTATTTTTCAAGTTCAGGCACCTTAGCCGCAACGGGCGAAAAAAACGGATTACTGTTGACCTGAGTCCAATCGATTGATCGAATATCACCGGGAAGCAAATTAATAGGCCCTAATTGCGCGAGGAAACCATTTACTGTAATAGCGAATTGCTCATTCAAATATTTCTTGGCAATGCCGCCAGCGGCAACACGCATTGCTGTTTCACGTGCAGATGATCGTCCGCCACCGCGGTAATCACGAACACCATACTTTTGCTGATAAGTGTAATCAGCATGCCCAGGTCGGAACTGATTCTGGATATTCGTATAGTCTTTTGAACGCTGATCCGTATTTTGAATTAATA
>CAZZJI010000141.1:0-4427 GCA_964654485.1 uncultured Gammaproteobacteria bacterium | reverse complement strand
TTCTCTGATCATGCCTGGGATGATTACCTATACTGGCAAAAAACGGATAAGAAAATGGTTAAACGCATTAACTCTCTTGTAAAAAATATTCAGCGCTCACCTTTTGAAGGTATCGGTAAACCAGAACCACTCAAGCATGCATTAGCCGGCTACTGGTCTCGCCGAATAAATGATGAGCATCGAATGATTTATAAGGTCGATTCCGAGTCTATTTATTTTGCCCAGCTCCGATATCACTACTGATTTTTTACACATAACGAAGCTGTAGAATAACCCATTTCTGGGCAAATTTATCCTGCTTCAATATTTTTGTTTTCATCAATTTTTTACTTATGCGCTATTAGCAAATTACTTTCAATATAAGTCTGCCTGGTTTGCTAATAGTCTACATTTAAAATAAATAGGTGTCAGACCTAAGCTCCTTAACGAAATTCAGAACGCATTTGTACTTATAACGCTATCTCGCTTGAGGATTAGCCGACAAGAATATAAACTTAAGAAATTCCAGAAAATTAGCGACACAGCAAAAATGCTCAAATTTGACAACATATCTGTTCATTTTGGAAACACAGCGGCACTATCTGCAATTAATCTAGAATTTCAGCCAAAGAAAACCACCGTACTTATCGGTCCTAGTGGCTGTGGAAAATCAACCATATTACGTCTTATTGCCGGATTACTAAAAGTAGAAAGCGGTTCGATTTATTTTGAAGAATCAGTCTTGTCTCCCGACAACATTACTGCCTTGCGCCACCGAATGGGATACGTTATTCAGGAGGGTGGGCTATTTCCTCATTTATCAGTAAGTGACAATGTCACACTCATGGCAGTATATCTAAACTGGCCACCATCAAAAATCAATGAGCGCTTGCAAGAACTCGCAGAGTTAGTTCGTATATCGTCCAATTTATTTAGTCGCTACCCTGGTGAACTCTCTGGTGGTCAACGACAACGTGTCAGTTTAATGCGAGCATTAATGTTGAATCCTGACTTACTACTACTGGATGAGCCTCTAGGTGCACTCGACCCTATGATTCGATTCGAGTTACAACAAGAACTCAAGGATATTTTTGATCGATTAGATAAAACCGTCATTTTGGTCACTCACGATATTGCTGAAGCCGCATTTTTTGCCGATCACATTGTGCTGCTGCGATCAGGAAAGCTAATACAACAAGGTACACTGGCGGATTTAGCCAAAACACCTATTGAACCTTTTGTCACCAAATTTATTAACGCACAACGCGAGCCACTGGCAAATCTTGATAGGATGCTATCATAGTGCGACACCTTATCATCTCTCTATCGTTAATTACGCAGCTCCTATTACTATCTGAATTTTGTAATGCCAATAATTCAGGTGATTCTTCTACTTTAATAACAATAGGATCAAAAACGTTTACCGAATCCGTCATTTTAGGCGAAATAGCCCGCCACATCGCTAGCGCCAACGGCGCTATAACAGACCATAAAACCCAACTCGGTGGTACCAATATATTATGGAATGCCCTGCTTGCAGGAGAAATAGATATCTATCCTGAATACACTGGTACGTTAATGCAAGAAATATTGGTAAAAGAAAAGATCGACACACTGGCAAATTTACAACAATCCCTTGAAAAAAAAGGGATACGTATGACAAAGCCTTTAGGTTTTAATAATACTTATGCAATTGGCGTGAAGAGACAATTAGCGGACAAACTAAAGCTTACCCGTATTTCTGACCTGAAAAATCATCCGAAATTGATTTTGGGCTTTAGCAATGAATTTATGGATCGCGCTGATGGGTGGCCAGGATTACAGCGTCATTACGAATTACCACACAAGGACGTAACTGGCCTCGATCATGACCTGGCTTATCGGGGTATTGAATCAAATTCCCTGCAAGTCACCGACCTCTATGCCACTGATGCAGAAATTGACTACTACAAATTACGCACACTGGAAGATGATTTAGCTTATTTCCCGGCCTACCATGCCGTTATTTTATACCGTGAAGATATTCAAACTCGCAACCCAAAATTAGTCGTGTCTTTAAATCAACTTGCCGGAAAAATTGACGCCCAGACTATGGTCGCCATGAACGCCAACGTAAAAATCAATGGCCAATCCGAATCACAAGTAGCCTCTGTATTCCTTAAAAAGTCACTAAACATCAACGCAAAGGTTGTCACATTAACAAACTGGCAACGATTTTTACGCTACTCGAAAGAACATTTAGTACTGGTACTCATCTCCCTTTCAACGGCAATAGTGCTGTCAATCCCTTTAGGTATACTCGCCGCTAAACGTCCACAACTTGGTCACCTAATACTTGGCACCGCCAGCATAATTCAAACCATACCCGCGTTAGCATTGTTTGTATTTATGATTCCATTGCTTGGTATTGGCGGTCCACCGGCAATTGTCGCACTTTTTTTGTATAGCTTACTACCAATAATCCGCAACACCTACGCTGGCCTGAATGATATTCCCATCGACGTAAAAGAATCTGCAGAGGCGCTGGGCTTATCATCCGCCGCTCGCTTACGCATCGTCGAACTTCCATTGGCAACTCGGTCAATATTAGCCGGGATTAAAACCTCGGCAGTAATCAATGTAGGGACCGCCACGCTGGGTGCACTCATCGGTGCAGGTGGCTATGGTCAGCCTATACTCACAGGTATTCGGCTGGACAATACAAGTTTGATATTGCAGGGTGCAATACCCGCAGCGGTACTTGCGTTGATGGTACAGGGCTTGTTTGAACTGTTAGAGCGTGGGATATTGCCACGTAGACTTTCTCTTACTAAATGATAACGCAAGCGGTAGGGACACCGATGACTTAATGAATTAACGAAACTGAGAGAGCAATTATTCTAAAATTCCTTCTTAAGCCATTAAGTCATCGGTGCCCCTACCTTCCACGCTTAAACACCCCATTTTAGTATCAAAAAGGGGTGTTTAAGGCCAAAAACAAGGGATTTTTCGCCTTTACTTTCTATTCTTTCAATCACTTAACTTGGTCAAACCCCAATGTCAGTGCGGCACTCAACAATACCCGTACTGCAACTTCTGTACGGAAGGGTTTTCGGGGCTGCAGTCATTCTCTAATGTTCAGGCCTCCAGATTTGCTCGCCACTCCGGTTGCACCTACCACAGCGATTCTGTGCTCACTGGGCAGCCGTGGCTTTTACTTCCCCGCATATCTCAGTTCGTTACCTCCCCGAGCAGGGGATATGCTAGCCGTCTGAATCGAGTAATTGACGGCGTGGGGACTTACACCCCACTAGATTCGCAGCCTTGTCGGCTGCTCCCCCAAGCTACCTCTGTGCGTACATGACCAGGTCTAAGACCCCGGTGGTGTCGTGAATACTGGCCATAGTGTATCCAAGACTGCTGCCTTCCGAGTACATCAAGACCGTCGACTTTCATTCACAGTTCCCTGCAAAATTATTGACCACAACTCTACAATATTTCGGGGCTCAATACTGACCCTGTACGCTTGTTTCATCCAGCTTCAGACTCCCGTTACCGGTCTTGCCTGTGGACTTCACTTCCAACCTGCTGGCTAAGCTTTTGTCGGGCGGGAATAAGACCTATATGGTCCGCACCCACTAGGTAACAACATCGAATTTCATAACCTCCTTGTCAATCCCTTCGATTTGGATTTATCTTGGCACGATAATTTTTTTGTTATGCCATTTTTTGTAGGTGGTGAAAATCTTGTATAGCATCTAACTCAACACTTTCAGAATTCTGGGCTTTATATAGATCCCATCTCATTTGCAGGTTAAGCCAAAAATCTGCGGACACATCAAAGAATCTGGCAAGGCGCAATGCCGTACTAGGTGTAACACCACGCTTTTGATTTACGAGTTCATTCACCCTTTGGTAGGGAACATGTATTGCAGTGGCTAATTCACGCTGAGTGATTTTCATAGGATTTAAAAATTCCTCCACAAGCATCTCACCTGGGTGGGTTGGTACTCTATTGGCTGGTATGCGAATCATAATACACCTCAATGATAATCGGTTATCTCTACTTGATCGGGGCCAGATTTTTCCCACTTAAAGCAAATACGAAATTGTTTGTTAATTCGGATACTATACTGACCCTTCCTATTTCCTGATAAGGACTCCAGATGATTACCTGGTGGCACCTTCAACTCATCCAACGACACAACGGAATCAATCTGATCAAGCTTTCGTGATGCAACTTTCCATATGGCCTGAGGGCAAGCTTTACGAGCAGCTCGGGATGATTTTCCATTAAAAATATCCTCCGTTGCCTTATCCTTAAATGATACAATCATAAAATCATGATAGCACGGATATCATGCTATTGCAAGATGCTCGCTTTAGAGGGCATAACGCCCGAGTTAAGTTGCATATTTTTCTTTGCTTCTTTTTGTGCAAGATCGCACAAAAAGAAGCAAAGAAAAATA
>CAZZJI010000140.1:0-4451 GCA_964654485.1 uncultured Gammaproteobacteria bacterium | reverse complement strand
GTATGTTGAATATTTCAACGGTTATGGTGAAAGTTTAATTTACTATAACCACCGTATTTCACGTATCGGTTTGGGTGTTAAACTCACTGACTGGTTATAACTGGGCAACAACAAGCATGAGCATACTGGAGACATTACCAGAGTGATTTTTTTTCAGTCAGATGAGGAAAATAATGCAACGAGAAATTTTTAGCTTTAATTTGAATCATAAATTTATTTGTCTTGTAATGTTAATCACGTTGCTGTCAGCGTGTTCATCATCAAAAAAATCCATCAAAACTGAACAAGTAACTGTTGAATACGATTTATTGTATGACATGCCGAAAGAAAAATTATCGTTTAATCATGATGTTCTGCCCGTCCTCGAAAAACGTTGTATAGCTTGCCACGGTTGTTATGATGCAGCCTGTCAATTAAAACTAACTTCTGTGCAAGGTGTTTTGCGTGGTTCGAATAAAAATAAAGTGTATAACTCTACGCGTATTACTGCTTCAGAGCCAACACGTTTATTTGTTGATGCGATGACTACGGCGCAATGGCGTGATAAAAATTTTTCGGCAGTGCTTTATGAAAAAACGGCCTCTGAAGCCAATAACCCTGTAAAAAATCTTGAACAATCTGTTTTATATCAAATATTACGATTAAAACAATTGAATCCGCAAGCGCGCACAGGAATGGTAAGCGACAAGTTTGATTTGTCGTTAGACCGTGAACAAAGTTGCCCGACATTAAATGAGTTTGAAGATTATGCTAACGAACATCCAAAAGCAGGCATGCCATACGCCATGCCAAATATGTCTCAACAGGAATATAAAACGCTGGTGCACTGGATAGCGCAAGGCTCGCCAGTAGAAAAAGATCTGCCACCCTCTGAACCAGCAAAAAAACAAATAGAAAAATGGGAAGCGTTTTTTAATGGAAAATTAAATAATTTTGAAACATCGAAAAAAGAAAAATTAGTGTCGCGATACTTGTTTGAACATTTATTTCACGCACATTTACATTTTGAAAAAACCGACGATAGAGAGTTTTATCGCTTAGTCCGTTCCAGTACGCCGCCCGGCGAAGCTGTGAAAATTATCGCAACGCGCAGACCGTATGGAAAAAGTGACAGTGAAGTGTACTACCGCATTGTTAGACATCAAGGCAGTGTTGTCGCCAAACAGCATATAGTTTACGAATTCAATGCGCAGCGCATGAAGCGTTTTAAAGAATTATTTTATGAAGTCAATTACGAAGTGACGGTGTTGCCTTCTTATGCACCCGAAGTTGCTTCTAACCCTGTTAAAGCCTTTGCCGATATTCCAGTGAAATCACGTCATAAATTTTTGCTGGATGAGGCGCGATTTTTTATCGAAGGTTTTATTAAAGGACCAGTGTGTCGAGGGCAGGTTGCACTCAATGTGATTGAAGATCAGTTCTGGGTAGTATTTTTTGACCCGGATGTACAGATGGCTTCAAACAGTGACGAGTTTCTGAAAAGTAATGCAGATAAGCTTGCATCTCCTTCTGAACAGGAAGACACGCTTAATGTGTTTAGTGTCAATTCTCATTACAAAAAATTGTTTCGTGAATATGTGCGTGAAAGTGAAAAAAAAGTGTTAACTACTCAGGCAAGCGAGTTGTCTGATGCCATGAAATATATTTGGTCGGGTAATAGCTTGTCAAAAAATACCCCTGCGGTAAATAAAAATGCCGCATTAACGGTGTTTAGACACCTCGATAGTGCCTCGGTGAGTTATGGTTTGGTAGGTGACTATCCTGAAACCGCATGGCTGCTTGATTACCCTACCCTTGAACGCATACATTATCTGCTGGTGGCTGGATTTGATGTTTACGGTAACGTGGGTCATCAAATAAATACGCGCTTGTTTATGGATTTTTTACGCACTCAAGGAGAAGATTCTTTTTTAGCATTTTTACCGGTCGATGCACGAAAAAAATTAAGAGAAAGCTGGTATCAGGGAATTCGCAAAAGCAATAAAGATGATACAGGAAATGTGCAATGGATAAATAAGGGGCTGGTAACAGGCTATAAAACAGACAATCCACAACAAGAGCTATACCGTAGTATTATCAAACATTTGGGGGAAGTTGCGGGTGACGGTGACTTTATAAATCGTTGCGATAACAGTGAATGTGTTCGCGCGCTCGATAAAAATATTTTACGCGCGGACAGTGCCATGAAAAAAGCCACACAAATGGATGGCACCATCGTACAGTTTTTGCCCGACCTGACATTTGTTCGAATACAAATGGGGCAAGAGCCCGAATCTGATCGTGCTTACACGATGATTTATAACAAAGCGTATAAATCAGTGAGCGGTATGCTGGAGTCTGAGAATATAGCCGCAGGCCGTGATTATCAGTTTGATACTCAAACGATAGTGCCCTGGTTAGAAGGGTCTTACCCGAATTTTTTCTACGTGGTTAAACTGGATGATATCGAAAGTTTTGTTGAGCAATATAATGCGATTAGTAATCATCGTGAATACGAAGGTTTTGTGGCACGTTACGGTATACGAAGAACCAATGAAGATTTTTGGTTACATGCCGACTGGTTTAATCAGCAGTATCTACGCGAGCAACCGGTGAAGGCGGGGATATTTGATTTGAGTCGGTATCAGAATAGATAACAAATAGTATCAGTTGGTAGCATAAAAACTGGCTTGCAGGGGCGCGGAAGCACAGAGAAAAATTTCTATTTTATTGGTGTGCGGTAGGAGTAATGGTGTCGCCAACAGCATACAGACATCGTGTAGCTGCGGGTGCCAAAGACTGCAAGAATAATTAGTGCTTATCGACCGATAAATGAGGAATGACTATGGTGGTTTTATCAATGAGACATAAAATGAAATTTTTTTTTTGAATTCGGTGTTATCTGTATTACTGTTCTATCCTTTGGCTGTATGCGCGGACTTTGAGTGGGTTACTTATACCTTGGATAATGATTTATTTTTAAGTGACGATAGTGGCTATACCAATGGTTTGTCTGTCGCTTTCTATAATGTTTCCGGGAAAGAAGGGCTACCGAGTCCAGGCTGGATGTTAAAGCCAATTGATTGGTTACTAACAGCATCGAATAAACCAGATGCTGCGGTAAATATTATAACCATTGGTCAAGCAATGCTTACACCTGAAGACATCTCGGTAGCGGTCCCTAGTGAAGGTGAGCTGCCTTATGCTGGATTGCTTTCTATCAGCAATACCTATTTAACTCTTCGGAAAAAATATGCCAATAAAATTAGTGTCACCTATGGGTTCGTCGGTCCTTTGTCATTCGCAGAGGAAACTCAAAAAGTGATTCATACAATCACTGGGTCGGATGACCCCAAGGGCTGGGATACACAACTTAAAAACGAATTTGTATTTCAGTTTGGTATAGGCCGGGCATGGCGCAATTGGGAATCAAACAATCGAGAATGGGACTTGATTAATACAGTTGAAATGGATATCGGCACGATCGCTAGTCGAATCGATACCGGGGTCATGCTCAGATTCGGTAGCAATTTAATTCGCTCGTATGCAACCCCACTACTATCCAGCAGCAGAACTACCAATCCTGCTGCGATAGGCGGTGACTGGAATGTGTATGCGGGTTTGAATGCGGGGTATATCTTTAATCAAATATTTGCGGATGGAAATACCTTTCGCGACAGCCGTTCTATTGACTACGATCGGGAGAAAATACGGGCCACTATTGGTTTTACGATTTCATGGCAGGAATATTCTATTGCATTTGCAATAGTCGATGCCGATATCATTAAAAATAATTCAACCGAGAGCCAGGGTAATTTAACTCGATACGGTACATTAACGCTTGCAGTTAAATTGGATTAAGCAACTATGCCAAAAGCGATGGAGACTTGTAACAGTTAAGCTGGTTATGCCCCCAAACCACCCTTTTTTCGATATTGGGAATTAATAGGTTCCAGAGCGCAATTGTTTCTAAAACTGAGAAAAAACACCCCCTTCCCCCGCGTCCCCATCCCCCCATCAGAAGGCCTAAAAGTGGTTCAAGAATCCCTCAAATCCCCCGATAAACAAAGGCAAAGCCGTTAAGAAAAAAAGGTGTAACACAGCGTTACTCTGTCCACGTTTTTGGTTAAAATAGAAGGCATTAACTGATTGAGGATGATGTCATGAGACAAGTTGTTATCTCCCACGGCGAAGATGGTTACTGGGTTGCTGAATGTCCGAGTCTACCCGGTTGTATCAGCCAGGGTGAGACCCGCGAAAAAGCGATTGTTAATATCAAAGAAGCGATTGAGGGTTATGTCCTGGCACTCGAAGACGATGGCTTGTCGGTGCCTGATGAACCCTTTGACACCTTCGTTGTGGCAGTGTGAGTAAACTACCCGGTATATCAGGTCGGGTGTGTGTAAGTGCATTGAGCTGTGCATCTCAGCCGTTACAAAAGGTGAACTGATTTATGGTGCTGAGAGATCATC
>CAZZJI010000139.1:0-4456 GCA_964654485.1 uncultured Gammaproteobacteria bacterium | reverse complement strand
CTTCCATCTGCTTTGGTGAATCAATATTTGCGGATTAAAGCTGGTTCAATACTCTGACAGGCTATTTTAATTCTGTTTTAACGAAGCAGACAAAGTAATGAACTCAGAGTCAGGTTAAAATACTGATTCCCACAAAAATCGTGGGAATCAGTAAACGTAAGTTGGACAAGCCAGAGTGTCATCCAGCGTTAGTGGATGTACGACAGCTTCATGCCAGACGGCGCTGTGTTTATAATCAAACTACGGGCTATATCTCTTTACTAAGACATACATCAAATAACAAAAGTATGGAAATAATTGATAATATTAATCACCTACTTGGCGATAACCTCAAAGAGACGATTAAATCTGGGTCAAAGTTAAAGATTGCGGCATCCTGTTTTTCGATTTATGCCTTTGAGGCACTAAAGAGCGAGCTTGAAAACATTGAGCAACTTGAATTTATTTTCACTTCCCCAACTTTTGTGCCTAATGACGTTACAGACAAAATCAAAAAACAACGTCGTGAATTTCATATCCCCAAAGCCGAACGAGAACGAAGCTTTTACGGTACTGACTTTGAAATTCAGCTCAAAAACAAACTAACGCAACGCGCCATTGCTAGAGAATGCGCAGATTGGATTGAACGCAAAGCCACTTTTCGCTCAAATCGTGGCAAAGCACCTATGCAGCAATTTGCATGTGTTCAAGGTGATGATTCTGATGCCGTTTACCTGCCTCTTCATGGTTTTACAGCCGTCGATTTAGGTTATCAGCAAGGGGATGCGATATCGAACCTGGTTAATAAAATGGACGAGACATCGACCACAACAACCTATCTATCTCTTTTCGATCAAATTTGGAACGATAGTGAACAACTGGACGATGTGACTAAACGCCTGTCTGAGCATATTGCATCTGTGTATCAGGAAAACTCTCCTGAACGCATCTACTTTTTGATGCTCTACAATATTTTTAATGAATTTCTTGAAGATATTAATGAAGACGTATTGCCTAACGATTTAACCGGTTACCAGGACAGTCTCATTTGGCAAAAACTGTTTAATTTTCAGAAAGACGCTGCTACTGGCATTATCAATAAACTAGAAACCTATAGCGGCTGCATTCTTGCGGATAGTGTGGGGTTGGGTAAAACCTTCACTGCTCTGGCCGTTATCAAGTATTACGAGTTGCGTAATCGTTCTGTTTTGGTGTTATGTCCAAAGAAACTTGCAGACAACTGGTTAAACTTTAACCGTAACCTTAAAACCAACCTGTTTACCAAAGATCGTTTTAACTACGATGTGCTATGCCACACGGATTTACAAAGAACTAGCGGCGAATCTTACGGTACCTCACTGAATCGGATCAACTGGGGGAATTTTGACCTTGTCGTCATTGATGAATCACATAATTTTCGCAACAACGATGTATTTAATGATCGTGAAACACGCTATCAGAAATTAATGAATAGCGTTATTAAAGACGGCGTCAAAACAAAAGTTTTAATGCTCTCTGCCACCCCTGTTAACAATCGCTTTATGGATTTACGCAATCAATTGGCGCTGGCTTACGAAGGCAATCCGGATTCACTTAACAGCAAACTACATACACAAAAGGGGATTGATACAATTTTCCGCAAGGCTCAAACTGCCTTCAATCAGTGGACTCAATTACCCGCAGAAGCACGCACGACATCAGCCATTCTCAATCAACTGGATTTTTTTTTTGAATTACTCGACAGTGTAACCATTGCTCGTTCGCGAAGACATATCGAAACTTTCTATGACACCAAAGACATTGGGAATTTCCCGCAACGGCGCACTCCACTTTCACATCATTGCCCACTGACTCAACGACATGATGTAATCGGTTTTAACGAAATATTCAACCAACTTTCTCTATTAAAACTCGCCGTTTATGCCCCAATCAGCTATATCTTGCCCAGTCGATTAGCCAAATACGAAGCGCTCTATGATACAGAAATAGCGGGTGGAAAAGGCAAACTTAAACAAGCAGATCGTGAAAAAAGTTTGCAAGCATTAATGACAACAAACCTTCTAAAACGTCTTGAAAGTTCTGTCGAAGCATTCCGGCTGACCCTAGAAAAACTGCAAGACAATCACAGCAATACACTGGAAAAAATTGAAGCATTCAAACAAACCGGTAACCAGGTCAAATTGACTGATGTGTCGAGTGCCTTTGAAAATAATGAGCCGGATGAAGACGATTTTCCAGAACTGAATAACACCAGCATTGGCGGCAAAATCCAAATCGATTTATCTGATATGGACTTGCCTACATGGGAGCACGAATTACAGGCAGACATCACTATTATTAACGGCTTGCTGGCTGAAATGCACAAGATTACAGCGGAAGATGATGCCAAGCTGCAACATCTGAAAGATAAAATCAATCATAAGATCGCCAATCCGATTAATCCTGGCAATAAAAAAATTCTTATTTTTACCGCCTTTGCCGATACTGCTAACTATCTTTATAAAAACCTGGCTAACGAGTTGCTGCAAAACCTACATCTACATACAGGCAAAGTTACCGGCAGTGACACGCCAAAATCCACGCTGGGAACAGGGTATGATTTCCAGACATTGCTTACCTTGTTTTCACCGATATCCAAAGAAAAAGCCGCTATTCTTCCTGATGAACCGCGTGAAATAGATATTCTTATCGGTACCGATTGCATTTCTGAGGGTCAAAACCTGCAAGATTGCGACTACGTTATCAACTACGATATTCACTGGAACCCCGTACGCATAATCCAGCGTTTTGGACGCATTGATCGTATTGGCTCACACAATACCAGCATCCAGCTAGTCAACTACTGGCCGGATATTACTCTAGACGAGTACATCAACCTTAAAGAACGCGTTGAAAACCGTATGGTTATTGCCGATGTTACAGCCACTGGCGATGATAATATACTCACCGCCAAAGCCAATGACGTGTCTTACCGCAAAGAACAATTACGCCGCTTGCAAGAAGAAGTTATTGAAATGGAAGATCTTAAAACAGGGGTTTCCATTACGGATCTTGGTCTCAATGATTTTCGCATGGATTTGCTCAACTACGTTAAACAGCAAAACGATCTCGCCAATGTACCCAGCGGCATGCATGCAGTCGTCCCGGCTGACCCATCGAAAGGGCTTGTACCAGGTGTTATTTTCACATTGCGCAATCGCCACCCGAACGTCAATATTAATCAGCAAAATCGTCTACACCCGTTTTACCTGGTTTACATTGGTAATAATGGAGACATCATCACTAATCATACCGAAGTCAAACAGCTGCTGGATTTGGTTCGTACCGCTTGCAAGGGAAAACAACAACCCATCGTCAATGCATGCAAACAATTCAATGATGCAACGCACGATGGCCGTGAGATGAATCGTTATTCAGAATTACTCAATCAAGCGATACGCTCGATGATCGAATTAAAAGAAGAAAAAGACATCGACAGCCTGTTTTCAGGCGGAAAAACTACCGCATTGGTAAACACTATTGCGGGGTTGGATGATTTTGAATTAATCACATTTCTTGTGATTCAGGAAATCATTTAATGCAAGCCCTGTATCATTACCCAAAGCAGGCACGCTTTGGTCAGCCTGTAGCCAAGGCTAAAATCTATCAACATGCCAAGCCGAACCGAGCAACACGTGACTATTTTGTCTCTCAGGTCGACAAAATTATCTGGCAGTATAAACTGGCACCGGAAACCATTATTCTACCAGCTCAATCCGCCGTACCAGAAATACAAATTTTCGACATTTTCCTGAAAACCGATCAACTTAATATCGCCGTGTTACGCAGTATCGATAAAGCCATTGCTTTTCCTGTTATTTACCAACTCCATTATGCTAATCGTATTCAAGTAATCGCTGCTTACAAACGACCCAGTGATGTCGATGCCAGTCAGTGGGTAATCAGCGATTACTATGCAGGTGTCTGGCAGCCAATCGATACAGAACGCATCGAGCTACCGGTCGCGCTTGATTTAGCCGGATTGTATGAGCAATTATTAAGACAGCTACTGCCATATCCACAACGCGCTGGGGAAATGCTGAAAACCCAAATAGAACGGTTAGGACACATTCGCAGCAAACAAAGCGACTACCGAAAAATGGAATCCCGCCTGCAAAAAGAGCGCCAATTTAATCGTAAAGTTGAGCTAAATGCGCAATTGCGTCATCTGAAAAGTCAACTAGAGACTTTATCCAGCTAACCCTACTCAGAATAACAAGCCTCATGGAAAAACTGAACATGCATAGCCCGGACTTCACCCAGGAAAACATCGCAAAACTGGCCGAGCTGTTTCCTAACTGCGTCACTGAAACTAAAAAGCCTGATGGATCAATCAGCAAAGCCATCGATTTTGATCAACTGCGCCAAGAGTTGTCTGAATCCATTGTTGACGGGCCGCAAGAGCGTTATCAGTTGAACTGGCCGGGCAAGCGTAAGG
>CAZZJI010000138.1:0-4462 GCA_964654485.1 uncultured Gammaproteobacteria bacterium | reverse complement strand
TGAGAAAATTCTAAGAGACAACAGAAAACATTGGGGCGTGGAAAGCTGTCACTACATCATCGACTGGAATTATGATGAAGATCGTAGCCAGATTCGCACAGGCTTTGGACCTGAAAACATGACTCGACTACGACGATTTGCAATCGGCTTGCTCAAAAGCAAGAAAACTAATGAAACGATTCCGGAGAAGATGAAGAAGTTGATGCTAAATACACGGGCGGTCTTCGATTATTTGAAAATGACTCATAATCTCAATCCCATTTCAGTGAGTTAGGTGTTAGCGTGAAGTAGCCGTGTGTGCCCCCTGTGAGAAATGTGAGCTAGCGGGAAATCTGATAAACTGAAATATTTCCTTCACCATCACCTGCGAGAATTTCTTTTGTTGACATTTGGGATATGTTGCTTTCCCCGGCATCATGGATTGCAGTTATGATCAGGCTGGGATCAACATACCAGGATATTGTTTTATCGTAACGTTGCGGTATGTAACTGGTGAATGTGCTGGGTGTGGCTACTGCGATGTCATCGTATAAATTAAGTGCGGGCGTGGTCACTAATTTCTTAATCGTGATACAGCGTCCTGCGGGAATGCGATGCCAACTACCCACCGGCATAATCAGGTTGCCGGGTGGAAGGACATCGATTGGACATACACCGGGACCATGGTCTATTAATTCAAATCCTGTAGTGTTAAAACTCTGCATTTCCGTAAAGGACGATGCCAGGTTTTCCGGACCCCGCACTGACTCATAGGAATAAAAGTCACGTTGTTGAAAAAATCGCACGGGATCACAATTCACCACAAGTTCAGCGTTATTAGTATCAGTCCTTTTCCAATTAGAGATAAATGCCGCACTAGGTATGGGTGAGTTCACAGGGTCAGGGATTTGCAGGACATAATCATAGTTAAATTGCCATGAAGATGCACCGATCGGCAATGGACCAAAAGGCGCATATACAGCATCAAAATCTGATGTGTCAATCCAGGTTAAAGGCTCGGGCGGTGTTGGCATATCAGCGTTGACGCTAACCGGATTATCGAAAACCGGAACAGGTGTCTGTTCCAAGTTCCAGCCACTTGAGGTGTAGTTGAATATTTGAGAAACAATTTGCCACGTACTCATGTTAGGACATTCAGTTAATGGTGTACCAACCAGGCCGACACGCCATTGAGTCTCTGTTTTGAGGCGTGCATCATGTTCGCGAACGAGTTCATCCACGCCTTGTTCTGCATTATGTATTACTTGATCAACAACGTTGAGATACATGGTTTGTGCTGAACTGTTAAACGTGTAAGTGGTTGAGGCAAACTCAAGGCTATGGAGATTTGAGCGATTTGCAAATGGGGTATTAACAAACAGATCAGTATTGAGAACACGCATTGTCTCTATTGAAAATACCGGTACATGAATGTCAATTTTGAAGCTAAACATCGCTTCAGTTTTGTTACCGGCCTGGTCTATCACCTCAACCTGAATAAAATGTTCATCAGAAAATGTGGTCTGGTGCCAAGCTGGATTTAGTGTCTCTGACGCCAGGGGTAACAGAAACTCCTGGCCGACCAGGGTCAGTTCTTGCCAGGGTGTGAACACTTGGTCATTTTTTTTATAGAGAAAGCGGGCGCGTATTGCTTCAGTCGTAGTAAAAATACCCTGCTGGTCCGGATCAGATGCCTTAAACGCGAAATAAGGAATACCTGCGGCATCCAATGCGCCACGTGTAATTACTGTGCCAGCAAGTTCGAGCTTGTCACTTTCCTGAAAAAGCGGTGTCAGAAGATTACTGTTGGTAAGGGGGCGCATTTCAGTCTGATCTTTACCAAGAGAAAATCGAGCCAGGCTGTGGCCGGCAGATGTATCTATGGCGGGGGGCGTTTTGTCAAGATCAATACGTGTTTGTGTTTGATAAAGTGTACCTATATCGTCTTTAACCAAAAGGGTAAGAATGTTTGGGCCAATATCAAGTGCCGCCGGGACAGTCCAACTACCATCTTCAGAAAGTGTTGCGCTTTGTTCCTTAATCATTATTGAAGTAATTGCGGTGTTACTATTGTCGAATAAGCCACTTACAGTAAAGTTGTCAAGGTTAGTAACCGCGGACGATGTCACATTAATCAATGGGCTGATATTTTTGAAATTAATATTAAATTGCCGGTAGAGTTCTACTCCCAGTAAGTCAGTGACACGTACACCAATGGAATGATCGCCATCAGCATATTGGCTAACATCGATTTCCAGAATCGGGTTTTTTACGTCAATTTCTGCGCTAATGACTGATCCATCAATATCAAATTCGACAGAGGCTGCGTTCAGTGGGCCATTAATATTGACTGAGAAATAAAGCGTACCGAATGAGAACATGTTACTGTTAATATTATTGCTTGGTTCAATAGTAAATAATGCTGGCGTACTGTCATCAGTTACCACTGGGGGATTGCCACCGAACAAGGCATGACGGCTGTTAGCCAATCGTTGTGCGCTTGGTAGTACATCATCGGTAGTGATCGTTGTCTGGTTGGCTTCATTATTAACGATCGCCAGCATGTGTTGAGCGAAAGCTACGCGCAGATTATTTTCATTTAAGGCAACTGTACCCATACCAAGATCGACAGGGTCACCCTGGCTGGTTATGCCTTTGCCATCAAGTCTGCCGTCAGCAAGGATGTCTGCGTAAAGGGTTTGTGCTAATCCAATTGATGTATAGGTAGTATGTGTCTGGTTCGCATTTTTTTCGCTTGCCCATTGTGTAAAGCTGGACAGCGCAGCCAAATAAATTCCATATAAATGGCCATCATTAAGCGTCGATGCCGTATGGCCCGGATCTGTAATGTCAAGTGGGTTAGTGTTAATGATATCAATATTAAACAGGGTCGATATGTCAGCAACTGCTGCATCTATTGCGTCTTCCGCTGATGTCCCTTGTGAAATCTTTTGTTCCGTCAAAGCAGCAGCGAGATGTGTTAATGGGGTAATATTTACATTCAGCTTGCTGGAGTCATAATAAACGATTGATCGTAGCCGTTGTCCCGGCTGTAACGTAACCCGGGTTCCTGATGCTTCTTCAATATAGCTACCGCCCGTTGCTTCAATTAATACGGGTTGATTTTTTTGCCGTAGTTCAAGCGTGTAACGGCCCTCATTATTGCTGGTCGTACTTCCCAGCAGTTCACGGATGATACCGTTTTCGAAACGATAAATATTGATTTGACTGTCAATAATAGTGCCATCAACAACCCGGCCGCTGATAGTCCCTGCGGGTCTTTCTGGAGGAAGCGTATCCGAATTTTCCCCGACACCAAGACATGAGGTTAGAATCAAGGTTGTGAATAGAACAAGACTTATAAAATATTTTTTCATCAGGTTTCTCCACAGAGATGTATCATAATCTGTATAGAAATGCAACCGAAAATGAAAATGTGTCAATCCCTTTATCAATGGCGAATACTTGCTCTACTTTTGCACTGAATACAATATTGCGAGCCAGATTGATTTCGCCATTAAAATTAATTAATACACCAAACTCCAGTTCTTTACGGTCGTCAAACCGGGCAGTTAAAAAACCATCATTATCAATAATATGTCTGTCATCATACTTGGTTGCAGCGACGTCCAAACCGGCACCAAGCCAAGTGTTCCAGGCGCTGGTTTGCTGTATTTTTCGTTGCATCGATGCACGAATCCCGTACTGTTTGATGGATTGCCCAATCTTGGTTGTTGATGCATCCAGGGAAACTTCGTGATAGTACAGTTCCGCCCAGTATCGATACGGGAACCCTTCGGTGATCTTGTCGGTATAAATTAACCTGAAGGGTTGAAAGATCCATACGCGGTCCGCCGAACCATCTGGGTCATTTGCGTTAACATGGGCTACGCCAATTGCGTAACCAATATGTGGGGCAGTCATGACTGACTTGTCAATTGCCTCATCATGTGAAGTAGTGATGACTGACATGCCGATTGCCTCAGCAAATGCGTGACCTGTTGGAATAAAGAGTGCTCCGATCAGTAGAACCGGAATTAACAGATTGGTTTTAACGCACCATTTTTGTAATCTATTAAAAAAAAAGTAAGTAGATATATTTTTTTTTACTTTGTGTCGGCCACTGTCTGGAACTGGCCTAGTATCCACACTTCTTATATGGCAATCTTCCATACTGCAATTATAGTTTATTCATGTAAGGTAGAGGAGGATGATAAATGAATAGTGTTTCAATTACCATTGTCACTGTGTGCTGTTTTATATTCTGTAGCGCATCGCGAAATAGCTGAAATATCTAATTGTTTGCAGTAGGAATACATCTCGCATGAAATAGTTAGCTCCTTATTGAAATGTTGTCGCGCCGAGGAAAGCTCGGCGTATCTTGCAGGGTGAAAGTCCCTGTCGGGAGGAGTTCCGAGAGGAACTGTTTTAAGGGTTAGCCGCCCACCCGTATCGAGCCTTGGATCCCTGGCGGAGTATTGTC
>CAZZJI010000137.1:0-4538 GCA_964654485.1 uncultured Gammaproteobacteria bacterium | reverse complement strand
CCGCGTCCTGCTCTCGCCCCTTGCCTACATCCCTGTAGGCGAAGATCAAGTGAGGAGTTTGTCATCTCTGTGAGAAATGCGGGCTAGGCGACTGAGATTATGACTTAACAAAAATTAGAGAAAAACGATATCTCAAATATCGCAATGTTCCTATATTTTCCTTGTTGGCACGATTAATCTGCACATGCGTTTTAATAATTTTTATAAATATCAACATGATAGGCCAATAGAGGGTTGTTTGTTGAAATAAAAGTATTTGACTGGTCAGTAAAATATATTACTATTATTGCTACCTTTTAAGAAGTCATATTGCAGGTTGTTTATTTATGGGGCGTTCTCCAACCAATACTAAAGAAAAACTTCTGGAAACAGCGATGGATTTGATCTGGAAGAGCAGTTATGGCTCGGTAAGCGTTGATGATATTTGTAATGCGGCAAACGTCAGAAAAGGCAGCTTTTATTATTACTTTCCATCAAAAGCGGAATTAGCCATAGCGGCGATGGAAGCATCTTATCAACACTATGAGCCGGAATTAGCTAATGTATTCAACGCGAGTATTCCGCCGACCGAGCGCTTTGATCGTTTAGCTATATTTATTTATGAAAAACAAAAATTCATTGAAGAAAAATACGGACGAGTTTGTGGTTGTCCCTTTGCTAGTTTGGGGTCCGAGATGGCGGGAAATGAAGACGCAATATGCAAAAAAGCGGAAGAGATTTTTCATCGGCAAGAGTGTTTTTTTGTAACGGCATTGCAAGAAATGGTGGCTGCGGGTCAGATACACAAAGAGACAGATCTTGCAGGCAAAGCAGCACAGATGCGTACTTATATAATGGGGCTTGTTATGATGGCGCGCATACAGAATGATTTAACCGCGTTGCAGCGTGAAATTAAACCCGGGTTGATTCGCATCATCAATGCACAAGAATCGTCTACCATCTTGACGAAGCAAAGTCTGGGTTAAATTATTGGAGATAGTATTGCATGAAGGAGAAGATATCTAAGCGGGTGACTGGTTTTAGCGTAGCGGCGTTTTTAAGTGCTGTGGTGTATTTAAGTGCGGCAACACTATTCATCGCACTTGTCTTTTCCTCTTTAGTCTATGCGGCCGACGCTAAGCCACAAATCATGCCTGTTGAAGTCACAGTCATAAAAGAGCAGCCAGTGCGTATATGGAAAAACTTTTCTGGGCGATTGACTGCGGTAGATTATATCGAGATAAGGCCGCAAGCCTCAGGTTTAATCACGGATGTCAGGTTTGAGGACGGACAGTTCGTTAAAAAAGATGATATTTTATATGTTATTGATCCTCGCCCGCTAAAAGTAGCCGTGGCAAAAGCGAAGGCTAATCTTGCCGTTGCGCGCGCTCGTTTTGAGTTAGCAGATAACGAGTATAAAAGAGCAAAAAATTTGATTGAAACGAAAGTCATTTCGATGCGAATTTTTGGTGAGCGCGCCAGTGAACAACAAGTTGCGAAATCAACCGTTAACAGTGCGGAGGCCGAGTTGTCACAAGCAAAAATCAATCTGGGATATGCCTATGTAAAAGCGCCTGTTTCAGGTCGAGTCAGTCGCGCAGAAATCACTGTCGGAAATCTGGTTTCAGCGGGTTCGAATGCACCGCTACTTACCTCTATTGTATCCAGTGAAAGTATCTATGCTGATTTTGAGGTGGATGAGCAAACTTATTTGCGATACGTTCAGGTTGAATCTTTGGATACAAAAGCTGAGCAAGAAGTTCCAGTCGAGCTTCGTCTACAGCGCGATGAAAAGGTGTACAAGGGTAAGATCCATGCGTTTGACAACCGTATTGATCCTGCGTCGGGAACGATACGCGCCCGTGCTATTTTTGATAATCCATTGGGTAAGTTACTGCCCGGCATGTACGCGCGCGTTAAGCTGGGTAGTGCCAGGAAAGAAAGAATCATTTTACTGAGTGAGCGCGCAATCGGCACTGACCAGAATCGCAGGTTTGTTTATGTCGTGAATAATGAGAATAAAACCACCTATCGCGAAGTGCAGCTTGGCGACAGCATTGATGGCGATCGAATTGTCCGTTCGGGCCTAAAAGCGGGAGACAAAGTCATCGTGCGTGGTCTGATGCGAATTCGGCCGGACATGGTCGTTAATCCGCAAGTGACTCAAGACGCATCCGTTGTCGCGGATTCTGTTCCCAAATCTTGAATTAATAATTACCCCAGAGTGTTTTTAAGGTGAACTCATCTTCGAGCTATGATTTTGCCTAAGAATTTTTTTCAGGGCTTTTTACAAAGACTTGTCATTAAGGGATTAAAGGTACTATGAATTTATCAAGTCACTTCATTGATCGACCGATTTTCGCGAGTGTGATCTCGTTATTGATTTTTGTAGCCGGTTTTGTCGCAATGTTTCAGTTACCGATCGCCGAGTACCCGGAAGTGGCGCCGCCTTCGGTTATTGTTAATGCGTCATTTCCTGGTGCGAACCCATCCGTGATTTCAGAAACTGTTGCGACACCCTTAGAGGAACAAATCAACGGCGTTGAAAATATACTTTATATGAATTCATTAGCCTCATCAGATGGAAGATTAACCCTGACGGTGACCTTTGCTATTGGTACAGACCCGGATTTATCACAACAGTTAGTACAAAACCGTGTTTCACAAGCCTTGCCAAGATTGCCTGATATTACTCGTCAGTTGGGTGTTACCGTGGCCAAAAGCTCCCCCGATTTAACGATGGTTGTACACTTGCGATCTCCGAATGATCGTTATGACATGCTTTACTTGCGTAACTATGCAACGTTAAATGTGCGCGATCAATTAGCGCAAATTCCGGGGATTGGGCAAGTCAGGCTGTTTGGATCGGGTGATTACGCAATGCGTGTCTGGCTCAATCCCGACAAAATTGCTGAACGCGATATGACCCCCGGCGATGTGGTTGATGCGATAAGAGGACAAAATATCCAGGTCGCTGCCGGTGTAATCGGTGGTCCACCCTATAAAGATAAAGTAGAACTGCAATTACCCATCAACATACAAGGGCGCCTGCAGCGCGTGGAAGATTTCGAAAACATCCTGGTCAAGCGCGATGATAGCGGTGTCGTTACCCGTCTGGTTGATGTCGCACGTGTTGAGCTTGATGCTCAAAGCTATGGGCTACGTTCTTTATTGGATAACAAACAAGCCGTCGCTATCCCTATTTTTGCCGCGCCGGGTGCGAACGCGCTCAATATTTCTGACAATGTGCGCGCTACTATGGTGCGGTTAAAAAAGACCTTCCCCGAAGACTTGGATTACAGCATTGTCTATGATCCGACAATATTCGTACGCAGTTCGATTAATTCCGTCATTATCACACTATTGGAAGCGATCTCATTGGTTGTGCTGGTGGTCGTTGTATTTTTGCAAACCTGGCGCGCGTCCATTATTCCGTTACTGGCGGTTCCCGTCTCTATTATAGGGACGTTCGCATTTATGTACATGTTCGGATTTTCTATAAATGTGTTGTCGTTATTTGGATTAATCTTGGCGGTAGGTATTGTTGTGGATGATGCTATTGTGGTCGTGGAGAATGTTGAACGTAATATACGCGACGGCAAGAAACCACGTGATGCAACAGTGCAGGCGATGAAGGAAGTGACTGGACCAATCATTGCGACATCATTGGTTATCGCCAGTGTTTTTATTCCCATCGCTTTTATCAGCGGTCTAACGGGCATGTTTTATAAACAATTCGCGTTAACCATTGTGATTGCAACTTTTATTTCCACATTAAATTCTTTAACGCTGACGCCAGCTCTGTCTGCGCTATTGTTGAAGTCGCCAGATGCCCCTAAAGACAAATTTTCTCTCGTCATTGAATCGTTATTTGGCCGGTTTTTCCATCTGTTCAATAACTTTTTCAATAAAAGTCGTGATACTTACGCGAACAGTGTTGGTGTATTGGCGTCGCGTAAATTAATTGTGATGGTGATTTTTGCTGTGCTTGTTGTATGCACAGCGTTTAGCTTTAAGTTGGTCCCACCAGGGTTTATACCTGCACAGGATAAGCAGTATTTAATCAGTTTTGCACAACTTCCATCGGGTGCGACGTTGGAACGTACCGAAGAGGTTATGCGGAAAATAGCCGATGCTGCTATGGCTGAAGAAGGGGTGGTGAGCGCAGTGCAATTTCCCGGGTTATCGATCAATGGGTTTGTAAACTCGGCAAGCGCGGGTATTGTTTTTGTCACGCTGGAAGACTTTGATAAACGATCAGATGCTAGTTTGAGTGCAGGTGCAATCGCAGGGCGTTTGCAGCAAAAGTATGGCGCTATTGAAGAAGCGTTTATCGCCATATTTCCACCACCGCCGGTACGTGGATTGGGCACCACCGGTGGTTTTAAATTACAACTCGAAGATCGCACAGATCAGGGCTATAAGGCGTTGGACGATGTATTAACGCAAGTTAAGCGAAAAGCCTATGCTGATCCCGCACTGACACAAATATTTTCCAATTATAACGTCAATGTCCCTCAGCTATTCGCAAACCTGGATCGTACCAAAGCAGTGCAACT
>CAZZJI010000136.1:0-4612 GCA_964654485.1 uncultured Gammaproteobacteria bacterium | reverse complement strand
TACTGTAGCTCAATGTAGACACACTGCCGGAACCAAGCATTGCCGCCATAGCCTGATCTACAAGTTCTGTGCTGCTCATCAGGATAATGCCTGTCGCCATAGGCAAGAATTGATTGATGACCTGTCGCGTCGAGGTATCCATGCCAGACCAACGGGGCCAGGCGATAAGCCCAAGCCGTTTAAGGACAAGTGCAATCCAGAAAAATTCAATTATAAAGCCAATCGTCGTTCCCGCAGTTAAGGCGTAAATTCCCCATCGGTCACCAAAAACGATCAGGGCGGCGATAGCCGTTAACTGGATAATCACCGGTGCCAGGGCAACTAAAGCAAAACGTTCGCCGGCATTAAGAATGGCTCCAAAAATTGATGATAAGCTGCCGATAACCAGAACGGGTAATAAAATAAATAACAGGGACTGTGTCAGTATCAATTTTTCGGCACTAAATCCGGAGGCAAGAAGATGTAATATATAGGGTGCGGCTAATACTAATAAGAGAGATGCAGCGATGAGCAAGCCCAGCGCCAGGAATAAGATGCCGGATAAAAGATTTTTTGCCTGATCCGGACTTTTAGTCTCAACCAGATTAATATAGACAGGAATAAGTGCGGATTTTATTGAGCCGGCGACAACATTGATAATAAATGAAGGAAGTAAAAAAGCGATTATAAAAGCATCTAACGCATCACCGGTGCCGAACTGGTTTGCGACTAATAATTCCTTGGCAATAGAAAATAGTTTTACAATCAGGGTGAGAAATGCGATTGCAAGTGCTGCAGAAAATATTTTGCGATTTGTGGAGCCCCGCACCCATGTCGACCATCTATTTGAAAGATATTGTAACCCTGGATGCATAATATCATCGTTTCGACTAGGTGATTTTCCTGTAATCTATCATTGAATATTTAGATATGCAAAGTATAGACGTATAAATTGGCATGGTGGTAATGTTGTTTAGCAAATCATTTTTATGGACTGGCTTCATATTCAGAAATTTTTTGCGCAATATTATTCACCGACCCCGTGTTTCGGCCATACAATTTAGTGCTCACCTTTCCCAGGATGGTCAGGGTTTCTTTAGCCTGATTAAGGTTTCCAAGTTTCAGTAACACTTCAATTTTATCAATGTAGGGTGATATGTGATCCGGCCCTTCTTTTATTGATAAATTTAAATAATAAAGGGCCTCGTCCAGTTTTCCCTGGGCAGACAAGTTGCTGCCAAGATAATATCTGTATCGTGGCGAACTGGTTTGTTCTAATGCTGTTCTTAGCCATTTCTCCATTATTATCTGTAAGTATGTGCAACTTGACTCTATGCATATGTCTATTTTGTGAAAAAGGTTGGACAGCTGGGTGCTTTGCGGATTAGCCCGGATAGACTTTAATATATTATGTTCTTGCTCAGGGGATAAATTCATTCCAGCTAAATTTGCATATAAGTATAGATAAACAGAATAGGCGGGCTCCTGAGGCTTTAGAAAAATAGCTTTTTGTGCAGATGATACCGCCTGTTCGTATTCCTGATTTCTGGACTGGGTGTTAGCTAAATCCATCCATGCTCTGGGTGAGGCAGGGTGATGTTGAGCTTGAGCTTGCAATAATGACAGAAGATTGTTCCATTGGCTGCTGCGGGAAATGGTAGTGAAAGAAAAAAATAGCAGGAGCACAGGGATAAAAAACCAGATTTTTTTATTTTGATATCTGTTGTTAATCCAGATTAAACAGCCGATTAAAGAAAATATTAATCCCAGGCTCGCAAGATAATTGCGATGTTCGTGAACCAGTTCAAATGGATAAATGGTTGATTCAAGTACATGGCTTGCGAAAAACCATAAAATACCCAGAGACAGCAAGGGTTGGCGGTGACGTGCAATAAGAGCATAGCTCAGTAAACCGATAATGGTAATTATTGCCGGTAAGGTTGACCAGGGATCGAATAATGAACGAGATATGACGAAATCATCATGGTATAGACCAAAAGAAGATAATCGAGGTATAAGAATTTGCCCTGTATAAAACATGAGGACACGTGCTTCCGTTAATAAGCGTTCTATCAAGGTGAAATTTCGACCACTATACGTGGGGAGCGAATACAGGACGGCGGCGATGACAAGAAATATGATTACAACACTTGCACCCGCTGTTATTCCCAGCCGAGTTTGTTTTGATAAGGTTAGCCAGCGATTCCAGGGTGAAACATTGGAAAATAATACCAGCTCGAGTAGTGCTATATATAGCGGTAATATCAACCCGGTTTCCTTGCAAAAAACGGCTGCAAGACCAAATGCCGGCAGTCCTGTTAGCCAGAAAATTCCTTTGCGTCGTTGTCCGTTTAATAGCGCAGTACGGCCATGCAGGTAGAAAATTAATGCCAACAACATAAACATGGCGGCCAGGGATGTCATGCGTTGTACGATATAAAGTACGCTGGTTAATTGAATCGGGTGAACGACCCATAGCAGGGCCAAACCACCGGCAAGGGCAATAAGACATTGTTTGCCCGAAAAATATTTTAATGGTTGAGCGGGATGTTTTTGTAGCTGAGTAAAAATCAGCATTGTTAGCCATAGCACTAATATCCCATTAATGCTATGAATTAATATATTGAATAACTTGAATCCAAATGGATTATCGGCGCCATTGGTTAAATAATAGTTGAAAGCAAAGCTGAGCGCGGCAACAGGGCGCCCAAAGATACCCGAAGTAAGAGAATTGGCGGCTTCCTGGATGGTATAGAGCGACAGATCCTGTATATGAATATTTTTGTTGTTTACGATGTTGTCGAAATCATCAAATATGAATGGGCCATTTAAACCTGGGTAATAAACCAGGAAGGAAGCGAGTATAATCAGCAAAGAAAAAATAAAAACTATTTCATTTTTTTTAAAAGTTTTCATTGTTTGTGGCGGGAATTTAACATTAGGATGCTCTGATTTATTCCGTTCGCCCGAAGCCCTGAACTTACCGAAGGGTCGAAGGGTGAAGCATGTAAGGTTATGATCTTATTCTCTGTTCAGGGTTCGATCTTTCGCCAGGCTCAGGACTTTATTGCTAACAGAAGGGTTAATCTGGGGCTTCCCGATTCTCTGCGGCTTTTTTTTCTTTTGCCTGTCGCCGCCTTTTTTTGGCCTCTTTTTTCCCTCGGATGACCTCATCAATATCGGGTGGCGGAATATTTAATGCTTTAATAAAATTCATAGAACGCTTGTCGAATGCCACGATGTGTTTGTCGTAGCGGGCGTTTAGCGGAAAGAAAAGTATATTGTCGAGCTCAGCCGAGTGAGATTTGGCAAACTTCTGGTATTCTTTTTGCCAGGCTATGGGTTCTCCTTTCAAATAGGCATCCATATTTATACTAAATCGGGAAATATTTTTTATTTCGCTTTTGTCGAAACGTTTGTAACGCTCGCCCATATAATGAATGGGCTTGGTCCTTGCGGCCTCTGTTAATAGTGCGAAATATTCTTTTTTGTCAGAAGGAATATCGATATAAACCTTTATTGGGGGGGACTCTCCTGAGGCAAGTTTATCGAGGTCTTCATTTTTTAATCCGGTGTCACTGATTTGGTAATATGCCAGGGGATAGAAAATACCATCTGCAAACACCACCAAATAGGGGCGCTCGTTGTGTACCGCCCATATTCCCCAGGCAAGTGCGGCTATCTGGCATGCAGCAATAATGGACAAATCTATTTTTAACAGCTTAAGTGGTTTTTTGGGGTTGAATACGATAAAGGTTAATGTTGGACCAAGTATCAGATCAACAAAAACGATGATTCGAATACCTTGCCAGCCACCATCGGTGGTGAAAAATGGCTGGGGATACCAGTGAAAGATAATGAAATAGAGGAGGACAAGAAAAATGCTAAAACTTATAGCGAAGTGTATTCCGAAAGCCTTAAACTTTGATGTAAAAAGATCTCGAGTTATCATCTGTGATAAGCCTGTGATATTTTTGATGATTGGAATCTTTAGTTCGAACTACCAGCCTGTCTATCTATCCGACTCGATTTCAGGGAAAGAGTCTTTGAAGTTGTAGGTTGTAATAGTTGCAACAATTTAAAAAAATATTAAAAAAAGGCCCCCCATGATGAGGGGCCTTTTGCTTCAGCTAAATGTTTTAGTAATTGACATCTATTGTTTGGGTGGTGGTCTGGAAGTCCAGATATAACGGACGTTGAACTGAAATTGTGTCGCCTGTTACCCATTCACCATTAGGACCACTGGGGCCTGTGGTAATTGAAACGCCGACTACGCCAGTTGTATCAACAGCTGCTGCTGCGTAGGGTAGCACGCCACCTTCAGGTGCGGAGACTGAACAATTTTGGTTAGCCGCACAAGTCTGGCCGATATCCTGATTGAGGGAGTTGAGTATATTCTGAAGAACCCGTGGGAATTCAGTTTCAGCGCCATTGCCTGATCCCATTTCATTTATGAGTAGATAGGTGATGCCCATAGAACGACGGCTGGCATCAGAGGCGAAGCCCGCTGTAATCCAGCGGCGTGCGGTATCCATATGGTCAGTGACTTTCTGCATACGGGCGTTGCGAATGTAACCGTTATAAGCCGGGATGGCGATAGCGGCGAGAATGCCGATAATCGCGACCACGATCA
>CAZZJI010000135.1:0-4653 GCA_964654485.1 uncultured Gammaproteobacteria bacterium | reverse complement strand
TATCTAGTAATGATCTCCCTGCTAGATGGATACGTCTATGGAAATTACATGGTTCAATAAATTGGTCCAAGAACGAGTCTGGTGAAATAGTTAGAGCTCAAGGCAATGACTCAGGAACTATGGTATACCCTTCACATGTCAAATATGATGAAACCCAATCCGCACCATTCTCCTCTTTATTTGAAAGATTAAAAAACTTTTTATTGGAGCCTGATAGTTTGTTAATTATAACGGGTTTTTCATTCGCGGATGCCCATATATCTGCGAAGTTAGGTGAGTGTATGACGGAGAATTCTTCATCCGCTATTTTGGCCTTTCAATATAAAACACTAAATGAAGAAAGTTTCGCTACTGATATTGCTGAGCATAAGCCTAATATGAGTGTTTACTGCACCGATGGTGCTGTAATTAATGGAGTTAAAGCTAGGTGGAAATTGGGTGACCCTCCTAGTAAAAACTGGGATGTTATACGGGGTGAATATTGGGAACAAAGTAAATTCATTTTGGGTGACTTTCTAACTTTTTCTAAGTTTTTGGCAAAATCAGGTGGTGGAAAAAGTTTAAGCCCTATTCCTACAGAGGCAATTGAGGAACAGCCTTGATGATCAATAAGCCAACCTATCTGGGCAAGGTAGTGTCTGTATCTGGCTCTTCTTTGCTTATACAATTAACTCCTCAAGTAAGGTCTGGTTTACTTATTATTGAAGGAAGAACACATAGGATTGGCCAGGTCGGTAGTTTTGTTCGCATACCACAAGGATATAATCATCTCTACGGTGTTATCTCTGAAACCAGTGAGTCTATTATTACAGGCGCTAATGATGTTGATGTTAGCGAACGAAGAAATATAAAAGTAGAGTTAGTTGGCGAATCTATTGGCGATGAATTCGAAAGAGGTATTGGTCAATTTCCAAGTATAAATGATGAAGCCCACCTAGTAACAGAAGACGATTTAAAAAAAATATATGGAAATAACGATGAGGGGCAGATAGTTTTTGGTAAGTTGTCCAGTTCAGATAGTATAAATGTAAGTGTTGATCTAGATAGTTTAGTTAACAAACATTCAGCACTATTAGGTTCAACTGGATCGGGTAAATCAACTAGTGTATCAAGTTTGTTAAGATCGATAGTTACAGGTTACGACGATGTGATCACAAAGCCATCTGCACGAATAGTTCTTTTTGATATTCATGGAGAGTATGCGGCTGCTCTCGGTGATATTTCTACAGTATATTCAGTTTCGCCTAGAGATGGAGAAGAGAACTTATTTATCCCATACTGGTGCGTTTCCCCAGAGAGCCTTATAGATTTCCTTTGCGGTCCAAATGAAAATGTAAAAAACAAATTCATGGATTGCCTCGTTGAGGAAAAGAAAGAATTTGTACGGAAGAATAAAATTGATCTTGATGAAGATAAGATAACTCCTTACACACCATTACCTTTTCGATTGAACAAAATCTGGTATGACTTGAATCATGAAGATAATGTCAATTGGAAGGAAAAGGAAAAGACTAATCCTTCATATATTTCCGAAGGAGATTTTTCTAAACTTGAAGCTCCTAAGTTTCGTCCACCTAATACCACTGTAGCAAACCTTGTCGTTAAGGGTGGGCCACAGAATATGAAAAAACAGCTGGATTTGATGAGGTCGAGGTTGTTAGATCGCCAGTTTTCCTTTTTTCTTTTTCCAGGAAAATGGGGGCCTGATCATAAAAATAAAGTCAAAGCTGATTTGCCACAGTTAATAAAGCAATGGGTTGGCAATCAAAAACCAATCACGATATTAGACTTGTCCGGTATGCCATCATCTAGATTAGACCTACTTCTTGGGTCGGTATTGGATATCCTCTTCGAGTCAGCTATTTGGGGCCGTAATCTTTCTGAGGGCATGAAAGAGAGGCCTCTTTTGTTAGTGATGGAAGAAGCGCACAGATACTTATCAAATGATAATAATGGACTCTCAAAAGATATGGTAAGAAGAATAGCTAAAGAGGGGAGAAAGTTTGGCGTTGGCACTATGTTAGTTAGTCAAAGACCATCAGAAATCGATGAAACAATTTTATCCCAATGCGGAACCTTGTTTGCGCTAAGAATTAATAATGCAACTGATAGAGCAAGAGTTAAATCGGCGATGTCAGATGGTTTATCAGGCATTGTAGATTCGCTTCCAATATTAAGAACCGGCGAAGCAATAGTTACGGGGGAAGCCGTTAGGCTTCCAATGCGCTGTAGATTTAAGATACCCAGAGAAGGAAGGTTTCCTGACAGCAGTGACCCTAAAGTGTCTGAGCGGTGGGCTCAGCCATATGAGGAATTGGATTACACAAAACTTGTGGACTCTTGGAGGCAGCAAAATGCTTATCTTCCGAAAGAAGATAAATAAAAATTTAATAAGGAGAATTGTTTATGGAAAGAACACCTGTTAGTTCAAGTAACTTATCATCGGTTGGTTATGACCCCGAATCACTAACGCTAGAAATTGAGTTCAATCATGGTGGCATCTATCAATATTATGAGGTGCCAGATCATATACATGACGAACTAATGGGGGCTGATTCTTTAGGCTCATATTTTCATCACAATATTAAAGGTGTATATAGCTTTGGAAAGATGTAGAGACTCTATCACTGTAAAAGAATAATCATTAAGAAAATAAAATAATTAGGGTCAGAAGGGTAGGTCGGGGTTCGTGCCTTACCCCAACCTACGGCACTACAAAACGCAGGTTATTGCTGGCGTTATGTTCATGCGTTAAATTACATTAAGAGAATAATATGGACAGATCTCCTGTCGAATCATCGAACATCAAGTCAATTGGTTATGATAATGATAGGCAAACTTTGGAGCTTGAATTCAATAATGGGGCTGTATATCAATACTTTAATGTAGCTGAAGATATATACCAATCGATAGCCTCATCGGCATCAATCGGGGCATATTTTGCAAAAAATATTAAAGGTAAGTATGCCTACACCGCATTATCCAATGCCTCGTTTCGTGAATTAGATTTCATTAGATGTCTATCTAAATTAATGGAGGCAAATGATGATTTCTCAAATATTTACTTGGAGCCGGGTTATACAGACTCAGAGAGTAGGACATTAAGGCCTGACATCGTTTGTGAGTTTAAGAATAAAACTCTAGTAATAGAAGCAAAAAATATCGCATCAGTTACCAACAAAAGAGTTGATGACTATATCGCACAGGTTAAAAGATATGAGTTCATTGGTGACGACATACAGCTTGTTATTGCTTTTCCTGATGAGTTGCAAGCAGCCTATGAAGACCACTTCAACCAAGAAAATATTCTTGTTTGGGATGCGTCTAAACTAGCGTCAATATTTTTTCATCAACTTGAAGTAATTCGTGAAACACCTCTTTATCCAATCCTATTTAGTGCTGGTACTAAGAGGTTAGAAGCGTCGAGATCACAACGGTTCATTGATAATTTGAATTCAATTAAACCCGGGAAATCGGATTGTTATAGCTATCAAAAACTTATTGCTAACATCATGGAGCACCTTTTTACGCCACCTCTTGGTAAGCCTCGTTACGAATTAGCGGATAAAACAAAAACAAATCGTAGAGATATAACTATGCCTAATTATGCGGAGAATGGATTTTGGCGACACTTAAGAGAGGGTAATTTTGCTGATTATATTGTAATAGATGCTAAGAATTTATCAAAATCAATTGAAAAAAGGGATGTCCTTCAGGTTTCAAATTACTTGAAAAAGTTTGGAGCTGGGTTGTTTGGTATGATTATTAGTAGAAACAAGCCGCATCAAAATGCAATCCATACTCAACGTGAGCATTGGATTGCCGATAACAAGCTGATTATTTTTTTACAAGATGAGGATATTATTCAAATGCTTACTATGAAAGATGGGGCTGGAAAACCGGAAGAGGTAATTAGGCAAAAAATTGAAGATTTCCGATTAAGTTTATAGAAATTGACATAACAATGAATTGCGTCGTATGAATAACTCTATAACCTTTGCACCACCCTTGTTAATAAAAAAATATATTCATTCCTCCAGTTTAAGAGCAGGCTATGAAATGAAACTCGTAACGTGGTTTAGAAACGAGTGTAGGTTGTGGGTGAGGTACAAACCCCAACAGAGGGGATTACCTAGTAATTTTTTCTGCCCATCTTCCATGTATGTTCTCAGTAGCACCCATTTTGAAATTTTCTAGTATTAAAATCGACATTAGGGTTCATATGTCAGAAAAATCACCCATAAAGGGGTCAGAGCCCTTTAAAAAATGCCTTGTTGGTGGTAGCCTGGACGTGTAATCACGATAGAGCAGGGAACATGCCACGCAAACCACGGTTTTTCTTACCGGATGTACCGGTCCACATAGTACAACGAGGCCACAGCCGTGAACCGGTGTTTTTTGAGGTCGGTGATTATCAACGGTAAAGGGGTCAGAGCCCTTTAAGAAAACCTTGTTGCTGGTAGCCTAGACGTGTAATCACAATAGAGCAGAGAACATGCCACGCAAACCACGGTTTTTCTTACCGGATGTACCGGTCCACATAGTACAACGAGGCCACAGCCGTGAACCGGTGTTTTTTGAGGTCGGTGATTATCAACGGTAAAGGGGTCAGAGCCCTTTAAGAAAACCTTGTTGCTGGTAGCCTAGACGTGT
>CAZZJI010000134.1:0-4681 GCA_964654485.1 uncultured Gammaproteobacteria bacterium | reverse complement strand
GGTAGCGTCCCCTTTTACCACGGTTCCTTTTTAGCGATATATAAGTGCACGCTACCCCAGCCTCCTATTTCACGGTCAATGAAATAAAAACCAAATTGCTTAAGTAACTTTGAGATATCTTTAAGGATGTCTCCACCTCTCTCCATTAATTTAGCCAGTAGATAGCCAAAATAATTCCGATTGGACGGGTAGTTGAAGTCAAGAAGAATTAGCTTACCTCCCGGTCGTAGTGTTCTGTGGAATTCCTTCATAGCTTTTTCACCGTTTGGGTAACCCGAAAAAGCCATTGTATTAACTATACAATCAAAATATTCGTCGGGAAACGGCAATTTCTCGACGTTACCCTTTTGCAGATCAGCATGCATATTATTCTTAGAAAGATTGTTTTTAGCGATTCCTACCATACGAGCATTATAATCAATGCCATATGACTCGTACTGTGAGGCGTATTGCAGCAACAAATAACCTGTTCCAAAGGATACCTCCAAAACACGCTTTCCTTCAATATGAGGGAGAACTTTTTTCAACCAAGTCTTCCAAACAGGAAATAGCTTAACTGCAACATCATACGTTTTTGCGTATTTGGTATACGCATGGTCAAGTCGATTCGTGTACTCATACGCATCTTCAGGTTCAGACAAATATATAATTTTGCTTTTAGGTATTTTTATGCACATATCTTTTTTAAATATTGAAACTAACGAGGCTGTAGAAAAACTGGCATTGGGTCCCGACTCGCTACCCATCTTTTAGCAGCCTAAGAGTACTCATAACATATTGGCCTAACGCTCATTTAACTTGCGCCGCATCTTTTCGCGGCGTCAATGTTGAAATGCTTGTTAAATGCTACCTGACAGACTACAATATCGCTATGCGCATACTTTATGTGCATAGTATATGTGGAGATTCTACGATGGGACATTATTTTGACGCTTCAGCTCCTAAAAAACCAACTAATCTCACTGTAAACAGCGACTTACTTGAAATTGCCAAGAATTTAAAAATCAATATTTCAGCTACATTAGAAGAGGCTCTCGCTAATAAAGTACGACAGAAAAAGGCTATTGCATGGTTGTCGGAAAATAGGGAAGCCATTGAACAGTACAATGAATTTATTGAAGAAAATGGCGTATTCTCAGATGGCCTAAGAAAATTCTGATGGCACAATTCGACGTATTTAAGAACAAAAATCGTTCGACAAAGGCGCTTTATCCCTATTTGCTGGAAATACAATCAAACCTCCTTTCCGAATTAAAGACGACGGTTGTAATACCGCTTACGCTAGCAAAAAACTACAACGGTAATAATCTAAGAACCTTACATCCGATTTTTGTTGTTTCAGGAAAACAATATATTACAATGACGACACTTATCGCTGGTGTTGATCGTAGTAACTTAGGGGAAAATATTTCCTCTTTGTCTGACTCTCGCGATGATATAATTTCTGCGCTCGATTTTATAATTTCAGGCATTTAACGTATAAGCATTTATTCCCCGTGCGCAGTCCAGCATGAGGTATAAATATCTGTTGAACTATGCCGCGGTGATGTCGGCACTGTTAATGGGGATTGTATTGTGTTGGGGTGTGGCTGTCTAAACGAATCGGCGGCGTATACCCTAGAGAACGTGTTGTTTGATTTTTTTTATGCTGTGTTTTCATCCCCATTACCCGCTTGATCTGTACAATAATTTACCCTTCCTAAGTAGACGCAACAACTCACCCCAGGCCGGACTCGCGCCTGTTATTGAAATGGCGGCGGTGTGTTGGTTTACCTTATTTCACCGTCATCCCCCGGTCAATCGTTTCGGGCCTATCTCATAGCAAACGCGCAACGCCACTTGATGGCACTGCGGGCAACGGCAACGTGTTGTCGGTGTCATGGGTGCGCTGTCCACCGCAGTCGAACGGGGTGGTTGCGCTAAGCTATGCACACATTGCCGAATCCGTTTCAGCTTTACCACCCGGCAACGATTGGCGAGGAAGCCGTAATAGCGAATCCGCACCTAAAGAGGTAGAGACACCGATAACTTAATAACTTAAGTGATATCTGAAGTATTTTTTCGCGTCGTTTTCGTCAAGTTATTAAGTTATCGGCGTCCCAAAAAAACATAGGCCCGCTTTGCACGGTAATAATTCCACAACCCCGCCTACACCCAAATTTGTTTGCATAATAACCACTGCGTTAGTTTTGATGAAATCAGCCTTTCCTGATGGACATCAATAGTTTCCAGACATCAATTAAGGCACTCTAGCAGCTCAACACTGTTGAAGATTCACTCACCATTACACGCCTTGTTAAATCCGTTAAAATGTTTCGCTTATGGCCAACCCAACGGAAAAAACCTCAAACCACACACCCATGATGCAGCAATATCTGCGCATTAAAGCGGAGTACCCCACTACGCTGCTTTTTTATCGTATGGGTGATTTCTATGAATTGTTCTTTGACGATGCGCGCAAAGCGTCGCAACTTCTGGATATTACGCTGACCGCGCGCGGTAAATCCGATGGGGATCCTATACCGATGGCAGGCATTCCTTATCACTCCGCAGATCCCTACCTGGCGAAATTGGTAAAGCAGGGGCAATCCGTTGCGATTTGTGAGCAAATAGGCGATCCGGCGAAATCCAAGGGGCCAGTCGAACGCAAAGTAATGCGCGTGGTGACGCCCGGTACCGTGACAGATGAAGCGCTGCTGGAAGAGCGACAGGACAGTTTGTTAACTGCGATACAGCTGCACGATACCCTTTTTGGTATTGCCACGATAGATATCAGCAGTGGCCGCTTTCATGTGATGGAGGGGCTGGATGAAGAGGCACTGCAGAGCGAACTGGAACGTATCAAACCCGCTGAATTATTAATGAGCGAAGAGCTAAAAACACCTCAATTCTTAGCAAACCACGCTTGTTTACGCAAACAACCGCCCTGGTACTTTGAATTTGAAACGGCAGTTAAGTTATTAACTGATCAATTCGGCACGCATGATCTCGCCGGGTTTGGTTGTCAGGCGCTGGGCAGTGCGCTTTGCGCTGCGGGGTGTTTATTACAATATGTTCGCGACACCCAACAAACCACACTATCGCATATTCAGTCAATCAAAGTCGAACAACGCGAAGACAGTTTAATTCTGGATGCCTCTACGCGGCGCAATCTGGAGTTGGAAACAAACCTGGCAGGTGGAAAAGAAAATACGCTGGCATCCATAATAGATGGAACCAATACCCCCATGGGCAGCCGCATGTTACGCCGCTGGATAAACAGACCCTTACGGGATCACCGCTTACTTCGGCAACGCCATTGTGCGATTAATGTTTTGTTGGAAAAAGAAAATTACTCGGCATTAAAAGAAATTCTTACCCGCATAGGTGATGTAGAACGCATACTTTCCCGCATTGCACTGAGATCCGCACGCCCACGCGATTTGTCACAGCTACGCAACACGTTGGATCAATTACCCGAAATACAAAAAATATTGGAGGAAATACGCCCTGTTAATGACGCCACATTACTAGAGAACATCAAGGGGCAAATTGGCACTTTTCCAAATCTCACTGAATTATTGCATCGTGCGGTAATTGAAACGCCACCGGTATTAATCCGCGATGGCGGGGTCATCGCGCTCGGTTACAATGAAGAACTGGACGAACTGCGGTCACTAAAAGAAAATGCAGGCCAGTATCTGCTCGACCTGGAAATTCAGGAACGCGAACGTACCGGTGTGAATACATTAAAAGTAAGTTATAACCGGGTTCATGGCTACTATATCGAACTCAGTCGAATCCATTCTGACAAAGTACCGGATAATTACATAAGAAGACAAACCCTGAAAGGGGCTGAACGCTATATTACACCTGAATTAAAAGCATTCGAGGAAAAAGTACTCAGTGCAAATGAACGCGCCCTGGCAAAAGAAAAATTTCTATACGATGAACTACTGACTAAAATTAATATTGATTTAGCTGTGCTGCAATCGTCGGCGACGGCGTTGTCGGAACTGGACGTACTGTGCAATCTTGCCGAACGCGCCAATACCCTTAATCTGGTACAACCGCAATTCGATCAGCAACAAGGCATGGCAATTACGGCGGGTCGCCATCTCGTTGTTGAGGATGTACTCACGACGTCCTTCATACCGAATGATTTATTATTTGAAGATAAGCGAAGAATGCTGATTATTACTGGCCCGAATATGGGTGGCAAATCAACCTTTATGCGTCAGACCGCACTGATCACGTTGCTGGCTTACATCGGCAGCTTTGTGCCTGCAAAAAGTGCCACCATTGGACCTGTAGACAGAATTTTTACACGCATAGGCTCAGCAGATGACCTCGCCGGTGGACGCTCCACATTCATGGTAGAAATGACCGAAACTGCGAACATATTACACAACGCAACCGCACAATCACTGGTATTAATGGATGAAATTGGCCGCGGCACCAGCACCTTTGATGGCTTGTCGTTAGCCTGGGCCTGTGCCCACCATCTTGCTGACAAGGTAAATGCGTTGACTTTATTCGCCACGCACTACTTCGAACTCACTACATTACCAGAAGAAACCAATAATGCGGTAAACGTGCACCTGGACGCCATTGAACACAATGAAAAAATTGTCTTTATGTACTCGGTAAAAGAAGGGCCCGCTAACCAAAGCTACGGATTACAAGTCGCCGCATTAGCGGG
>CAZZJI010000133.1:0-4728 GCA_964654485.1 uncultured Gammaproteobacteria bacterium | reverse complement strand
TAATTAGCAGGTTGCCCGGGAACAGAGAACCCCTGAATTGATCCGCTCCCCCTGGTTTTGAGCAAAAATTATTGCGATAATCGAATTTGATGTAGTAACGATGTAGTAAAGGAATATAAACATGTCAGATTTAACATTGGTAATAGGAAACAAAAACTATTCCTCGTGGTCACTCAGGCCGTGGGTACTTATGAAGCACCATCAGATAAGTTTCAATGAGAAATGGGTCGCCTTGTTTACTGACACAACCGACGAAGAGTTGGCGCAATATAATTCAAATTTTAAGGTCCCCGTATTACAGGACGGAGATTTAGTGATATGGGATACACTATCCATTCTCGAGTACATTTCTGAACAATATTTGAATTCGCACGGTTGGCCGCGTGAAGTGCACGCGCGCGCTATCGCAAGATCAGTGAGCGCAGAAATGCATTCAAGTTTTCTCAACCTGAGAAACGAACTTCCGATGAATTGCCGAAAAAAATTTCGAAATATCAAACTGACTGCCGACGCTAGTCGAGAAGTGGAAAGAGTAAAATCCCTTTGGCGCAGTTGTCGCAGCCAGTTTGGCAGTGAGGGAGAGTGGTTATTTGGAACCTATTCAATTGCAGATGCCATGTTCGCCCCGATAGCGCTGCGTTTTGCTGGTTATGATATTCCCCTAGGCGGCATAGAAAAAACATACGTACAAAGTGTGCTGCAACAACCCTGTATAATCGAATGGATAGAAGCAGGAAAAGCGGAAAAGGAAATTATCGAAGAAGATGAAATCAAGATATAACGGTACTAATCTTGACTGCATAAAAGGAGAAATTGTTAATGAAACGGTGTGATTGGGCAAATTCTAATCCCTTGGAAACTGAACATCACGATAAAGAATGGGGTGTTCCCGTTCATGATGATCGGTTGCTTTTTGAAATGCTGATTCTGGAAAGCGCACAATCAGGACTCAGTTGGGCGACAATTCTTCAAAAAAGAAAAGGTTACTTAAATGCGTTCGATAATTTTGATGCACGTAAAATCGCTAAATATACGGATAAAAAAATAGAAAAGTTACTTCAAGATGCTGGGATTGTAAGGCATAAACTAAAAATTAACGCCACAATAGAAAATGCCAGACTATTTTTGGGCATACAAAACGAATATGGCAGCTTTGATACTTATATTTGGTCGTTTGTCGAAGGAAAACCGGTTAAAAATTCGTGGAAAAAATTGTCAGATGTACCAACAAGCACCCCGGCTTCAGAGGCAATGAGTAAGGGATTAAAGAAAAAGGGCTTTAAGTTTGTTGGGCCAACTACCTGCTACGCGTATATGCAGGCAGTAGGCATGGTAAATGATCACCTAACATCGTGTTTTCGATATTCTGAAGTAGATAAACTGTAAAATTATGCCTACAAGATAAAAGCCTATGGCTTAGATTTGATATGTACCCGATGGTAAACAAACCAAGAAATCCATAGCAGCGCTGAAATCCCAATAGCGGCGAATATTGCAGGTTTAGGGTTTTCAATGGAACTGATGGAGCCTGCGTAAGAAGCGATTAACACGTATGGTACTGAGCTAATCAACCATGCAAGCAGAAATTTACTAAAATTCATGCGTGTCATTCCAGAAAGGCAGGCTGTAATCTCGGGCAGGATAGGCATGGCTCTCGACAGGAGTATCATCATCACCCCATGCTTTTTAAACGTGGAAATCGCATCATCACGCTTGCTTTGTTCTTTTACTAAAAAACCAAGAATGGCATCACCATAATAACGACTTAATGTGTAACCACAAATGCCCGCTAATATAACACCCAATAATGCTGCAAAAGCGCCATAAGGATGACCGAGAAAGTAGCCTGAGAGAATTATGACGGTTAATGTTGGCACGGCAATGAATAGGTCTGCAAACAGAAGCAAGGCAACAACAGCGCCAACATAAATGGGTGATAATGCTTTAGCCTGCATTAACCAACCTTCAATTTGTTCTACTGTTAATACTCCAGTGAACTTGATTATCAAGAAGGTCGTAGCAAAAAATGCAGCAATAATTAGAAAAACCTTTATTAACGGTTTCATTGTTGTTACTCCCTCATGGGTATACGATAGAAATGTTCAATCCATCCTTAAACTGTTCTTTATGTAACTTTGAATATTTATATTTAGGTGGCCCTGTCAGGCTTATTTTTTGATCGTTAGAAAATCCAAGGCCTTCTTTTGGATATATCCCCGTCCAATTTTTGGTTACCTTTGCATCTTCATTCTCATCATGTAACACCTTAACTGCCATCTCCTCTAGGGCGAAATTAAATTTGAACTCCATGACTTCCTGTTGCGCGTTTTGTGTCTGAACAAAAAGTGCCTTTTCATGTATCTTGGGAAATCCCTCTTCAGCAAATATCATCACAATAATATTGCCCCCTCGCTTTACATCGATGTTATTAACCTCAATTTTCAATTCACTTGCTAATGAGCTGTTAGCAGTTAACATCATCAACCCCCATAAAATAATGAAAAATACTTTCATGAAATCACTTTCCTCAATACGTCTTCATAATATTCTGCGCAATCGATGGCGCCAAACGGAGCAATCCCCTGAGCAGTTTGACTTTGCCAATATCATGGTCATGAATATCATGTTCAATTCCACGAATAATTTGCATTGCTGCAGTCTCGGCAGACATCTTGTTTTTTCCTCTGCCAGTCGTCATTGATGTATCAACCAGTTGCAAAAATGCTTGTTGCACACTGATATTTGTTTTTTCAAGCTGATAGCGGAGCGATTGGGAAAAAATATTTAGGGCTCCTTTTGTTGCACAATAAACCGCTGATGAAGTTTTCGGTGCTAACGCAAGCCCGGAATTAACGTTTAAAATAACTGCCTTGTGATGGTGTAACAAGGCGGGTAATAGCAAGTATGTCAAGTTACACACACTGGTTAAGTTTAAGGTTATTTCGTGAGATATACTTTCATATCGAAACTCATCATCCAGGAATGCCGGTGTGTATTGAACAGCCGCATTATTAATAAGTACATCAATTACCTCAAAGCGTTTGACAATGGCATCTGCTGCGACTTCTATATCTCCAAGCTTGCATAGATCTGCTTGGTAGGTAACGAGTCCCTCAAGTTCTTGAGTAAGTCTATTGAGCTTGCTTGCACCTCTGGAAATTACGATTACTTGATTATTAGGATGAAGATACTTCGTCATCTCGTAGCCGATACCGGAAGTGCCTCCGGTAATTACAATGCATTTTTTATTGAGTTTCATAAGAATTATCGCAAATTATGTTAGCTTACTATTTTCACGTCACTGCCCAACATGTTAGGCTCATGATTAAGGGCAGTCATTAACCGTGGTTAAAATCTATGAATTTTCATAAACTTTTACGGCTTGAAGGTATATCGATAGAAAAGGACAAGGGGGAACATGTTTTCATGCAATCTGATCCAGACAAGTCTCTCTATTTCGTCAAGTCAGGTTTGCTGAAGGCGTACTACACAACAGAAGAAGGCAAGGAATATATAAAATCATTTCTTTTGCCTAATGATATAATTGGAAGCCTGTCTTCAGCCTATTTAGAAGGAAGCAGTACGTTCAGTCTTCTTTGTCTGGAACCTACCGCTCTGATCAAAATACCTTTTAAGAGACTTTACGATTACAGCAAAGAGGATCTGGAAGTAGCAAACAATATGATTGATCTCTTACTTCATCTGGCAATGAAGAAAGAGAAACGAGAATATGAATTTCTATGCTTGAGTGCCGAAGAACGATTTTGCAGGTTAGTAAATACTTCCCCAACTCTTCTAGAAAAAATAACCCAGAATGATTTAGCTCGCTATTTGGGAATTACGCCTGTTGGATTGAGTCGAATTAAAAAAAGAACACATAGCGAATAAAAGTAGGTTGCGAGAGCGGAGCGAACCATGTGTGACCGGTATGGTAGCCGGCTAACCTGGACACTTATTTGTTAAAAGATCATCCTAACCTCTCACAATGCTTTAAGATATTGCTCCCCCTGCCCTCATTGGTAATTTTTCACATTTATAAAGCATCTTTATACAAGCGCTTAGCACAATCCACCAAGTAGACCTTCTGTTATTTGCTAATATTTAGTAAATAATCTTATCTCTAACAGAGGGTGTATTAATTTTTTATAAGATTATCTATTAGCTCAATTTAATTACAACAAAAATAAGGAACAATATTATGAGAAAACCGTTTATATTTACTCTTTTTTCGCTGCTCTGTATTTTATACATGTCCAATGCAAATGCTGATGTATACTACGCAAAATATAAAGATGGTCTAATAGTCACCCCATCATTTGGTAGCTCACATACGTTGGTCAAGCAAAAGGGACCGGGTAAATTTATTTCTGCTAGAATTGCTAAGCAAGGTGGCAGCAACGATATCACTTTCGTGAATCTGGAGATCGATGGCCAGTCTGTTGTTAATCGTTCCTTTGCGGCATTGCGAAATTTTTCACTTACTGAAAACAATCCCTATGGTGTCGTTATTTTAGGGAAAGACCTAAAATCGGTAACAATCGGTTTCCCATTTCCGTTAGTATTTGAAAAATCTCTGAGTTTATCTGTTTTCGTTAATGAAACAGGTGTTTCGCAAATTATCGGTACAGTAATCCACGGCAAGTGATAACTGTTTTGTAGTAGGAGTTAGGGGGTCAAGTTGCTTGTATCATTTCCAAAGCCCACTCCAGCATTTTATATCACAAATCA
>CAZZJI010000132.1:0-4754 GCA_964654485.1 uncultured Gammaproteobacteria bacterium | reverse complement strand
CCCAGGTCGATCAACCAATCTGCCGTTTTTATTACATCAAGATTGTGTTCGATTACCAGGATGGTGTTGCCACGGTCGCGTAGTTTATGCAGTACACGTAATAATTGTTCGATGTCATAAAAATGCAGTCCGGTGGTGGGTTCATCAAGGATATAAAGTGTTTTACCGGTGTCACGTTTGGATAATTCGCGGGCTAATTTTATTCTTTGTGCTTCGCCACCCGAGAGTGTTGTCGCACTTTGGCCTAGTTTTATATAACTCAGGCCAACATCCAATAAGGTTTGTAAGCGTCTTGCTATCGCCGGTACGGCATCAAAAAATGTGCGGGCGTCTTCGACGGTTAAGTTAAGTACATCGTGTATTGTTTTGCCTTTATATCTGATTTCGAGTGTTTCGCGATTATAGCGTTTGCTTTTACACACATCGCAGGGTACGTAAATATCCGGTAAGAAATGCATTTCCACTTTTATAAGTCCATCGCCTTGGCAGGCTTCGCAACGTCCGCCTTTTACATTAAAACTGAATCGACCCGGTGCGTAACCCCGCGAGCGTGCTTCGGGTGTGCCTGAGAATAATTCTCGAATCGGCGTAAATAATCCTGCGTAGGTTGCCGGATTGGAGCGCGGTGTGCGGCCAATGGGGCTTTGGTCAATGTCGATAACGCTGTCGATGAGATCCAGCCCTTTTATTGATTTATAGGGTGCGGGCTCAGTGCTGGCATTATTTATTTGCATCGCGGCAATACGATATAATGTATCGTTGATAAGGGTTGATTTCCCTGATCCGGATACACCTGTTATGGCTGTCATTAAGCCAAGCGGAAAAGATACATTGACTTTTTTTAAGTTATTGCCATTGGCGCCCTTTAAATGAAGCATTTTTTCTTCATCGACGGGAATACGTTTATCCGGAATGTTGATGTTTTTAAAACCAGATAGATATTGGCCTGTCAGTGAAGCAGAGTTACCTAAAATTTCTTTTGGTGTGCCTTGGGCGACAATTTGGCCGCCGTGTACGCCTGCTCCGGGGCCAATGTCGATCACGTGGTCAGCACTTAATATGGCTTCTTCATCGTGCTCTACTACAATTACGGTATTTCCCAAGTCGCGTAAATAATTGAGTGTATTAAGTAGACGCTGGTTATCGCGTTGGTGTAAACCGATCGAAGGTTCATCCAATACATACATTACGCCGACAAGGCCCGCACCAATTTGACTTGCCAGTCGAATGCGTTGTGCTTCACCCCCGGAAAGGGAATCCGCTTTTCTATCCAGTGTGAGATAATCCAGGCCCACGTTCACTAAAAAATTCAGACGTTGACTAATTTCATCTACAATTTTTTCAGCAATTTCACCGCGCCGACCCGGTAATTTTAATTCGCTGAAAAATGTCTGTGTTTTGCCGATAGGCAGTGAGGTTATTTGTGGCAAAGATTGGCCATCGATAAAAACATGCCGTGCCGCGGTCGATAAGCGTGCGCCATGACAGCTCGGACACGACTGAATATTGAGAAATTTCGCTAACTCTTCCCTAACGATACTTGATTCTGTTTCGCGATAACGACGTTCCATATTCGGTATTACACCTTCAAATGGATGCAATCGAGTGACATTTTTTTTATTTTCACCAAGGTAGGTGAATTTTATTTCTTCGTCGCCACTGCCAAAAAGAATAATTTCCTGTGTTTGTTTGTCAATATCTTTGAAAGGTGAATCCAGGTCAAATTCATAGTGATTCGACAGTGAAGTCAGCAATTGAAAGTAATACGCGTTGCGTCTGTCCCAGCCACGTAATGCGCCTGCCGGTAAACTTAACGCCTCATTTGGAATAATGCGTTTGGTATCGAAAAACTCTTTTACGCCCAGACCATCACAATCCGGGCAAGCACCCGCAGGGTTGTTAAATGAAAACAGGCGCGGTTCCAGTTCGCTTATGCTAAAGCCGCAAGTCGGGCAGGCAAATTTTGCGGAAAAAGTTATATCCTCCTGATCTGAGTCCATAAAACTGATCAGCGCTTTGCCTTCTGCGAGAGTCAATGCCGTTTCAAAAGAGTCGGCAAGTCGCTGTTTAATGTCTGTGCGTACTTTGAAGCGATCGATCACGACGTCAATGTTATGTTTTTTTCTTGCGTCCAGATTCGTGATCTGATCAAGCTCAACGACTTCACCATCGATGCGTGCTCGAATAAAACCCTGTGAGCGTAATTCATTTAATAAACCAATATGCTCACCTTTGCGTGCTTGAATTACCGGCGCAAGTAACATCAGTTTGGTGCCGTCAGTGAGTGATAACGCATGGTCAACCATTTGACTGACAGTCTGCGCATCCAGCGTTAAATCATGATCCGGGCAGCGTGGCTCACCGGCGCGCGCGAACAACAAACGCAGGTAATCGTATATTTCGGTAATCGTGCCGACCGTTGAACGCGGGTTGTGAGAGGTGGATTTTTGTTCTATCGAGATCGCGGGCGATAACCCTTCAATATGGTCTAAATCCGGTTTTTCCATCACTGAAAGAAACTGACGCGCGTAACTGGACAAAGATTCGACATAGCGACGCTGGCCTTCTGCGTAGATCGTGTCAAACGCCAGCGAAGATTTGCCCGAACCAGATAAGCCAGTAATGACAATCAGCTTATTTCTGGGGATATCGAGGTCTATCCCCTTTAAATTATGAGTACGTACCCCTCTGAGCCTGATTAAATCCATAAAGTTTTCCCGAACAAAGTGAAACTGATAATATACGGGGTTTTACCGTGTGGACGCAAAGGAAAGTCATGAATAAAACAGGTAGTTACAAAACGTTATGCTGAAAAACACTAAAACAGCCGTATTAGATCGCATGTCGTCGCTGGAAAAACGCGCAGCGGCATCGCTTGCCAGTATTTATGCCATGCGTATGCTGGGCTTGTTTATGATACTCCCGGTGTTTGTTCTGTATGCTGATCAGTTATATGAAGGCGCGACACCGGTGCTTATCGGTATCGCGATTGGTGTTTACGGCCTGACACAGGCTGTATTGCAAATTCCTTTCGGTATGTTATCGGATCGTTTTGGTCGTAAGCCAATCATTTATATCGGGTTACTCATTTTTGCCGGCGGCAGTGTGGTTGCCGCAACCTCAGATTCCATTTATGGCGTCATTTTGGGTAGAGCGTTGCAGGGCAGTGGCGCTATCGCAGCTGCGTTAATGGCATTGACGGCGGACCTGACGCGCGAAGACCATCGTTTAAAAGCCATGGCCATCATCGGTATGACGATTGGATTTTCATTTGTGTTCTCCATGATCCTGGGTCCGCTTTTAAATCAATGGATTGGCGTGCCGGGTATTTTTTGGTTAACGGCGGGGCTTGCGCTAGTGGGTATGCTATTGGCGAAATTTTGGGTGCCAGACCCGGTCATCACAAAATTTCATCGCGATACCGAGCCTGTACCTTCACAATTTAGAAGTGTATTAGCCAATAAGCAATTGTTACGCCTGGATTTTGGCGTGATGGCGCTGCACATGATATTGACTGCAACATTTGTCGTATTGCCGCTGGCTTTACGCGATCATGCGCAATTGGAATCCGCAAAACATTGGTATGTGTATATGCCTGTTTTATTATTGTCGATGGGTGCGATGGTGCCGTTTGTGATAATAGCGGAAAATAAACGGCGCATGAAACAAGTTTTTGTGTCAGCTATTCTCGTGATCAGTTTATCGGAAGCGGCATTGGTGTGGTTTTATGATTCGCTAATCGCCATAATAGTGGTCCTGTTTGCTTTTTTCACCGCGTTTAATGTGTTGGAGGCGAGTTTACCTTCATTAGTCGCAAAGATTTCACCGCCGGATCGAAAAGGCACGGCGATGGGGGTTTATTCCAGTTCGCAATTTTTCGGTGCTTTTTTAGGGGGTGTGATCGGTGGCTGGGTGTTTGAACATTATAGCTTTGTCGGCGCATTTTCATTTTGTTCCCTTATTGCGGCGGGCTGGTTTTTGTTCGCGGTCACGATGCAAAGCCCGCGTTACTTAAGCACTCACATGATCAATGTCGGTGCAGTGACAGAGTCTGATGTACCGAAACTGGTGGTACAATTAACTCAAATTACCGGTGTGGCAGAAGCGGTGGTTATCCCGGAAGATGGCATCGCGTATTTAAAAGTGGATTTACACGCAATGGATAGAGACGCGTTAAGACGATTGTCGGTAGAGAAAGATCTGTAGATAGCGATTAACATTGGCTATTGCAGCTTAAGTAACTTATAGCAACTGAATATCAACCAAGTAATTGTAACTAAATAATGAGTAGTGACCGGAGGGTATAATGGCAAAAGGTGTGAATAAAGTAATTCTAATTGGTAATCTGGGTAAAGATCCGGAAGTGCGATATATGCCAAGTGGCGGTGGGGTCGCAAATGTAACCATTGCCACTACGGAAGGCTGGAAAGACAAGCAAACCGGTGAACGACAAGAAAAAACAGAATGGCATCGCGTGGTATTTTTTGGACGCTTGGGTGAGATCGCGGGTGAGTATTTAAAAAAGGGCTCCAAAGTGTATATCGAAGGGCGTTTACAAACCAAAAAATGGCAAGACCAGCAAGGTAATGACCGCTACACGACTGAAATTATCGCCAATGATTTACAAATGTTGGACAGCCGAGGCGGAGGAAGTACCGACTTTGCCAAATCCGATGATGCCAATGCCTCTACGCCGCAAGCCGCCACACAGTCGGCACCGCCAGCTGAAGAGTTTGATGATGATATACCTTTTT
>CAZZJI010000131.1:0-4768 GCA_964654485.1 uncultured Gammaproteobacteria bacterium | reverse complement strand
CAGACTCGCCGGTATCAAAGCGCAGGTTAAGCGGTGCGGCCTGACGCGGGTCAGCACGTACTTGTTCGGCGGTGAGTCCACCCGGATCTTGCGCCAGCGGAGCGTCAAGCGACGCAAAAGTCGTCGTCAGTTCACCGCCGTTTCTGAAATCATAGTCAAGCCGGCCATTGAACAGCTCTCTTTCCGCAGCGGATTGCGCGCGGTAACCATCGATGCGAAATCGGGAAGCATTGAGTGCATAACCGAGCTTACCGTACGTATTATTGCCTTTAAAGCGAACGTCATAAACGCCATAGGCACCGTGTTTGATGCTGCTTTCTACGTATGGGGCAGTCATACTATGGCGGGTTTCCAGGCTCAGCACTCCGCCTGCGGAAGGACCATAAAGCGCACCTGCGGGACCACGGATAATCTCGATACGTTCCAGGGTATCGAGATCGATGTCATCGACGCTGGATTGACCATCCGGTGTCGTCGCCGGAATACCATCGATAAAAATACGCACACCACGAATACCAAAGTTAGCACGGGCACCAAAACCACGAATAGACAAACGTAGGTCTTGTGCGAAATTATAACGATTGACGGCGAAAACGCCGGGGACACCAGCAAGTACTTCATCCAGGCCAAGTTGCTGGCGCGCGCCATGCAGTGCATCATCGGTCAGCACGCTGGCTGCTGCTGGCATCTCCGCCAAAGTGTTATCGAGCCGCCCCGCCGTAATCGTAATCTGCAGTGGCTGCGGGGATGCTGGTGTTTGTGCAACAGCAATACAAGGCAAACAAACAACCATCAATACGGCATAATATGCGCTCCCTGGCATCAAGGATGACCTTACCTCACTGGCTCCAGCCTGACTAACTTGCCATTGCCTGCATCTATAAGCAGATAAAGATAACCATCTGTTCCCGTTTTAACATTGCGAATGCGCCCTAATTTACCTTTCAGCATATGCTCTTCTTTCGTCACTTTTTCACCATCGATTTCCAACCTGACCAGCATTTGATCACGCAATGCACCCAGGAAGAGGTTGCCCTGCCAGTCAGGAAACTTGTTACCCTCGTAAAAAGCCATGCCAGAAGGAGCGATGGATTTAGGTACCCAATAATGAACGGGTTGCGCCATGCCTTTTTTGGCGGTGCCTTCGCCAATCTGGGTACCCCAGCCATAATTTACACCATAGGTGATCACCGGCCAGCCGTAATTCACGCCCGGCTGCAACACATTAACTTCGTCGCCGCCCTGGGGGCCGTGTTCATGCGCCCAAATTGCCCTGGTCCAGGGGTTTTGGGTGATTCCCTGCACATTACGGTTTCCATAAGTAAAGATTTCCGCTTTTGCATTACGCTGGTGACGAAAAGGATTGTCGGTGGGGATGCTGCCATCGTCGTGCAAACGAACGACAGTACCCAGGTGATCACTTAATTGCTGCGCTCGTTCTTTGTCACCACGATCACCCAGCGTGATGTAAAGATAGCCTTGCTCATCGAACAACAGTCGCGAACCGAAATGACGTGTACCCGGCAGCTTGGGTTCCATACGAAAGATGCTCTGAAAATCTTTGAGGCGATAACCATCAAGCCGGAAACGCGCCACTTCAGTACCGTTACCCTGTTTGTTTGACGCCACATAAGAAAGATAAAGCCAACCGTTTTTCGCATAATCCGGATGGAGAACAATATCCAGCAAACCACCCTGACCACTAACCTCAATTTGCGGCAAACCTGCTATCGGCTTAGGGTCAAGCACGCCATTTGCAGCGATGAGACGCAAACGCCCTGAACGCTCCGTCACCAACATGCGGCCATCCGGTAAAAACGCGAGTCCCCACGGATGTTTCAGACCTGCGGTCAGCGTATTTATCCGCAACGAATAATCATCGGTTTTAACTGTGTCCATGCTAAATGCAACAAGAGGTGTTAATGCGACAGTAATCACTACGATGGCTAACAGACCTTTTACAATGTGAATGTACATACTTCTTTCCCTCTAGTGCTTCAATGTGAATGACAAGACTGCCCCAAAAAAATCATTTTGCAATCGGTATTGGAGTCTGATAATCATCTAGTGAGTTCCTCACACGGCGGTAAGTTTTTTATTAATTGGGATATTTCCAAACTCATTAATCCATCCTTTCAGTTAGGAATTACCATCAGGCTTTTTTTCACCATCAACCACAATACCTTTCCTCTCGCGCCACTCACGAATACGATCTTCGTCTGACGCCGCCGCAGTGTTTTGACTGGGAGAGACTATGTTTCGAAAGACAGTCGGTCCCACGGTTCAATGTTTATATCCTGCACCGCGTACTTTTTGGATCCACCGTAAATACATTTTCCACCACGTCGGTTTTGTAGTTTATTAAGCCATTCAATATTTTTGACAAAGTCTTTCTGAAAAGTTTGCCCTGATTTTATTTCAATGAGATCCAAATGGGTGCCCTGATCGATCACCATATCAACTTCATGACCATGTTGGTCACGCCAAAAATAGAGCGGCGCTTCTTTTCCTTTATTAAAAAAAAATTTCATATATTCTGCAATCACCCAATTTTCGAAAATCGGCCCTTTAAGTGGGTGGACGTTGAGCTGTTCACTATTATTGATTCTTAATAAATAGCACAATAAACCGGTATCATAAAAGTAGATTTTAGGGGCTTTGGTTATGCGTTTGTTAAAATTTTTAAAATGCGGTTCCAGACTAAAACAGATATAGGTTGACTCTAACGCAGAAAACCAACTTTTAGCCGTTGGTTGTGTCACACCGGCATCGCTACCGAGCGAAGAGAAACTCATCAGCTGACCAACTCGTCCTCCGAGCAAACGAATAAACTGATTGAAGCGTTTAAGATCAATAATATTGACGCTATCGCGTATGTCCCGTTCGATATAGGTTTGAAAGTAATCGCCTAACCAATCAGTCGGATCGAGTTTTTCATCATAAATACGCGGGTAACCACCGAAGAAAATACTGTCTTCCAATGTTTTCTGTTGATGCCTACTCGGGATCTCGCCTCTTTGAAGCGGTAACAGTTGCAGGATTGATGTTCTGCCAGCCAGTGTTTGGGAAACATTGTAAGATAATTTAAGGTTATTTGATCCCGTTAAAATAAATTTTCTTTTGTCTTTTTTGTCATCTAGGATTTCTTGCAAATAAGATAATAATTTTGGCACTTTTTGAACTTCGTCAAAAATCGCATTCTGTGTAATACCGTTTAAGAATCCTCGGGGATCAGAATCAAAGATATCTAAAATATCTGGCGACTCAAAAGAAAAGTACTGATAGTTTGGAAATAATTTTCGACATAATGTTGTTTTACCGGACTGCCTTGGTCCAACTAATGTTATGCAGCGATAACGCTTATTCAGCGTGTTTATTTTTTCTTCAAGATGTCTCTTATACATATAGAACTGAGTTTACCAGGCATCAAAATGTTGTCAATATAAAATTAGATTATGAATCTACAATATCAGCAGTATTAAAAAAACTCAGTTGAAGCTTCCGCTCCGTAAGCATCCAGCCAACAGCAGGATTATCCCAACCTAAACTATTTGCCTGGTTTTAAAAACATAGGTAGTAATGCACGACGTTGCTGGTCGTTATTAGCATGCGGGTAGCGATCAAAGAGTATTTGCAAATAGGCTTTTGGTTCCCAGCCATTCGCTCTTGCTGTTTCAATTAATGAATACATAAACACACTGGCATCTGCCCCTCGGGGACTACCTGAAAATAACCAGTTCTTTCGTTTATGTTCATATGAACATAAACGAAATTATGTGCACAATCACTTAGTGGGTGTCCCAATATGTTTCGTCAAAATCCAGTGCTGCCGCCGCTGACAGCCTATAGCGTCCCATTTCTGCGCTTTCTCTCGATCACGGCTTGCATGATTTCATCGGGTGTTAGATCACTAATGCCGCTTTTCTCACCCTCAATCAGTGCCGCGCGAATAGCCGCAATCTCGGCGGGGGTTTCTTGCTCTCGAATTTGACGTTCGCGGATTAACTCGCGAACAACTTCGCTTTCATTGCCGAAATGCCCGATTTCGACTTGCTCTTTGATCCAACTATCTTGCTGATTGGTGACGGAAATACTTTTTTTGACCATTGCCATTTTTCGCTCTCCAAAAAGCAGGTGAAATTTTACTACTTAGTAGTATAATCTACCCCTATTTTTTTGCCAAGCTTCTTTTTCATTATTCCTTTGAGAAACGCGCCGCAGGCGGGGAAGGAGTTTCAACGCAGCCAGGGAGCAAATGGGGAGTGCAATTAGACCTAAATCTCAATCGCTACGGGTTATATATATACGCCATTGTTTCGAAGCATCTTCATATGTATCCGCAATCAAGAAACGGAACCCTGCTTCTGCCCGGGAATTAGAGAGGCGTAATAAGGACGAGGAATCAAGTTACTTGTATAACAATCAAAATGAAAAAGTTAATGCCCCCAACGCCCAGATGATCATACAAGCAACCCCCTAGAGTCCAATGCTTGAAAGATTTGTTCGAAAACATATATTTTCCTATCTTGAAAAAATCATTTGTAAATGCAGCAAAATGTATAGATATAGCTCGACAATTGAAATCTTCACAGTTTATCAAAACACTGGTTATAAGAAATTATGAAAATAACGACATTCTTCAAAAAGAGAACTTACTTTTACCTCAACTGTTCGAAATGTTTATTCCGACCCAAAACCAAGAGTTAACCCCATCAAAGTGATGTGCGTTTTGCTACCGTTTTTCTTTGCGGCGAATTTACAACCATTT
>CAZZJI010000130.1:0-4788 GCA_964654485.1 uncultured Gammaproteobacteria bacterium | reverse complement strand
AATGATTTCAATAGGTTACATAGGGTAAAATTGCTAAAATCGGACTTTTTACGAGGCCATCAGCACTGTACCCCCCTCTGCCTCATAGTGGTGAATTATTACCCTTGCTCTTGCAACTGTAGCAAATATGGCAATAGCGGGCAAGGAGCTATTTGCCATAGTCTTTCTTGTGTAGCCTTTTAAGTGTTATACCGCCGTAGCTTGATGATAGACTGTAATTAACTTTTGTCCGATATTTTCCCAACGATAGTGTTCTTTGACAAAATTGTGTGCATTGTGAGCAAGTTTTTTGCGGCGTTCAGGCCGTTCGAATAGGGCAGTTACCGCTGCCGCAAAATTCCGGCCTGAATCGGCTATATCAGCATTTTCCCCGGATACAAGTCCAAGCCCTTCTGCCCCAATGCTCGTGGAAATAACCGCTTTTTCCATCGACATGGCATTAAGAATCTTGAGGCGTGTTCCGCCCCCTATTCTCAAGGGGACGATAAAGGCCGAGGCTCTTGCCATATATGGTCGGATATCTTCCACGAAGCCATGACATGTTATGGCCTTTTTATGCCGCCATTCTACAGAACTTCCCTGCTGCCCAATAATATGGAGATGCGCTTTGGGGTATCTATCTAGAATGTCAGGGAAAATGTTTTTGTCGAACCATTGCAGCCCGTCTAAATTAGGGAACCAGTTTAACCCCCCTACAAAAATGATATTACCGTATTCTTCCTGAATTGATTTGTCGGGCGCAAAATATTTTGTATCTACTCCATTGGGAATTATTTCAGCTGGGGTATCTGGAGCGAAAGTCTTCAGCATATTCCGGTCTTCTTCGGAGCAGGAAATGATATAATTAACTCCATGACAAGCCGTCCTCTCGAATTGTTCCAACATCTTTTGTTGTCGTTTGAAGAACCATCTGCTTATCTTCCTGTTTTCTGTTTCTATCCTCCGTTTGAGCAGCATAGATTCAACATTATGCTCATTCAGGATAGTTTTTTCCATGTGTATTTCGTTGAGATAGACAGCAAGGGGTAACATGTCAAAATGTACAATATCTATGGATGTATTGGCCAATTTATTGCGGATAGCCATCCGCATGGGCGAGGTGTCGTATTTAAGGGCGACAAAAGGGCGCTTGGTCAGCAACGATAAAATTAGTGTTTTGAATAAGTTGATTTTTGAATTATTTTCCGAGATTTCAAATAATTCCACAGAACAGCAAATTTTTTCAAGTTCACTAATAGTTTCGTACTCGTGCTGGTACTTGATGAAGCTGAGCAAGTGTACTTTATGCACGGCTGCAACCTGTTTCAATAGGTTAAATGAACGTAGGGAATGCCCGTCATTAGTGGGTAGAGGGCATTTTGTGGTGATGAAAAGAATGTTCATTGATGTAGGCAGGAAAATAGTTTTTTCAGAAAAATTAGCACTGGATTAAGAACAAAACAAAAAACAATATAGTTTTTTCACTTCTGCTGCTTCCGAAGAATGCTTGCATATTGCTCGTGGTATTCCTCGGCCATAAAACGACTTGAAAATGATTGGGCCACTTTTTGTTGACCCGCAGCGGCCAGCTTTTGACGTAGGTTACTGCTTCTGGTTAATGTTAGGATAGCTGTAAGCAGTTCTTGCGGTTTTGAAGGATTGATTAGCAAGGCATTCTCGCCATCACGAAAAAATTTTGGGATGGCACCTACTCGTGTTGCAATGACAGGGACTCCTGCGGCCATCGCCTCAAGTAGTACCATGGGAAGGCCCTCATTCGTTGATACTATGGCGAAAATATCAAAAGCACTGTACAGGCAGCGTGCATCATTGCGGTTGCCGGTTAGTATTACTTTGTTCTGTAGGCCGAGCTTTGCTATTTGGCTCTTTAGAGGGCGGCTTTCCGAGCCGTCGCCGACCAGTACTAACTTTAACTTGGGTATGGTCAGTTTTGAGAGGACGTTTAGTAGATCGCCATGCGCCTTTTCGGGGGTTAGACGGGCTATATTACCGATGACGAAATCTTCATCTGAGATTCCCAGTGACATTCTGGCATTTTGCCTGGGGGTGTGGAAGGCTGGATCCTCTGTATTGATTCCGTTATTGATGATAGAAATTTTATTTGCCTTGATGCCGGTTTTAGTCATCTGATTCCGTACACCTGGAGAAACAGCTACAACCCTGTTGAAAAAACGAAGTGTCAAGGCATCAAGTTTTTGATATACTTTTTCACGGGTGGTTGTTCCAATCCAATTATGGTTTGTTGAGAAGATGCATGCGGTGCAGTTTGTAAAATATTTTGCCAGAAAGGCGTAAATGTTGGATTTATAGCCGTGGCTATGGATTATCTCAATCTCATTTTCCCTTACATAGCGGCTAATTTTTTTTATCGATTTGAAGTTTAGCATTCCTTGACCTTCGAATCGAACAACAGAGACATTTGGATTGGCAATAACCTGCCTGAAAATATTAGAGAGTTCGTCATCAACTGTAAGTATGCCGACATGGACAGTCACGTCCATCCGGGGCAGGCTGGCGGAAAGCTCCGCAATAACCCGTTCGGCACCAAAAAAATACACACTACTTATCAAATGTAAGACACGCATAAGCGAGGTATTAAAAAAACAGGTGCGAGCTCAAGGTATGTGCTCGGAGTCTAAAGCGATGATCTTGTAAAGCCAAACTCCTCCCTTGCAAACTCCAATTTTTCATCTGTTTTGATAGGAATTAAGTATTGAACGTCTTATGTTATCGTATAAATTATTTCCTAATAGTTTTTTTGCGTAATACAGCATGGATTCTTTTGTCTTGATTTTAATCATAAGATTTGATTCCAAGTGAACTATTCTACTGAAATATTTCAACGAAGTATTCTGTTTTATTGTAAACCGGGGAATCAGATAGTTTAGAGACTCTTTTCTTAATATTCCGGGTGAAGAAGTGCATACTACTTTGTAATTATTGAGTTTTGCTTTTTTGTTTGGTGATAATTTCAGACGTCCGCCCGGGAGAGATATTCCGCAGACTTTTGATGCGGTTATCTTTTCTAAAGATCGTTGAGATTTTTTTAGTTCTTGTTCAATCTCTTCATCAGTAAGATCGTCAAAATAACGGTGGGTCACGCTATGCGAACCAATTGACATCCCCGCTTTATACAAGTGTACAATTTGTTCGCGGGTTAAGAAATGTTGGGTGTCTGTCCATCCCGTAGTGATGAAAAATTCCGCCTTAAAGCCGTATTCCTGCAAAATTGGCAGAGCCAGTATATAATTTGACTCATGCCCATCATCAAAAGTTATAACAACAGCCTTTTGGGGCCAGTTGTCTAACTCCAGTAATTCCTGAATTAAAAATGCTTGAAACCCCTGTGTATGCAGGTAAAGCATCTGCTCCCGGAAATTATCCACCGAGACAATATACAGCTGTTCGCCCTGGTTTTTTGCTCCAGCGGGGTGCTTCTCATCTTCAAGGGCATGGTACATTAAAACCGGAATACCTCTTGATCTCATTTTGCCAGATCCTTTGCGGGGGGAGAAGGCTGCCAAACATTTTTGCAGTTTCCCGTGATCCAATACCAAAAACCATTTAGTGCTGCAAAATTAAGAACCATAAAAAAATAACTCAAATTAATGATGCGGTATGACCGTATTTGGGGAATCAGCCATCCGGAAGCTGCCAGCGTGTAAAACAGTAATTGTAGGTACACGAATGCCTGGTAAAAGGTACCTTTAGATAGTATGGCACTAACAAATAGTAATGGCAAGCCGAATGGGACAAGAAGGCGAAAAAATTTATGGGATAAAAATCTCCACCATATCGGGTTACGGAGTGGTGAAAACAGTGATGGTTTTAGATTGATAAACTGCCAGTTACCGGCCAGGGTACGCACCTTGCGGCGCCATTCCTGGCTGATATTCTTAGATATTGTGTCGTGGGCGAGTGCCTTGCCTTCAAATACCGTCCTGAAACCTTGCAAAACTATATTCATGGGAGTGAGAACGTCATCAAGCAGGGTTTCCTTTGGTAATTCCCTGTAGAGTGATTTTCGTATCGCGTAAATGGCCCCGGTTGCGCCCGCTACCGACCCAATGGTGCTTTCCAGTTTTCTGACCATCTTTTCGATTTTCCAATAAAGCCCCATTTCTTCTTTTATGTTACTTTCTGTATTTTTAATGAAGAGTAATTCCCCGCTTACGCAGCCAATTTGGGGATCGCTAAAATTGGCAATCAGTTCTTTTATCGCATTTGGCTCGAAAGTCTGCCGCGCGTCTGTAAAAACAATGATTTCCCCGTTGGCTAAGGCCATGCCTTGATTTAAGGCCTTGGGTTTACCGGCACTCTTATTAAGTGCGGCTAATTTGACGAGGGGCTTGCCCTTTTGGGACGGCTCGGTAAATTCAAGAACAATTTCGTTGGTTCTGTCTTCTGAGCCATCTGAGATAATTATTATCTCAATTTTGCCTTTAGGATAGTTTTGGGCCAGCAGGTTCTCTATTCGTGATCCTATGTTTTTTTCTTCGTCTTTGGCCGCTATAAGAATGGAGACTGTTGGGGATTCTTTGGGGGAGGATTTTTTAATTTGTTGGGGAAATAGTTTGGCCCAGATCGAAAGAAGAATGGGGTAGCCAATATATGTGTAAAAAATGAATATAAGTGATGTCCAGAAGAACAGTTTGGGGAGCATGTTTATTAGTTTTGTTGGCTTGTAACCTAAGCCCAATAACTAGGCAAAACCCAGCAATTCCCGGCCAAGAGCTAACATGTTGATTTAACTACAAAAGAGAAAATGCTCTTTCGTAAACTTTTAAC
>CAZZJI010000129.1:0-4829 GCA_964654485.1 uncultured Gammaproteobacteria bacterium | reverse complement strand
TACCGGGTTAGATAAAAACGCTTGACCTGTAAGCTACACATAGGTTTTACACTGTTAGACAGCACCGGACTCGCGCAACGCATTGCACGGGGCGTGTTTCGAGATATATTTGAAAAACTTAGGGCATGCCGTGTCTTTGCGGTGGTCAGGAATTTGGAGATGTTGGGCTAGATGGTGCAAGGCGTGACAATAGGAAGAATGGAGTTCTTACTGTTGTGCTAATAATTACTAATTCGTGTAAACGCAGGAGGTTGTGATGCCATATGACATTATGAATACGATGCATGAAGCGGGGATGCCCGGCAGTCATCATTGGTTGTTCTGGGTTGGAATAGTCGGTGTGTTTGCGATGTTGTTATTTTTGATTTGGTGGTTTGTCATTCGAGGCAAAATTTCCAAGTAAAAAAATTAATATAGAGTGTTGGCCTGTGTGCCACAAATAGGCTTTACTCTAAAAAGATAAATCGAATTAAATGACAAGGAAGAGAACTGGTGCTGAAATCTATTAACCAAAACGTTACTGCCAGTGTCACTTCTTTTAACGCTAACATTTTCGGCATCAGCTAGTGAAAAACTGGATGTAGATAAGCTTTTTAAACAGAGGTGTTCTCTCTGTCACGCTATTAATAAAAAGAAGTTAGGGCCTGCGATAAAGACCATGAGCAGCGAGAAGGAGGTCTTGCGTCAAATCATTATCAAGGGGAAAAACTCCATGCCTGGTTATGAAGGAAAACTAACCAGCACAGAGATAGATGTTTTAGTTAACTATCTGTTAGCAAACCAATAAGGAGCGTTTAAGATGAAACAACTTCGCCATGACGTACAAGCTATTATAATATATCAAAACGACCAAATATTTTTTTGATATTCCTTTCCATGCTGATTGTTGGAATATTTGTTGTCAATACTGTTCAGGCTATTTCAGCCTTTGCGCGAAAACACCAAACCGAATATAGTAGTCGTCACAGTGTCAGGCCTGCCTTGAATGCGGCTGGGCGCGCGTTTAAAGAGAATGGTTGAGGTTGGGTTCCAACAAGTTCAGATAAACACAGATGTTCTGTGGGTGGAGCTATTTTTGTGTTGAAATACACCGGCAATTCAACCTGTTTTTATCGTTTATGGGCGTATTAGATGTTATCAAAGCAGTGTGAAAATAGAGAATCATCTTCAGGTATTTGGCGTCGTTTTCTCGATGGAAAGCCAGAATATTTAGTGCGCCATTACTGGTGGGCTTACCTCTGGCACTGGGGCGTTTGGTTTTTTGATCACCAACCGATCATCAACGCCATTCTCTTCGGGCAGTACAAAACGCTCTCACACCGGGCGCTGCATGACTGTATGAAAAATCGCCCAGAGGGGCGGCTGTTACAACTTACCTGTGCTTATGGGAGCATGACTCCCTCTCTGCTCAAAGCGATGGATGACGAACTCTATCTTATGGATGTGGCGGATATCCAGCTAACCGCAACGCAAAAAAAACTGGCGGAGGCGGATAAAAAACGTCTGTTATCCGTCCGTATGAACGCGGAGTTCCTTGCTTATGGTGACGATGTTTTTGCAACCGTCCTAATCTTTTTTCTGCTGCATGAATTGCCACCTGACGCACGCGAACGTAGCATTAGTGAAGCTATTCGAGTGTTGCGACCCGGTGGTCGTTTTGTCATCACTGAGTACGGGGCTTGTCCAAAAAAACATCTGTTGTGGCGCTTTCCGTTAACGCGTTGGGTGTTGCAGCGCTTGGAACCATTTTTAGGGAGTTTCTGGCAAGTGGACTTGATGGCAATATTGAAAAAACATGCACAGAAGCAAGGTAAGGTGGTTCGACACGTGGATGAGTTTCACTGTTTTTCTGAGTTTTATCGGGTGTGTGTTTATGAGTTGGACAAGGTTGTTATATGACCCCCCCTAACCCCCCTTTTTCAAAAGGAGGATTTAAAAGTGACAAAAAATGGAGCAAAAGCAATGAACCCAAAACATCAAAAGAACTGTCCAGCCACCCGGCCACGCCGCTTCTACGACTGTACCCTTAACGAAAAATTACTCTACAGCTCGTTTTTATTGTTAGCAGGCTTGGCCTATATCATGGCTCTGGCCTATCTCTACACCAGTTTCGATGGCATCGACGGCAAACCAGGTCTGTCAGTGGAAGATGTCGCTGAGAACTATTACGGCAATCGCAGTGGTACGCGCCTGGAGTCAGCACTGCGAGGTTCGATGGCGAGTTATATCGAGATCGAAGAGCGAAACCATGTTGTTGAGTGGTTGAAATCAGGTGCGCCTGAAGCAAGTTATGAGCGCGTCATAAAACCGGTGTTCGACGAGCGTTGTGTGATGTGCCATAGCGCCGCTTCTGGCTTGCAAATTCCAGATTTATCCACCTACGAAGGTGTTAAACAGGTCGCCAATGTGGATACGGGGGTATCACTGCACAGCCTGATGAAGGTGTCACATATCCATCTGTTTGGCATCGCTCTGGTGGCGCTTGGTATCGGCCTGGTTTTTCGTTTTGCGATGCTGCCCGCCTGGTTTCAGCACACCTTAACCTTGTTGCCATTTATCGCGATTTTTACCGATATTGCTGCCTGGTTCCTCACCAAGTGGGACCCGATTTACGCCTATACCGTAATCTTTGCCGGGGGTCTGTTGGGTTTGTCGTGGGCGTTGCAGATCACCATCTCATTCTACCAAATTTGGTTTCTGCGTTGTCACCCAGAAACGGAGGGCGAAGACTGATATGTTTCACAAAATTCGTTTTCATGGTCGCGGTGGTCAGGGCACGGTGTCGGCGGCGGCACTGATGGCGCTGGCAACGTTTGAATTGATGCCCGCAGCCCCAACATGGACAGCAGATGCACAAAAATGTTTTTAGTGCGTGCATATCTAACTTATTCCAAGCTTATCCACCAGTATTAGCTCATTAAACGAAAAGTGAGTTGATTTTATACTACTGGGGTTAGGTTCTTTATATTATAGTGAAAAATAATTATGCTAAACAATTTGAATATGACACTAAAAACCTGACCCCTTTTTCCTTCTCTACTTAACATGCTATCGTTAAATTGTAATTAATAGTGGCATCAATAATCTACCACCACAAATAATAAAACCCAACACAGGATAAAAAGGTAATGATAAATCCCGCCATATATTCGGCCATTGGGCGGTAGCGATGAAAACGTGGATGGGCTCTCATTATTCCCGCCACTAAAAAGCAGAATAAGAAGAAAGAAGCGATGATTTTCCCTGTGACAACAAAAAAGCTCATAGGAATTGCGATTTATTAAAGTAAGGCAAAAGCCCGCTTATTGTAGTCGTCTCAAGGCGTTGCGCGCTTCTTGGTTAGCTTTTTCAGTAATACGTATAAGCACGCTTCTAATCAAACTGCGTGTTAATTCCTGTTTGGATTTCACCACTTTCATACCCAGGGCTTGCATTAGCTTGCGTATCAGGTGTTCCACCCAAATACTAATGTCCTCGGCCAGATTAATACCTTTTGCCAAAATATAGGCTATTTTATCAGCTAGAGTAAACGTTGTAGCAAATCCCCCTTGAATGGCAATAAGAGCTGTCATGGCGACTTTCTTTAATACATAAATCAACGCAGAATCTACCCAGCGCCAAAAAGCGGGACTGTTGGTATCCACCGGAGATTTTGATTGTAACCAGGCCTCAACAGCAGATTCGATGCCATAAGGGTTTTCCGGCACATCTAATAAATTGCTCCAGGACTTTCCTCTCACGGATTTTATGTAGCTGGCCATAAAGTGGGCATGTCCTGACATCAATGGCTCGACAGAGAAAATGTAGTGTCCGTTTTGGGCATAGGGAGCATGCATAAATGGGTACAGTGGCACCATGGGCACCGGGTCTGTGCGGTGGTATACACGGTGTAAATGCTCGGTGCCAATTTTAGTTGTCGTGCTCTTTACAAACCAGTCCGTACCCACTCTTGGTGCACCGAAGGTATAGAGTTTGGTGGTATGAGTCGTATTGCGCGCCACCCAATCAGCGACCAGCGATGCAATGGCACCGCCAAGGCTGTGGCCAATGCAATGCACTGTTTTACCGCCTTTAGCGTAGGCGAGGAAAAACGTGCGGATATCAGGCAACATACTGGTAAAACATTGATTAAAACCCATATGTACCGGCAGGCCCGCAACAGAGTGTTCAATGCCAACGCGGACGTCGGTGAAGATATCTGCGCCATTGTTTTTCGTGGTGGTTCCGCGAAAAATTAAAAAAAGATCATTGTCGTCTTTGCCTTGTGCGCAAACGCCAAAGCCATCCGTATGGTTGAGTATGACTCTACCTCCAACTTCAGCTTTTAAGTGTTTATGCGGGGAAAAATTTGATTTTTCAGCTTTTTTGAATAGAGGGCGATCGAGAAAACGTTTAACTTCCGACGCGGTTTGAACAGCATAAACTTCATCCGCTAACTGCGCCGCTTCCGTTGGGTTAATTTCTTTCATTTCAGTTCTCCGCTTCTTCTAAAGCATCCCACGTGCATATTGTTCCGCCTAGTGACCGGTTTCCGCGCACAGTTTTTTCGTCGTTTGTTAATTCACAGGTTAAATTTTCGGGCCTTCCCCCAAGCTCTGTATATATAGCTTCTTCCATTTTTGAAAATTCCCATATATCAAATTCTTTCCCTTCAAAAAACACGGTGAGCCGTTGTTTGATCACAAGCTGAGCTAATGGGTTTCTTTTGTAGGTCATGGTTTTTTTGGGGATACTGAAATTGCCTTGGTCGTCAGTTTGGTAGGATTCTGTTTCACCTTCTTCGTCTTTCCAAGCGACCCAAAGCTTTATTTTTGCGCCTGCAGCCGGCT
>CAZZJI010000128.1:0-4935 GCA_964654485.1 uncultured Gammaproteobacteria bacterium | reverse complement strand
CAGTATCACGATTATAAATACCCCCAGCAATGTCAGCCTCGCGTTGGGTGAGTTACCCGCCTTCTGGATGCATCTTGGTGACATGGTTGGTCCACAAACAACCCCGGAATTTAGAGCACTTTTACAATCGGTGTTACTGGAAGCTGACAGTGAAAATGGTTTCTATAGAATACCCTTGATAGTTCAAACAGATACGCTGGCACGGCTGGATATTGATTTTGATATTGAATTTCAGCAGCAGGTTGATGTGCTGCCAAACGGTTTGCCAGAAGTTAAGTTACCCTACGATTATAATGGTACACCGCAAGCTGAATCTGGTTTGTTAACGCTGTCATTGCCAGCCAATGCACGGGTTTTGCCCAGGGAAACAAGGGCGCAGGTGATCGGAGCCTTTAATGAAGAACGTATTGCCCAAGGGCCGGTTGGTGAGGTGGAAACTGATATCTCGGTAGATATAAACCCGCAAAATGCCCAGGCTCATTTGATCGCGATTGATGAGGATGTTACTGGCTCTGCATTTGATTTTCTACTGCAACCTATTGATGAGTTGGTCCGTTTGCAATTGGATTTGCGGGAGGATCTGGATGGTAAACCGGATAGTGCTTCATTGTTATCAGAGCCTGTAAATTTTTCCGTGGACCGCAAGACCGCGCCCGGAGCGAATTGGCTCAATGTAAAACTTCCGCAGGGATTCCGGTTCGAGGAGCTTGTGCAAACCAAGCGTTTATGGCTGATTATCCAAAGTCTGGCAGGTCAATCCCAGTGGATAAGCAAAGTGGCCAGTGATACGGATGTTGGCATGATGCATAGCCTAGATGGCGGCTTGTCATGGCGTGAAAGCCTTGTCAACGGCGCAAGGATGAGTGCACAGTACCGATTACGCAATACGCCGACTCAATTCACGGTGCCTATCCACCTGCAAGTGGGCGAGGGAGAGCTGGCGCGTGTTGTCTCTCTGGACAGGTTCCAGGCGTTGGGAAGAATCGATTTTAATCTGGATTTTGATGAGGTGGCCGAAACCATCAACCAGTATCTGGACGATACAGTCACTAAACTCTGTCCTGAGATAGAACATCTGGCGAATGGTGATTTTAGCCAAACCTTTGGGTCTAATCAGAAAACACGTTTGCCAGTAGACTGGGAATTGACTATGGGCAATATCAGTCTCGAAAATACTAGCGGTGTCATTCTTGGTAATATTGAATCTGAACAGGTGACGGGACTTTCACAGATTGTACCGGTCTCGGCTGGATGTGATTACCAACTGGAGATTTTTGCTTATGCTGAACTCAAAGATGCTGTTGTCGAGATAATCTGGTTGGGCAGTGAATGCAGTGTTGCCCAGGTCGATCGAATGTCAGTTCCGACATCTGCTGTAGGTTCGACAGCAACGAATTACAACCCTGCTTTGCTGGAACCCACGCGAGCCCGATTTAAAGCCCCGGATGATGCCACCCAGGCTGAAGTTCGTATAAAAGTACCCGAAGGTAATGTGGCGACTGTCGAAAGCATTTCATTCCTGGCCACCCAAGAGATGCTGAGCAATACAGATTTGAAAGAAATTGATATCCTTTACTGGGAGATAAGAGGTGGAACTGTAGGTCAAGGGTTTGTTAATAACTTAACTGAAGAAATCTCTTTGATACAGTCAGTTTCAGTGCTGGAAAACAAACCTTTTTCTTTTTCTTTCAGAGGACGAACAACAAGTACCGCTAATCCTTCTGTTGGTTTGTATTGGGGAAATAACGAGAGTGTTTCGTCACCGTCTCCCATTGTCGAAACTATCACAGCCGATAGCCTTGAACTGCACCTGCTGGAAGGTCAGGTTCCAGCGGGCGTGAATCAACTGGAAGTGCGTATTATTTTGCCGCCAGAATCGAATCTGATAATTGACAATGTGTCATTGCGTCAGCCGGAAATAGTTGATGTTCCACTTAACCTGATTTCCCAGGCGCCCGGTGAGCTAACGGTCTCCGGGGTTCAAGTGGCCTATGAAACTATTGAACCCAAGCCTCTTGAAATACCTGCAGCGGGCCTATGTTCCGCGACGCCTGGTGATAGTGAACCGGGCGATGTCTGCGAGCAGAAATGTGTTTGCCCGATTTGCCATAGTGCGACGCAGATGACAAATGTTGAGGCCGCACGTACACCGGCTAACCGTCCGGCAACTGTGGGTCGTTGCAAAAACTGCAATACTGAAATCAGTCGCTTGGGTGGACGTCTTGATACCACTGCACGTGTGTTTCCTGATAGACATTCGATCGCGACTGGCACTCGCACTTTACCTGGCACATTCTCTGATTTACTTGCAGCAGCCGAACCATCAGATCCTTTAGATCTTGAAATTGCCGTGGAATTTGTAGACAAAAAAACCAGACCTGTTAAAGACATCGCGCTGACAGATATAGATGGAATTGGCACAATCAGAAAGTTATTGCTGGAACAACAGGGGATCGGAGGTATTGAGTTACTGGCTCAAAAAAAACCTGAAGATTTGGCAGAAATACTAAAAATCTCACCTCATCAAGCTAAAGACATTATCCAACAGGCGGCTATGAAACACATTGATAATGAGTGATAAAAATATTCTATTTCAATGCAAGTTTGAAGGATCTATCAACCCCAACCGGCATGCCTCGACTGTGGCTTCCGCCTTGTTTGATATATTGAGTCGATGGTAGACATCCCGGATATATCGGGCAATGGTATTTGCAGACAAGTCCAGAATCTTAGCAATTTCCTTTCTGTTGTAGCCTTTTGCTATATAAGTAAGCACTTCGGTTTCTCGTGGTGACAAGGTGCAATGAGAATTGAGTACATTGTGTGTGGGTGTTGCGGCAGAAATAAAGCGTAGAATTTTTCGTGTTACGCTAGGGGATAAGGGTGGGTCTCCATTTATTATCCCTTGTAACTTATTAATATAAATACCCTCCGCCATATCTTTTAGCAAATAACCTTGTGCACCCGCCTTTAGCGAATTAACTAGATGATCTTTATCATCATAGATGGTAGATGCGACTACATAGGAATCCGGACAGTGTAGTCTGATATGACTAATCAGGTGAATGCCGTTGCGATTTGGTAAGTTTATGTCAATGAGCATGATACTAAAGTGGCAGGAAGTAATTTTTTTTAGTGCAGTAGAATAGGTTGAACAGGTTTCAACCTGGATATCCGGGAATGCCCTCTCTAATAAACTTCTTATCCAGATTCCTGTTTCCCCACTATCGTCAACTACAAGTCCCGTTTTCATTGTATTTATCCATAATAAATTAAAAATCTATTAATCCTTTGTAGTTTTATGAGATTATAACTACACTTTCGCATGGCTTGAAACTATCAGATAATGTCTCTATGCATTAATTATAGTCTTATAATACTGTCCCTACCAATAATCTAATTCGATGCCAGTGTTTAGAAACTAACCCGCACAATGTGGAGATTAGCAATAAAGATAAGTCAGCAAGGAGGCCCGGCTATTTAAATTCCAGCCACTGGTTTCAAGTTTTTTATGTTTAGCTGCTTTCATTGTTGTAACTGCCGCAATAAAAAAACAGGCTTCAAGCCGAGCTTCCTCGTTGTCATTGGAACTCATAGAAATATGCCATATTTTATATATTTTCAAGTGGGAGTTACACATGAATTTGCAATCTGACCTGAGAACAATGAAGCATCATTTTAGGGGTAAAATGGGCTGAGTAAAGTCAAATATTCACGATTTTTTACGGTACTCTTCCGTGGTTTTAATGACCTGGCTTATGGTAGACTCAATTTTCCAAATTTGCAGTGTTAAATTTGTTTTGTGATTATTTCGCATTATTTTAAGCAATATTACCACCAGATTTTCTCCGAATCGCGAATTCAGAACGCAAGATGATATCAACGGGCTTGTATTAATGGATACTGATCGGAGTGGAATTATCTCACAATCCGAATTCATTGCGTCGCAGGCAAAGCTTAAGGCATTGGTTAAATCCTCGATAAAATTATCAAGCAAGGATCGTGCGGGCGCATCGATTAACATTTCTGATCCATTTGTTTTATGAATTAATCAGAGGTTCCTTAATGGTTTTCCCTGCCGGGCGCGGCTGTTCCCTGACACCGTATTGCGGTTTAATTACGACGAGCCTATTTACGAAGTCGCGGCGGGTGGCGCTGGGGCTGGCGGTCTTGGGGTCGGTGCATCAATCGACGTTGTTAAAATCGAACCTAGAAATATACCACGATAAAAAAGCCCCGCACTTTTGTGAACTTTTTATGAGCGCGGGGGTTTTATCCTTTGTTATTACACTACTTATCTAATTTTTGCTTTTGTTTTATTTTATTGTGCCATTAACCTGACTTGGTTCGACGCCTTGTGGTACATGAATGCACCCTACTTGGCTACTAAACCGTTTTATTCGTTGTCAAGCATCGCGTCTTTCAGATCCGAATCCGCCGGATCTTCTCCCAGCCAGACTCTGAGCAAGGCAGGATAAAACTCGTCACCGGGAATGTTGCCTTTTATTTGATCATTGATGCTGACCTGGGTACCGGTTTCCGGCAGATAATCCAGTTCGATGCGGTCGCTGCGTTTGACGGTGACAAACAGCTTATTGAAAGCTTCGAGCTTTGTTTTAAGGGCCTCGAACTGTTCACGGGTATGGTTGTTTTCAAAACCATCGTCCCAGCCTTCGACGAGTTTTTCTTTTTTAACTTCTTTATAGAGAAAGTGCATCAATATCCGTTTAGGGCCATCCATATTGATAGCCGTTTCGGCATCTTTTGTTTTTTGCGGCAGGTAGAGCGCTCCCACATAAATATCAAAAAAGAATTTGTCGCGAATACCGGCACCATTTAATTTGAGGGGGGTGTTAGCGAGCATGATTTGCTCCGGCACATTAACTCCGGCCACATCTTGCGCATAACCGTTGCCGGGCAGGAATAACAATAATA
>CAZZJI010000127.1:1485-4965 GCA_964654485.1 uncultured Gammaproteobacteria bacterium | reverse complement strand
AATGGTGCGACATCATTAGAAGCGACGGTGTTTATTAACGTAATCCCTTTTAATGATCCACCTATCGCTATAGCAAACTGCTCCACTACACCGCAAGAATCAACAGTCAATGGTGTTTTAGCAGGTAATGACCCTGATTCTTCACTAACGTTCAGTCTAGGCGCTGACGGGTCTGGTGGTGTAGGCCCCATGCTAACCACTAAAGGCAGCGTGGTGATCACTAATGCAACAACGGGAGCGTATACCTATACACCGAAGGCAGCAGGGCCACGAGGACCAGACACATTTGAATTTCTTGTCTCTGATGAAATCAACTCTGCAACCAATACTGAGACCATCATCCTTGATCATAAGATAATGCCTCTTGGTGATTCTATTACCTTAGGAACAATAACTGTTGGCACACCTGTTGCGGGTGAACGAATCGGATACCGACAGCAATTATATGATGATATCGAAACAGCTGGTTTCTTCATTGACTTCGTGGGTAGTCAACAGGAAGGTGGCTCTGCAACACCCGCCATTACTGATCCAGACCATGAGGGCCATGGAGGCTGGACAGCAAGCGAAATAGTATTTGGCCGTGCCGGTGGCTATCCCATTGACGGCGTACGAGCCTGGTTGGACATGAATCCGACTGATATTGTATTACTCCATATTGGCACGAATGGGCTTGCTCCAAATGGAGACATAGACGTCGAAGCTATTTTGGATGATATTGATACCTGGGAAGCCAGTCCTGCTGGTAACCCGGTAACTGTAATACTGGCAATGATTATCGACTGGAACCCAAGTAATTCCGATGTAGCAATATTCAATACGAACGTAGCAAACATGGTCGCCGCGAGAACCGGTGATGATATTCTCATCGTTGATCAATTCAATGCACTGTATTCAAGCGGTAGTCCTAACCCTGCACTTTATGGTGACCTGCTCCATCCAAATCAATCCGGCTATGGCCTAATTTCAGATGTATGGCTTAATTCTCTGCTAAATGATCTAAATGTTAATGGTAATAAACTTCTCAACAAATGCCCATAACTAGGAGACTGTCCGAGGATGGCGAATTTATCAATTTTTTGATTTTTAATTCTTTATTTATCAAAGAGTTAAAAAGTCGCAATTTTCGAAAACCCTAAGTCTGACAAGCCCCTAGATAGTAATTATTTAATAATTAACTATTTGTGTATATAATCATGTCTAAAGAATGAAGCTAGACAGGCATGATTAACAAAATTAATAAAAAAAGACGCTACTTCCTTATACTTGTCACCATCGGTTTTATACTGCTCGTGGGCAGTATTATTACCTTCACATCCCGAAAAACATATTTAAAAAGTCTGCTGCAAAGTAAACACACTAAAGGCACACAGGACAATTCGGCATTCGATCCTGAAGTGATTAGCACCCTAACTGTATTTATCGGAACATATTTTGCTGCAAAAATGGACGAATCTGATCATAACGACATCAAACAACGTCTGGAATATGCAACAAGTTATGATAATAATTGGCGTAAAGAATACACATGGCTAGCCAACTACTTAAAAGACTTGTCTCTGGACAAGTTTGATGCAGATTATAAAACGTTATCAGACAAACAAAGGTCCACTATACTTGAGTCTATGGTAAGTCATTCCGTTTGGGGTAGAAAATCACAAATACGCGCAATCATATCCAGTGAAGAACGTGAAAGACGTCTTGCATATAAATCCACTATTCCGCATTTGATAAAAATATATCGGTTCTCAGGCGTGCCTTGGAAAAATCGTGGTTATACAAGTTGGCCAGGTATACCTGGCGACACGTTTGACTACACTACACCAGGCCCATCACTTCAATGTTAAATAAAAAATTCGATGTTTGTATCGTCGGGGCCGGAGTTGCCGGCGCTTTGATCGCTGCTCAATGCGCAAGAAGAAATAAAAAAGTTATCCTTATTGAAGCAGGAAAAAAATTTGATTTTGAAAAACGTCTGGATCAGCTATTCCATTCACAAATAACTGGGGAAAATGTCTGGCCTTGGGAAAATGAAGACCGGGACGTCTATGTTGACTCCTCTATTCAATCTTTAGGTTATGAATATACGGTTAATAAATCCAGAGTCAAAGCGGTAGGAGGCTCAACGTTACACTGGGGTGGTATGGCCCAAAGGCTATTCGAATCTGATTTCAGGAGCAAAACATTGTATGGCTTAGGTGTGGACTGGCCGATTTCATATGCAGACCTGGAGCGCTATTATGGTATGGCAGAAAATGAACTTGGCGTTTCCGGAAATATTAATAAAAGCGACCCACCCAGAAGCACGCCCTACCCTTTACCAGGGTTCCCCTTAAGGCACTATGAACAAAGCTGGCTTTCTGTTGCTAACAAGATGGGTATCGAACTAGATTATGTATCCCATGCCAGAAACTCAAGGCCCTACCGTGGCCGGTCTCAATGTCTGGCATTTTCAGTTTGTAATGTTTGCCCCAGTGGCGCCAAGTACAGTGCCGACGTTCATGTTGCAGAAGCTGTCAAGACGGGAAATTGTCTTTTGTTAACAGAAACAGTAGCAAGAAAAATTGATAAAGATGCTGAAGGGAACATTACTGCAATACATGCAAGCAAACTTTCCGGCGATGACGTTGAAATCAAGGCTGATAATTATGTCATCGCCGCCCACGCTATAGAGACAGCCAGGCTTCTATTGCTTTCCGACATTGGAAATCATTCTGATCAGCTTGGACGAAATCTGATGGAACATTGGTATGCAGCTGCAGGTGGTTACCAGTCAATAAAAACGGCTCCCTACAGGATTGGTTTTGCCACACTTGAATGCAGTGCTTATTATGATGGCAATGACAGAGAAAACCGTGGTGCAATCAAGCTGGAATTTGATCACAACAGGGATCCAATACACTATTTAAGAAAAAATAAAATTTGGGGTCGTAATCTGGCAAAACATGATTGTGAAAATTTTGGGCATTGGATAAGTGTAGTCGCAGAAGTCGAACATCAACCAAATCAGAATAGTCGAATAACACTGGATAAAACACAAAGGGACATTTTTGGTGACCCCGCCCCGCACATTCATTTTGAAATAACTGACCTGGACAGGAAAACTAACCACAGGGCGCAGGAACTGATTGCCGGTCTGTTGGACGCCAGAGGGATTAAAGACATTGAACAGACGCATAATTTTTCCCGTGCACATCATCACATGGGTACTTGTCGTATGAGCAAGGATGCAGAGCAAGGAGTGGTTGACAAAAATTGCAAGGTTTGGGGGACGAAAAATTTATTTGTCAGTGGCGCCAGTGTTTTCCCTATTGGCGGCGCACGCCAACCAACGCTTACTATTGCCGCGTTATCTCTCCGGCTGGCAGATCAATTGTCATTGTAATAATTTAAATATAATAACAAAATCCAAATACAATTAGATAAAAACTGACAATCTCACACGTCCATTACTTTTTTAATTTTCTTCTATTTTAAACA
>CAZZJI010000127.1:0-1385 GCA_964654485.1 uncultured Gammaproteobacteria bacterium | reverse complement strand
CCCCTGCAAGTAAGTGCTAATGGACGATTTCTTGAACATGCGGACAATTCTTCTCCATTTTTTTGGCTTGGCGATACGGCTTGGCACTTAATTGAGCTAAATCCGACTGAAGTAGACAAGTATTTGGCTCACCGAGCGTCACAAGGATTTAATCTTATACAGGGACCCACAATCATTAGAACCAAGCCTTTTGGCGGTTTTAACAACATCCACGATTCTCTGCTTGCTAACTACAAAGGTGAAGTTGCTTTTTCTAAACTAAACCCTCTAACACTCAACGAAAAATATTTACAGCATATTGATTACATCGTTGATAAAGCAAATGCAAATGGGCTTTATGTGGCCTTAGCTAGCATATGGGGATCAACTTTCGATAAAGTTTTCGATGTAGATAATTCTAATGAAGCATATGAAATTGCACGACAATTAGGCGATCGTTATAAAAACAAGAGTAATGTCATCTGGATTGTTTCTGGTGAATATCAAAAAATAGCATGGGAAACTAAAGCAAGAGACAGAACAAGTCCGAGCCGGGGTGAACTTAATCTATTACAAAGATTTGCAGAAGGATTGGAATTTGGTCATGGCGGAAAAAATCTTATGACAATCCATCCTGATGGAAGAAGATCATCCTATGAACATTTTGGCAATGCCGCTTGGCTGGATTTTAATATGATCCAAACGTTTGATCTTGATAACAGAAATGCAACAATTGTTGAGGATATCTGGAACTCAAGACCGGTCAAACCTGTTATAAACGCAGAACCTGGATATGAAAATAGAAACAAAGGATCTACCGGTGACCCTATGTCAGCTTTTAAAGTCAGGTATGAAGCTTATTCATCGGTATTTCAAGGTGGGTTTGGACATACTTACGGGCAATGGGATATTTGGCAAGCCAAAGATTCCACTAATAATTTTATTGATCAAGCCGGTCAAAAAAATTGGTGGGATGATCTCAATGCACAAGGTGCCGATGATATGCGACACCTGCGTGCTCTCATCGAATCAAGACCTTTCGTAAGCAGAATTCCAGCTCAAACTATGTTTGTTGGTGCTACGGGAAATTATAAAAATTTAGCAAAACAACGCGCAACGTCCGACATTAATCGTTCATACTCTTTTGTATATTTCCCACAAGCATCTACACCAATCACTATAAACTTAACTCAATTATCAGGTACAGCCATTAGCGCCTGGTGGTTTAATCCGCGAGATGGTCTAGTGTATGATAACAGTGGAACCCTGTTGAAACATGCACAACCATTTAATACTTATAATATAAATTCAACACCCCGAGTCTCTTTTGACCCTCCGGGAAGTACTACTGATGAGGACTGGGTATTGGTCTTAGACGTTAGCTCGAAAAATTATACCGCTCCGGG
>CAZZJI010000126.1:0-4982 GCA_964654485.1 uncultured Gammaproteobacteria bacterium | reverse complement strand
AGATAATCTGGACATTGTTTATCTGGACGTGATCAACGAGAGCGATAATCATAACGTGCCTGCGGGGTCAGAATCGCATTTTAAAGTCATTCTTGTTTCGACAGATTTCGACGGAAAGAATTTGCTCGCTCGCCATCGAATGGTAAATAAAATTCTCGAGGATGAATTATCGAATAAAATTCATGCATTGGCGATTCACGCTTACACAGAAAAACAATGGCAGGAAAAAAACGCAGTAGCACCTGAATCGCCACCTTGTCTTGGGGGAAGTAAATAAGGCGATGTTTTTATGCTATCCCTGTTTTTTTTAACCTAAATAAATCAGGATTGATTCTTATGCGTCGTTCATGATTTAGAGCATGCGCCAAAATAAATATTAACAAGGCTGTATATTTCAACTTATGTCGCATTATATTTCTCAGGCACCGGAATTGTCTATTATTATCCCTGCTTTGAATGAAGCGAAATCATTGCCGTTACTGATTGGCGATTTGTTGCGGCAAAAAGATATCGCAATCGAAATTATTGTCATTGATGGTGGCAGCACAGACGGAACTTGCGAATTGGTAAGGGGGTTGCAATATCCAGAGCAGGTCGAGGTACGATTTTTGAGAACACCCGCCGGCAGAGCGTTACAAATGAACGCAGGTGCGAAACTGGCTTGCTCATCTGACTTACTTTTTTTACATGCAGATTCACGCATTGATATTGATATATTACTGACAAATGCAAAAACCTTAATGTGGCAAAAAAGAAAAGAATTAAAAGTAGACAATATCGTCGGGCATTTTGGTTTAAATTTTATAAGAAATAATAAAAACAACCCACAAGCCTATTATTATTATGAAGCAAAAACGCGCCTCAATCGTATCGATTGTGTTAACGGCGACCAGGGTTTGTGGTTATCCAGACAATATTTTCATGAATTGGGTATGTTCGACGAATCACTGTCTTATCTGGAGGACCTTAGATTAGTCAACAGGGTTTTTGAAACAGGGAATTTAGTCACATTGCCGGGTACACTAAAAACATCAGCAAGACGTTTTGAAACAGAAGGGTTTTCTGAACGTCAAACATTGAATGCAATGATATCCAATTTTGAATATATTGGCATGCGGCATTTTTTTTCAGATGTTAAAAATATTTATCGGGAAAAAACAAAATCGTCAAAAATTACACTCCTGCCTTATTTCAAAATTGCACATCAAACTCTTTTTTCAAAAGGGTTATTTAAGGGATTGGCCAACTGGTATAGAACCGGTTGTTATGTTTCGCGAAATGCCTGGCAAGTGGCTTTTGCCATTGACTGTACCCGAAATCGTAAATCTGGATTAATATCGGGAAAGGGGTCAACCCGATATCTTAATTTCTACGATCGATGGATAGGGCGCTTTGTCAATTCAGGGCTAGGTAATGTGCTTACGACTATTGTTACCGTTATCTGGTTTTATGTAACTTGGTTGCTATTCAAAGATAAGAAAGTCAATTAACCCTGAACTAATTGCTCAATGATTGTTCAAATACAGGTTTATGCACTATTCTCTTTTAGACATAACTTCAATAACTTATACTCGTTGCTAATTTTGGCTATTACACACATATACTTAACAGACAGACGTTGTAAATGAGATTCATTATATGACCGGATTGCCTTTTGGCAGTGGTTCCGACATTGGATACCGCAGCGATAATAACGAAGATAGTTTTTGTGCTGTTCCTGAGCTGGGTTTGTGGCTTATCGCCGATGGTATGGGTGGTCATGAAGCAGGGGAAGTGGCGAGCGCCATTGTCAGCGAAACGATTGTTAGTGAAGTCCGAAAGGGCGCTGGTCTGGTGGACGCTGTTCAACAAGCACACCGTAGTGTCATTGACGCGAGTGAAGAAGGTCACGGCGCCCGGGGTATGGGTTCCACTGTTGTTGTTTTACAAGTGAGGGATGACGAATTTGAAGTTGCCTGGGTAGGCGACAGCCGGGCCTATTTATGGAATGGCGAATTGCGACAAATCAGCCGAGACCATTCCTATGTACAAAAATTATTAGATAGCGGCGCGATCACTGAGGAAGAAGCGCAGTACCATCCAAATCGCAACATCATTACTCAATCTCTGGGCGCTGATTTATCTGATGTCGTTGTTGATAATATAACAGGGCGATTTTGCCGGGGGGAGAAAGTCTTGTTGTGTAGCGACGGCTTGAGTGACGAGCTGCAAGACAGTGAAATTGCATTTATTTTGAAAGAAGGTGGTGATGATCAAACCCTCGTTAACAAGTTAATCCAATCAGCATTAACCCATGGTGGTAAAGATAACGTCAGTGTCTTATTGGTATCGGCGTCTGAAGATGCCCCCAACGAGTTGCAAGGCGCAACTGGTTTGGCTCGGGATGTAGCGGTTATTTCCCACGAAGATTCGACTGAGAATTCAACGGTTAATTCAACTTCTCGTTCGGCAGGGAATAACAATTCCAAACTATGGATAGGGGTAAGTTCTGTTATTGTTAGTTTGATCGTAATTATTTTAATATTAATTATTTTTTTATTTTAACCAAAGTCAGGCATTTGTTTTATCGATGTAATTTACTCGTAGCGAATACACTACGCTAGTTTATCACATTGTAAAAAATCGAGTGTGTAAGGCTGATACGAATTAAATAATCAAATGTTATTGGTTCGTGCGTAAACCTAACGTTCCAGCGTATTTCTTTACGATTGAATATTAAATATGGATATTCCAGGTTATAAAATCATACGAGAATTAGGTTACGGAGGCATGGCGACGGTTTACCTTGCGTTGCATGAAATGCTTGATCGTGAAGTCGCACTGAAAGTGATGGCGCCTTCACTGGCTGCGGATCGTTCTTTTGGCGAACGTTTTTCACGCGAGGCAAAAATAGTCGCAAAACTTTCTCACCAACATATTGTTTCGGTTTTTGATGTGGGTCTCAGTGGACAGTATCATTACATCGCAATGGAATTTCATTCTGGTGGTGAACTCAAAAATAAACTAACAAACGGATTGGAGCCAAAAATCGCGATTAGCGTTATGGAACAAATAGCGAGCGCACTCCATTTTGCGCACCAGCAAGGGTATATTCATCGTGATGTAAAGCCAGAAAATATTTTATTCAGTCGTGCGGGTAAATCACTTTTAACCGATTTTGGTATTGCGCGTGCTGAATCGCCGTCAACTCAAATGACACAAGTTGGATCCATAATTGGTACGCCATTATATATGAGTCCGGAGCAGGCCCAGGGTGAAAAGCTGGATGGTCGTGCTGACCTTTATGGCCTCGGTGTTGTTTTTTATGAGATGTTAACCGGTACCCCTCCTTACGGGGGTGATTCCGGCGTATCAATCGCGATTAAACACATGACAGAACCTGTGCCTATTCTGCCAGATAAATTCAGAAAATATCAGGATTTTCTAGCGTTGGCGATGGCGAAAAATGCGGATGATCGTTTCCAGAGTGGGCAGGAAATGATAAATGCGCTTAATATTTTACAGAAGGGCGGGTTTGTTACGCCAGTAAGCACTAAAATAGAAATGGGGTTCGTCGACAAGAACAAAGGCAGGGGCAAGGACATTGACACGACTCAGGGTGATACCCGGGTCGTTAATATTGGAGAAAAAACCGCAGGGAATCGTAAATGGATGTTACTTAAATGGATATTAAGTGGTGTCACGCTAATCGCTATTGCAGGCACAGTCATATTTATGGTGTTGGGGCAGGAGTCAGATTCTAAACTTTCATCAGAACTAATTGCAAGACAGTTAAACAAGGATAGCAGCAGCGCAGTCGATGCGCCGACGAATATTGTCGCAAATAATAATACGCCTGATACACTCCGGCAAAAAATTATCTCATTATTAAAGGACGCAGACAGTGCTTTTAAGGATAATCGTTTTGTAGATCCAAAAGGTAACAATGCCTGGGAATATTACCAGGCAGTGTTGTTGCTCGATAACAGCAACCAGTTTGCTAACGATGGATTGTTAAAAATTAGTGATAAATATTTACAAGACGCAGATAAGGCGATAAAAAATAAAAAATTATCCGATGCACAATCCTTTATAGAACAGGCGACGGATGTTTATTCTAAAAACACGAATATTATTCGTCTGAATAATAGCTTGAGCGATGCCAGACGTGCATTGGATGAGAAAAGTCAGCATCGTTTGCAGGAAAAACGTCGGGCAATTGCTGCGAAAAAACAGAAAACAGAGATAGAAAGAATTGAAAAAGAAAAACGCGATACGGAAAGAGGATTTTCAGATTTGCTCGGAAAAGCTGAGGGTTATTTAGCACAAGATAGTCTTATTTCATCGCGTATTTTACGTGCGCAAAAATTATTTGAGGAAGCGAAACTGTTGTTGCCAAATGACGTCAGGTTAAAGATTATATCGGAAAAAATCGCGAAAGCGTATTCTATTCTTGCAGAAGAAAAAGTGGCTGATAAAGAATTTAATAGTGCAGGCGAACTAATTTTACAAGGCCTGGAATTAGACCCGGATAATGAAAAATTGATTTCACTTCAGGAAACGATCAATAGCAGTCAGAAAGAGAAACGGCGTACCTTTGGTGGTTTTTAAGCAGGAAAGTGATTTACATTCTCCCGTGGAAGCTACCCTTGATTGATCGCGTAGTTAACCGCGTAGTGACTAATAAACATACGCTGCGCCTACGTTAAGGCCGGTCGTGCTAGCCCCTACCGCCAGCGTGGCACCGTCACTGCTTAATGAGACCGCGCCACCAAACCGATCCCTTGCATCTGTATTCGAGGCTTTGATATACGCCTGCTGGTTCCAACTGATGCTACTGCGTGTAAACACATACACCGCGCCTGCAGCTTCTGCCGAGTTATCCGCTTGCGCCGGGTCGGCGGCGTTAACGCCTGTTGCAATACTTTCCTCACCATCAGCCCCCACCGCCAGCGTGGCACCGTCACTGCTTAATGAGACCGCGCCACCAAACTCATCCCCTG
>CAZZJI010000125.1:0-4991 GCA_964654485.1 uncultured Gammaproteobacteria bacterium | reverse complement strand
GCCTGGTAGTTGGTGGTGGTGAAGTCGCGACTCGCAAAGTGTTAATGTTATTAAAGGCCGAAGCCAAAGTGACTGTAGTCGCGCCTGAAATAAGCGCCCAACTGGAGCAACATTTATCACAGAGCGAATTTATCTACAAACACGGTGAATTTTCTCCCGATGATATAGATAAGCAATGTCTGGTTATTGCGGCTACTAATAAAGAAGAAGTGAATAAATTAATATCCAGGGAAGCAGCAGCCAGAAATATATTCGTTAATGTTGTAGATTCGCCGGCGCTTTGTAGTTTTACCATGCCATCGATTATTGATCGATCTCCAATAATTGTGGCCGTGTCCAGTGGTGGTGCATCCCCCGTTCTTGCCCGTTTGCTACGTGCGCGGCTGGAAACACTGATTCCAGCTTCATACGGGCGTCTGGCTGCGTTAGTGCAGACTTTTCGAGAGAAAGTGAAAAAGCAATTGAAAACGTCTAATCAGCGAAGACGTTTTTGGGAAAAAATATTGCAGGGTCCCATCGCAGAAATGATGTTCGCTGGGCAGGAAAAGCAGGCACAACTTTCACTGGAGTCTGCAGTTGAAGAAGGTTCGGATAAAATATCAAATGAAGGCGAAGTCTATCTTGTGGGTGCGGGGCCAGGCGATCCTGATTTGCTGACCTTCCGGGCGTTGAGATTGTTACAACAAGCGGATGTGATTGTTTATGATCGTCTTGTTTCCAAAGAAATTCTGGAACTTGCACGGCGTGATGCAGAACAAATCTATGTAGGGAAAGAACGAGAATTCCATAGTCTTCCGCAAGAAAATATCAACCAATTGCTTGCTAGATTGGCAAAAGAGGGAAAGCGTGTTTTACGATTAAAGGGGGGGGACCCTTTTATATTCGGTCGTGGTGGGGAGGAAATCGAAACATTGGCCGCAGAAGGTGTCAATTTTCAAGTCGTTCCTGGCATTACCGCTGCAGCGGGTTGTGCATCTTACACGGGCATACCATTAACTCATCGAGACCATGCTCAATCAGTCATATTTGTAACAGGCCATCTGCGAGATGGTTCTGTAAATCTAAATTGGGAAATGCTCGCGCAAACCGAACAAACGGTTGTTTTCTATATGGGCCTAAAAGGCGTCAAAACCATATGTAAGCAATTAATTGTTCACGGCGCTTCAAAAAATTTACCGATAGCGCTGGTTCAGCAGGGTACCAAACAATCTCAAAAAACGTTTATCGGCACGCTGGATTCAATGCCCGGCATAGTCGATAGTACAGAAATAAAACCACCCACTATCATTATAGTGGGTGAAGTGGTGAATTTGCATAAAACGCTGGCTTGGTTTGATCCTGCCCCAAATACTTAAAATGACTATTACATTTTGATTTGCAGTCTGTTGCGCCGAATCCGGGCGCTACGATTTTTCCGGCGGTTAGTTGGTTAAGCTTGCACTCAACGTCGTTGAATTGAAATGCACTGGTTATTTTCGAATGTGGGTTTAACAAAAAATAATCTATATGCCAATGTTTTTTCTTGTTATCCGAGCGGTGGCGTTGAACGCGCGCTTCGATGTTTTTTTTCGCGCTTCCGGTGTAAATGTAATAACCAGCCGGAAAAAGGAAACCTCCTAATTTTCCGATAGAAATTCGCGTTTCTTTTTCAAGACTTATATGAAGCTGATAGCTTTGATGTTGGTGGCATTGCATTTTATTGTTAATATTGTTTTTCAAATAAATTAATGATGTTTCCATCCAGATCTTTCATGTTAATTGTGTTGCCAAAAAACTCGGATTGAATTTCACCCGTTCCTGTAAAGGCCACTCCTTTTTCCTTTAATTCACAAACAGTTCTTTCCAGGTTCTCTACATACAGACTTACCAACGGGTTATTTCCGTTTCCGTAGGGTTTGTTTTTTTTGAGTGAAAATTTTATACCGTTAATATCGAATTCTGCCCATCCGGATGTAATGTTTTTATAAGTGAGATTTAATTTCAGTGTATTTTTGTAAAAGTCACATGCTTTTTCTAAATCGCTTACATTAAAAATAATGGCGGTAATATTTCTTATCATTATTTTTTTATCCTTTTCTTTTGTTCATTGTTTTCTGTTCTGAAAATCGTAATGTACAATCTTATCTGGGATGGAATTTATCAGATCATCCAGATTTGGCAAGGGTGGGGAAACATAAAAACCCTGCGCATAATCAACGCCGCATCTTTTAAGCAATTTTAAAATTGCAGGACTCTCGACATACTCTGCTATTGTTTGTTTTCCAAGCGCGTGGGCAATATCGTTTATTGAGGAAACAATCGATTGATCTTCTTCATTGGCTTCTATGTTTTGTATAAACTGGCCATCTATTTTAATAAAGTCTACATCCAGGTGTTTAAGATGGGAAAAAGAACTGAAGCCGCTGCCAAAATCATCGAGTGCAAACTGACAGCCCAAGGCACTGATTTCACTTATGAATTTTCTCGCTGCATCCATGTTGGCGATCGCAGCCGTTTCAGTGATTTCAAAAATCAGTGATTTTGGGTTTATATTATACTGTGTAATAAATTTTTTGATCATCGATGGTAGTGAATCATCATCCATAGTATGACCTGATAAATTTATAGAGAAAGACACGTTTTTATAAGCCAGATTGGTTTTGGCTAATTCCTTCATGGCTCTGGATAGCACCCAGTAATCTATTTCACGCATCATATTGAATCGTTCTGCTGTTGGTAAAAATGCGTGCGGGCTGATAATTTCCCCGTCAGGTCCAGGCAAACGAATTAATACTTCATAACGGGATTTTACCATTGTGTTCCGATTAGATATTTGCGCCCATAACTCACCGTCATTTTCTGGTAAATGTGCGGTGTCAATTTCGGTTAGCGGCAATATGGGTTGGTAATATATAAGAAACTCGTCTTTTAATAGGGCCTCGCGAAGCTTTGATGACCAACCTAATTCAAGGTCCATGGCAATTTTTTCGTCATTGTCAACACGGTAAACGTGTGTTTGGTTACGGCCTTTTCGTTTGGCGATGTTGCAGGCTAAATCAGCATTGGCCAAGGATTCTTCTGTTGACAATACATGATTGTCTAGTGAAGAAATACCTATGCTGCAATTAACTTTATAGGTTTTTCCACAATGGCTAAAACTATAATCGTGCATTAACGAGCGTATATTTTCTGCGACGGGTATGACACGTTCAATATCGATGTTTCGCAAAATAATAGCAAACTCATCGCCACCAATTCTAGCAAGAAGATCTGATTCTCTGGATCGCGATTGCAGCAATTGGGCTATTTCTATTAATAAACGGTCTCCTGCAGTATGCCCTGCAACGTCATTTATGTACTTGAACCTATCCAGGTCGAGATAGAGTAATGCGCTTGTAGTATGGTTGCGTTTTACGCTTTTAAACTCTTTATTAAGTTCTTTTTCAAAACAAAATCGATTTGGTAATTTTGTTAAGGAATCATGGTTAGCTTGCCATAAAAGCTCTTTTTCCAATGTTTTTCTCAGTGTTATATCTTCGAAAGCGATAACAGCTCCTTCCAGGTCTCCATCAATGTATAAAGGCACTATGGTGTATTTAACATCGATAGAGTGTCCATGGCTATGCCAGAAAACAGCCTCGCTTTTTTCAACTATCGACCCGGATCGGTAGGCTTCCTGGATATGGCAGGACGTTAATGTTGTTGTTTCTCCATTATTATTTGCGTAATGAAACAGGGAATGAGCTGATTCACCTATTAGCGTGTTGTTGTTGAGAAATCCCAATATGTTTTTTGCCATTGGGTTAATGAAAGTAATCGTACCAGAAGCATCTACACCATATACACCTTCGCCGACAGAGGATAAAATACCCTCCAGCCGTTGTCTATCTTTTACGATTGCATTTTGTGTTTGCACCGCACGGCTCATAGCCGCGACACGCGCAATGAAAAGCTCATCGGCTTCGCTTTTAAACATGCACTCCGTCGCACCCGCATCAAGCGAATCCTTGATGACTCTGTCTAAATAAGTGCCCGTTATAATGGCGATCGCGGAATTAGTTGTGTTTGGGTTGTTCCTTAGCATCGAGCACAATTCATCACCATTTCCATCGGGCATAAAATAATCTGTTATGACTAAATCAAAGGGGCAGGCTACCGCTTTTCCCATTGCTTCTTTTGCGCTACTGGCTGTCTCAACCATATACCCGTGGCTAATCAACAGACGCCGATAAGATGCACGAACAGTGGGTGAATCATCGACGAATAATACGCGAATATTTCTGAAATCTGAGGCAAGCGAAATGGCTTTCGCGTTGCGTTTGTCGCTGCTTGTTGACGTTAGAAGTTTTTTAACGGAATCGAATAATTCAGGGTAGCTATCCCAGGTAAGTATGCCTGTGTTGCCGCGAGTGGTGACCCAGTCTCTCTTTGCTGTGCCGATATCTTCGGTCAAGACCAGGGTGGGTAATGTTGCGCAGCTCGGTTGAACAAGTAAATCCAGCAGTTCATCAGCGATCGGATCAGTAAATTCTGGCCAGCCCATCACAATAGCGGCGTATTGACTGTTATCCTCGTTTGCGCGCTGCAATAAATTTATTGTCGATAAGAAACTCTCTGCGATAACGAGCTCGTATTTATCACCCGCTAATAATTTCTGCAGGACATGGCGGCGAGTACCTGAGATTTCCGATATGAGAATACGTAACAAATGTAACTCCCTCTTGGTTGTTTAATCCATTATTATCCTTAATGGATATTTGAGTCTATTTCTTAAGCTAATTATCGGTGTAACGGTATAATTCTTTACTTATACTGAGGTTGCTTTAGCGACAAAGATTGGGTGTTAAAATGGTGCTAGTTTAATACACTACTCTGCTTCTCTGATTAACGTACAAACCACTTTCTGCGTAACGCGCTAAATACCAGGTCCGGGTAACGAAAGCTGCCTAAGCTGCCGTTATAACGCCCCAGTGCGCGTACCAGATTACCTTTTTCTTTTTTAAGGTAATAGC
>CAZZJI010000124.1:0-5045 GCA_964654485.1 uncultured Gammaproteobacteria bacterium | reverse complement strand
CAATGAAACAAACGGGTGAGGAAATGTCCATAAAGTTCAAAGAAACATCTTTAGGTGGGCTTGCTGTCGCCATTACTGAGTGCTAAAAAACTTCATCTATCAAGGCAAATGCACTCGGACGGTAAAAAGCGCCGCTCGTTCCTCGCTCTGCTTTTTACGGTCGGTGATTTGCGACACGATGTTGCATAGTTGTATGTATGATGACGGTTATTATACATACAAATCATACTCGGAATGTTCCTTCCATCTCCTACGTGGGCGTGCTACCGTTGCGCAGATGACGCGGTGCGAAGCCTCACGGACAATGTACCGAATTGGGTTTGAATGGTGACAGGAAAACCCCTCCGGAAATACTCTCCGGTTAAGGGCTAGGATCGGGCAATAAGGTGTTGTAATTAAAAAGTCTCACGCGTCGTCAAACAAAACGACCTACAAGTGTTAACAGGTCAAAGGCATGCTTCTCTGTGCTTGCATGCGTAGCTAGGTTGTAAATCTCTAACGTGTTTACACGGAACTGTTTAGTTACCGGCGTCCAGGCTTCACCTAAGTTGTCTATATTAAGAACATCTATGCGGAACGTGGCACCCCGAGTGAAATATTCTTGGCTCCGTAAGGAGGCTGACGTCTAGCAGGTGTCTTGTCACGAGAACATTGATAGAACCAGTTTTAAAAGGGAAAGCAAATGACGGCCTTGAGCTGGTGCGCCCTTTTGGTGAAAGCCGTGCTGACTGTCCTTTAGTATCGTGAAGCAAGCTTTTAGTTTGCGGGGGCCCCCATAGTGAGAACTTTAACAGAGGCTTGAGCCGTGTGATGGGAAACTATCACGCACGGTTCTGAGGGGGAATCGGGCAGCAATGCCCGTGACCTACCCGGTGCACAAAAGAGTTTATGGAAAATAAATCTCGAATTTCATCCTGTTACTAAAGAACGATGGTCAGATTTCGAGAAACTCTTTGAATGGAGCGGAGTATATCGAAGCATATCCCGTAGAACCTGACTCACCAAGCTATCGATTCATGGGTTTTATACACACTTTTGAGAAAGCCAGTTTTAAGTTTACAAAAAAGGCAGGTACCAGCCGCTGATTCACGACGTGCGCAGCCCATAAGGCTGTGTTTCCAGCAATTAAATGATAATCAATGTTAGATTCAAATGAGGAGTATTATGATAGCAGGATTTGAGTTAAGAGAAACTTCTAAAAAAGGAGAGGGTATTTTTGCCACTAAATCATTTATGATTGGTGACATTGTAATGATTGGTGTTATTGAAAAAAGACTTAATGGTAATCACTCTCATGCTTCACAGATTGGTAAAAATGAGTATATCCTTCACGCTGGAATGATAGCTAAAGTTAATCACTCCTGTAGTCCCAATTGCGGTATCAGTGTTAATGAAACGGGTGCCCATGATTATGTCACGATAAAGAGTATCAGTATTGGCGAAGAAATAACGTTTGATTATGCGATGAGAAATTATAGCATTGATTATTTTCCGGATAAGTGTATATGTGGCTCTATAGAATGTCGCGGTAAGATTACTGGGTGGCGGGAGTTATCAAACGAAAAAAAGAAAGTGTATGAAGGCTTTGCAGCTCCTTATCTACTTGAGTTAGATGCTGCTAGTTATTTACATGATGTAGACTTATGCTAGCTAATTATACGGTTAAGCGGAATGCGAAAAGCCTAACCCATATTCAGCGGACAGCCTAAAGCGTCACGCTTTTTGCTGCCGCAAAAAGACGCGCCACTTTAGTCTACCGCTGTTAGCGCGCAAATTGACCAAAAGTTGATTCAAAATTATTTTGATAAAGAAATTGTTTCAACTAGCTCGCATACATTGTTTATCATGCGTGAATGTTTAAAATCAGCAAGATCAGATTTCGATTCAAGCATTATGGATGAATTATTTGCAAAATTACGTGGCACTGAGAATTGAGGTATTTTATGAAAATATCTTTTTTGATCTTACTGGTTTTTAATTTTTACCTTACCGACAAAACTTAGTCCCCTGCTTAATGAAACTCGGACTTCACATAAACATCGGTAATTTTTGTCCCATCCCACACGTAACAATAATGCTCACCCTGCACAACCGGTTTTAACAGTCGGGGACGAAACACGGCGATGCATTCTCTACCCAGGTCACGAACACTGCTGTAAGTAATACCCTTAGACCCCGCATCGCGTAATTTTTTGGCAAATACTTGAGCAGGCCCGTACAATGCCGGATCAGGTGAGTAGATGTCCGACAACGTGCTTTGTAAACCTCGAATATCATGTAAACGTGCGTCTATGTCAGAGGCATAGCTACGCATATCAACTTCAATTGGCGATTCGTGCGTGGCAATGAGGAATCGTTCACGATGAAATCGCGCCTCTGCTACAGCTGTTTTAATCGTTTTGGCAGCATAATAAACACCATAACGACCATCCGTAAATCGACTGCCTTCCGCATTAAGGTGAGTGAAGGCCGCCATAATAGGCGTCGTACCATGTCCAGCTATGCGGTCTTCCTCAGGTACCAGGTGCAATTGCCCAAGTTGTTCACGTAATCGATCGTTTGTCAGTCCTTCAATATCCATGATGGTTTCCAGGTCTTCAGGGTTGGAAACACGATCAAAAGGCCCAATAGGAGGAAAACGACTGGGCACTAATCGCCACGAAGGATTCCAGCGAATACGTTTTACGTCAGGTTCATAATCAGCCACGTTGTGCATCCAGGTATTGTCGCACAACATAGAGGTCAGCAACGTTACCCGAAAGCATGCGATCAAGCGCAGACTTTCCTCCAAAAGTAGTGGCCTCATTGGCCCGATGGATCCATCCATTAGCCGCTTCCGGTTTGGGTAATAGAATCTGCAAATCTTTATATATCCCAAAGATGTAAGAGAGGCGCTCCAGTTTTTCTTTGGTTAATCGTGCAGTTTCTGGTTCACGTTTCCATTTGAAATAAGTGCTACGGGTTCGTTCATCAAAACCGAGTAACGTCATCGCTTGTTCAGCACTTAAATCCCAATCATGAGCAATATTGAAAAAAGCTCGCAGGGCTGCCTTAGCGGTTTTTGCAGGGTCTTTTGCCAGTTTCTGTTCAATGGCGAAGGTCATCGCCCTTTCTCCTGATTATGCTTAACTGTAATATTTATCGATAAGTATATTATAGCACTTTATATCTGTTTTTGTATCATTTTGTACTATCATGGTATTCATAGAACTGATATACACATCAAGCTTAAATAACGTATCAAGGTCGGTAGGGACACCGATAACTTAAGTAACTATAAGTTATCGGTGTCCCTACCCTCGCTGGAGCGGCAAGGCGCGTTACTGTCGTTTCGCTTGCCGTGACTGGGACTCGCCGGATTTTCGCGACGTCAGTATTGGCTTCCGTTGTGCCCGAGTTCAGGTGTGAGCGAGGCAAGAGCGGAACGTACCTGGGCCAGGGTCGGGCTGTGGCGGAGTCCGGCACGCGCTGGTGCAGTAGGATAAAAGAAAGAAAGCTCGTCAGGGAGGCAAAGGGGCGGTAAGATAAAGTAGTATAAAATCGTACTTTTGGAGGCTTTATCATGCCTATGGTTAAAAAGAGCATTACCGTAACAGACCAGCAAGAGGAATGGATACAGACGCAAATGGCTACAGGACACTATGGCACTGATAGCGAACTGATCCGCGAAGCATTGCGTGAGAAACAAAACCGCACCGCCGAAATCGAATATATCCGCGCCGCGTTGATCGAAGGTGAGGAAAGCGGTTTTTCTGGCAGGACACCGGAAGACGTTAAAAAAACGGTTCTCAAGAGATTGCGCGACAATGGCCAGCTAGCGTTTGAATGATGTGGCACTAATCGACCTTGATAGAATTTATGAATATGGAATTTTGACTTTTGGATTGCAGCAGGCCGACAAGACTTGAAAAAGGAGTTGCGCCGATGAATACACCAGTAATCAAGTTGATTTTTTATATTAAAACCACATCGGTGCAGTTATGGGACGCACTTACGAATCCAGATGTGATCCAAAAATAGTGGGGTAGTACACGCTTTGAATCTGATAGCAAAATGTGGCGCGTGGTGAGGGGTGGCCTCTTTTGGAAATAGGCGAAGCCATAACGAATTATGATTTTTCATTTTTCGTAAGGAATAAAAAGCGAATAAAAAGCGAATAAAATCCGTAAGGACAACTAGTACATCAACCATATTATTATTGTCGGATAATGAGGCGAATATTGGACATATTCTCTTAATAAAGAAAACGAATTTAATTGGGAAATCTGGCCAAAATGACTTTCAGCCCTCAAAGGGGCGCCCGTCCGCAGCAGATTCATCCTAAGTTCGACAAGGCTCCTAGGCAATTCACTGTGATAAAAGCGCGTCAGGACATTGAATATTAATGCATATCATTAACTTACTTAAGGTTTTGATATGGCTGTGTGTGGTATCCGTTGCCAGCTATGGCTGTAGTGAACCACCGCCAAACAATGACAGCAATACAAAGCGGGCACATTTGGTGGAAACTGTTGTTGTTAAAAAAGGCATGCTCAGCCATAGCGGTACGCATACGGGTACCTTGCGTGCGAGTCGAACTACGAAAATCTTTAATAGAGAAGAGGGGCAAATTAATAATTTGCCATTTTATGAAGGCGATACTGTGAGTAAGGGTCGTGTTCTAGTCGAATTGGATAACCAGTTACTCAAAGCTGAATTAGCTAAAGCTACTGCAACACGCCGACAAGCGGAGCTAGATCTTAATCGCAGGAAGACTGGAATAAATAACAATCAATTATTTTCCAAGGAAGAAAAAGCACGCGCGAAAACTGCACTGGACGTTGCGCGCTCAGAAGAAAAGATATTGGAGACCAGGCTTTCCTTTACTAAAATAAAAGCGCCGTTTTCAGGCGTAGTCAGTGAACGATTGGTAGAGATAGGTGATATTGCACCACGCCATACTCATCTGCTTAGTTTGTATGATCCTGGGTCGCTGCTAACAGAAATATCAGTGTCTGAGCTAATTCTACCGTTCATAAAACTGGGTGATCGGGTCGAAGTTAGAA
>CAZZJI010000123.1:0-5050 GCA_964654485.1 uncultured Gammaproteobacteria bacterium | reverse complement strand
ACTCACGCTCTGGAGTTTATTCGTAATTCTGTCTATCACTGAAAAAAACCACATTGTCCAGAGCTTTTTTTTGCTAAGTGGGTAACCTAATGTTTTAAGGCCGTCTTTGTGGAATTTCCAGAAGTCATCATCTCGTCTTTGCCATATGGCCTTCACTAGAATTCGATAGTAGGCTTTGAGGGATTCACTCAATTGGAGTCGGAACTCTTCTTCTGTCAAGAATACGGGGCCAAATTTGATCAAAAGTTCCAGGTCTGCCAATGGATACATGTTTACTGGCTCAGCCAAGGTCGCGCTTAGAGAGTCTTCGTGTTTGCGAACAAACGACAACACCTGGTGCACAAAACCAAAATCGCTATTCTGAAGCAGCTCATAATATGATTCTACGTCCGTGTGTAGTTTTTTTTCTTTTAGAAAGGGATCCCTGTTTCGCACTAAGTCGTAACGAATCATAAGACCGCTAAGATTTACAAACGGATATATTTTCTTCAATAACGTTAATCGACACACTTCGCCTCCAGGTATAACACGGCTTGTAAAGGGTATACCGTCACTGGCCACACGGTTACCCCAAAGCACATATGCACCAATCAACCCGCAGGAAGGGTTTTGTTTTGCCAAATTCACCATCTTTTCCAGGCATTGAGGAAACATATAGTCATCTGCCTGCAAAACTTTGCAGTAAGCGCTGCTGGACGAAATATGCCGGAATGCAATATTGTGGTTGTCAATTACATCGACAAATTCTTGATTATTGAAAAGGCGAATTCTTGGATCGTCTTTGGCATATTTTTCCAGGATTGCAGAAGTATTATCAGTGCTGCAATTGTTTACTATGACGTACTCCCAGTGAGAATATGTTTGAGCAAGCACACTTTCTACGCATTGCACCAAGTATTTCTCACCGTTATATACGGGGGTCACTACAGTTACTAGCGGTGGTTTATTATTTATCATCGTTTTCATTTATATTTAGTCTAGGAGTTCTCCTAATCTCTGCATCTAAATACTGCAAATCCTAAATTCAACGAATCACTGATGCGACATATCGTTACTTGTGATAACCTGTTTAAGGAGGTTGCAGCATGTTATAGTGCTCGTGTATTTCCCTTCCATTTTCATATCGACTCGAAAAACAAGAAAATTACTTGTCCATAGAAACGTGCTTCACGGGAGTTCTTGCCCCATTATTTGTTAATTTCTTAACGCATCTCTTAACTGCTTCGACCGTACGTTGAACATCCTTTTCATTCCAGTTTTCATTGAGCCATAGATTAACCAGGTGTTTCGAAAGCCCCTCAGCTTTGGGGCACAAACCGCTATCATATTCATATATGGAATTTACGCAGGTGAAAGGGCATTTAGAGCTACCGTAGGTACTCTTAGATCGTAGCGACTCAGCGGTAAAATACACAGGTGTTGTCATGTGGGCTGCAGCGGGGACACTTGCGGCTTCCATTTCCTTTAGAAAAACGCTTACGTCTATCTCTTCTAAATAGAGCGGATATGACCAGTAAGCATGAGAACCGCCAGGAGTCACTGGTGCGGGTCTTACGCCCCCCACTTCCGACAGTTGTTTTGTTAGCATTGATCCAAGTTGGTTCCTGCGTTTAACTACCGCCACGACTTTGTCTAATTGAGCCAACCCAACGGCAGCGGTAAGCTCGGTCATTCGGTAGTTCGGGGCGTGGAATCGATGAGTCAATCGATCGTCGTTAGCATTCCTGTCAAACCCTTTGTCTGCGAAGATTTGCATTCGCTCGTAATAAGACGAATTTCTTGTGATAGTCATACCACCGTCACCCGTGGTTAAATGTTTGGATTCTTGAAAACTATAGCATCCAAAGTCCCCCATCGTACCAACATAGTTACCTCTATATTCTGTTACATGGGCTTGGGAACAGTCCTCAACGACTGGCAGATTGTATTGTCTACAAATGGACATAATCGCATCCATATCGCAGGGATTACCAAAAACATGAACAACAATTACTGCTTTAGTACGCTCAGTGATATGTTGCTCTATCGATACCGGACTGATGTTGTAGCTCCTATCGTCAATGTCCGCAAAAACGGGAATAGCATTCTGAGCCAAAATTGGGATTATGGTACCTATATCTGTTATTGGCGTAGTAATAATCTCATCACCCGGATTAAGATTCAGCGCACCAAGCGCAACATGAATGGCAGAAGTACCCGATGTGGAAGCCACCGCATAAGGGACGCCGTAGGCTTGTGCGAATTCTTTTTCAAAATTCGACACCATTTTTCCACTCCAGCGGAACAATCGCTGAGATCGAAGAGCTTGGTGTACTAGTTTCAATTCTTCTTTGCCGTAGGGCGTTCGGGCACCACGTTTCCTGGATCCAGCACCAATCATTAACACGCTATAGCAAAGATTGAACACCAACTCTTTAAATTTATTGAGAATTTTCCTCATCTATGTCACTTCAAACGCAAAGCTTCGCGTCTAAGAAAAACCGCCATAATTCGTAACACACAACATAGATTCATATCTACAAGTCCCCACTCTTGAACAACCTAACGATATGGTCACACGCCCTTATAGTTAATGCCATGATCGAATTTGTTAAATTTACCGCAGGTGACGTGACGAAACATGAGCCATCTGTAATAAAAATGTTTGAAACATCCCAGCATTGGTTGAAGCTATTCGTAACGGAGTTTGTCGGATCGCTTCCCATTGCCGCTCCGCCACATTCGTGGATCGCTGCACCCGGATAAAAGATACTATCTTCATGGGTAATTCTTTTTAAAAGCTGTTTAATCAACACACGCTCTTGCCAATTCCCCCCCGCCTCAGACTCTTTCAGGTCAGCGGCACGAATCATTTCATTAATGGACTTTTTTTGATCTGCGAGCATTGCCCATTCATTTTCTCGGAACTGGCAATTTATGTGAATGGTGGGAATCCCCCATGCATCTTTTTGATATTTATTGATCGTTACTCGGTTTGCTTGATAAGGTAACATAGATCCGAAAGAGTTTATCCACCAATATTTTCCCCCGCGCCCAATAGCGCCACACAGAGTGTAGCCGCGAATGAATTTTGCGTCCTGCTTCTCGACATTTCGAAATTGCGGTATAAAAAACCCGACCCCCTTGCTTGGGTCATAACGGTCGCTCCCAGGAGGCAGCGGATCAAAATCTTGAGTTTTACCCCGATGATAGACAAATGTGTTGTCCATTATACCACGACCAAGTAGACCAGAACTGTTGCAAAGGCCATTCGGGTATCTTGAACATCCACTGTTAAGCAAGATTCGTATGGATTCCATGGTTGAAGCACACAGCACAACAGCACGTGAACGCACCTTGTAAGATTTCTTGGATCCTCTATCTAAAAAGCATACACCACTGGATTTACCAGAGTGTGAATCGATTTCAATATTTTTCACGATAGCGTTTGGCCGGATATCGCAGTGTCCAGACTTTTTGGCGGCGAGAAGCGTGGCGGGAACTCTTGAAGTCTGTCTCATAATCCGAGCACTTGTGATCTTCCGATTTGGCCAATTTCTTTCGATGACTTCTTTAAATGAAGTTTCTAGTGCAGTTAAAGGCCATGGCGCCATGTATTTCTCGTCGGGAAGACCGTCTATCTCATCTACTGAGCTATAGATGCCAAGGAATTTCTCGACACGATTGTAATAGGGAACGAGATCTTCGTATGAAATGGGCCATTTTCTGTTGTAGCCATCAACGTTAACCGCAGCAAAATCAATGTCTGACATCCGGGGGGCGATCCTGCCCCAGGCATGCAATCGTCCCCCCTCCTGGCGACCCCTGAACCAATGAAATCTGCTTCCTTTAGCTACGCTATATGGATTCTCCCTATCATTGACGAAAAAATGTTTTGTTTGAGGATTCCAGCTCTCACAGCGTGCTTGGATATGTTGTCCCAGGATAGCCGCTTTGAGGCGAGGCCATGGGTTACTTGAGCTTATCCACTTTTTTTTATTAGGAAAATCCCTTTGAGGCTGAATTGTACGACCCGCTTCAAGCAACAAAACCTCTAAGCCCTGTTCAGACAATTCCTTTGCTGCCCAACCACCTGAAGCACCAGATCCCACCACAATTACATCATATTTTTCTTTGAGGTTGTACTCTATAGGTTTAACTGCAGCGCTCATTTAAATTAACTTTTTCCCGTATTACAGAGCAGCAGAAATTGTTTCATTTACTGCTCCGATATCAATTCGTTCACTATGCATTGGCTCAAATAATGAGGCAGGGATTTGCTTTGCGAATAAAAAACACGCTACCCCTGCTCGCGAGGCATGTCAAGGATAAACTGGCTGCGCTTATTCAAGTTAGCGCTTGTCTCATTAAGAAAAAAAACGCGATTATGATATTATGGCGGTAGCTTACCTAATTCGAATTATTGGTCAAAAAATAATACCATTAGGAAACTCTAGAATATTGAAGAATAATAACCATCATATGGATGTCTAAGAAGCTAGCCCTGCAGGTAATCCGGTGATTGTAGCATTGTCGATCAATTAAACACGCCCTATTCCAGCAGAAGTCCTGATCCTAGTTGTTACGGAAATTTATTACACCGCAGGATAGCTACAATCTAATATCAGATGTGGCATACTGCAATTACAGACTCAGGTAATATTAATGAAAAGTTTTATTAGAAAAAAAATTAGCCGGTTAATTAACAAAAATTACCGCCTTGCAAAAGCAAGAAAATATAGAGACTACTGTAATCAACATACCAGCCTGAAAAACCCATTGATAATCTACCAAATGGGCAAGGTTGGATCATCTTCACTGGTGAGATCTTTCCTCGAAACCGATATCGATATCTTCCAAGTCCACTATCTTACAAAGGAATGGATCAATATAGTAGATAATCAATATAAAAATGCCAGTAAAATACACAAGCGTTTTATTCTTGATGAACAGTGGCTTGCAAGTAAATTTCTAAATCAAAAAATAACTGAAAACAAGGATGCCAAGTGGAAAGTCATTACTTTGGTCAGGGATCCGATAGCCAGAAACATTTCCACCTTCTTCCAGTCTT
>CAZZJI010000122.1:0-5112 GCA_964654485.1 uncultured Gammaproteobacteria bacterium | reverse complement strand
ATGGAAATTCACAAAGGTGTGGTGGACGATTTTGAAAAATCGAGTGCCAGTCACATCGCCATAAAAAGGTTATCACATATTAGCCGATGACAACGATAGGTAGTGGTGTTCTAAAATGCGGGTCTTCGTAGGTTGGCACTGGGGAACTGAAGTTTAACGCGTAGGTTTACAATGGCGCTCTTGCTAGACTTCGTCCCCCTAAAGGGGCGTGAGCAGGAGCGGAAGCCTTGCCGTATGGGTGTGCATCGTTAGTCGTCCTCGTTACAGTTCAACTGATTTATTTTAGGTTAAAGTAAGGTATCCAGAATGTTACCTTTTTCATAGCGAATTCTTTTTCTTACTATTCAATAATTCTGGTGTTATGATTGCGACAAAATAAACTATGGGGGGAGTTTTCCCCCATGATGTTAAAGGAGATACATCGTGACGCGGGTACTGCGTTTATTCTTAATTGTCTTTATCAGCTATCTTTTGATATTTTTACCCCCGTTTTTTTTACCCGATGCTAAGGCCGATGAGGCATCGGTTTTGCCTGTGGGTGATATTATCGCACCAGTAATCACACGCATCCCCATCACAACAAAAAAACGACCCGGTGAACGCGCCAGCATTCCCGTAATAGTGACGGATAATGTCGGTGTCAAGGACGTCACTGTCTATTATCGTAATATCGGTGCAGTTAATTATAGACGCGCAGAGATGGTGCGAATATTGGCAACAGATGAATTCTCGGTTATGCTGCCTGAGCTTAGCGTCCCGGCTGTCGAATACTATATCCAGGCAACCGACTATGGGGGAAATACCGTCTTCCTTGGCCATTCATTTTCACCGTTAACGCTCACGGTCTCTACAGATGCCTCATCGCAGGAGAAACCCGTAGAGCGTATTGTAGACAAGCCTGAAATAACCGAAACACCTCAATTGAAAAGCGACACCCTGTCGCAGGATCCGGGTGTCCCGGATGTTCAAGGGCGCCGTCCTGATCCCCCCGTAGTAGGGCCACGCCTTGCCGTGTCAGAATTCAGAATGCATGGCCTGGATGAATATCCGCAATGGGGTATTACGCGTGAAACTCTGGGTAAAATGGTAGAAGAAATTCGTATTGACCTGATGGATGGCGGTGAGTTTTTGCCGTCTAGTTACGCTATTAATAAATCGGAAGAATCATCTGATGCCACCCCAAGTGACCTGCAAAAGTGGGTTTGGGTGATTAAGGGGCAGCGATCTAAACGCGGCATATTACTTAGTCAGATAGAGTCGATCGCAGAGAAGATCACGCGTTTCTATCGTGAGCGTGGTTTTATGCTCGCCAAAGCGTATATAGCGAAAAAAAGAAAAAGAGATGGTGTTGTTAATTTTGCATTGTTGATCGGCGTGTTGGGCGAAGTGAACACACACGGCAGCCAGTTGTATTCACACAATGCAATCAAATCGGTTTTTGATGATATGTTATCGTTGCCGGTAACCCACAGTGCTGTTGACGAGAGCTTGTATCTGCTTAACGATTTTCCGGGTGTGACTGCGGTTGGCTATTTTGAGCCAGGTTATCAGGTCGGTGAGGCCAGGCTCAATATTAATATTAAAAATGAAGATCGATATCGCGCGAATTTAAGACTTGATAATTACGGTACGGATAAGACCGGGCTGTATCGTCAATATGCCGATGTTCAGGTAAATAATACGCTGGGTGTCGCTGATTTTTTTAAGGCCAGCGTATTGAATGCATCGAGTCCGAACAATACAAAATATTGGCGGTTGAATTACCAAATGAATCTAATGAGCCCCAGGTTTAAAATTGGCTTAGGTGCTGCAAAGAACCAGTTTATTGTTGACCAATCATCCGGCTTAAGCAAGCTTAATCTGGACGGGACAGTGAATATTCAGGATATTTGGATGAGATATGTTTTTAGAAGAAGTCGGATTAAAAACTATAATTTAGCGCTAACATACGAAAAAATGGAGTCTGACTTACAAGTTGGGGGTATAGAGGATATCGGCGCAGCGCTTGATGAGCGTTTAGCAAATACGTCATTACAGTTTAATTACGATATTTTGTCGGAATCCGCACGGATACTCCATCAGGGCGATGTTAAATTAACATCAGGAAAGTTTTTGTTTGGCGTCAATGTTGGGCAGGACAAAAATTACAACATTCTATCGACCCAGTATACGGCGTTAATGTTCTGGCGTATTCCTTATTTCAAAGAGAATACCCAGCTTATTTTTCGCACGAGTGCGCAATATGCCGGTACAAATGTGTCTACCTTGCTTCGGTTTTCTGCGGCGGGTTTGACCCGGGTTCGTGGCGAGGCGCCGGATACTTTTTCATCCGATGATGCCGTTTATGCCGGGGTGGATTGGGTGTTTAGTAGCCCCGATTTTTTGGGAATGACCCTTCAAAAGTGGATAAAGCCAGTTGTATTTGCCGATTACACCTATGGCAAGCAATATTCGATTATCGATGAAAAAGATGTGACGGGTAAGCTCAGCGATGTCGGTGTCGGTCTTCGGCTGGCATACGGCGTTAAATTCAAAGGAAATCTCCAATTCGCTTTTCCAATTAACAGCCGTTTTTCCAATTCTGATATTGAACTGGAGAAGAAAAGTGTAAGAGTGCTGTTTGATTTTCAGTATGGGTTTTGAAAAAATTTTCAGCTGATTTATTTAGAGTTAACAAATTGAGGCAGGTACACATGAAAGGAATAACAGGAAAAGTAAGGTACACACAGGGCGCATTGAACACCTGGGTTTATACACGGATCTATGCGCTGTTTTATGCGATCATGTTGGCCAACGGCCCGGGTGCGTCGCTGGCCGTCGCGGGTCCGACCGGTGGCCAGATAGTGGGTGGCAGTGGTCGCATCAGTCAATCAGGTGTGAATACCACAATCAATCAAACCAGTCAGAACATGGCCCTTGATTGGCAGAGCTTTAATGTCAATGTCGATGAGCGCGTTCAATATATCCAGCCCAATTCCGCTTCCATTTCGTTAAACCGAATCCTGAGTCAAAGTGGCTCCACCATTGCCGGGCGCATTGATGCCAATGGTCAAGTGATTCTGGTGAATCCCAATGGGGTTTTTTTTACGCCCACGTCGGTAATTAATGTCGGGGGTATTATTGCGTCCGGTCTGGATATCCAGCCCACCGACTTTATGAACGGTTATTATATCTTTAATGAAGTGCTTGGTACCGAAGGGGCCGTGATCAACAGCGGCATGATCAATGCCGCCCTGGGGGGTAATGTGGCGTTGATTGGCAGGCAGGTTCAGAACGACGGCGTGATCGCGGCAGACCTGGGCACGGTCAATCTGGCCGCAGGTAAACAAGCTGTGTTGACGTTTGATCAAGACGGGTTGTTAGGGGTGCGTGTCAGTAAAGAGATTCTGCAAGACGAACTCGGCGTTGATCCGGCGGTGATCAATAGCGGTGAGATACACGCCGAAGGCGGTCGTGTATTGCTGACCGCCAGCACCAGTCAGAACGTGTTTTCCCAAGCGGTGAATACCGAGGGCAGTGATCAAGCGAGCAGCGTCGTGATATATGAAGACGGTAGTTTTACCTTCGGTGCCGATGTGCTTAATACCGGCAGCATTGATACCTCTACGACGATGAATGATCAACAAGGCGGCCGTATCGTGTTGTTGGGAAACAACGTAACCAGCAGCGGTGAGTTACGGGCGGATGCAGGCAATGGCAATGCGGGCGAGATCGAATTGCATTCACAAAATAAAACCTTATTGACTGAAAACAGCGTGACTTCCGCGCGGTCCGAAACCAACGGCCAGGGCGGCCTTGTTAAAGTACTCGGTGACAAAGTCGGGCTGTTTGATCAATCCACAGTGGATGTATCCGGCGCCAATGGCGGCGGGCGGGCATTGATTGGCGGGGACTATCAGGGGGAAAACAGCAAAATACGCAATGCCAGCCAAACCTATGTCGGTCGCGATGTGACTCTTTTTGCGGATGCACTCGCAGCGGGCGATGGTGGCAGGTTGATAAATTGGGGTAACGATTATACTTGGTTTTATGGTTCGGCCTTTAGCCGGGGCGGGCAACAATCCGGTGACGGTGGCCTGGTTGAAATTTCCGGTAAGGGGTTGGTGTTTGATGGGGCGGTCGATACCAGTGCCCTGAATGGTCACGTTGGTATGCTGTTATTCGACCCAACTGATATCATTATACATGATGGTGCTGGTCCTCAGAATGACGATGATGAATTACCTGCTTTCGGTAGAAATGTGGGTGGCAATGTCACTTTCAATATCAGCGAAGGGGCACTCGAAGCGATTTCCGCAACAGCGGATATTTCGTTGCAGGCAAACAGAGACATCACTGTCAACGACCTCACAGATAATTTGCTCGATCTACAAACCGGGAGTGGTAATTCAGTGACTTTTACGGCGGATGCGAATAATAATGGCACGGGTAGTTTTATAATGAATGATATCGTTGACACTATTCGTACTCAGGGGGGCAGTGTTGAGATTAATGCTGCATCGGTGTCGATGGGTAATATCAACACCACGGGTGCAGATGGTACAAATGGTGGCGATATTGTTGTAACTGCATCTGAAGGCAGTCTCTCAGTAAGTGCATTAACTTCATCTGGCGGCGCGGCGACTGTGGGAAATAACGGTAATAACGCGGGTTCAATTGATTTGATCACTGGCAACACGAATGGTACCAATGATCGCATCATCGTCAATGGCAATATTGTCGCCGATGGCAGTAACGCCGATGCCGCATTTATCGGAGGGAACGCCGGTGCCATTACAATTCGCTCCGGTAATAGAACGGGCGATGACGACAGCATTACATTAAACGGTGATATTTCCGCACAAGGCGGCAACAGTGGCGATGTTGGCAATATTGGACTGAATAACAACATTATTATTGACACACCCGTCCTTATCACAACAGGCAACAGAACCATTACCACGGCCCGTACTCGCGCTGGCAGCGTAAATCAGGGTGATATCACCCTCGATAATAACAGCGGCGCAACGCCTCTTACACAGGTCACACTTGGCGGCGGGCTGAGCGTTTCCGCAGGCGATAGCGACGACGTTAATTTTAATGTCGCCGTTGATTACGAGGGCATCACCACAG
>CAZZJI010000121.1:0-5173 GCA_964654485.1 uncultured Gammaproteobacteria bacterium | reverse complement strand
GAACAGTAGGCTGGTTCATGAAAAGGTCGTCGTACGTGGCAAAACGGGTCATTTAGTAAACCCTATTCACCATTGGCCTCGTAGAGATATCTCGTCTTTTTTGGAAAAAGCAAATAGTTATTCAACACTGGGTGGGCTGGAATTGTTTAAATCCGGCAGAAGAGTGTCCATTATTTCTTCTTTTATCCACAGTTTGTGGTCTTTTTTCTTTAATTTTTTTTTACGCGGCGGTTTTCTTGACGGTGGGGCAGGCCTTGTGATAGCCTTTGCTGATTCAGTAGATAGTTTTTTTAAATATAGCAAGTGTTGGGAATTACAGGTGGCTCAAAAAAAGAAAATGTCCCCTGTTAATAATAAGTCTTAACGTTATGATTCATCCGCTTAAAATTGCGTTTATTCGGGCTGAATTTGACCAATTTGGCGGTGCGGAACGATTTACCAATGCATTAATGCAGTCTTTGGCAGGCCAAGGGGCTGAAATTCATATTTTTGCCCGCAAATGGCAGGAATCCTCGCAGATGAGTTACACTGTCCATCAAGTGGGTGGTTTTAGCTGTCCGTCATTATTACGTCAGATTAGTTTTGTTAATAGTGTAAAGAAACACTTACAAAATAATCATTTTGATCTTATTCAGTCAAACGAGCGTACCTTGTCGCAACATATATATCGAGCAGGAGACGGGGTTCATTCCAAATGGCTTGAGTTAAGAAAAGAGCACGTTTGTTTTCTGAAGAGGGTATCTCTAACCATCAATCCCTTTCATCTCTATACCCTGTACCTCGAACGAAAAATGTTTGAGCAGGAAAAACTGCGAGCAATTATTGTTAACTCCGAAATGGTTAGAAGTGAAATTATCTCTCGTTTTAATGTGGCAGACAATAAGATCCATACCATTTATAACGGTGTTGATCTAAAAAAATTCAAACCTGAAAACCGAAAAATAATGGGTAGACTTTTGCGTCAAGAGTATAACATTTCCACGGAAGAACCAATAATCTTATTCGTTGGGTCAGGGTATGAACGTAAAGGGGTGTCGCAGCTACTTCATGCAGCCAGTCAGCTAAAACTTTCATATCGTCTTTGGATAATTGGCAAAGACTCGACCAAAAAATACATTAGAATGGCCCAAGAATTAGGCATGAGAGATCAGGTTACCTTTTGGGGTAAACAAAATAATGTAGAAAAATTTTATGCAGCAGCTGATTTTTTTGTACTACCGACACTTTACGATCCTTTTCCTTCCGTAGCTTTGGAGGCTATGGCTTCAGGCCTGCCGATAGTTATCACCAAGACCTGTGGAGTGGCTGAAGTTATCAGACATGATCAAGAGGGCTTCATCCTGAGTAAACAAGATGACGTCTTTTTGGCCAATTACCTTCAGATACTTACTGCGAATAAAGAAAAGCGTCTTAAGATGTCAAAAAATGCTGTGGCCTGCGCCCAAAAATTTTCCTTCCATGCTACTGTTCAACAGTTTGTTGACTTATATCAACAAATAATAGATGAAAATAGTAATTTCTCCAAAACCGGTAAAAATAACATCTGATGAAGCATATACCGTGATGTTGCTGACGGTTAGGTTGAACTGTAGTATAATGAGGCTGAAATGGACGGAAACGAGTTACTTGTGAGTTCTTATAGTGCGAAAACATTAACGAGCAGGTATATATTGATAACATGGTTCTAAAAATTAATCAAATAGCTATCTGCTTGCTGGGCCTGACTATTCCTTTGTCTGAAACAGGGAAGCAAATGGCAATCATTATGATTTTGCTTTGCAGTTTGTGGTATTTTGTTTCAAAGAGGGACAAATTACCACTTGATGTTATTGATGTTTCTCTATTATGCTTCTTATTATCGGTTCTTTTTTCAGCTATATCGGCAGGATGGTTCTATAAAGATATTGCTGTCCCATATGATTTTAGCAGGGTATTCCACAGCCTATATGCAACTCTAAGACTGGTTTTTGTCTTCATAATTATAAGGTACATTCCAATAGAAGAGCATTGTAAAGATACGATGTTATCTATGTTGCTGGTTTCTTATTTAATGGCTCTAATCTGGGGAGAGTATAATGTGGCTGTTGGGGTTAAACATTATATAGAGATCAAAGGTGTTGGTCATGTTGATCATAGCTCAATATTTAGCGGTCTATTATCGTTTATTAGCCTCAACATGGCTTTTTATGCCAAAGGGAAGAAAAGATATTTCTATACCATAGTTTTTTTAGCGGCCTTATTGGCACTAATACAATCAGGAAGCAGAGCAAGTGTCCTCGCCTTTGTTGTAACCCTTGTTTGCCATTTATTTATAGAAAAAAAAGGTCTCAACAAGCACCTTTTTTATACGCTTGTTCCGATAGTGATTTTCGCTTGTATTCTTCCCTACTTTTTCCCTTATACCATCGCTAAAATGAAGCTTGGTTTTCATGATCCGGCCCGTATCTTTATATGGAAGATCACATTGGCTGAATGGTTAAAACACAACCTACTGCTGGGCATTGGCCCTAACAATTCCTACTATGTAAATCCGCTTGAGTATGGTTCAGTATTGGGGCTTGCCTGGAAGCATCTTGGTCATTCACACAATACATTTATGACCATATTGTTAGAAAATGGACTTTTAGGACTATTTTTTTACACATTGTTTGTAAGTTCAATAATATGGCATTTGTTAAAGAAAAGGGGCAAAGGCATGTACTCTGTAATTGGTTTGGACATATCCATTTTTAATCTGGTTAACTCCATGGCAAATACTACATTCAAAAGTTCTAATGCCATATTAATGGTGGTTTTCTGGGCCTTGGCCCTTAGAGAAAAACCAATACTCAAAGGTGACCTTATTGGTCACAGTGGTAGTTGAATAATTGTAACTTCAACAGGAGGAGGTTGGCACTTATGAACCTTATAAAGAAGATAAATTTGTATTATAAATTTAAGGGGGGGGATTTGCCTCTCTGGGTCACAGTGTTGATTTCAAACAATACAATTCAAAATTTTTATATCCGTAAAATATCTCAATTGGTAGTTTATCGAAAATCCTTGATTATGCATTTTTAGATGGAGTCGGCGGCATAACAATAGGAAAACATACTATTATTGGATCCAGAGTGACTATTCTAACCTTTAACCATAATTACGATGAAAGGCGTACAACACTTCTCTCATTTGATAATCTCTTAATAAAAAAACGGTTGTGATTGGCCGTTATGGTTGGAGAAGTAGGGGGGGAATAATTTTACCCGGAGTTGCAATAGGTAAGGCCTGTGTTATTGGGGCTGGCAGTATTGTTACTAAAGATGTTAAAAGTTATACCGTGGTCGGCGGCAATTCTGCTATCAACCTGCGCCAAAGAAATCAGCAACTTCAGACCTCCTGATCCCGACAGATTATATTCTGACACCAAATTTCATAATGGCCATAGAGAATGGTCTCAGGTGTTATTGTCAAAAAACACGTAGTTTCACGTTAATACCTGTTTGCTTAAACATTTTACTGACACCATCAAAGATAAATTTAGTATCAAGATTAAATCTTATAATGGGATTACCCTGATTTATATTTACCTACTGCCATTAATGGAATTCACTACTGCTATTTCAACATGTTATAAAACAGAAAATCAGTTATATCTTTTTGCCGAGATCAGGAGTTCTGAACTTATTGATGACATGATTCATTCTGGGAAATGTGTTGCCAATTGGCGGACAAATCTCCATCCTCATAAGGAATATATAGAAGGATGAATATCCGAATTATATATTTTCATCGCCTACATTTCCCATCGTCCTCTGGTCAAACCATACAGGTTGTCAGGGATTATTTTGGGATGGCAGCCCAGCACAATGTCCATTTGTTCTATCGATCCCATCAGGCCCTAAAATCTGAGGAGATCAATAGTTTCCTTATAGAGCATAAGGCAAAATTATGTGAAACCTTTAAACTCCACTATATAGGAGAAGAGGCTTGGGCAAAATATAATTTCAGAGCAAAGTTAATTAACTTGGCCAAGGATAAATCGCAACCTACTTTAGTGGTGACTCGCACTATCGACCACGCCAATTATGCCATGAAACTGGCGTCAAAATATAATCATATTTATACTCTCTTGGAGTTGCACGAGACAGCGGTTCCACACCTTATTTACCAGCAACAAAAAAGGCCCTTACGAACATTGGTCAGTAAGATACAAGAAAAGAATATATTTCTGAATATTGATGGCCTCATAGCCACAACTGTGCCACAAATCAAACTATTAGATAGACTATACAAAAATCACGCTCCTATTATTCTGTTACCTAACAGTTGTGCACCATACAGTTACGACACCAACAATAAAAAAAGGATATATCGGTTCTTTAAAATTCGTTATGCGGGGCAATTCACCAGTTGGAAAAATACTGATATACTTTTTGAGGCTTTAAAAAACCTACCACATCATTTTATCTTGGAGTTGGCAGGAGGAAAAAGAGGCGGCGAGAAAGATACTGAACAACTAATTGAGAGAAAGACAAAACAGCATGGGGTGAATGGCCGTGTTATCTATATGGGGGTTCTACCCCCAGTCGATGTTCCTAAATTTCTAGCTGAAGGTGATTTTTTAGTCTTACCGCTTGGCAATAATCTTCAGTCTCACCTTTTCACATCACCAATGAAACTTTTTGAATATGCTGCCAGCGGTACTCCTATGGTAGTCACCGATCAACCAACGATTAGAAGCCTTATTGATAACGGTCAAGAAGCCTTATTTGTTGCGCCGAATGATGCGAAGGGGTTAGCCAAAGCTATTGAGGATTTGGCGGCTGACCCCAAATTTGCTCATACTATGGCTGCGAAGGCAAAAAAATGGGTTGAACAATTCTCTGTGCAAAATAGAGTTACAAAATATAATCGGTTTATTGAGCTGATTTTTAGTAGCTAATGCCTGGTTTCATTAAAACATTTACATCCTGTCTGTTTTGGGATGCTATTTAAAAAAAATTATGGGGGTAGCCATGGCACGAAAAACCAAACGACAATGTACTCAACTGGAACAATTTGGCAAATCACGAAAGGTTACACTTCATGAAGTTCAATGGATCAATATACTGTTGCAGTACTTGGATAGCGATAAAGCACCATGTATCGGAAAATTAAAGTTTCTGTGAGAATGATTCCTTGTTAGTATAAATCT
>CAZZJI010000120.1:0-5267 GCA_964654485.1 uncultured Gammaproteobacteria bacterium | reverse complement strand
AAGCCAAAGGCGACCTGACTGCAATCACTGTTAAAAAATCCGTGTTAAATAACAGCTGAAGTTGTTGATCTGCGCCAATTCTAAACCGTTTTTTTTATCATTGTGTGTTGAAAAATCGCAATCTTTAGTGGATTGATTTACCATTCTCCACATTAAAAGTTCGGTAAATTCGGCACTTTATGTTCTGGTTCAATGCAAAGTTTCATGTCGTTGACATAAACGGAAGTGACATCATGTAACCATTGTGTGGACATATCAGGGCAATATTCGTAGCCCATGCTTTCTAGTTTTTTTTCAGTGGGGTAGGCTATAAAATGAGGTAATATAAAGGCTAAGGGTATGCTGAATATCAATGTAAAAACAGATGCCGTTCGAATTTTCTTTGGTATTTGTTGTTTGTAATATCTCGATAGTACAATTATGGCTACAGTTGCAATTATACCTATGCCAGCACCCAGAAGATAAAATGCGCCCTTGTCTATTGAAATAATAGAGTGTTTAGAATTAATACCTTCTAACATTTCAGTAAGCTCAACAGAGAAATAGTATATCGCCCAGAAACCACCAAGTAGCATTAAAATTGCGGCAATATTTTCATTGAGGTTCTGTTGAGTCGTTTTTTTCATAAGTAATGATGAGTATTAATAACCAGGATTGAAAGTTAATCGACGTAATAAATTTTCTGCCGAATGGATAATGTAATCTTCAACAGAATCCAGCATCAGCTCAATGGCTGCGTTGAGTGTTCTGTGAGGTAAGGTACGTGCATTTTTCATCGCATCTTCTGCAAGTTGTTTCATATCTAATATTTTCTCTTTGCCCTGCAAAGCCTTGTTTTTTGACAAAATGGCTAAAGCATCTAAACCCTTTATTAATTGGTTTGTAATATGGTATTTTTCATCAATACTATTTAATATTTTATTTACTACAAGGCCTACAACTATAAAAACAAGTAAAGGTCCAACTGCAAGAACTGAGGCTACAGTTGCCGCAGTTGCCGCTGTCAAGGCCCAGGCCACACCCGTAGATACCGCCACCTTCACCACATCCGTGGCCAAACTACCAATTAATTCTGCCAGGGTAGCCTCATCCTTCAGCAAATAATCCAGTACACGAAACCCTGACATAAGAATAACGGAAAGAATGCCACCAGAACGGGCCGTATTTTTAATCCCGTATTGGCCTAACCCCATTGTCACGACCTTGGGGTTCATTGCGCCATACCGTGTGCCGGTGAATATTTTACGTAATCGCGCATTGCCCGTTAAAATTACGTAGGGTTTACCCCCGTAATCGTTAACGCGTAATTTGGCTTTGAAACCAAGGTCTTTGATTAATTTCAACCACAGTTTGGTGTCCAACAGTGCGGAACCGTAGTTTCCAGCCATTTCGGTGATTTCTCTTAGGCCGCTTTCCGTCCAGCCTTTTTTCAATAAATTGTTTTTTTTCTTTTCAGCTTTATCCTCCATGATATGACCAAATTGCTCAACTTCGCATGCCCAGATAATATGACTGTTTTGCATTACATGGCGTTTAAATTCTTCTTTGCTCTTTTCAGAAGGAGGGTCGTAGGCGATCATAACCATGATAAGGTTCCTTGTCTGTAAAATTAATTATTTGGGCGTGTCTTAGAGTTCACAATTTTGTTCAATGTTCCAACCGAAGCCTCTGCACGCGCCACCGCTGCCGTCATCGGTTTGCGGGGTGTATTCAACCTGTACTTCGGCGAAGTTAAAGGTCACGGTTTCGTTGATGATTTCAAAGTCTACATCGGCTTCGGTTTCTATCTCGGTGACCATGATTTTTTTTAGGGTGATGATCATGTACTCCAAGGCCTCGCTGCCCGCTTTGCGGCAAATAATACGGCCTTTGGCAAAATGCTGGCCTGATGCACAGTATTTCATCAGGATGGGAGAGGCGGCATCGAGTTTTTTTTCTACTACGATATTATTCATGCGGACTTTGCCAGAACCACCGCCACCTCCGAGATGAAATTGCCCCTGCAGCGACATAGCCCATTGCCAGTCATCAATGTCTATTTTGCCTTTGTAAACGGCGTCTTTGCTTTCACCTTTGATGAGGTCGCCGAGGTCTAAAAAAAATCGTTATCCATGTATGTTCGCATCTACTTTGGTTGTTTATGATTATTGACGGCGGAAAATAGCAGCTATTCCATTGTAAAACAAGGGGGTTATTTTAGGTGGGGTGCCTAGGATTGTCAATCGAGCGCATTATTTTAAAGCACAGCCTGATAATTAATCGCGAATAGAATAATAACTCAACTCTTTGACATCCTGTATGTAATGACCACTGACACATCGCAAGCATCTAGGAGTCAATACTCCTAATTTTCTGGATTTTACTGACGATGACATCGAGAGACAAGGATAAAATCGTTATTTACACCTTGATTAATAATGTGAAAACCGGTTTTTTATATTGTGCAATTTTTTAAGGTATAGTATTCATTTTTTCTATAATGTGAATTAAGAACTAGCTCTTAATTCACATTATAGGTGTAGCAGATTAATGACGGGAAAATAGTAATTATTATGAATGAGTTGAACAGCAAAAAAAGCCATCTTTTTTCTTTTTCAGGTCAGGGTTTTGAATATTTTAAAATATGGATTGTCAATATCTTGTTAAGTATTGTGACATTAGGTATTTATTCTGCTTGGGCGAAAGTACGAACAAACCGGTATTTTTATGGCAATACATTTCTTGATGGCACCTCATTTGACTACCACGCAACGGGATGGAGTGTTCTGAAAGGTCGAATTATTGCTTTTATCGCGTTGCTCATTTATGTCGTCACTACTGTATTTTTACCCATAGGGGGTACTATCCTCGCAGTATTGCTGGGGCTGTTAATACCACTGATTATATGGAGTTCGTTGCGCTTTAATGCGCGTATGTCGAGTTATCGTAATGTCAGGTTTGGTTTTGTTGGTCGCTGTCTTGATGTGTATAAATACATTCTGTTTATTCCAGCTATTCCTTTTGGTATCGGAGCGATCCTCATTTTTTTTGCTATATTCAGTGAAGCATCAGCACCTTTTGTCGGGATTGTTGTTTTTTTTATGGGGTTAGCTGTGTTTATGATGATACCTTGGACGCAAGCACTTTTTTCTTCTTATTTTTTAAATAATTTGAAATTTGGGCAGGGTCAATTTGATGCCAAAATCAGCATTGCATTTTTTTATAAAACGTACTTTAAAGCTTTCGGTGTAGGGTTGTTTGGCAGTGCAATTGTAGTTGGGGTCTTGTATTTGTTAGGGACAGCGATGGGGTTGGATATCGATCCAACTCTGTTTCAGAATGCTGCGGATCCAGAAGCAATGCAAGCGATGATACTAACCATGCTGCCGATTGTAGTTTTGCTCTATTTATCTCTATTTTTTATTATGATGCTTATTCGATCTTATATTAATGTGACGATAAGCAATTATACGTTTGCTCAACTGAAATTTGATAGCATTGCTGAGTTTTCTGCTGATTATTCCTTATGGCCTCTGGTTAAGCTACAAATCACCAATCTGTTTTTATTTATTTTAACATTGGGTTTGGCTTATCCATGGATAAAGGTACGCATGGCTAACTTCACTGCAAATGGTTTAAATTTTATTGCAATAATTGATTTATCAAAATACTTGGATGATCAGAAGGCCAAAAAAAATGCACTGGCTGATGAATTAGGCGAGGCTTTTGATGCGGATGTCGACCTGGGATTGACTTTTTAAGTAAAGCGCATAAATTTTTAATTAGTATGAAACGTAGGTATTATTAAAGATAGGGCGAAATTTTTGATACGAGGTACTTGGTATCCTAAAGGCAGTGCAAATAGGAAAAAGGCATCGTTGATCGTTAACGATTCAAAAAAATTTTCTATTATGTCTGAAGAGGGCGAAATTGAATTGGTAGCAGGTGACTTTCTGGGCTTGGCAGTAAGTGATCGAGTTGGAAATATTATGAGAAGACTCACGCTACCAGATCAATCAATTTTTGAAACACTAGACAATAATGCGGTGGATGCTTGTTTGAAAACACACATTCATCCTGCAAACAGCCGCTCTCTTTTCTTTCAATTGGAGAGCAGTCACCGCATGCTCTTTTTGTCCTTTATCGTTATTATCGCATTAGGCATATCGCTGAAATGGAGTGTGCCATGGGCGAGTGGTTTGATTGCTGAAAGCATTCCTCAAAAAGTGAGAGAACATATCTCTAGAGAATCACTTATTGTAATGGATGCTGCTATTTTCAAAGAAAGTGAAACTAGCGTTGTTATTCAAAAGAAAATAAAAAACCATTTTGAAAATGAAGTGTTGCCCACGTTGTCGGGAGACACATTGAAAGGTTCAGCTTTTACGCTACATTTTCGAAAATTGAGCCGTTCAACAGCAGGCACAGAAAAACAAATAGACATTGCTAATGCTTTTGCTTTTCCAAGTGGTGATATTATTGTTACGGATGAGCTTATTCGTGTTGCGAATAATCAGCAGGAAATTGACGTCATTCTTTATCATGAAATCGCGCATGTGCTACACAATCATGGATTAAAACAAGTTATTAAATCAACGCTGGTCACTACGATATTTTTAATGCTTACTGATGGCGCATCATTTGTAGAAGATATTTTACTTGGCTTTCCTGTTTTCTTTATTCAAAGTCACTACTCAAAAATATACGAGACAGAAGCGGATAAATTTGCATTTGAACTCATGTTAAAAAACAATATTAACCCAACAGTATTTTCTGATATGTTAAGTAAAATCAGTATTGAGAAAAAGAAAGAAGCAGTGCAAGTTGACGAGCAAAACGAAAATTATTTTTCAACGCATCCAGCAACCAGCAAGAGACTGAAAATGGCAAAAAAATATGCTGAACAGTTTTCTAAGCAACGACAACCCTGACTTTAGGGGTCGTGTTTTTCAAACCAAAAAATAGATGTAACTACTCAGCGTACCCCTGAAATCCGCCATTTCAGAGTTTACCCTCAAGAGGGCACCTAGAAAAAATGATCATTTATGTATAAAACAAGATGTTTAAATGCCGCAGACACATGGATGTGTGCAAGAGCGGCCACTTACCGTTCCTATACATTCATGTGCTCACGGAATTTGAACGTCCTGTTTGGCATAAACTCACACAATTTCTTTGAACTGACAAATGTCAGGGAACCTGAGCCGTTACTGTTAACTCTTTGACAGGTAAGTCCTAGTACTCTGACAATTTTGCTTTGACCGATAATTGGATTAAGGTAAGCTCTA
>CAZZJI010000119.1:0-5286 GCA_964654485.1 uncultured Gammaproteobacteria bacterium | reverse complement strand
TATTCAACATAGGGTAGCGGAAAAGAAAAAGTCATTGTATTGCACGATTGGATGGGTGACTCTTCTAACTACGAGCCTGCTATTCCGTATTTAGACCCAGTTACTTTTACCTATGTGTTTGCAGATGTGCGTGGTTATGGAAAATCCCGTTATTTAAAAGGCGAGTATACTGTTACTGAAATAGCCTCTGATGTATTCCATCTGACCGACTCATTGGGCTGGATGCGTTTTCACGTTGTCGGCCACTCAATGATGGTATGACCGTCCAACGCATGGCAATTGACGACTGAAGCAAGCTTAGGGGGCACTGAGGACTTAAGGACTTGATGCTACGCGCGAATGATAGATAGTTACACAGATTTAGTCACAGTCTCCAATCTCACTGTTTTGTTAACTCCTTAAGTCCTCGGTGTCCCCTGCTTGATTTGAAACAAATTAATACAACGTTATGGCTTCCTACGGGTTGTAAGGCGAAAAATCCAGGCTCTTCCATTTGAGATTATTCTCCAATTGAAATAATTTCCATTTGCGAACAATTAGCTCCCAATATCGATTAGTACCACCTGTTGGTATCTCCAAATATTCTTTGTTAAAAAGAATATTAATTGTCCCGGTTAATTGTAAAAAGTAACCTTGATTAAAATCGACTATCAACAATCCACCAAAGGGATTCGCTTTAAAATTACCGAGTGTGTTAAACATACTGTTGCCTTTATAGTCAGGTACAATAATTTTATTTTGTAATTCACATTTAATAAATCCTCTTGAACCACCACGATGGGACAGATCAGCACCATTTGGCCCAATACTTACTACAAAAGCCGTATCTGATTGACTGATAATATTTTTTATTTGTGAATTGATAACTACCCCGCCAGATTTATAATTAAATTGAGTCAAATCAGGCTTGCCCTGCAAATCCCTATTTCTAATATATTTTGGGCAATTAGGGTGAGATTGTTGAACATCGATTTGTAATCGATGTTCACTCATTTCTTTAATAATACCGTTAACTCTAACTCTGCGACGACTTGAAAATTCAACGACCAAACAGCCTATAGATCTTCCCTCCTTCAAATTATCAAACCATATATCAGGAATAGAACGTTTTTTACCCAAATCAATCTCAATCATTTCTCCTTCATGAGGGTTAATAAAACCAGGCGAGCCAAACAACGGAAACGCCCAAAGAAGATTATCCTGATCTTCAATACCAATCCATACGATAGACTGTTGACGTATGAAATCCAGTGCACGCGGTGATACTGCCTCCTGAATGAGGCCACTCATCCTTGCGGCAACGTCTTGCTCTCCTGTTAACCGTTGCACTTCAAGTTCGCCTTCATGAAATGGACTGATTTTCGTCATCTGGCTCACATGAAAATTAGAATGTCAGAACTGCTACATCGGATTTTAGCAACTGCCCAACACTCGGTAGTCCTGAGGTACCAGGGATAGGGTTTTCTGTTATTAAATCAAATCCGCTGGCAACCGCATCTTCTTTGGCACCGAAAAAATCAGCACATCCACTCGACACACCCACAATATTATCCTTTACAATTTTATATAAACCATTTAGAGGGTGATCCTCTCGAGTAATATGCTTAACCCATCTGGTTCCGGTTCCCTGGAAATATATCGACACTTCTTCACCCAATTGTTTAAGGTCATAAGCTGCTGCGAAGCCATTGAACAAGCGACCTAGCGCTTCATCTCCACCATTTTCAGGGTCAGAAAAAATAATGATTGCAGTTTTACTCATAATAAGCTCCTATATTTAAGATATAAAATATACCGAACGATCGGTATATTGACAATGTAACGATCGTTCGGTACGATGTCAAGGATAATTTAGGTAGAAAGTTTATGGCACAGCAAACAATTGATGACTGTTCACTAGTTCAGGCACTATTTGAAGTGTTTCGAAGTCGCGGGTATGAAGGCGCAACGATTTCACTATTATCAGAAGTGACCGGCCTTAAGAAATCAAGTCTTTACCACCGCTTTCCTGCGGGTAAGGATGATATGGTTAAGGCGGTAGTCCTATATGTCAGCACACAGTTACATGAACAAATCGTTGAGCCACTATCAAATATCAATACATCACCCAAAAAACGATTTAGCGATATGATTGTTACCATCAAGGCGTTTTACAGCGACGGAAGAAAGAACTGCCTTTTGAATGTTCTTAGTCTCGAGGGTGCAAAACCTGAAATCAAATCACTCATGAATAAAGATTATAATGCCTGGTTAACAGCCTTAATGAATCTAGGCAAAGAAATTGGCATGAGTCAGAAAGAATCACAAATGAGATCAGAGCATTTTTTAATTGTCGTTGAAGGTGCTCTCGTTATTCAGCGCTTAACTAATAATGCACAAACTTTAAATAATAGCTTGGCGTATGAGCAAAAACTGTTTTTCAAATAAATTGGTCGTGAGTAACCAAACCAATGCCTCTATATTTCCGCAATCTATTATTCATCATCATCTTCGCTCTAATTATCTGCGGGTAACTCTAGTAGAGGAACAGGGTGGTCAGCATTGTTTTATTAGTCCCCGTGAGAATCTGGTATCTCATTTAATACATAATGCTTACGCTACATCGGTATTTTCGTTGATGTGGCAGATGAGTTCTATTACTTTTTTGCTGGTGGCTTCATCGAATATTGCGGCGACGCCCTGGTCGTGTATGTGTGATTGCATACAATTTTAATTAGCAATTATACTTTAACCGGGCGCGCATTTCTTCAACAACAAATGAAGTAAATACGCTCATTCGATTCACGCGCCGCATATCTACATGTGTCAACAACCAGATAGGTACCCCCGAAATTTTTTGATCAAAATTGAGTTGTTTCAACTTATCGTCCGTATCACCAATAAAATTTGGCAAACGACCTACACCCATACCTTGTTGTATTGCATCTAAAGTCGCAAGTACTTCATTGGTACGAATCACAAGATGTAATGATACGATATCTTCAGGTAACCAACTAGGACGTACATCGTCATTGTCCTCACCAATCCAACGTAACGGGTTTTTCCCTTTTGCCCTGTAATATGATTCCAGGTATTTTTTCTCACCATAAATACCGAATTTCAACAACCCCAATTCGCGCCCAATTAAGTTTTCAGGTAAAGCATCACGGGTTACCCGAATTGCAATGTCGGCTTCACGCTGTGTGAGATTATAAATATTGTTAGACATATCTAAGTGTAATTCAATATCAGGATGCAGCTTATTAAAATGTTTGAAAATTGGCATCAACATATATCGCACCATGGCGAGAGAGGTGGTTATTCTGATTGGCCCACTCAATTCGATATTCTTACCCATGATATGCCTATCGATGGCCTGAATTTCATCCTCAATATGCAATACACGATGGCGTAATTCTTCGCCTTCCGGTGTCAGTTCGTATCCAGTAGACAAACGCTCGAACAACCGCACGTTCATTGCCTTTTCAAAATTGTTAATTCGTCGTGATACCGTAGACTGATTAACATCTAATTTAACAGCAGCAGCAGTCACCGAACCTGTTCGTGCTACTGCAAGGAAAAATCTGAAGTCATCCCATTCCTGCATATTTGCATACCCACTATTCTTTTTTCACTCTACCAATGCGTTTCTGCATGACTTAGATTTATAACATTATTGCAACCAAATGTCATATTAATATCAAGGAGACGACTATGAGCTTATTTACTAAACATGATGAAACAACAGCACCTGAAGGTGCGGCACAGACATTGTCAATGATAAAAGATCGTTATGGATTTGTACCTAATCTAGCAGCATATGTTGCTGAATCACCAAATGCGCTAGGTGCTATTTTAAAGTTATCAGAAGCCTTCGATCAGTCAACTCTATCACCTCAAGAACAACAAGTCGTGTTACTAACAATCAGTTCACTTAATGATTGCAGCTATTGCAAAACCGTCCATACTGCACTTGGAAAAAAGGAACAAATTGATGATGACACAATACAAAAAATTATTGCCTCACAAACAATAAAGGACAGTAAATTAAACGTACTGCGGGAATTCACACAAGCATTGGTTGAAGAAAAGGGATGGGTCGAAGATAAAAAAGTACAAGCTTTTCTTAATGCCGGTTACACACATGCACAGGTGTTTGAGATAATAATGGGTGTAGCATTAAAAACGATGACCAATTATAGCAATCACCTGGCTGGCGCTGATCCGAATGCAGAATTTATTTCTATGGCAGAAAGTAAAGAAGCGGCAGCATAAACATTGTGTTTTATTGTGTGTGGATAATAAATATTGTCCACACACTTTTAAAATACAATTCTTAGGTCATGGCATAAATGTCAGTAAAAAAATGTATCCATAGCAATTTACCAGCGACAAATGTAACTTGCCCTGAATGCAAAAAGGGCAAGTTAGAAGTAGCTCGTGGGCGCTATGGACCCATATATAAGTGCAGTAATAAACCAAAATGCAAATTTTGGCTAGCAGATCGTCCTACAGGTAAAACGTGTAAATTCAAGCATAACGACAGTAAAAAAATCTGTGGCGCATTAATCGTTATGGGGACTAAAACGATACCAGATCGGTGCAGTGATAAAACTTGCCTCAATCGTAATCCACATAAATTATGAAAAATTATACAAGTGGTGGTAGCGGGCGTGGTGATAGTTTCGAGTTTTTTTATATGTTTATTTAGTAAGTTGTGAGGGTCAGGCCCAATGCCAGAAGAGATTCATACCATTGATATATAACTTCAATATATTTTTCTGCTTTCTTTCGAAAAGATAATTTCTTCACTATCTATTCGACACTCTTGCCCTTATTAGCTCCCAAGAGTCGCCTTCATCTTTATCTAGTTCATATTGGGCTAACCTTTTATCTAGCTCTTTCCGTTGCTCATTAGTAATTTCAACATTATTTTGATCTTCGATTACGCTTTCCCAAAGCTCTTCGGCCAGCTCAATTTTTTCAGCATTGCTAAGCTTATGTAATTTAGTCATTTTCTTTACCTTTGGAATATATTATTACCTATTGTATCGAATTCTTGTGGATATTTTAAATACTAAATTATCTTCTAATTCAAGCGTATAACGCCGACAATAACCGGACCGCCGTGGATGTAGTTTAGGGGACATTAAGTCCTCGGTGGAGCCTACTTGCTTATCCTTAGAGCATCAATTTCTTATACAAAATGGGCACTCTAAGGGCCAATTATCGTTGCGACGGACTTTAATATTATTAACTATCAATCAGTTATTAAGTTTATTCAGGTACGACCCGCTACCCTTGTCT
>CAZZJI010000118.1:0-5287 GCA_964654485.1 uncultured Gammaproteobacteria bacterium | reverse complement strand
TACCTTTTTAGGAGTCACCTGAGAGTATAAATGTAAAATATGTTCTTTAAGCCCCTGATATAGGGGCTTTTTATTGATTTAATAATTAATAAAATATAAAGATATCCTGTTAAATATATAGATTTTCTGTTGACAAAGTAGCCAAGATGGCCATTATGGAAGGATAGTCAAGTTAATTGATTGTTTTCAGAGGTATTATTATGAAATCCATTGCAGCAAAAGAAGCAAAGAATAACTTTGGTGAACTGATGGACACTGCACAACGTGAACCTGTGACTATAGAACGGCGCGGGCGAGCTGTTGCTGTAATAATGTCAGCGAATGAATATGACAAAATCAAACTTGAACGGTTAAGAGTAAAGTTAGCGGTGGGGCAAGCACAATTGGATAATGGTGAGAGTATAACTCTCGATACGAAAGAAGAACGGCACACGTTTTTCGAAGACGTGAAGAAACGGGGTAGAGAGCGTGTGGAGGGTAGAAAAAAATAAATGACCTTCGTATTATCAAAAGAAGCCAAAAAAGATATTGATAATATATGGGATTATACCTACGACAACTGGGGTGAACTACAAGCGGATAAGTACACGACTGAGTTGGAAAACCGATTTGAATGATTAACTGAAAATCCACATCTGGGCGAAAAAAGGGGCGAAGTAAAAGAAGGATATCTAAGCTATTTTCAAGGGAGGCATACAATATTTTATCGTCAAACAAAAGAAGGTATCGAAATTTTAGGCATTCCGCATCAAAATGAAGATGTTATTCAGCACCTGGGAGTGGGCCTGTAAATTAAATTATTTACAGGCTCGTCTAATTTGGATGTTGTATAATTTCCAGTAATACCTGAAGTGTTTTTTCGTTAAGTTATAAAGTTACCAGCTCTTACCTACCACCTTAACAGTAAGGAATTAAGCCTTTTACTTTAGTTTATGGGAAAGCAATGGGTTAGACTCACAGCCTAATTCATCGATTAACACATTAAAATATCAGTGCCCCCTCTTTACTACTTGGTAATATCTCACAAACAGTTCATGTAATACTAACTGGCAAATTTATCGCTCTTCGCGATAATTAAGTTGCATTTCATTAGTCATGTTTAAGAGTAGCCCAAGGGCTGAAACTATCGATTTTTTTGTCGCTTAGCTTATCACCCTTTGAGATGGGGTATTTGCGGTATTAGCACGTGTTTTAAAACATTGGGCATTGTTTTTGGTAGATTTCGACTCCGCTACTGTGTGTGCCCGGCGATAAAGTCCACCGACTATAGTCGGTGGTTGTTTAGTTATCACACTTAATTATCTTAGGAGGGCTTATGTTTAAGTGGGCTGTAGTATTGCTATCTATATTGTGCGTTGCTGGAGTAGTTCATGCCAAGAGCGAAGACGGTGGGAAAGCTACCATTAATGGAAAGGTTCTATCTATAGTCGCAACGAAATTTGGAAAGCAGCAAATTGAAGGGCGTGTAAGTGCATTTCTTCGGTTAGATCCAGCTGAATTTGATAAAGGTCGTGTAAAGGTTGGTGCGTTTAACGTGCTGTATACCGGTGTTGACCAAGCCCTAATTACAGGGCGTAAATCAAAAAACAAGCCTTTTGGTACTTTGGGTTATGTAATTACTGCAAATAAAAAAGGGCAATTTCTTGATTATGATCCGCAGTCGTTAACATTAAGGGGGGAAATATTTGGTAGTGTAGCGATTTCTCAATTTAGCGAACTGATAGAGATGCAACGTGGCAAAGATGAGCACGACATCGACTCAGTAAGCCAGAATGCACGTCTATCTATATCTATTCAGCTTGAAAGACCCCTCGATATAAATATCTCTTCTGACAAAATAGCCTCTTTTTCGGGAAATATTGAATTTAATATTTCAATTGACGCAGATACAAACTATCAGTTGTTTGACTACCAGATTAACGACCATGAAATGATATCAGTTGAATTTGAAGTTATTTGGCGGCCAATATTTGAAGTTGCTAAAAAATTATGTTTACAACCAGTTCGGATAGGTGCTCTCTTTTTTGATGGCCTTTGGCCTCCAGTTTTAAGCGTTACTTATACTGGTGATGGGTGGACATTTGGTTTGCCTGGCGCTAACCAACAATGGGCAAAAGCTGATGTTATTTTTGAAACGCGGACGTGGAAGACTATTTTTAATTCATCGTATTCGACCCTTAGTCAAAGCGAAGCATCCTCGTTACGAGGGGAAGTCGATGATGATGATTGCGTTGAAATATTTTTTGTCGATCAATTGAGTCCTAATTCTTTGTGGGGAGGTGGTGCGACATGGAGTGGTGGTACCGCAGATACTAAGATTATCAGTAGCGATGAAAACTCAGATAATGGCATTGATTTCACTCATCTAGCTCATGAACTTGGACATGCTATGACTCTGAAACACCCAGGTTCAGGTTATCCTACACCAAGTCAGCCACATCGTATTGATGGAAGTACCGGGACCTTAATGTGTCCAAGTGGCTTCATGAACGATAACCCTGCAGTGAATAGCCAGTGGAACAAAGACAGCGTGCAAAATCCATTATTTCAATTTGCGCTAAAAGTCATTTCCTCTGGGCCTGATTGTCAAAATGATGTGGATTGTGGGGCTTGTCCGTAATTTTAAGTGTCGATGGTGTCAGTCTCCCATACAATTATTTCTGAATGGGAAATAGGAGTGGGGGCCTGATACCTGATATAGGTACAATAATAAAAAAGACGCGTCACAACACATCACTAAATCTGCCTTTTTTCAGGCTAGGCCGCATTTCTCACAGGGGGACACAACCTCGCGTAGAGATTTGGATTCACAAGGGATTTTGTGAAGGAGCGCAATACAGGTTGTATTTCCGACTGAACATCTCGATACCCCCTTGTGGGTTCTCAAGGGGCCGGTTACTTGGCCCCGTTATTAACGCCGCTTTGAGCGGCTCACAAGTTGAAGCCCCCGGCTTTGCCGGAGGCAATTTAACCGGACGGAAGGACAACGCCAACAAGGCAAGGGCATGACCGGAAAGCAGTGTGTCTGAAGGAAGCATGGGGCAGAACCTGTGTACGTAGCAAACCGACATGAAGCCGGACGGGATATGGGAGGTGGTGCGTCTTACCTAGGGAAGCCCCCTTGCTCTGTCATCGAATAAATTTTTATTCATAATCAATCGTAATTTATTTTCTTTGGTACAATGGGCTATTTAAAAATAAAGGAGGACATTATGTATTACGGCGAATCAGGAACGCAAATCACGCGCGATGTTGTACTTAAAGCACTAAACAAGTTGGGAGATTTATTAAAAAACAACAACAAACGATTAGAGTTGGTCTGCTGCGGTGGTATTGTGAGTGTTTTGTATCACGGTTCGCGGCAAATGACGCATGATGTGGATGTGCTTTTTCCCAATAACCCTCATGTGACAAATCTTCTAAAAAAACTTGTTGATGAGGTAGGTGAAGAATTTGGGTTGGAGTACGGCCCAAGAGATAAGTGGTTTAACGACAGTGTGAGCTTTATTGGTTTGCGGTCAAAGTCGAATATCGTGGTTTTTCGGCACCCCTATTTGGTGCTGAAAGCTGCGGATTGGCATGAAATGCTTGCGCACAAGCTGACGGCTTTCCGTGGAAATCGCGACATCACTGATGCAGTTCATTTTCTTAAGGAAATACCAACTAAAGACAAGGAAGAAGTATTTAAAAAGGTGGCCGAATTTAGGCCTTTCGTGCCTCATGTAGTGGATAATCTCTTTAAGTCACGTTTTAATAAGATCTGGGAAAAAGTGTATGGAAAGTCTTGATGACACGCTAGATAAAATGGTCGATCTGTTGCTTGCTTACGACGAAATCCCATTTCTAGATCAAATACAACATGTGTGGAGGCGCGCCTGGCGTTTGGCTTCTGCTTCTTTGCCGCCAGATAATGACCCTTTAAGGCTTGCGCTTAAGGCCTGTTTAGTTGAACGAATGGTTGAGCTTTGGAACGCACCACCAAAAAATGCTGATGAGAGCGTGCCGGATTGGTGTTCTACGATTCCCGCAGTTGAAGAGCGGTTCTCAGTGATCCAACCAGAGGGGCAAGCTTTTTGGGAAAATGAGCCGTCTTCCCCCATTTTTGAGAAGCGCAATATTTTCGCGCCAAAAGAATTTATGTTTTTCTTATGACTAGTATCAATATTATTGATATCGAAGCCAGTGGTTTGCACTTTGATTCCTACCCGATTGAATTGGCTGTGCTGATCGATGGGCGAGCTAAATCTTGGCTAATTAAGCCGGAAGCGAGCTGGCAATATTGGTGTTTCACCGCTGAGAGTATGCATGGAATCACTCGAGAGGCGCTGGAAAAGGAAGGACTGAGCGCCTCACAAGTCGTTGATGAGTTTGTGAAGTGTATCGAAAGTTCAAATGGGATGTTCTACAGCGATGCCGCTCACTGGGATGCCGATTGGATGGGCACGCTATTTTTTGCCGTCAACAAGTCACAACTGTTTCATGTTGGATCGATTTACGATCTGTTGGAAAAGGATCAAATACTAAGGTTCGACAAAGCAAAAGCGCGGCTCGCTGAGTTCGGTAAATACAGGCAGCACCGTGCAGAGGAGGATGTACGAATGATCTATCAGGCCTACGTTGAAGCAACTAGCAGTTAAACTTACGTATACTATGCATAATATAGTGTAAAGAATTCCATAGTGTTTCCTAAGGAATCGATTAATAATTTACCTATTTCTTTACATTAACGTAGAGATCTCTGATTGGATGTTTTAGATAGTCCATTCAGATACACAACATGTTGGTGTTTGTGTTCGTAACCTAGCGGCGGATGTGGTAGAGCAAATTGACAAAGCAGTTGCTCTGCAGTTTATCTCTGGACGCCAGATAACTCGCAATTTATCTATGATCTGGGACCTCGTAACACAAAAAATCATTCCAGCATTTGGCAACGGCATGGTTACACCAATCAAGATGGTTCAGCAATTAAATTGACCTCTTACCAGTTACCACACCTCCTAAATACTATTGCTCATCGTGGTGACATGGGCCAAATTAGATATAGCAATGTGGTCCGGCCGCTCCAATATTTACCAGAACCGCACCCGCAATTGAAGGAGGACTTTGTAGAGACTAAGACGCCACCATCACTCGCAATAGCCGGGCAACGTATCAAACGTCTAGAAGAGGAAAACGCTAGACTAAAAAATGAAAACAACAGGCTCCTAGCCCGCATTTCTCACAGGAATGACAAATCTTCACTTGATCTTCGCCTACAGGGATGTAGGCGAGGGGCAAGAGCAGGACG
>CAZZJI010000117.1:0-5288 GCA_964654485.1 uncultured Gammaproteobacteria bacterium | reverse complement strand
GCGGGAGAGGATAGCCCATTGGTCGATGCTTTTAATGGTGAAAAATTTATTGAGGTGCTACATAAAAAACACCTCAAATGATCTTTAGCAAATGACTATAAAATATCGTATTAGAGCGCTTGCGCAGGCCGACCTTGAATCAATCTGGCTTTATACTTGTGAAGAGTGGAGTGCGGCGCAGGCTGATACTTACCTTAAATCATTGATACAACGCTTTGAGTGGCTGGCAGAAAACTCTACACTGGGCAAACCACGGGATGATATTAAACAGGGGTACTTCTGTTATCCCGAAGGTATGCACCTTATTTTCTATATTATAAAAACCAATCATGTTGAGATAATCGGCATACCCCATCAATGTATGGATATTATTGGGTATTTAGCCTAAGAGCTATGGCGATATAAAAGTTTAATTAGGGCAGCTATGACAACAAAAGAAAATAAGATTGAACAGGGCTTGATTGATAAGCTAACCGATCTCAAATATATCTATCGCGAAGATATCCGTGACCGCGCAACACTTGAACAAAACTTCCGTGAGAAGTTCGAGGCGCTTAACCGCGTTAATCTCACAGATTCAGAATTTGCCCGTCTACGCGATGAAATCGTTAACGCCGATGTCTTCACCGCGTCTAAAACACTACGCGAGCAAAACTACTTCCAACGTGAAGATGGCACGCCGTTGTACTACACACTGGTTAATATTAAAGACTGGTGCAAAAATGATTTTGAAGTAATCAATCAGTTATCTATCAACACCGAAAATAGCCATCACCGTTATGATGTGATTTTGCTCATCAACGGCGTACCCGTGGTGCAAATTGAACTCAAAACCCTTGGCCTCACACCACGTCGCGCCATGGAGCAAATTGTCGAATACAAAAACGACCCCGGCAATGGCTACACCAATACCTTAATGTGTTTTATGCAGTTATTTATTGTTAGCAATCGAGATGACACGCTCTACTTTGCCAATAATCACAACCAGCATTTTAGCTTTAATGCTGACGAACGTTTTTTACCTATTTATCAGCTTGCCAGCGAAGACAATAAAAAAATCACCCATCTGGACGACTTTGCCGACAACTTTCTCGCCAAATGCACACTAGGCCACATGATCAGCCGCTACATGGTTTTAGTCGCCAGCGAGCAAAAGCTCATGATCATGCGCCCGTACCAAATCTATGCGGTTAAAGCCATTGTCGATTGCATCAAGCAAAATCGAGGCAATGGCTACATCTGGCACACTACCGGCAGCGGTAAGACACTGACCTCGTTTAAAGCCTCGACACTGCTAAAAGATAATCCAGATATTGATAAATGCCTGTTCGTGGTTGATCGCAAAGATCTCGACCGACAAACCCGCGAAGAATTTAATAAATTTCAGGAAGGCTGCGTAGAAGAAAATACCAACACCGAAACACTGGTGCGGCGACTGCTCTCGGAAGACAAAGCCGATAAAGTCATCGTCACCACCATTCAAAAACTCGGTATTGCACTGGATGAAAACAACAAACGCAGCCAACAACATAAACAAAAAGGCAAACAAACCTATAAACAACGGCTAGAGCCACTGCGTAACCAGCGCATTGTGTTTATTTTTGATGAATGCCATCGCTCGCAATTTGGCGACAACCATCAGGCCATTAAAACCTTCTTCCCCAAGGCGCAATTATTCGGCTTTACCGGCACCCCTATTTTTGAAGACAACGCCACCTATAAACAAATTGACGGCACACAAGCATCATACATAACCACCGATGTCATCTTTCAAAAACAACTGCACGCCTACACCATTACCCACGCTATTGAAGACCGCAACGTACTGCGCTTTCATATCGACTACTTTGGTGAAAAACAAAAAGGCGTAAGCTCGAAAGACAAAAAGAAAAAGCCCAAAATCAAACTGCCAGCACCCGAAGCCGTTGTTAATGAGATCATGAAAAAACACGATGCTGCCACCAACCAGCGTCGTTTTAATGCAGTATTGGCCACGGCCTCCATTAACAACGCCATTGAATACTATGAATTGTTTAAAGAGGCGCAAGCGCAGAAGCAAGCCGATGATGACAGTTATCAGCCGTTAAACATTGCCTGCGTATTCTCACCACCCGCCGAAGGCAATAAAGATGTGCAGCAGCTACAGGAAGATTTAGCGCAAGAAAAAGAAGACAACAAACAGGCACCCGATAAAAAGAAAGCCGCGCTTAAAAGCATTATTGCCGACTACAACACTCAGTATGAAACTAACCATACCATTAACGAATTCGACCTGTACTATCAAGATGTACAGCAACGTATTAAAGACCAAAAATACACCAATGCCGATTATCCTCATAAAAACAAAATCGACATCATGATCGTGGTGGATATGTTGCTCACCGGTTTTGATTCCAAATACCTCAATACGCTGTATGTCGATAAAAACCTCAAATACCACGGTTTAATTCAGGCCTTCTCGCGCACCAACCGCGTACTGAATGATACAAAACCCTACGGTAATATATTAGATTTCCGCTATCAGGAAGACGCCGTTAATGTGGCGATTGAACGCTTCTCAGGGCAAGACAAAAACCGCGCCAAAGAAATCTGGCTGGTCGAACCCGCGCCCGAAGTCATTAAACAATTAGACGGTGCCGTCAGTCAGCTCGAAAAATTCATGACCTCGCAAGGCCTCGCCTGCACGCCCGAAGAAGTTAACAGCCTCAAAGGTGATGCCGCACGCGGTGAATTTATTAACCACTTTAAAGAAGTGCAGCGCCTAAAAACCCAGCTCGATCAATACACCGACCTAAGTGAAGAACAAGCCGATAGCGTGCAGGCACTACTGCCTGAAGATCAACACCGCAGCTTCCGTGGCATGTATCTGGAAACCGCGCAACGACTCAAAGTGCAACAGGCCAAAGGCGGCAACGCCGATGATCCCGATAATGACAAGCTGCAACAATTGGAATTTGAACTGGTCTTGTTCTCATCAAGCGTAATCGATTACGACTACATCATGAGCCTTATTGCCAGCACCACCGACGATAAACCTGCCAAACAAACAATGACCCGCCAACAGCTCATTGACATGATCAGTGCCAGCGCCAACATGATGAATGAGCGTGACGACATTGTAGACTACATCAATAGCCTGCAAGCAGGCAAAAGCCTCAATGAAAAAGCCATTCGTCAAGGCTACGATAAATTCAAAGCACAAAAATCCGCCAAAGAACTCACCGCTATGGCACAAAAAAACGGACTAGCCAGCGAAGCCCTTCAAGACTTTGTCGATGTCATAATGGATCGCATGATCTTCGACGGCGAACAGCTCACCGATTTATTTGAATCCTTAAATCTGGATTGGAAAAAAAGGCGAATCAATGAACTCGCGCTCATGGAAGACCTGATACCGTTATTGCATAAACTCGCACAGGGGCGTGATATTTCTGGGTTGGCGGCGTATGAGTAAGCAAGTGAAAAAAGTGCTAGAGCCTGAATTGCGCTTTCCTGAGTTTCGGAACACGGGGGATTGGGAAAAGAAGTGTTTGGCAGAGGTTTGTGAAAAAAAATCTTCTAATATTTCAGCCAATACTCTTTCTACAAAAGGGGGGCGGTATAAAATATATGGTGCTTCAGGATATCTTCAGAATATTAGTTTTTACAAAGAAGAACAACCTTATATTGCAGTAGTTAAAGATGGGTCTGGAGTTGGCCGGTCATTTTTGTGTGAAAAAAAATCTTCCGTGTTGGGGACATTACAAATAATTAAACCAAAAATTAAAAATGATCTTGTATTTGTTTGGGCCTTAATAAGAAAAATTGTATTTAATAAATACGTTGCAGGTGGAGCTATACCTCATATTTATTTTAAAGATTATTCTAAAGAAAATGTAGCTATACCATTACCAAAAGAACAACAAAAAATCGCCGATTGCCTGTCTTCCATCGACGAACTAATCACCGCACACACCCAAAAACACGACGCACTCAAAGCCCATAAAAAAGGCTTGATGCAGCAGCTATTCCCCGCCGTCGGCGAAACCGTCCCCAAACTGCGCTTTCCTGAGTTTCGGGATGCGGGGGAGTGGGAGGAGTACTCCGTAAATCAGTTGGTCGCTGAAAATGTTTTATACGCACCTAAAGATGGTAACCATGGAAATATCCATCCTAAGTCGTCAGATTACATTGATTATGGTATTCCCTTTATCATGGCAAATGATATTAGAAACGGAAAAATAAATTATTCAAAGTGTTCCCATCTTAGTAAGGAGCAGGCAGATAGTTTACAAAAAGGTTTTGCGAAAGAAGGCGACGTCTTACTTACACACAAAGGGACTGTCGGCGAGGTTGTAGTGATTAAAACTATTGAGTTCCCATATTTAATGCTGACTCCTCAGGTTACTTACTATCGAATAAAGAATAAAAAACATTTGTTAAATGAGTTTTTGGCGGCGTGTTTTATCTCTGACGGTTTTCAAAGAAATTTGCTAGTGGTGTCTGGTGGTGGAACCCGTGCGTATATAGGGATTACTGAGCAGGGAAAGTTAAAAATTATTATCCCATCACAGATTCAAGAGCAACAAAAAATCGCTGATTTCCTATCTTTCCTTGATGAAATAATCACCGCACAAGCCCAAAAAATTGAATCACTCAAAACCCATAAAAAAGGCCTGATGCAACAGCTTTTCCCTGCAACTGATGACGGCTGCATAGGCGCAGGAAATAGGGCGACGCAGGATGCCAAAGCCGAGATAGGCACATGAGCGGAGTCCGCACATACCAAAATTTAAATAATCTAGTCACTCGACTACGTGACGATTTAAACAACAAAGAGTTAGTTCTCCTTTACGCATATAACCGTACAGGCAAGACTCGATTGTCTATGGATTTCAAAGACCGAGGAAAAAGTAACAATGGAGGCAATGCAGACACCCTTTATTTTAACGCCTTCACCGAAGATTTATTCACATGGGAAAACGATCTAGAAAATGACGCCACTCGCGGGTTACGAGTCAATCAATTTTCAAAGTTCTTTGATGGCTTTACTAACTTGGGATTAGAGCCAACGATTGATGAGTACCTGAGTCGCTATGCTGATTTCGGTTTCGATTTTGAATACAAAGAAATTAGGCAAGGGGAAGAGTCATTTACCAAACCGCACTTTGTAAAGTTTAATAAAGATGAGCAAGACAACATAAAAATTTCCCGAGGCGAAGAAAGCATTTTTATCTGGAGCATATTCATGGCAATCTGCGAGCGGGTTCTTGACGGACATGAGTCTTATCAATGGGTGAAATATATTT
>CAZZJI010000116.1:0-5357 GCA_964654485.1 uncultured Gammaproteobacteria bacterium | reverse complement strand
CGCAACGTATACAGCCGTTGCTAGGAAAGCTGAACATCAACGAAAAAGAATGGTTACATGGGGTAAAAGACTTCGGTCAGCGTTTTGGCTGTGCAATGGGGGTACCGCAAGCGCTGACACGATATGGGTCAAAGCTGAAAAAAATGGGTTGCAAGGTGCCGTAGCATTGGGATGTTTTATTTTCTGTTCATCCAGTTTTTTCAGTAGCAGTGGTTCCCAGGGTGTTGTGGAATATTCATCATAAAGTGTTTCCCATACTCGAAATTCGTCGTGATTATCAATTATATTGGATCTGATGTAGCGTGAATTGTAGCGAACGATTTGCCCGGACCTATTGCGTATTGCAACAAGCTCAGACATTTGTATTTCTATTAAACCTAAATAAAATAATTCTCCGGCTTTGATGGAAAAGGTGAGTTTTGGATCATCAGCAAGATCATTGTCTGTAATATCTTTAGAAAATTCGCCATTATCAGCAACGAGTCTAATTTTTTTAATTCGATACGTCCCTGGTTCAAGATTTGAGATCCAGGTTGTATTCATTCGGGTTTTACCGTGAATAAAAATTTCCGGATATTGTGTATTTTCTAATGTGACTGCTTGTATTTCAACACCTTGTAATGATGTCTCTCCTTCTAATACGACAAAACCATGTTTTTGAGGTGAACCAACAAGGAAGTCGATTGGGGGAGTGTTTTCAAGTGATGCACATCCAGACAGGAATATGGCTGGTAAAATAAACAACAGTATGTTTTTCATTTATAAATTCTCTGTTTTCGGCGTTTGTTAGAAGATAGTTTAACGGGGCGCCCATAAGCCAACCTTAAGCTCATCTGCAACAGATTCCGCCGACCTCTGTCACGGCCACTTAATTTAGGTCAAAGTAAATTACTGCGGGTTTTCCCGTGACAGGGTGATATTTATGAACTGCAAAACTGAGTAAAATACTCGGTTATTACCGGTAATACGGATAATCAAGTGAATATCCGCGTGTAATTGTAACTTTTTTGGTGACTGTTTACGGAAGCTTTTTAATTACGAAACTTTTTATTTAGGGGGGAGTTATTTAGGGAATAAAGGGCTGCATATTGGTAGTGGACTCTTCTTCTTTTGGTTTTGGAAGCGCATAACGAGTGACCATCGTAATTAAACCGAATTTTGGATGGTCGAAGAAGTGAATTTCCCCCGGCTTTACCCGGCGACTTGTCTGTAGCCGATAATCTTGAGGTGTTAATAACTTAATATTTTCGAAATCAGGGCCACCCAAATTTTCTATGGAATCAAATGAAGTCTGGAATTCGTTATTTACATTTTCGGCAGCATTCTTTTGTATGTCAGTTTGTATGTTAATTGGACTTGGAGCACTGCGGTCCATAAGTCCTCGATATTTCATATCGATATCAATATGCAAAAAACGCGATAAACTCAATTTAAGTGTACCGAAAAAACGTTGTATGCTAGGTTCGCCGGGGTTGAGGTTGTTTCTGGTGTCTATAGTATTTCCTAATTGTTCGGCGACCAATCCGCTTATACCCTCGTCGTCGAATTCGGTGATTTGCCTCGCTGCGTCAGAGTTTTTCCGGTGAGTACTAAGCAGCTGCGCTTTGTTTGTTGGTATGTCTGCTCCATCATGTAAATAAACAGCCGATTTGTCTTTTGAGCGAAATGCAGGTTGTCGCCATCCGACGTGCAACAATAAATCGTATTTAGGCGAGTTTTTCAGTTTATTTGCTGTGACAGTGAGTCGATGTTCGCTTTTGTTTACAGTGGCAAACGGAACGATGGTTTGTGCTGATTGTGATGCTTGGTATTGAGTTTGCTTAACATTGGTATTATTATTTTGATTATCTAAGCGGCGAACATTTGCAGGAGTGAGGAGTTCAATTTTGTTTATTACATTCGAAATATCCGGTGATTCAGGCCAACTTTCTGTATAGGCTTCTTCAGAATTATTAATTGAGAACAAGATAAGTTCAACCTGATACCATTTTTGTTTGGCAAATGCAGGTGTAGAAATAGCGCAGGTGGCAAAGGCAAAGATTGACAAAATAATTGTCAAATTAGAGAGCAAAAATTGTGAGCGACTTCTTTTCAAATGAGTTTTGATTAGTGATTTCATATGAACTTGTATGTTAGCCATTGTTTGTTTAGCTGAATCTTATGTACCTGATTCTACGCGATTCTTCATTATATCGCGACGAACACTGCCCTGTCATATCTAAATCAATCGTTTAAATTAGACGGTCTTTTTATTAGCACTTTTTATTAACAAAAGCACAATGACAAGTCAAAAAATATTACGTATTGGCCATCCGCTATTATTGCAGGAATCGCAACCAGTAAAAGCATTTAACACGGCCAAGCTGGATCAATTGATAGAGGATTTATTTGATTCCATGGCCGAATATGAAGGCGTTGGTATCGCTGCCCCTCAAATTGGCGAACTCTTACGAATCGTTGTCTTCGATGTGGATAATAATCCGCGATATCCCGATAAAGGACCAGTACCCAGGACGGTGTTGATAAATCCTACGATAAAGCCCCTGGGTCACGAAATGAACGATGATTGGGAGGGGTGCTTAAGTGTGCCGGGTATGCGTGGTACGGTGCCGCGCTATACCCGTATTCGGTATACGGGATATAGTTCGCAGGGTGAGTTTTTTGAAAGAGAAGTGTCAGGGTTTCATGCGCGCATTGTACAACATGAATGTGATCACCTGGATGGTGTGCTTTACCCGCAGCGTATAAAAAACATGCGCTTATTTGGATTTAAAGACGAAATTTTAGAAAATGAGGACTGATGGTTTCCTGGTCTTTTTTCTCTCATTCTTTCTCTAATTAATGGTCAAGGTTGCTGTGTTTTTTGTACAACTCTTTAATAAATGAGTGAGTAATTGATCGACCATATTAAATCGCGTTTCCTTGTCAGGAAGTTCTTTAACAACGCGTAGTTTATTATTGCCATCCAGTTTATATACAGCCGGTTCTTTTTGCACTAATTCTATAATGGCCAGCGGCTCAAAATTTAGTGGGCGTAACGTAATAAGATACGCATACGCCTGATGATGAGAACAAACGACCAACACGCTATTCAATTCAAGCTGCGACTTTGCAAAAGCGGCAGGGTGTCGGCTTGGCTGATAATCGAGATTGGTCGGAAAGCGGAGCTGGGGAGGGGGATTTTTTGGCGATGGTGACAGAAATCAGCAAGAATTGGCGAAGATGGTAGGTTGAACAGCTGGCCAGTTACGCGTGAACTACCCGTGTACTTAGAGAAAAAAGGGCGTTTATTCTGCCTATACTCAACACTTCATCAATCTTACTCATTTGTTGGTGTCGCGCGACAATGTTCGTCAGGCTGTATCTGACCTTTTAATCTGAAGAAAGCGTTGGAAGGAATGGATTACGATGGTGGTGGCGTTGATGGTGTTACCTGGGGAGTCTACGGTTTTTCTTTTATACACAACTTCACTGCCTTTCTAAATTTACATTCTGCCGTCTCCCCCATTTTTCATGACGTTAGATACTTTTCGGACGAACACTATATATTATATTGATAAAATCAATACTTGCAATTAATAATAGAATGGTCTATTTTTAATGAATGGCTAGAGTTCAAAACGAAAAACAGTACGAACAGAGTCGATTAAAACTGCTCGAAGCAGGGATGGCGTTGTTCCGCGCCAGTAGTTTTGATGCCGTAGGTATTAATAAGGTACTCAAGGTAACGGGTATACCAAAGGGTTCGTTTTATCATTACTTTGACAACAAAGAGGCCTTTGGCCTACAGGTTGCTGAATTTTATCACGATCTGCAATTGCAAAGTGCTCGTGAGATTTTACACGATACGGCATTTTTGCCTTTGAGCCGATTGCGTCGTTTTTTTCGTTTTGCGCGTAAAGAGTATCGGGATAGAAATTACGCAGATGGTTGTTTGATGTGTAATCTCTCTACAGAGCTTGGCTACACAAATGAAGCGTTTCAAAAACTACTCAAAACTCAATGGGCTGAGCTTTCCGATGAACTTTGTAATACCATCGCCCTGATAGATAAAAAGGAAATTGGTCTGATGCACTTGAGTGATAAAGAGGCGGCGGACTGGATGCTCAATGCCTGGAGTGGTGCCTTAACGCGTATGAAAGCTGAGCGTTCTGATAAACCATTAAAACTTTTCGAAAAAACACTCTTTACATAAGTGATGAGGCTAATTTCGTTATGACAGACAAAAAAAATATTTTAATTACAGGTGCAAGTCGTGGCATTGGCTTACTCACAGCCAAAACGCTGGCAAGTACCGGCCACAAGGTTTTTGCAGCGATGCGCAATACGGCTGAGCAAAATCACCAGATTCAAGTTGAGTTGCTTGATTGGACGTCGTCGAAAAATATTGATCTCGAAATTATCGATATGGATGTCACAAAAGATCAATCCATCGATGATGCGGTCAAAATTGTAGAAGAGAAGGGTGGTCTGGATGTCTTAATCAACAACGCTGGTGTTATGCCAGTGGGGATAACCGAAGCTTATACGCCAGAGCAGGTACAGTCCTATTTTGAAGTTAATTTCATTGGGGCGGTGAGAACCTGCCGTGCCTTCCTTCCTGGTATGCGAGCACAAAAGTCTGGATTAATTATCCATATCAGTTCAAATGCTGGCCGTGTCGCCATTCCTTGGTTTGGAATCTATTGTGCCTCCAAGTGGGCCTTGGAGGCACTTGCCGAATCCTATCATTATGAGCTCAATCCATTTGGTATTGAATCCATTATTGTTGAACCAGGTGGCCATGAAACCAACCTCATTAATAATCCACCGTCCCCAACTGATACCACTCGACTTAGTGAATACGGTAAACAAGCGAGCAAGCCGGGAGAAATGATAGACATGTTCAAACAAATATTTGCAGCTAAAGAGAAAGTGACAGATCCGCAAAACATCGCAAATGCCATCGCCGAGCTTGTCTCGATGGAAAGTCCACGACCTATTCGTACCACCGTTGGTAATACGATGGGCGTAGACAAAATCAACGATTGCACCATGCCAACACAAGTTGATCTGATTAAGGCGTTGGATTTGAATGTCGCTTGACCGCAATACCTGTATCGATTCCAGTGATGATTCGAAGGTAATCATGAATAATCCCCTCGTTATATTTGCACCTGTTATCCTGAAACCAGAATGTCGAGGAGGGGGCGTAGAAAAAGGGTCTTTCGTTGCCACATTCCCGTTGATTCATGCTATACCCCCACAGGGCAAGACCTTCACGACTCGCCCTCCGGTGAGGAATGCGGGTTAGCGCGCTGTATTTTTTGTACAACTCTTTAATAAATGAGTGAGTAATTGATCGACCATATTAAATC
>CAZZJI010000115.1:0-5433 GCA_964654485.1 uncultured Gammaproteobacteria bacterium | reverse complement strand
GCTCGTCCGTTCCAGTCTGGAAAGGTATCTGACACCCATTTATAAGTTTGGTGAGTATCCACGACGCCGGTATTAAAAAAACATAGGCCTTGTGTTGCCCACTGATCGTGAACAGGACTGTTGTCATTATAGAAAGTAATTTCCCATCGATTACCATCGTCTACCAAATTAGGTAGGTGTGGCGGCACAGCGTAGACAACCGCTGAAAACGCAAGTGGTAAACACGCAGACAACCATTTTGCAACTGATTTTACTATGCTCATAAAAACATCTCCATATATTAACTTCAAGTGAAAAGACAAAATACATACTGGAAACGATCGCTATCCATCATTTGTTCGTATGCATGTAGAATTCGGTAGTACACGCCACCTCATGTGTACTACCTGAAATACCCCCTACAAAACTGAATTGCAAAACGAATATTTCCCTAGACAAAAATTTATCTAGTACGCACTACTATGCCAATGGAGATATGAAAAAAATAGGAAGCAAGGGACATTACAAAGTGGACAAAATTCTACTTTTATTTCAGAACTATTTTGAATATAGCCAAATCATAAGGCTATAATAAGATCAACAGCGAGCAGTCATATGAGCATGGCATGCGGGAACACTGTGTTCCCCCACCCTATTAGCAGTGTTTATATTAGGAGGCTGCTTTTTATCGAGCGTAATAAGCTACAATAGAAGATTTTGCTAACATATTCTGCCCCAAATAAAAACCAACCAATTCTGGCGTCGCATTTGCATCTAAACCTAATTTATCAACTTTAAGGGCATAAACAGTAAATATATACTGGTGAGGTTTATCTCCTTTTGGAGGACATGCACCACCAAAACCTTTTTGCCCATAACTTGTACTACTTTGAATACTTCCTTTTGGCGCAATAGAGGCTTTTATGTTACCTGCATTGCCCTGTAAAGACAGAGTATTAACGGGTATATCGAATATCACCCAGTGCCACCAACCACTTCCGGTAGGCGCATCAGGATCATATACAGTCACAGCAAAACTTTTCGTGCCTTTCGGCGCATTTTCCCAATTAAGTTTTGGAGAAATATTTTTCCCGCTACAACCAAAATTATTGAATACTTGTGCGCTTGATAATTGCCCCGCAACATCAGGGCTAGTCAAGGTAAAACCTTCTGCACGAACAAAATTTGTGGAGGCAAGAAAACCAATCATAAACGATAATAATATCAACTTTTTCATATACTATAACCTTATCTAAATTATCACGGCATTATAGTACCATTAAGTACCATTCGTGTCAGGCCTCCCATTATTTGATCGTTGTGTTTCAAATAGAGTCGTTTTACAGATGTTTATGTGAAAACAGCGTTTCGGTAGATTTTTTATTTATTTTTTTGATTTACCATTTCTGCGATAGCATCGACTACCAATTTAGACTCATTATTCTGCAAGTAATTGGGGGCAGACTGCGAATTCAAATTTCATGCTGCGCTTTTTAATTCGATCCCAATACCGGTATTTCTTGATGCCTATATTGCTAGTAGCATCAAGGTGCCTCACGCCAGTAAAGGTAACGGTCATCACCCCGAAAAATACCAAAAACTGCGGTAGCCGCAGGATTATCATCATAACGGTTTCCGTCCGACAGCTGATCTGTTGCATCAATATCATAACGTAACCAACTGCTCCAGCCGGTCACAACTCGAGAACGACCACCCGGACTCCCCGCATCGGCCGTAATGGTCAGAGTGAGATTACCTACCCCACTACTCAACGTAACAGGGCTGACACTCGACTCAGTGACCGTGATATCAGTATCGGTTCGGGTGTACGCAAACTGGCTGCAAGAGTCGTCACTATGTTGTACCCAAACTCCAGGACCAGCGAAAAACTGGGTGCCTATATTCAATGTCAGGCTGTCACCAATCTGGCTCATGGTACCATAGGTTCCTACAATGTAACCACGTCCAAAGCGCTGCAAATTGCCTACTGGCCGAATCGCTTTAGCGGAACTGAGATCAGCGGCACTCGCTTCACCATCAGTGACTGCTGTCAATTGAATCGACAAATCGGGAACAAAGGGGGCAACCTCACCTACACTTCGGTCATAAAAAAAAAGGTCAGGAGCGCCGCCACCCAATCTGAAAGTGAGTACGCCATTACCATTATCAGTTCGACCCAACGCACCACTGGTTGATGTCAAAGCAATCAATGTGGTTCCCCCTTCGTTTAGCTGAGCATTATCGGCAACAGGATAAGTCAGCGAAATACCGGCTGTTGTCAATTTGGCAAACGCGCCAGTATAGTTTATCGCTGTGCTATTTACGCCCCACGCGGTGACATTCATTACAGGATTGGAAAGATAGCCAAAGCTTTCACCCAGATAGGTGAACGGCGTCGCACTGACACAGCTATTGGCAAAACTGCCATTACTGGTGATAGCGGTGAGAAAATGGTCTGGATAAAAACGCCCGATATTGGCACTGGTGGTTCCAGTGACATCCCCTCCTCCCAGATAGTCACCATCGGCCACGCTGGGCGTTAACGTGATAATCCCCACCTCGTCCCAATAAAAATCGGCACCACTATCAACACCACTGACAAAACCATCAAAACCGGTGGTAAAAGCGATTGCAGGATTATTCACCCCACCTGCTGCCACCAGCGTGGAAGCAAGCATTACCCCTTCTGCTGAACTCTCGTTACCATAGTTGGGAGTGACATTATCAAGGCTGTTCAGAGCGGTAACCGTAACCGAAAAACGATCCCCTGCAGCCATGAACGGACTACTATTTTCATCAATTGCGTCACCCGGGTTAGCAAAGCTGTCGCTGCTGCGCTTGATATCACTCAACACAAACCTGGCCGGTTTCACCACAAAAGGCTGACTGGCACCATTGATACCATTGGGTAGGTCAGGGTTGCTGATGGAGCTGTCTCTCATATTCAAAATGATAGCTCCTGCATCAGGGTAATTGAGAGCGATCTGCGCCTGCCCCTGATTAAAGGTGACATTTTGCGAAACGCTGGCTCCACTACTACCGGCAACCGGACTGCCATCCACAACAACGGCTAGGGTACCGCTCGACGGGTCATTGTAGTCAGACCAGAAACCGATATTTTTAACGCCATCATAGCTTTCTATAATACCGCAAATAGCATCGCTGGGAGCTTGCCCATAGGCCGCCAGGTAGAGATTGAAACTGCTTGCCGCCGTCTGCGCCGGAATAAAGGTGTCAACAGGCAAGCCGGGAGGGTTAACCAGTGCGGAGGCGGTAACGGTAAAACCGCTGGGAGAGAAAAGAAGATTACCTTCACTGTCATCATCCCGTACCGCCCCTTCGTAGGCATCCACATCAATAGAAACGTTACCACTTTCGTAGTCGAGAGAAAAAATAGCGACTCCATTATCCAGCGCACTGAACGTGTAATCTGCCAGCCCATCGCCAGCGGTCGCGTCATTGAACGTGCCATTACCGGCATTAAGGGTCCAACTGCCATTACCACTTTGGGTGTCGAGCACAATGGTGCCGGTATAGTCTGTGTAGGTAGAACCATCGGAATTTTTAGCGGTAACTGTCACCAGTTCCGGCACACAGTTAATACCCGTGCCATCGTGGCCTGTGACAAAATAGCTCAATTTCTCTTCCTGACTACCAAATGAAAGGTAGCTACCGGGCGTATTTTGGTTGTTATAAGTGGTTGTCAGCCAGTTATCCGAACGGGCAATGTTTGAAATCCTTAACTCATCCATATCCCCTCCATAACGTCGACCGAAACGCCTAGCCCCCAATCGAATATCGGTACCTACATTGATTGAACCTTGCAGATTAAAGCTGCTAATCAGGGTGTTATTCACAAAGGCTTCAAGGCTGTTACCATCCCAGCGACAAACAAGATAGACCCAGCTGCCGCGCGGCACAGAATCCACATTAATCCGTGCATCGCCATTACTGGTACTAATGCGACAGTTACTTTTATCCAGGCTGGGGTGTGTACTGTCCTCCATGCCAAGCATATAAGGGTAATCGCCCCAAACGCCCGTAATTATGGGGATCTTGTTGATTAATGCTTCATCATCACCAACACCTCCGGATGAGGTGCGAGCCCAACCCTCAAGAGTAATCTGCGTACCGGTGAGATTAAGACCATTACCGAGAGGTGGGGAGAGGTAATCATCATTTCCGTCAAGACCCAGACCGCTGCCAATTTTTGCATTGATCAGATCACTACTGCTCATACTGCCAATTGCAGTACTATCATTATTGTTACTGGTGGAATCACATTCCTCCGCTGTCCCACTACAGTCACCATCGCTATTAATAGAGGGATCTTCGGCAAGGTGCCACACCGCGATAAAATTGCTATCCCAAACATTGTCAACATCCTCCTGATTGGCAGCACTACTGTTGCCATAGTAGATATAAATTGTGGTATTCGAAGTACTCGAAAGCGAAGGGATTTTCACCCAGGCTACCAGTTCACCATTACTACTCGTAAATTTTTCAATCTCGTGGGAAAGCCGGGTTGTACCATCCGATAAAGTGAAAATAATATCATCACCATCAGCTTGTACATTGTCGGCAAAATTGCTGTCGGTGCTGACAGTTATCAGTACAGGGAAGTTTGTTTGGGTGCCTGGCGTCATCGACGCACTAATGTCGATCTGCTTGCGGTAGTTCCAGTTATTGTCATACCAGGCCGCAAAAACAGGTTGTGGTAGTGAACAAAACATCGCAAACATTATGGTTAGAAGTACTGTTTGTTTAATACCGAATACCTTCATTGCTCATTTACTCTTCTTCCATATCTCAGCAATATCAGCCATATCGTCCAGCTTTTCGGTTATGGTTCTTTTATTGATTCGATCGTCTACGGGTAGTTTTACCTCCACATTACCAAGGCCCATGTTCACGACTCTCGACCGTAAGCATTCTGATTTAAATCGTCTTTAGCAGCCTCAAACTGAGCATGTCTCTCGTTAATCGCTTTGACCTTTCCTATACGACGAGGTCAGCTAAACCAGCGCCAGATCCCCAGTATCGATGTACCGGTGAACCCCAACTACATCGTGACCAGCAACCAGATGCGCACGCGAAGCAGTATTAGGGTCAAACTCCAATACTGCTTCTTCAAGGAAATAAGATATAAAAATCAATAACTTATATATAATAAGAGGTTAAGCTCTCGACTTTAATTAGATAGAATTAAATTTCAACATAAAATTAATCTGAGCCAAGAGTTTAACCATAACCTATAATATAAAATTATCTGCACGACAACAAATCCAATCACTCAAACGCGCCACCCTACAACTGCCTGACTTCTCTTTTCCAAACATTCTATCCACCGATACCTTACAACAGATCATTGATGGCCCAACACGAAGTCGAAATCGTATATTCACCCCGTGGTCACATTACTTCACCGCCCTTTTTTGGCGACATCGCGTGCAA
>CAZZJI010000114.1:0-5517 GCA_964654485.1 uncultured Gammaproteobacteria bacterium | reverse complement strand
AGCGTATGCTGGAAAAGTACACCTTTAACCGTTTTTTTTTCGTAGCCCCATTTCTGGGCGATAAGATCGGGATTAAGCGTATGGCTGCAGCCAGTTTGTAGAACAAACAGTACTGACAATAATAGCAAATAGTATTTTATATTTTGAGCGCAGTTATTCTGTGAAAAGTAAGTATCCGCTTTATTGTTTCTTGCACGGAACATCAAAGTCAACATGATAGTGTTCATCATGTCTAACCCAGGACTTTTTCTTTGAAAACGTAATGTTTTTTTTAAGGTATTCACCGTATTTTGTCTTCATGAGAAAAGGCTGTAATTCAGGGTAGAATATAACCCTCCACAAACCAACGCCACTATTTATTGCCGCTTTATTCAGGCTGACGATATGTGCTGCCATCGCATCAAAGTCGATTTTATATTTTTCGTACTTTCCCGTGTTATCAAACTCAATAGAATAACCGAGTTTATTGAAATAATGCGTGGGCAAGTGCACGGATTTCCCATTTTCTTCAGTTACCGGTACCATAAAATCGACAGACAAACCGTTTCTATGGGTTTTATGTGGTTTAAATTGGCCGCCTTCCCTAAACCCTGTTTCAGCGTATTTATAGACTTTTTCAGGTGCCTCCGTTTCCAGCCATTTATATGAAGCCAGCATTATTTTTTTTACTTTCGAATGAACATAGGTTCTTCCGACAATTTCTGCAGTGGTGCTATAACTGATGAAATTAGCGCCTTTACTGGGGAGCTTTACGCCGTCTTCCAACCTGCCATTCGCGGTTGTTCCATAGCATGTGCTTTGTTCTGCATTTACTATAGAAATGAAACATACTACAGAAATGAAAAATAAAAATATGTTTTTGTTAACCATCACTTAGCAACTTTAAATGGGTCAAATGAATCTGTTGCTCGCATTACCCGTCCATCTTTTAACAACAAATAGCGAATAAAAGTAGAAAACTGAAAAACAACAGCACGGGTTTTAGTCGGAACATTTCATCATCCTTCTATGGTTAATTTTCCTGGCGTTTCTACACACTTTTAACTCGTCCGCGCTGTCCAATCACACCCCCCTTCCAAATATAAATTTGATCTGAGAAGTTGAATGCCATATTATATAAAAACGAAACACAGTACAAAGTATTTACTAGTCAATAATAATTCTAGTCAATAATAATTAGGGCATGCTAATTAGTCCGCCTAATTTGCGGTAACAAAGAAAAAAAGAAAAAAATAGTCTCGCGGGGGAATCACGTACCAACGGAATTATGCCACAGGCGATTTCGAGAAATACAAATCAGCCACTCGCAGAGCGTAAATTTTGAACGCCAGTAAGATCAGGCACTATTGAATTTTAATGAAAAATTTTTTACTTTTTCGAGACTTATCCTTTATCAAGGTGTCCAGGCATTGGTGGGCTGGGTTGATGCTTGAATTCAACAATGAAGGGGGCGCATTCCATGCCAGGACGTAGTATGACGGTGGGTGAGGAAGCACTGGCGACCACCGTCTACAAAACTCAGATCAACTTCAATAAAGTCAAAATCTTTAATAAAAAATGGGCGTTCTTCCAACCAGAAGCACGTGCAATGGCACCAAACGGAAATATTTACTATCCGAAGGGGAATGCTGATTACAGCGCTGATTTTTCTGCTATAGGCGTCGATCTTCATAAGAGGGCCATATTTGTTCACGAGCTGGCGCATGTGTGGCAGCAACAGCAGGGGGTGAATGTAATCGCTAAGGGTATGTTTCAACGCGATTATGACTATCAGCCATTAACGATAAAGACCAAATTTAGCGACCTTGGGATTGAGGAACAGGCGCAACTAATACGAGACTACTTCTATCTCTTGAATAATTATCGTGGACAAAACTGGCCGGTAATCAGTGTCTATATCCATGTGATACCGTTTCTACCTTAATAGGAACTCATCACAATGAAGCTAGCGATGACCGCCCTGACCGCCGCATTTATCGTGGTTACAGCTGTTGCCTGTACACAACCCCTAGGCGATCTAGGCGATTGGGAGGCCGCAAAAACCGAGGCTGCGACTACAATCGATTCCGGGAATTGCGCAGGTGCGTGGAATCTTGTCTGGCCTTGGGCGCGCAGAGGGAACATCGAAGCCCGTGCAATTCTTGCTACTGGCGTGGTTGCCGCTGGATTAATCCCACCGGGCAGTTACGGTGATGCAATTTCTCAGTTTCGACATTCCGTAATACTGGCGGTGCATGGCGCGGCAGATGGGGATCGTGCAACAATGGAACTCTTGAATGCACTTATTCGCACCGATTTGGTATCCGATATGGGGGGCGATAGATTAAAACGCTGCCTGGATACAGATAAGCCCCCACGCACCTGCATCGCTACTGCAATAAAGGATGGTTTTGTGCCCAACTTCGAAGACTACTCCCGTGAAATTGACGCCAACACATCTGCACCTGGTGCCCCTGCGGCGTCTTGTCGCCCTGCTGAGGAGGGCCAGCAGCCCCTGCCTCAACCTCAGTAGTTTCCAAAAAAGTAAAAATTAATTGAAATAATTCGTTGATGACGAGTTAATATGACGTGCGCTGTTGCTTGTTAATTCAATACTGACTGTAGAATAGCAGCGGTGGTTTTAATTACAGTTTTTATTGCGTCTAACGTTGTTACGCAGTTGTGGTTACGGAAGAACCTTTCAATTTTCACGGTGATTCATTTGATGTGTTAGGGCTATTTTTCGATGTTCACATCGTGGCTGGTACTCCCAGGCAGCATCGGGTCAAACAAATCTCCAAATAAGCTATGCAATATCAATTTTTGCTCTTCTTTTTTATCTGAGTTTTTTGTATCTCGCCACGGCACTATGAATAAAATCTGTGGTACTTCTTTGTTTCCCTTTATAATCGTGGTTTCGAGTTTAAGAGTCTCGTCGGCGTATAGATCAGTACCCATTAAGAGTAATAGTAGAAATAAAATGCCAATGGATGAATATTTAATTTTCATAACGTGTTTTATTTCAACGAGAGTTTCAGTTCTTCCAGCCAATCTGCGGTTTTTTGATCCTTATTGTTAACTAATTTCAAATAGCGTTGGTAATGTTTTACCGCTTTTTTAATGTCCTGTAAATAGACATCGTAGAGTAGGGCAAGGTTATAGTGTGCGATAGCATAGTCATTTTTATGGTGGATTGCCTGGGTATACAGATGATTAGCCTGTTTTATATTGCCACGTTTGTTCTCGATAACACCGAGCAGGTTCAACGCTTGTGCCATTTGCGGATTTTTTTCCAATGCTTTTTTAAGTAATTTTTCTGCCTCGTCAATATTGTTTCGTTTTAGTTGAATAAGCCCCAGATTGGCCCATGGACCCGCGAGATTCGGTTGATTGTCAGCGAACTCGAGTAAAATAGACTCAGCCTTGTCCAGTTGATTCTCGTTAAGGTAGGTAATAGCTTGTTGATATAACTCAATTTCGGCCTCAGGGTCGTGTGCGTTTTCCGATACTGTGTGCTTATCCGTGGATTCAATGCTGCTGAGTTGGCTACAACCGGCCAGTAAAATCTGGATCAGGATGAATACACTAATGTAATACATTGATATAGGCATCGATTTTTGCGTCTCGTTGGTATTTTGCGGGAAATAAACTTCTCAACTGATTGCGACTTTCTTGAATCCAGGGGCCATAATGGCCGTCCTTTATATGCGACAGGTTGGCCTCATAAAATTCAATGGCTTTTTCCTCGAATGGAAATGCCTGGTCCTCCAGTAAGATTTCGTATTGCGCCAACTCATCATCGGTTAGATCAGACGGACGCTCAGAGCTGAGTAGGGCCTGGCTAAATGTGTTATAGATTTCGGCAATACTGTGTGTTGCTTCGGTTTTTGTTTCCGCTACGCCATATGACGAGGCTCTAGCAAACAGGTTGACCGCTTTCTGTAGGGAATTTTTCTTTTTTTTCAGACTCTTTTTTAGTGGAAGCGTGAGTGTTAGATTTTTATAAACCGCAAATTCATTTTTTGCCAACATCAGTGCGGCAGAAGAGGCAATGAATTTTGTGCGCGCCGTTTTTTCCTTCCTGGGAATTTTTTTGTCAGCCGTCAATATATTGTTGCGCCACAGATTTGCACTATCAGGGATGTTTTTGGAATCATATAAAAAAACAAGCTTATATTTTGCTTCCACGTTTTGCAGGTAAGGCGTGCGATACGTTTTAGCGAATTCTGAATAGGCGTTGATCGCCTTGAGTATCTGATTATTTGATTCATAGAGTTCAGCGGCTTTCCACAGTGCGGCTATTTTTGTTGCCCGGTCGCCGTTAGCTTTTGATATTCTTTCATATTCCTGGGCAGCAGCGATGTTTTTTCCGGACCTTAAATAAGCGACTGAAAGTTTTTTGCTAATATCAGGGTTAAGTTTGTGGCGCGGGAATAGTGTTTGAAATTCCTTTATCATGTTGATGGATGTTTCCCACATTTCTTTGTTAATACTTATATTTATTGCCTCACCCAAGCCGACAGGGGCAGTGTTTGATTCTGGAACGACTTGAGCAATTCGACTAAAGTGTTTGATTGCATCCTGGGTATTGTTATTATTTCTTGCCACATCGCCTTGCTGGAATATGGAAAAAGCGAGTTTGTCCTTGATTTGGTATTGGGAGATATGCATTGGATCAGCAGAGTCTAGAATCAGTTTATAAATGCTTTCAGCGTTGTTAAATTGTTTTAGTTCCAGGTAAGCCTGTCCTCGAGTTATGCGTGCATTTTCAATGCTACTTGGATCTGCATTATCTGCGATAAGGTTTGTTAACTCAATGGTGTGACTATACTGTTTTGCACTAAAGGCTAATTCTGCTGCGTGACTAATTATCCCGGCTGAGCGTTGATCATTTGGGTAGAGCTGGTTGTAAAGGGTCGCATATTTAATATGTTTATTCAGCCATTTTGTATTAGTGCTGTTCTTTTGGCGGGCCTGGTGCAGACGGCTGGATATTAAGATTGTGCTGTATGCAGCCTCTTTGTTCAGGATAATATCGGAATCGTAAGCCGCTTTCTCGTAATGAGGAAGTGCATCTTTAGCGTTTTTATTTTCTGACAATAACTGTGCATATAAAAAATGTATGTTGTCTTTGCGGGAATGCTGGGAAAAATTGTTCAAGTAACGCTGATACCATTTTTTTGCATTGGCAAATGCGTTTTTTTTATGTGATGTTTGATACTTGTTGTGAAAATGCTTCGACATTAAAAGTATATATTCTTTTAACGAATGGAAGATTTTCTGTTGCGTTTCCTTATTTGTTTTTTGATTTTTCCAATAGCGGCTATCGAGATGGTAAGTGAGATAAAAAGAATCTATTGCTGCGTAGGATTTTTGCGGGAAACCCGCCAGGCGCCAGATGTCTATCACCCTTATTTGGGATTCAGCGATATATTGCGAGCGTGGATACTGTTTTATGAAATAGAGCAGTGTTTCTGCTGAATCGGAATAACGATTTTGCTTGAAATAGATATCGCTGATGCTCGAATAGACCTGGAA
>CAZZJI010000113.1:0-5546 GCA_964654485.1 uncultured Gammaproteobacteria bacterium | reverse complement strand
AAAGATAACCTAACTCAAAAGGAAATGTAACGAAATGTTAACTAGACCCCACTAATCTACTGAAATGTTCGTAAATGAAAGCATACACAAGCTTGAGCCGGAATAATTTATTATGCTATTTCCATACATATTTATAACTTATATTCATGTAATCTTAGCGAAATATAGGATACCATTGTCTGTTTGCTAAATAGCAAGTGTGGATGAGACACATTTTTTGAATGAGAGATCTGTTGCAGGCTATTGTTCAAATATCTTTTTGTTCCATAAAGACCTATAGCGCAGTCGCGTTATATACAAACTCTGAAACCTTCATACATTCAGCTGAAAATATGCTTCGCATCCCGATGATCTAGATCACACTTGTTCAATATGTGTAACTTTTAACCAAACCGCTTTCCAGTTAAATTTGTCAGTGCTACTGGATAAGAACAATAAAAAAGATTGGAATACCTTATTCTAAGATCTAGATGCGTTTTGGTAATATCTCTCTTGAATCTAGATCAATATTGGTCTAGACTAACATACACTGGTCAGTTTATATCTATAATTTCCAGCACTTCTAGGGAAGAGTAGGCTTAAATCATGTTTCTAAATTTTAGCAACGTTTCCTCCAGCAAAAACAATAGAAAGCAGTAAAGCAATGACAAACGATCAAAGTCAGGAAGATAAATTGCGAGACGAAAAATTGCTAAGTGGAATCGAGCGATTAATACAAGGAGAAGTTGAGGGGCTGAAACATACAATAGAGTTGAACCGAAAAGAAGACAAGGTAGAGTTACAAATAGAATTACATAAATTACGAACATCCATTTCACATTTGGAAGCGAAAACAGGCGGGAACGTGCCCGGAAGAGAAGAGCGTGCATGGAGCGGTAACGCATTATTAGAACCCCGTGGATCTTGGCGTCGCGTGAAACGCATAACCCGATGATTTATATACCGTAGCCCATCATCAAAAATTTATCCGAGACATCCTTAGAGCTAAATACGCGAACTAACTTGCTATTTATTGCAACTTTTATTATACCGAGTCTGCGATGCATAAGTAAAAGTTTGCATACAACTACGCGCCTTTTCCCCTGCTTTGAACAGGAACAAGAATCTTAGTGACAATTCCGGCAGTCACTAACTCCGGCTCCTTCCTTAAGCCTTAATCATCCCAAAGTAATATTGAAGTATCAGCAGGGCACAACTTCCAATCTACGGTTAACGATACTCTAAAATATTCAGTGTTAAATCTAAATCCTGCGACTTTCCAGAATACCAAACAACCTCTCCCATCTAAAGCACAACCTAAAACCAAGATGACTTGAATATAGGATTTTTGCGCCTATTAGGATGTTCAATAGAGGTATCAAGTAATAAACACGCGTAGCTAATAGCCCACTGGAGAAATTGAATGGAATATAATTTGAGGCTTAGAAAGTGGAATTTATACAGACGTTTTTCACTGCTATTGATGGGCTATCAGCGACCACCATTTACGCTGATTTTTATAAATAGACACAGAACTTTAGGCATACTCCACACTGAATCTTATAACGGCGAAAAACTCAGAAAAGGTTTTTTCGCCAGACCATTGGACGATAAGGGTGATAAAAAAGCATACTACTTGTGGCCTGATCGATTACGATGGAATTTCTGGTTCTACGCAATTTTAGTGCCATTTCCGATTTTGTGCTTTCCGCTTTTACTGGTTGATAATTCTCTACCATACAATATCGCTCTGTATTTTTTTATAATCGCACTGCAAGCAATCATATTTCCAGCACTCTGTTTTTTTACCTTTAGAATTCCGCTATTAGATAGTATCACGCAAAAAGTACCTTCTTCAATAGCTAAACAGATGGAGGCGTGCGTAACGGCATCGCAAACAATCGAAGTGAATAAATATAGTTGTTTTGCTAAGCTATTTCCTCCACTAGTAGAGCGCATGGATGCGGTTTATTATTCTCCTCATGGATCACTTAAAGAAAGTTTACTTAGGCTTGCGTTGATTGAGAAATATAAAGAGCCTGCAAATGAGGAAACAAATGCTTGGGTTGGTCAACCATTCAAACGATGGCTTTTTTATTGGTGCTCTCCCGTATGGACTAGCTATTTTATATTGTGGTGCTTATTGTTTCTTGTAAAACAGTTGTGTAGTGATGCATCATCTTTATACATATCTGTTATATTGTGGGCAATATTTAGTGGGCTATATGTAAAAAGAGAAGCTATCGAGCTTTGTCGATGGGTAACCATGACGGAGAGGGATAAAATGTTTTTACCGATACTTATTCAGGGTCGAGTGCCATTACCACCTGTTATCGGCTACATGGTTCCAGAAACTAATATTAATAAACTGACAGGAATTATTTTTGGAACAGCGCTTGCTGTTTATTCTGCGGCATTGAGAATACTTATCTAAAATAGTTAGTGATATTTTCTATACTCATATAAACTATAGCATCTGGTTTATAGGCTTCGATAGCCATATCATTTTATCTAGTAACTTAATATTAAGCTAACCGACAGATATGACAAATAATAATCAAAATCTTGCCGACAACATGACTAAATATGATGAGCTGTCGCTGTATCTCATGCTATGGCATGATGTCATTGATCGTATAGACACAGTATTATTAGAGCTAAGGCATTTGCAGAAAAATATCATTTATCATCTACATGCGCCATTTCTTTACGCTCCATTAAAACATGAAGATCAATATATATGGGGCGATGAAGGTTGGGGTAATGTAGAAAAAAGAACTGAAATCGAAAAACTTGTTACCAAGTGGGTGCAAAATTATCCTACTGCACGTTCTGGCTCGAATAAAAAAAACGACGGTCAAAACTCAACGGATGAGGCAATTAACGAATTTGAATGTAATGTTGAAAATCACAAAACACGATGGAACAATGATCAACGTGCTTTATATTACAATCTTCATTTATTACAATGCATCAAAAGAACAATAGTTAGAGACAAACTGGAAATCTGTTTTTTTGCAGCAAAACTCCCTTTTAATAACAACAATTATATAGAAAATCATTCAGCTACATCCACAGCCTTATCAAAATTCCTCTTAATCAGATCTGTGATATCAGCAAGGTTGCGTGACCACGTCAAAACGCTTGGTGATTTGCAAATGACCTTCATACATAGCCAGGATTTTGGTTTATATGACCATCCAAGACCAAATTCCAACAGGCACCGTGACCAACACATGTATAACGTACATCTTGCAGATCGCTGTAGAGATATTAGCAGAGAAATGGTCTTACTCTTAGAACATTTGAATGTCTGCAAATATAATGACCATCGTCTTGTAATTCACCGGTGGAAGCGTGAATTCAGCTCTAATACCTATAGTGTTAGCACCGAAATAAGTGGCAATAAAATTAACTACCACCACATTATGACTTCGTACTGGATGCCTGAGCGTCCTGATTTGCAAAGTGTTATAGCTCATGAAGTTGCACATGGTGTATTAAAAGAACGACTTGATAACATGTCTTTTGAAACACTGGACGCGAAAGGAGATAACAGTTTTTCTATTATGATTAAATTACTTGATCAGTGTATCTCATTATTCAGAGATGATATGCCAAGTGATTACCACCCATCGCCGCTTATTGAAATATCAGCAGATCTACTCGCAACAGTTATTGAAGGCCCATCATATTTATATGCACTCTTCGTGGATATGATAGGTTTTGGTCTTGAAGAGCTATTTCTATGTAATAGCCATTTGGAACAGTATGATCTAGATATTATTGATTACATTGACCATTCTATTGGAAAAAATGATTTAGTCCGTGACTGGTATTATCGTATCCACATTGTTTGCACGTGGTTAGAGTCAATATGCCCGAACAAACAAACTGACAAACATATACTTACAAGACGCTTGATAATTAGTGTTCGCTCAATTACTGAAGCGTTGCATAACTATATTGAGTCAAATACCCCTCATGACCGAAGCACACACGTATTCTGGAAAACCTATCAATCACGTCTTTGTGAAATACTCAGCGAGTCAACCAGTGTGACCAAGTCTATTCGTAGCTGGATGGAAGATCGAGAAGAAGATTCCTCTAAACCAGAGTGCCATAACTATCCTCGATCCAGTATGGGCTTGAGAGAAGATGTGCGAAAATTACTTGTTGATGGTCTGTTTGAAAAAAAATATGTTCGAAATCGTCAAGACAATAACCTGACTAAAGACCAACAAATTGCTGATGTATATTGTCTTAAGAATCAAGAAACCACCTATATCGCACTTTTTCAAAAATTACAAGATATTTCCTGGCAATCTGCAATGCTCAGAGGTCTGGATATCGTCCATCCTAATTCTATTTACAAACCCTGTAAGAAAAAGAACGGTGAAGAGGAATTATCGACTCTGATTCGAGAGTTACATGAGCACGTACCACTAGGTAGAGACTTGTACCCTCTCGCTCTCGATTTTTATGTCCACAACATGGACAGCGCATGGCAGCGACTTGTTGAAGCTATTAACTTACTGAATGAAATTAATTCCTGGGATGACAATAATAATAGTGAAATAAATATAAAGAAATGGGATAAAAATAATAAAGATAATTCAATAAAATCACTCTATGATCATTTAATTAAAAAATGTCATCATAATAAAATACATAATGATATATGCTGGGATGTAACAGCTAAAAAATACCCAGCATCTATTATTGCAAGAGAAAGTGACATATGGGCTTTAGCGGATGACAAATATCAACAATACCCCGATGTTAGACTTAGCCAACTTGTGCGCCGACTAGGTAGAGTGCAAGGTAGAAAGCTACATTTGCTATTCAAGATTCTTGAAGAGATGAAAAAAAATGATGTAGATAACAACAAGACAAATATGATACATCCTCTCTATTCGTTATTAAAAATCAGAGATAACACTCATGCCACAGCAAGCGATAACAACAAGACAGGTTTTCTCTATCGGTTATTAAAAATAAGAGGTACTCATGCAACAGGAGGCAATAACAACCGCACTTTAGATACTAGCACAGAACTTAGTGATCGCGAGAACCTTATAAATGCATTCAAAAACAGCTCAGGATTATCGAAAACACCAGGCAATGCGGCATCTTGTGCTATTGCCAGTCAACGATTACTTACTAGAATATGTTATTCTTCATTACATCGAAAAAAAATTACATTTTCACCCGAAAAAAATGACTCTACCGAAATATTTCAATTTGTAACGGGAAGATTTGATGCTATCACCATAAGGGTAGTTAGCCCAATGGCTCGCTGTAAATTAACAAGTGGATATGGTTCGGACGATGACCATACACCCTTTGGGGATAATTTAAACCTTAATAATATTATTAAAAATTTGTCTCCAACGTATTTTGTTCGAAGAGAACTTGTCACTCCAGTAAGACTGGGTAAAAAAGCATGGTCTGCTGATGCTGAATCATCCGAGGAGAGTATGTATCTGAATGAGAGAGATTGTATGGCTCTATTGGTACTTAACCTAAAACGAGCTGGATCCAGATTGGACGTAATATACAGGTTA
>CAZZJI010000112.1:0-5750 GCA_964654485.1 uncultured Gammaproteobacteria bacterium | reverse complement strand
GAAGGGATTAATTTGTTATTGGGGAACTCAAGTTCTGGGGATATCATCGACAGAATTCGTCCGCTTCCTAGAAATAAGCTGCCCCACCGAAAAAAATTTCAAAACGACATGCATATTATTTTCAGCATAATGGGTTTGAATTTATATATATATATTTGAAGAAAGTAGTTCCGTTAAGTTATTAAGTTATCGGTGTCCCTACCTATCTCCTACCTTAGTTACCTTGAAATTGTTGCTTGCAAGGAAAAAATGAGTGCAGTAAGGTCGGTGAGTCTTGCGATTAATTAGTGAAATGAGTGAGTCTAAGTGGATATATTATGCGTAAATTGTTAGTGAGATTTGTATTAATTATTTTTACAACGCTTGTTACCTTTTCTTCTTCACAGGCTGAATACATCATATTTACCCCCGAAGAAGAAGCTAAGCGTGATGCGGAGTGTGCTAAGGATCTGGACTGTGTGCTGGCGTGGGCAGAGGTAAAGCAACGCGTCGCGGATGGTAATGCAGAATTGGATGAGGAATGTAACGCACATCCGGCGAATTGTGAAAAGGCGACTTTGGTATTGGCAGCGGATAATCTTAGAAGGTTGGTTGAATGTGATGGGGATCCAACGACTTGTCGGGACTCGTTTAATGAAACGGCGGAAGAGGTGGAACTTAAATTAATCAATAGTTCCTGGTGTGGTTACTACCCACGACCGTGCGAATTAGTTAAGCGCAACCGGGAAGAACGAAGAGTGGCTGCAAAAGTGGCCGAAAAAAACAAAACGTTAACTAATAAAATGTGGTGTGACAGTTACCCTGGTATTTGCGACCAGGCCATTTCTTATCGATCCCAACGTTTACTAGAAGAAGCCAAACGCGCTAGACAGGCGGATGAAAAAAGTCAACTGAGGCGCGTTGCGAATATACGTGAACGACTATTAGCGCAGATAGCAAAACATGAAGCGATGTTAGCGACCTGCGACACGTTAAAAACGTGTGACAGTGAAATTAATATCCGTATTGGACTGGCGGCGACTCAGCGAGAGGCGCAGTGGTGTAAAGATCAAGTGGAGGCGTGTGACCTGGTGAAGGACTTGCGCGAAGGACGTAAATTGGCTGGAAAGACCTGGTGTCAGGTGAATCCAGATCTTTGTCGTGCGGCGCGTGAAAAATTTCAAGATGAAAATAAAAAGAACTCAATGTAATTTGAGAAAAATGAATAATACGAATAGACGGCTTTAAAAAGGCGTTCTATCACAAAGTAATAATTGCAAGGGAGTTGCGGTGGAAAATAATTATAAATCAAAGAAGATAAATCCTGGAAGAGAGGGTTTCTCTTTCTCTGTGTTTTGCCTTTCTTTTTTTCCTTTATTTTCAATTCAAATGCAGTCTCCTGGCGTTTTGGTATCAACCATGTCTGGGCCTTAAATTTTATTTACCAGGAAATGATAGCGCGGTGTTTATTTAATCGTATCGAAAAACAAAATTAGGAAAAACAATATGGACTCAAGATCAGTTGATAATTTATTTATGGTTGAGCGTGTAGCAAATAGACGGCGTTCACGGTTGTCTTGGGTAAAGAGGGTCTTGTTCAGTGTTTTTTATATTGCATTGACAGCCATCGTCAGTTTGAGTTATACCGGTCCAGTTGAAGCGCATTTGGACGAGTTAGATTTTACAGACGATTGCCGCTATAACGAGTCTTTAAGTATTCCCTCCGGGTTTTGGGAGGCCCCGCCTGTTGCGCCGATTATTTGTGGGACAAATGATTACACCTATGCCACTGATGATATCCATGATCACTTTAGAGCAATTGGGACTGGCTGTTTAGGTTATAATACAATCAAATGTAATGGATTTTGTTTTAGAGGCGATTCAACGCTATCACTGATCAATACAGAGCAACGCTGGGAAATTGATTATGGCCACGTTTGTGTAAGCGGCCAAGAAATACACCACGATGTCGTGTCGCGAGAAGTGCGCTGTAATTCCACTTATCACCATGTTGTCGTTGAGGGGATTAATTTCGGCGATTTTCGTTGTGTGCAAAATGTGAATGAGGCTCCCGAGGCCCTCGGGGGGCCGGTCGCGGTGACGGTTGCCGCAGGCGATTTTTACAGTGGTACAGATGCTTTCTATGGTTTTGATGCCGATGAACATCCCTTCGAAATATTGCAGTATATCGAAACAAATTTTCCATTGGAACTGGGTTTGTCCGTTGACGTCGATAGCGGTCAGGTGTCGGGTGTTGCGGGAACGCCCGGGGAATATTGTAATTTAAGCGTGGCGATATCAGACGGTGTCCTGAATGTTCAAACCGCGTCGTTTTGTATCACCGTCACGCCTGTAGAACCCGCCAATGCTGCCCCGGAGTTACTGACGCTGACCACCGCGTTAGCCACTGTCAATATCGGTGATCTTGTCAATTTTGACGTCGGCGCAACAGACCCTGACGGTGATCTGATGATTTACGGTATTGATTTTGGTAATGGGTTAACGGATTCGGTTTTGGGTGCGACTGGTCAGCAACGTTTATCAACGACCTATCAAGCGGCGGGCACGTATACCGTGTTATTTTCTGCCACGGACAGTCTCAACCCGGCCGCGTCGATATCGATTACGGTCGAAGTCCGCGTTAACCAGAACCCCGCGGATCCGGCGATCAGTGTTCTTGGCGGTTCGCCGGTCAATGTAAACGACCTCGTTGAATTCAGGGCCAGTGCAACCGACCCGGAAGGCGATAATCTAAACTTTTCGATTGATTACGGCGATGGTACCACTGATTCATCCAGTAATGTGGATGTGGATGAGCAACCTGTTGTTCCATTTTTAAAAGTCTACCAGACTCCAGGTACGTACACCGTTACGCTGAGTGTGTCGGATGTCATTCGGCCCCTTGAGGTCATCAGCGTCACCACCAGCATTGTGGTCATCGATAATGCGCCGCCGATCGAACTGAGTATCGTTATTTCGCCTGCCAACCCGCAGGTGAATACCGTAGCTGCGATCACCGTCAGTGCGGTCGATGGCGACAGCCCGCCCGACCTATTAAACTATATTATTGATCTTGGTGAAGGGGTGCCGATCACGTTAAATGGCGTCACCGGAGAACAACCGCCTATTTTCCATACGTACACCACGCCCGGTATCTATGAAGCAACTCTTTTTGTTAACGATGTTGTGAATCCCAACAGGGTTGTTTCCGCTTCGGTTGATTTTACCGTCGTGGCGGGAGGGTTGCCGATTGCCGAACTGCGGGTGATCCCTGAAAGTGCCCTTGTGGGGCAAGATGTCACCTTTAATGCCAGCGGTTCATCTGACCCCAATCAGTCTGTAGACGAATTAGTGTTTTTCTATGATTTCGGTGATGGTCAATTCGAATCCGGTGTTGGCTTGAGCAGCGTGTCACATCAATATCAAGTGCCCAGCCCGGTGGGTGGATTTAATGCGTCGGTGACAGTGACCGACGGGGATATCAATACGGCGTCCGCTAATTTTGCCACGGTTATCCACGATGCCTTGCAATGCCTATCGGGCTATGACAACGGCTCTGATCCCATCAGCCATTCGACCGGTAATTTATTTGAAACGGAAATAGACTATACGGGTGCCGGGCCGTTCGCGTTGCAGTTTGTTCGCTATTATAACAGTCTTGCCGTCCTCGATATCGCGTCTGATCTCGGCGATAACTGGCGTCATAACTACAACTACAAGATTGTCCGTAGCGGGAATATCACCCGCGTATTCCGCCCGGAAGGCAGTATAATTCCGTTCGCGCAACAGGGCAGCGACTGGGTGGCCGTGATCTCCGTCAATATGACGTTAACCGAGCTGGCGGGGGGGTGGCGCATCACCAACCCCGGGGGGGATGAAGAAACTTACAATAGCGCCGGGCAATTAACGTCGATTAAAAACATCGCCAGCCATGTGTTGACATTGGCTTACTTCGTCACTGGTCAGTTACAAACGGTCACCGATCAGTATGGGCGCAGTCTGTCGTTGACTTACGATGCCAATGGCCGCTTGGGCACGGTGACCGACCCGGCACTGGAAGTGACCACGTACCGGTATGACCCATTGGGGAATTTGGAATTTGTAGATTATCCGGATGGTACGGCCCGTCAGTACTTATACACCAACGCGACCTATTTGCATGCGTTGACGGGCGTTATTGATGAAAATGGCGATCAATTTGCCTTTTTTACCTTTGATGAGGTCACTGGTCGCGCGTTATCCAGTTCGCATGCGGGCAACGCCAATAAAACGACATTTGGTTATTTTCCTGATCCGGTCTCATTGCCGACCGATGATGGCAAAATGTATTTCAAGACCGAGATAACCGATGCGCTTGGGGCCGTCAGAACGTTTTACTCGCGTTCAGAACAAGGTATGCATAAAACCAAGGAATACAATAGCGGTGACCCGGAATGTACCACCTGTCAGAACTCATATCAGAGTGCCGTGTTTGATGCTAATGGTAACATGGATTCTCAAACGGACTTTCGGGGCCATGTTACTGATTTTACGTTTGATAGCAACAATCTGGAAACCCAGCGTATTGAGGCCGTTGGCACCCCGGTACAGAGGACGATCAAGACAGAATGGAGCCTCACGCACCGGTTACCGGAGTGTATTATCGAAGCAAACCGCACCATCGATTTGACCTATTTGGCGCATGGGCAACTGCAATCCCGACGAGAGTTTGACACGCGTGATAGTACGTTATTCTCCACAGCGGAATCGAAAACCTGCGCCACTATTCAGGCGCGTGCCGATGTGGCGAGTTTGAACTCACGAGCATGGGCTTACACTTACTATACACAAGGCGTGATAGCGGGTTTATTGGAAACAGTCGATGGCCCTCGTACCGATGTCACCGACGTGACCACGTACCGTTACAATGCCACGACCGGTAACCTTGTTCAGATCGAAAACGCGTTGGGTCATTTTACCGATATCCTTGAACATGATGCACACGGACGCCCGAAGACAATACAAGATGCGAATGGGTTATTAACTCAGTTCACGTATGACAGGCGTGGGCGGGTCACCCAACGAGATGTCGGCAATGTGCAGGGTTATGAAGTCACCAAAACCCAATACGATGTCGCGGGTAATCGGACTAAAGTCACGCTGCCCAACGGGGCATTCCTCGCTTACACCTATGATGCCGCGCACCGCTTGACCGGCCTGTCTGATCAACTCGGCAACCGCATTGATTACACCTTAGATGCACTGGGCAACCGGCTCAAGACAGACATCGTTGATCCCGCTGGCACGCTGCGACGCACGCAGACGCAGGTGTACTCCCAGGCGAACCGACTGGAAAAAATCGTTGGGGCGAATGAAGCCGAGGCCACGACGTATACGCAATACGATGGACAGGGCAATGTCCTGTCCTTTGATGATCCGCTGTCGAACACCACGCAATCTGCCTATGATGCGCATAACCGTTTAACCGGGGTGACAGACGCCTTAAATGGCGTGACAGTGAACACCTATGATGCCGACAACCGTATCACCAGTGTCACCGACCCGCGCGGGAACACCACGACCTATCGCTATGATGGTCTGGGTAACCTGCTTGAAGTCACCAGCCCGGACGCCGGTGTGACCCAGTTTAGCGTACACGATGGGGCCGGGAATGCCTTAGTCAAGACAGACGCCAAGGGCCTGATCACCCAATACAGTTACGATGCGCTGGATCGCTTGGATTTAGTGACCTATCAAGACGGCCTCACGGCAGATTATGTCTACGATGAGGG
>CAZZJI010000111.1:0-6491 GCA_964654485.1 uncultured Gammaproteobacteria bacterium | reverse complement strand
GCAATATCACGTTGAATGAGTATTAATATTGATATTGACTGCGTAAGATTGGAAAATGATTGATCGCCACCTGTGCACAACAGGCGTTTGCGATGCGGGTTCGTTTGGTTCTAGTGTAGTAATAATTTAGCCATAAGAGCAATATAGTGGCTACTTATTCTGAAGTTCGCGTAATCTAGTCAATACTTGTTTTGCTCTTTTTATTCTCCGATTAATTTTAACATTATCTGGGTCCAGTTTTAGCGCAGACTCCCAAACCACTTTCGCTTTTTCTATTTGGCCATTGCCATACAATTCATTGCCTTCAACTAGCAAAGTATCAACTTCTTTCGCAATTAATTTATACAGCGAATCCTGTAATCGTAGAATATCAGAATTATTTTCGAAGGTATTTTCTAGTTCTCTAATCTGGTTTTGCGCCTCCATGAGTTCCCCTCTGGCGAGCGAATGATAGATAGTCTCAACTAAGCGAGTACTCTCTTTTTGTTCCTTCTCCTGCTTCTTACGCTGGACTTCTACACGTTTTTTACTTTCAACGCGCCGCTTGATTTCTTGCTGAACCTGATCAACTTCCCGTTGCTTCACTATTTTTTCATGGCTCAATTTATCCAGCCTGGCTAATGCAGTAATATTCTCACTTGTTGGATGCAAAGCATTGGCCATAGTCAGGCGTTGTTCTGCCAATTCAATTTGATCCGTAGACAAAGCATAAATACCTAGCACTGTTAATCGAGCCGCAGTCGCTATACTGTCCCCGGTAACTTGTTTGGATTCTATAATAAGATCTTTGTTTCCCGGATTTGCGCTTAACAATTCTTTATACAAGGGGGGGCTTTGCAACAGCCATTCTCCTTTCGCCAATAAAATCTGGCTTTCGACTTCCCGAATATAGTTTGCATGTTGTTGCTTTATCTTTTCCTTAATGACCCAAAGACGAGTACCATCAGAATAATTATTTAATGCCTCCTCGGCCTGCTTTAATGCTTGTAGTCGATACCCTTTTGAATATAATTTTTCTATCGCTTCAGACTGTTGTATCTCATATTCTTCAGCCAGTTTTTGAATTTCTTCAATTTGAACCCGATCTTTTTCTGAACGCTCTGCTCCAGGTACGCTTTCCAACGAACCAAGTACTTTACTGTATTTCTGCTCCGTAACCCACTGATCAATGAGCTTCTGATCTACTTTGCGAAGCTTGCCGAATTCAATGTCTGAATCTGTTTGATTTTTTTTAATGGGCGCGAAAGCATCACACCCGAAAAGCAATACTGGTAAAACTAATAACATCACTTTGAGGAAATTTTTCATTATTCTCTGATAATGTTCTATCTGATAAAGGACTATGAACGGTGTGGAGAATGATTTATTTGAGAATTAGAGAATCTCATCGATTTGCCGATCCATAGCCGTTCTATAAAAACCTTGTACATCATCTACCAAATAGGTACTGATTGGCTCTGCTTTGCCCCTGATTTTAATAGACTGGTATTCACTGGCTATCACTTTATCGTGTATACCTGGCGTATTATAAATCTCTTCTGTTATGATAATTTGATCGGTTTCTGCTGCCGTACATAAACGCGACGCCAGATTAACGGTATCACCAACAACAGTATATTGCATTCGTTCAGCCGTTCCCATGTTCCCGGCTAACATTTCTCCTGAATTAATACCGACACGGAAATGCACCGGGAAATCACCATTTTCAATCCGAATTTTATTCATGTCCTCCATTAATCGTCTAAAAAATACAGCGTAGGCAATTGAATGAAATATATGATCCTTGTCCTTTTGTGGTATACCGAACAAAATCATTGCACAATCACCTATGTACTTATCAATGGTTCCCTTATAGAGAGAGACAGTACGGGTGATATTCGAATAAAACTCATTAAGTAATTCTGCGACCCCTTGTGGACTCATCGTCTCAGATTTGCTTGTAAATCCAACTATATCGATAAATAAAACACTGGCATTAACGGGTTTACCGCCTAAAGACATATCTCCCTTATTGCCCATCATTTCCCTTGCAAGTAAAGGAGACACGTTGCCGCCAATTTTCACTTCATTCAAGTTGCCCATTATTTCCTTGGCTATATTGGGCGAAACATAACGTGAAAATGCGTCTTCGACTTGTTTTCTTTGCAAGATACCTAAAGCCATTCTATTGGATTTTAATTCTAATAAACGGGCTGTGTCGTTAACCGAATTAATTAGGTCGCCAATCTCATCGTTTCGTTGTTGCTTAATACGATAATTGTAACGCCCCATTCCGATCGCGCGACTCGCATCCAACAATGACTGTAATGGTTTTGAAAGCCGCCGACCCAGAAAATAGGAGACGATAATACCTAATATAATCAGTAATACGGTTGTTGAAACAATGGAGCGCACGGCATCGTTTATCGACTGTGTCATAGCTTGTCGACTAAATGAAGTTAGTACATAACCCACAATGACACCTTCAAATTGAATGGGGCTAACAAAAGAAACCGCATCCAGACTACCCGTCGGCGAATTTTCCCATTTCCATTCAAATGTACTAAGTGAGCTATTCAAATACTGACGACTTCGGTTAGAAAAAGGTGCTTTCAATTCAAATGGACTGTACCCAGTAGTCGAAATCACTTTTCTATCTGCAGAATAAATTGTAGTACCCAACACATTATCTGCCGTTGCAAGACTATATGTAAGTACATCTAAAACTAATGAATCATTTGCCAGAATGGGTTCTTTTGCAGATTCTGCCATTTGTACCACCACAGTGCGCCCATTCGAATAAATTTGATCATTTAACAATTCAATCTGATTATGGATAATCACTGCGCCCAGTAATGACATACCGGCGGTGATTAAAATACCCATGGAAAAAGCGAGTTTTAGTGCAACCGGAAACCGGGAAGGGGTGATCAACTTCAGAGCACGTACAACGAACCCCGTTGATTCCACCTGGTCAAAATCACGTTCGCGATCACCTACAGAATTCCCCATGGAATCCTCTTCCGTGCGAATTGACTCTCGACGGTTATGGGTATCAGCCCTGTTCATATGCTTGCTTGTTTCTCTGTGTTCGCACTATCAAATTCCTCAAACACAACACCGATAGATTATCTCATTGACAGCGATGCTAACGCCTGTATGCCCCACAATCTTGCTCGCTTAGTTTCCTTGCCAGTTGTGAACAGATATTTTTATTTTCGTTTATAATTATTATAGTCGCCATTCCAGGCCGCAGCTTTGACCTCTATAACACAAATCATAGCATGACTGAATTTCCCGCAGTAGCACTAATTGTGCGTCTTTTCATTCTAATTAATTGTTTTATTTACTTATTCATAAAACAAATATCGACATAACTAATTTATATATCAATTTTGGATATAAAAACTAAGCTATTAATCTCATCACATGAAATATCACAGCATACATACAATTGCCAAAAATCCAGGAGAATCTATTTAATGAGCTGATTCAGCTCAAATATGGGCAGCAGGATCGCAATCGTAATCGCTAAAACAATGCCACCCATTACTACAATGATTAATGGCTCGAAATAACTAAGTAACTTAGTACGTAGAGAATCCATTTCATTTTCCTGACTGGTCGCCGCCCGGTCCAGCATTTCTTCCAGATTTCCACTTATCTCCCCACTGGCTATTAAATGTAACGTCATAGGTGGAAAATAGCCGCTTGCCTCCAGCGCAGTATGCAAATTTGTGCCCTCGCGCACCTTTCGCGCTGCCTGTTCAACCGCAGCCCGCATCGGTAAATTTCCAATAACCTGTGAAGCAATACGTAAACCGTCCAGTATAGGTACGCCGCTGGCCGCCAATATACTAAATGTACGAGCAAACCTGGCTGTGTTTAAACCACGGGTAAGCCGTGATATTAACGGGGTTTTCAACAACCCACTGTGGAACCGGAACCGGAATTGCTCAAACCGTAACATATAATTAAACACAACCGTAGCAACCACAAGCAGGGCCAATATAAATAACCCATAGTCTTGAACAAAATCACTTGTCGCGATTAAAGCCACGGTTAACGCTGGCAACGACTGACCGGCGTTTTCAAATTGCGAAGTCACTTGTGGAACAACATACGCTAATAAACCAATGATGACAGCGATGGCCACTATTGTTAACACCGATGGGTAAATTAATGCTTGAGATATCTTTGAATTCAAATGATGTCGGGCTTCAGTATAATCTGCGAGTCTTTCCAGGACGATATTCAGGTTTCCTGATTGCTCACCCGCTTCGACAGTTGATCGAAACAAATCTGAAAAAACAGCGGGAAAATCCCCCATGGCAACTGCGAGAGAACGACCCTCCATCACTTTAGAGCGAACAGCGACCAGCATGCTTTTTTGCTGTGCTTTTTCAGTTTGTTGCGCAACTGCTCGCAATGCTTCTTCAACTGGAAACCCGGAGCGAACCAACGTGGCTAGCTGACGCGTGATCAATGCAAGGTCGGTGGCACTGATTTTGCGGCGAAATAAAATATTTTGTTGGCGGCTGCGTTCTTCACGCTGCTGCACTTCTTCAACAGACAGCGGAGAAAGACCTTGTTCACGTAAATTCTGACGAATTTGGCGATAAGTGTCCCCTTCAAGAACGCCTTTGCGCTCACGACCGTGAGTATCTAATGCTGTATATTCAAATGCACCCATATGCGTTTCTTACGTTATACCCCGGACATCTATGATGTACTCATCTAATCCACAAATACGCTTTACCTTACTACACGTACCCTGATCTTAATACCCTTTACGAAACCTAACCTTCACGCGTAACCCTCAATATTTCTTCCAACGATGTTTCACCCGCCAAGACCAACCTGATACCATCATCGCGAATACTCGTTGTCGTCTTACGTGCATGCAATTCAAGTTCCTGCTCACTGGCACCATCATGGATCATTGTACGCATCGGTTCATCGACCACAACAAATTCGTAAATACCTGTGCGACCATAATACCCCTGATAATTACATTTTTCACATCCTTCGGCACTATAAATATTTGGTGGACTATCAGTATTTAAGCCAAAATTCTCGATATCCACTTCATTGGCCCGATAAGGTTTTTTACAATATGGGCATAAACGACGCACCAGCCGTTGTGCCAATACACCTAACAATGTCGACGATAATAAAAAGGGCTCTACCCCCATATCACGCAATCGGGTAACCGCACCCACGGCGCTATTGGTATGCAATGTAGACAGGACCAGGTGACCGGTTAAACTGGATTGTACAGCAATCTCAGCCGTTTCCAGATCACGAATTTCGCCCACCATCACCACATCTGGATCTTGCCGCAAGATAGCACGTAGTCCGCGAGCAAAAGTCATATCCACTTTGGGATTAACATTAGTCTGTCCTATGCCATCCAGATAATATTCAATTGGGTCTTCCACGGTCATAATATTGCGTTTTTTGTTATTAATTCTGGTTAAACCTGCGTATAAAGTCGTGGTCTTACCTGAGCCAGTAGGCCCGGTTACCAGTACTATGCCGTGTGGCCGATGTATTAATTTGTCAAATAAGCTACACGATTGCGACTCCATTCCCAATTGCTCGAGATTAAGGCGACCCGCTTGCTTGTCTAATAAACGTAGAACAACGCGTTCACCTTGGCCTGTTGGTATTGTGGAAACACGTACATCCACCGCACGGCCCGCAATACGAATCGAAATTCGTCCATCCTGTGGTAAGCGTTTCTCTGCAATATCAAGTTTGGCCATTACTTTAATTCGCGAAACGATTAAAGGGGCTAATACACGCTTTGGTTCAAATACTTCACGCAGAACACCATCTACCCGGAATCGAACAACCAGCCTGGATTCAAATGATTCCACGTGGATATCCGAAGCTTGTTCCTTTATCGCTTGTGTTAACAATGCATTAATCAAACGAATGATAGGCGCATCATCCTCGCTTTCAAGCAAATCTTCCGGCTCCGCAAGCTCCTGCACCACCTGACTCAGATCAGCTTCATCGTCCAGGTCATCCATTATTTCCATGGTTTGATTGCTGCCCTTTTCGTAAATTTTCTGCAGACGGAAATCAAAATCACTTGCATCGATCACATTCAATGAAACAGGCTTACCAAGATAACGCCGTACTTCAGATAAAATCCTTGTGGAGATACCGTGCTTGCAGTAAATTATTATTTTATTTTCCTTATCTCCATCGACAAGTACTTCATCGACAAATACGCCATGGCGTTTTGCAAATGCAAAGGGTATTTTACGCGGCCCGGCGTCTGCCAACTGTGGATCCTGAATAACTTCATCCAGTAGCGGAACTAAACTTTCTGGCATCGATTCCATCGCTTTATTCAATAATAAGCGGAGGGGGTTCCGCCAATATCGTCGTAATACGAGAAGGATTAATCACTGACGATAAGGGTTTGGATAATTCCGAGACAACATCTACTGTCGAGGTAACGTTTTCTTTTTCTACGGGTTCTTTGTTGATGGGGTTGT
>CAZZJI010000110.1:0-6814 GCA_964654485.1 uncultured Gammaproteobacteria bacterium | reverse complement strand
GTACAAAAATAGTTGGATCGTAAACAATGCTGTAATCCAGATCATCGGGAAAATTCTGCTTTAATCTCTTCATGGTTTCCCGTACATCATCAGAGATATCCAATGCATTTGACCCTGGTGCTGAAAAAATAGGAATCGCAACAGCCTGCTTGTTATCCAACAAAGAGCGTAACCCGTAACTTTGTGCATCCAATTCAACGCGGGCCACATCTGCCAATCGTGTGATGACTCCATTATTTTCCCGTTTAACCAGAATGTTTTCAAATTCCTCCACGCTTTGCAGACGCCCTTGCACATTAATGGGCATTTGTATTTCGATGTTATCCTGATAAGGTGGGCCACCAATCACACCTGCGGCAACTTGAATATTTTGTCCGCGGATAGCATCAATAACATCACCGGGTGTCATTTCGCGTTCCGCAATTTTGTCAGGATTGAGCCAGATACGCATTGCGTACTCACCCGACCCAAATAACCTGACCTGCCCAACACCCGGAATTTGTGCCAATTGATCGCGCACATTCAAGGTTGCATAATTGCGTAGGTAGAGCATGTCATAGCGCTCATTGGGAGAGCGCAAATGTACAACCATGGTTAAATCTGGTGAACTCTTGGTAACGGTGACGCCCAGTTGCCGGGTAATTTCCGGTAATCTCGGCAATGCTTGCGAAACACGATTTTGTACTAACTGCTGAGATAAATCAGGGTCAGAGCCAATAGCAAAGGTAACGGTCAACGTTAGTTTTCCATCTGATGAGGCCAGAGAATTCATGTAGAGCATATTCTCTACACCATTTATTTGTTCTTCTAATGGTGTGGCAACGGTTTCTGAAATAACAGCAGGATTTGCACCCGGGAATGACGCATTAATAATCACCGAGGGTGGTGCAACTTCTGGATATTCGGCAATTGGCAGTTGAAACATGGCGACAAAACCGGCCACAAAAATCAATAACGATATCACGCTCGCAAAAATAGGCTTATCGATAAAATGAGTTGATAAATTCATAGCATATTACTCTGGGTAAAAAATTACGGGCGAATAACCTCGGGGAAATATGTGTCAATATATAATGATGGCGGAAAAAATTTGGTGGATAGCATTCAGTATAAATTTTAGATAGCTCAGGAGCGAGAAAGCGAGTTACCTTTATCGGAGGTATCTTGCAATACCGTTGGCTTAACAAGTATGTTAGGTCGAATCCGCATTAATCCACGTACGATAACTTTTTCTCCAGGCTTAAGACCAAAATTTACAACGCGCCTTCCACCGATGCTATCACTCAGCTTTACTTCACGATAGGTCGTTTTATTTTCTCTATTGACAACATAAACAAATTTACGGTTTTGGTCTGTACCAATTGCGCGTTCACTTAATAAAATTATATTATTTTCGCTAGGGCTACCAAGCCTCATACGTGCATACATACCGGGCAATAGCCTTCCTTGAGGGTTATCAAAAATAGCACGAGCTCGAATTGTTCCAGAGGTGGGATCTATACGATTGTCGAATGCATAAATTTCTCCTCTGTACACTATCTCATCGCTCTGCAAACGCAACTCAACAGGAATTTTTTGTGTTATTGATTTATTAAATGGGCCACCCTGCATGTATTTCAGGTAAGTTTGTTCATCAACTTCAAAGTCAGCATAAATACTATCGTTAGATACAATCGATGTTAATAGTGGTGCATTAGGCCCGGCAGAAACCAAGTTTCCTATAGTGACTTCTATTCGACTGACACGACCTGAAACAGGTGCTTTTACATACGCATAACCCAGATTTATTTTTGCTTGTGACAACTGTGCTTTGATACTATTTACTGTTGATTCAGCAACTAGCCTGGCATTAGCGCGCTCGTCATAAATACGCTGAGAAGTCATTTTTGTTTTGATTAAATCTTTGGCTCTCCTGTATTCTTTCTCGGCCAGATCCTGCCAGTTAAGTGCAGTAACAAGATCCGCTTTCGCTTTCATGACAGCAGTTTTATACGGTCGTGAATCAATAACATATAAAATATCGCCTTTGTTGACGAGTTGTCCATCTTTGAATCTGACATCAGTAATAAGGCCTGATGCTTGTGGCCTTATTTCAACAAAATCTACTGCTGTCAGGCGTCCCGAAAAATTTTTCCATATACGCACTGGTTGTTCCTTTATAACCGTAACCTCAACCGGCATTGCGCGTTGCTTGTTGTCTTCTGCATGTGTCGGTGCCCAAAGAGTCACCACGGCAATAGCGCCAAGTAGGGTGAATAAAATCGTCAGGCTTAAAGTATTGATGGTCTTCAGTTTTGGCAATATCATTATATGATTCTCCATAATTTTTCTTACTGTCCTTCAAACCATAAATTATTTAGTTATTTATTATTTATGGTATAAAACACACCTGACCTAAATACTTGTGATGATAGATGTTACATCTGCGCCTGACACCCACCAGTATCACTCAGTAATTACCAGCAAACATTACCGTATTACTATAAATCATAATATAAAAATAATACTGTAAACATGGTCACCCTACACCACGATGCACAGTTGTAAATACTATACCCATAGCGATCGAGACTTAGGCCTAACTGCACGCCTATTGATTCCATGGCGGCGTTAAAATAGCGTGCAATAGAATGACTATTCCGCGCCATTTTGCCTAGCCACGCAATAAATATGATGCACATTCAGACCTAAATCCCAAATGCTATGGGTATACCCTTTCCATACATATGGAGACATAGCGCTTTCCCTTGCGATGCTATGTATTCGTACAGCCTACCGCTGGACACCTGAATGCGCAAAATAGATTCAGAGGGATAATACCCTACGGCTGACAGCAGACAGACTCCCAGACTAAATGATACATGACGAGTCAGGCCAACCAGATTTCGAATAAAATAATGTAACACCTTCTCTTATTCGAATCATTACAGCCCCCAAAAGTGCTACGAGTATATCAGCAGACACATCAGTTTTTACGCCTATCAAAATAAGGTATTCACGTAACATGTACAGGAAAATTCAACAAATAGCAGCGATGAGTACATAATTCACCCGAGACAACCCACACTGACTAGCTGTGCGGTCAGAGAATGACCCTGTAGGTGTTTTTTAAAAATAGGGACGAAAAAATCTGCTCTGTGATGAATATACCCATAGCGTTTGGGATTTAGGTCTCAATGTGCGTCATATTTATTTTTTGGCTAGGCAAAATGGTACGGAATAGTCATTCTATATGCACGCCATTTTAATACCGCCATGGAATCAATAGGGCGTGCAGTTAGGCCTAAATCTCAATCGCTATGGATATAGATGTACCATCTTTTCACAATCCCATTCTACGGCCCGAAACCTGGCGAAAATTTTGCGTATTTTTACCCAGCCTAACTTGACTGCCCTTCACCACTACCTGACCGCCCTTCGCTACTACAAAAAAATATCTTCTGCACCAACCTACACTTACATGCCTGTTCTATAATAAAATTATGATCTTACTGTAATTACACTGCCATCCATAGCCGTATCATAACCTTATATAGAGACTAATCAGCCGTAACACAGGTACACACCTCTTGCAAAATATACGCGCTTTAATGTAGTATCGCCCAGCAACAAGGACGACATATCAAACACAATATTAATCAAATATTAAAATAAATTTCCTGGCGTATTCATCTGCACAAACGATGGTTCGCCAACGACTGAAGTTTTTGTGGGGACAAGCGCTATGCGTTCATACCACATGAATAACCAGAGAGCAGGGAGAAACATACCCCTATTCAGTAGATAAATACACGAATATATGGATGCCAGTCAACAAATAAACCGATAGATGTCAGCTAATGGATGAGCACACGGGCATCAGTTAATGGGAATAGCATGGATGCTAATTAATGGAGCTAAGCAGCATATGGACATCAATATTGCATGTTGCATTAAACACCGACCAAATACGGATACTGCCCACCCACTCGCCAGTATTCACAATTACCTCAACGAAAACATCGAGTTTGAGCCGGCGCGCTTCTTCGATTACACCGGCCAGAGCAACTCTCTCGAATTAAGGCGCAGTTCTCAAGCTGATCTATTCCTTCGCCCTCCGTCATTCGTGGGGTTCGGCTCCGGAAGCAGTGATTTTTCGGGCACTCACTTCAACAATCTCCTTCGGGCCATTCCGAGGCCGTTTGGCTGGACATTTAGAATTCACAATAACGACCTGCTTCGGAAGCTTTAAGTGCTTTAACAACGACGAAAAGGAAATTTATGTTATGTACCCAACATCACGACTGAATATTGTATTGGAACAAGCCTGGAAGCGAAAACATTACCAGCAACATTGGCTCATGAACCTGAATGAAGCTTTAGCCTTACTAACTACCCAGCAGTACCATGCCATACCTATCATCCGCAAAAAAGATATCTCCGAAAACTGGGATACCTTGGTAGAGTACGGTGACTTCACTGATGCCGTTAGCTCATCAGGTACCACCGGACGCCCTGTGGACCTCCCCGTCCACCGACTTCAGGAACAAATATGGGTTGATTGTGTGAGCAGGGTATTTGGCGAACTGGGTGCCGTACCCGGCGATAGACTTTTACAATTACTCAGTAACAACGATATGTTTACACTTGGGCCCTTGGTATGGCAGGCCGCAAAAAAAACCGGAATTGGTACATTTCGGTGCTCACCACAGCGGACAAAACGAATATTGGAGGTCATTAAATACCACCAGCCAAAATTCGTCGCTGGAAACCCTAACATCATGTTGAATATCGCTGAAGAATTAGGTGACGATTTCCCCCCCCCTGAATCATTACCCGACTACGCCTATTTTGGTGCTGGTGTCGCTTTTGACGGAAACAATGAACCAACACCTGTTGCAAAAAAAGTTATGCAGTTATGGGGGTTGAAAGATGCATTAAACGAGTATGGGTGTAGTGAACTCGGCTCAGTTGGACATGAATGTCGCCACCATAACGGGTTCCACATCAACGATGATGCCGTTTTTGTGGAACTCATCGACCCAGCTACGGGTTTACCCGTTAAAGACGGGGAGCCCGGCGAAATAGTCGTTACCTCACTCACATTGCCACGAGGCTTCATTGCCGTACGCTACGGTACAGGTGATATATCAGCATGGATCGATTACGAACCCTGCAAATGCGGCCGACGGACACCACGTATCGGCGGAATCATCGGAAGAGTTGACCATCAACTAAAAGTGCTCGGACAAACGATTTTCCCGGACCTGATTTTCAATGTTGTAGACACGATGGATAATATTGACGCCTCTTTGATTGTCAAATACTCGGACCATAATGATGCGGAACAAGTCGAATTATGGGTGTCCCCTACGGAAGACCCGGAAAAAACGATTGAGTCAATCCAAAAATCACTTGAACAACGCTTAGCAATATATCCAAAAATCCGCCAAATCGAGGCAGCCACAATTAAAAAACTGCAAAAAGACAAAATGGCCGAGAGTAATGGCGTCAAGCTTCCACGCTTGATTGAAATAAGTAATATCGACACCCACATTGGCTTGGGTTAAATCATGACACCATTAATTTCAGCCCAGTCACTTATGCCGGAACTCTATTTAAAGATTGAGTATTATAATCCTTCGCTGTCTATAAAACACCGAAGCATACCAAACCAGATATTTTCTTTGTTTCGTGACAAAACTATCACCCCAAAAACCCACCTGGCTATTCTTACCGCAGGTAGCGCGGGCGCAAGCGTTGCATGGGCTGCCCGACAAATTGGCTGTAACTCAACCGTGGTTGTCCCTAATGGAACATCGGAAAATCTACTGAGATATATAAAATGGCTTGGTGCAGAAGTCATTGCTACCGAGCCAAGTCAGGTAGTAACCATAATAAAAGAGTTTCAAAATGATCACACCTGCAAAGTAGTCGAGCAATTAAGTGACCCGGCATTTATACCGCACTATTACGAAATAGGAGACGAACTCCTAAAACAACACTCCAATATTTCAGCCGTCGTTGTTCCCGCCGGAACGGCGGCCTCTGTTATGGGGATATCCAGCTCACTCCGCAAAACCGGAATAAAAGTCTATGCAGTAGAACCTGCGGAAGCCCCTGTTTTGCAAGGGGGCGCATGGGGGCCACACAATATTCCCGGTCTTGCTCCTCCAGTTAAAACAAAATTATTTGACCCCAAGGGTGTTGACGGCATCATTTCCATCCCGTCACAAAAATCATGGGATACGGCAGCTTCAGCGCTGGAAATAATTGGAGAGCCTGTCGGCCCATCTTCTGGTGCTGCGATTGCGGCCGCACAACAACTACAAAAAGAAGGGCTTTCAGGGAACATCGTTGCCATCTGTCCCTCACAAATAGTCACATCTCTATAACGAGCATATCGCAAACATCCATTTAATAAGTGTATCAATATAAATAACATGAATATCCGACTATCCACTCACCCCGCTCAGCATCATTGTTCGAATTTAGAATTTTGGCATATTCCTGCGTCCGAACATTTTTTTGGGCGGGCGACGCCCTCCCTGCATGTCCAGATTATTTTGACACTCCTCTTCAACAAAACATTACGGTTTTTAAATACCAGGATGGTGAAAATGGAATCTGTGGAAGTTCGAAGGGATATCAACTCGAACGTTAGAGAGGATAAAAAATGCTTACCCAATGTATAGACCTCAGTTTTGCCAAATACATTACTCAATCGCAACTTCCTGAAGTATATAGCACCATTCTTGATCACGATGACTATATGACGCTAAGGATTTCAAGATTAAAAAAATGTACGCTTTCCATCACCAAAATGTTTCAGGAG
>CAZZJI010000109.1:0-6882 GCA_964654485.1 uncultured Gammaproteobacteria bacterium | reverse complement strand
CGTTGGAAGAAGGAATATCGAGACGGTGACATTATGAAAAAGCCTGAGAAAGGAAGGCTGGACTCTGAGACGAGACGTGAGCTGAAGCGACTGAAGAAAATCGAAAAAGCCCATGAAACGTTAAAGATGGAGCATGCGCTTCTAAAAAAAAGCATCCAGTACTGTTCGGATCGAAAAAAGAAATCTTCGAGTTCATCGATACGCAACGAGAATGTTACTCGTTGACGATGCTGTGTCGGGTATACGACGTGAGCCGTTTTGGCTATCAGTCGTGGAAGATACGCGGGCAGTCGGCACGGCACCAGAGAGACATCGAGCTGACAGAAAGTATCGAAAGAGTGTTTGGCGAAGTGGATGGGATCTATGGCAGCCCCAAAGTCCATGAAGCCTTGCGGCAGGAGGGTATCATCGTGGGAAGGAACCGCGTGGCTCGATTAATGCGGGAGACAGGCTTGAAAGCACGTTGCGCGAGGATATACCGATGTCACGCAAAGATGGATCGATTCTATGCCAGCATTCGCAATGAGATACACGAGCTAGAGGCAACGGGGCCGGATCAGATTTGGGTGGGCGATGTCACCTACCTTCGGGTCAATGAGGAATGGCGCTACCTGGCAGTGATTTTGGACAAGTTTTCTCGACGGATTGTCGGGTGGTCCTTATCGAAACGACGGAATGTGGATTTATCGCTGGCCGCATTCAAGCGAGCCGCCAGGAAACGGCTGGTCCAGTCTGGACTGTACTTTCATTCCGACCGGGGTGCTGAGTATGTGGCAACCAGGTACCGCAACTGGTTGAAAGACAATGGCGTCATTCAAAGCATGAACCGCAAAGGTGTGATGAATGACAATGCGGAGATGGAATCATCTTTCCATCAGTTCAAGGCAGAGCGTATACACAGGAATGAATATGTCACGGAGAAGGAACCGAGGGCGGTGGTCATTGAGTACGTAGGCTTCTACAATAAAAGAAGGGTGCATTCTTCATTGAACTATATGACACCTGACGAGTATGAAGTAAGCTTGGGCTAATGGTGATTGGAATAACAGACTATGTGTGCAAAATCGGGGAAGGTTCCAGATCCTTTTTCAGCCCAACTCAGGCTCATTTCATGTTAGAAATATCCCTGCCCCCCTCAATGTCATTAAGTTAACAAATTCCTAGATTGGTGGTGAGCTTGCGAACCTCAACGGAGCCGCTGATGCTGGGGTTCTCAAGCTCACCACCAGCCTACAACAAGCAGGAGTTTTGGCTTTAACTTAATGACATTGCCTGCCCCCCTTTTTTTAGACTCATTTTATATTGGACAAGGCTGGTGCTGGATTCCTGGAAAAAGGAGGGGTATATTCCTTATGCTACCAATGGCAACATTATGATGAGTGGATTCCGACCCCCAAAAGGGCGGATGTAGTGAGTACCCTCCCCCAGTAGGAGAGAATCCTTCAGGCGCTCGCGGATAGTATGGAGGGCGTATTTAATGCGGACGGCTAATTCGTCGGTTGTTAGGTAGGTTTCTGACATGGCTCATTTCTCCTTTAGCTTCATATATGATGCATTTGCACCATAATAAGACAATAACACACCATATATGCACGCCAAGTGCATTTGCCCCATCTGTGGAGCATAATCCCCTTTCATGGGCGCTATACCCCAAGAAAGGTCTATTGTACGTTTGGAGAAGCGGTGATGATTAGATTCCTACTCAAGGAGCGGGTTGCAGAAAAAGAATTCAGAGAAAAAAGACGAATTACTTTAGATGAGCTTGCTAAAGAGACTGGTGTTAGCCGAAACACTCTATCTCGAATATCGAACACTTACGGATACAACACAACGACAGAGGCGCTCGATAAATTATGTACCTATTTTGACTGCACCGTTTCTGATCTGGTTGAGCACATAAAAGAAAACAGCAAATAGATAAGAAAAAAAATTTTCTGGGTCATTAGTGTGCTAATAGGACAGCATCAGACCTCAGATCTTTACAACGAAGATTATGCGTATCATTTAAGTGCGTACTCATATCTAAAGGAAGGCGTATGTTTGCTTTAACTGTCCTAAGTTGAGTTTTTCATATGTGAAACAGAATTAAGCCCCTGAAATTAGGTAAGATGCTACATTGTTAATACAACCTCCCCATTAGATAGCGCGTACAGATATATGAAAAATAATGAGAATAACCGTTTTCGTGTGGATACATCCTTGCTGGAGTTCGATAGGGGAAATCCACGACTCGTAGCGGAGAAAGATCTAGCGAATTCAACCGATGAGGAGGTTATTGCGGCATTAGTGGAAACAGCAGATATAGGCGAATTGATAAATTCCATAGTGGAAAATGACTATATGGATATAGAGCCATTAATTGTTACCACAAAAAATGTGAAAACTGAGGGTAACTATAGAGTTCTTGAAGGTAATCGTCGGTTATCGGCAATAAGGCTAATTCAGAACCCCAATTTAGCAGTTAAATGTAAACAGCCTATTCCGGCAGATATTCCTAAATCTGTGCCTAAGAGCTTTAAAGAAATCACAGTATATCAAGTTGAAGATGAGGTAGAGTCTCGAAAATTTATTGGGTTTAAACATATTAATGGGGCTCATCGATGGGACTCTTATGCTAAAGCAAGATTTTTAACAGAGTGGTATAAAACAGAGCCAGATAAAGATACGGCGATTGAATCTATTGCTAGACAGTTAGGAGATAAAAACCAAACTGTTCGAAACCTTATAAGTGGTATGTTGGTGTTGCAACAAGCGCATGATAAAGAATTATTTGATATTGATGATAGAAGTAAACCTGGCCCGTTTGGATTTTCACATTTGTATACTGCGTTAAATAGAATTCAGTATCGAGAATTTCTTGGTTTAGATAAAAGTTGGAGCCAAGCGCCTTCGCTTGAGCCAATTAAACAAGAAAATGAAAAAGCGCTGAAAGAGATTCTGTATTACATATATGGGTCAAAAAAGGATGATGTAAAATCTGTCATTAAGTCACAAAACCCAAATCTCAGAGAGCTTGGGGAAGTGCTGGCTCACACGCTGGCATTAAGTGTATTGCGATCCTCAAACAGTTTAGAGCAGGCGATAGAAGAGGTTTTACCTGCGTCTACAGTATTTAGTGAGTCATTAATTGCTTCACATTTAAAGGTTAAAGACACGCTGGGGAAAACTGGTAAATTTTCGGCAGAGGATGGTGGCACTCTATTATCTATAGCTAAAGAACTTGAAGAAAATGCTGTAAATATATTTTTGATTATGGAAAAGAAGGCAAAGAAGAAATAATGGAGTGGGTGCAATGATTTTAGCAAAAGCACCAATTTCTGAATCAAGTTGGATGATTGCCGACTGGCTCGAATTTCAAGTTTTATGTTCGGAATTTAGCTCTTGTAGTTTGAGGAATGTTTTAAGAATGTCAGATGAAGACCAGGATGCGGAAAATGCAGACATTGGTGAACAAGATTCAATAAATGAGCGGTGTGTTGAAAAAGCAGTTTCTGAAATACAGGTCAGAACAACTTCATTAAAAACAGCATATCCGTTCGAGATAACCGAGGATGGAAATGAGCTTGTTATTAAGGAGAGTCTAGGCGCCGGTGCGTACACTTACATTTACTGTTTGTTATTTTCTCATGTGAATCGTGAAGATGTGTTAATACCAGACCCGCCACACGCCCCTAAGGATAGGGATTTACTTCAAATTTGTGCAACGATTGCGGCAGCCGGGTATATATATGGAAATGCCACATCATTTGGCTTTCCAAGAGCAAATGGGGATGGTTTTTTGACTGCATTAACAGCAGTTTATGAAAAAATTAAGGATGGTGTAGTTGTAGCTAATATTCCTGCTGGTCTACCAAGCGCTGTAAAGGATGGTGGAATAGATGTTATAGCTTGGCAAGATACTCCCGATGGTGGTGCAGGCGGGCTATATATGCTTGGTCAAGTTGCATCTGGTAGCAACTGGCAGGATAAGTCGGTTAAACCAGATATTGGACTATTTCATGTGTATTGGTTTGTTAGGCAACCAGCATCCACACCCTTACCGGCTATGTTTATACCTTTTTGTCTAGATGTTCGCGAGAACGAAACACTGGACGATGTTTCTTATTATAAAACACATAAATATGGTGAGTTATTTTATAGATATAAACTGCCGCTTAGCGTAGATAATGGGTTGACATTAGAAGCAATTATAGAGAATTCACAAAGTATAGAACGTGTTGATGATTTCAATGATGTAATTGAGTACGTGGATAGGTTTAGACAAAATGTTCTGATGGCTTACAGCGGCGTAATTTAAATAAAGTTAAGCCTTACATAGCGCCTAAATGAAATGAGTTAATTTATATTAATTATTGTAAATAATATTAAAAAAGAGCATGAAGCATGTCTAAAAAGAAAGTTCTAGATATATATAGCAACTGGAAAAGAATTTCAGTTGTGGTTAATGGCTTGGATTTAGATCCTGATAATGTAAGGCTAGATTTAGCAACAAGCGAGCGATCTAAAATAGACCAAGGTAGTATAATTAACGATTTATTTGCTAACGAAAATGCATTTCAAATACTCGAGAATGTTGTAGAAAACGGGTGGTTTGTTGATGAAACTCCAATAGTGATTAGGGTCAGAAATAAATATATAGTCATAGAGGGTAATAGACGAATTGCAGCATTGAAGGTACTACAAAACCCACTTTTAGCTCCAAGTTATCATGCCAAAGTGAAACCATTAAGTGCTAGTGTAGCTCCAATAAAAGAGATTGAAGTGCTTTTAGCCCCTAACCGAAATGATGTAAGTAATTTATTGGCAAGTCGGCACACAAAACCGACTACAAGGCCATGGAAGCCATTAAGGCAAGGGCATTTTTACTACTCACAATTATCAAATAAAATATCAGCAGAAGATTTAAAAAATAAATATAAAGGTATTGATGTAGAAAAGTTTATTAAAATGTGTGAGGTGCATAAAATAGCCGCTTCATATGATTTTGGTGATGTTCTAATAAACAATAAAGTGAGGGAGCAGAGAACATTTCCTGTATCCACAATTGAAAGATTGTATGACGATTCTAAATTTAGGGAGCATTTAAATTTTGACTTCTATAACAATGGAAGAATTAAAATAAACTCAAGTAGAAAGAGGTTTGATGAAGAGTTTAAAAAAATAATATTAGATGCGGTTGAGAAAAAAATCGATACTCGCTCTTTAAATACAGAGGCAAATAGAAAGAAGTACTTTAATAACAGGCTTGAGAAATTAAAAAAATCTAGTAAGGGAACTAATTCAAGTGCATATAAACCGAGCTCGCCAGTAAAGACAAAAAGAACTATAGCAACAGAACTATTTGATCGTTCTTTAATATGCACTCTGAAATGTAGAGGAATAGAGAGAGTTTTTGGTGAGTTGCAGACTATAAATTATGGAAAATTTCCGAATGCTGCCCATGACTTAATGAGGTCGTTTCTTGAGGCAGTATTAAAAGAATATTTGAAACTTAAAAAGCACCAAGTGAGGCCTAAAAAGCCTGGCGGATATATTTTTCTCTTTGATGTGTTAAAAGAAGCTGAAAAATATTTCAAGCAGCAACAACAGCATCAAATTAGACAGATAGTAACGAATCTTATTAAAGATAAAGAATCGTTTGATAGCATTAATCACAACCCCAGTATTTTTTCTACAGAGAAAAAAGTAAAAGGTGCAGCAGATCATATGTCGGATTTAATAAAGTTCATTTTTGAAGATTGCAAATAATGACATATCACGTGAAGCCAGAAAGGCGCCATTATTTTAGCCCGTTACGTTATCCTGGGGGGAAGGCATCGTTATATCCGTTGATATGTGACCTGTTGGAAAAAAATAAAAATGGGGATGTGACATATATTGAGCCATTTGCAGGTGGTGCTGGTGTGGCTCTGGCTTTATTAATGATGGAGAAAGTTTCGAATATCATAATCAATGATTACGATGAAGCAATTTACTGTTTTTGGGAGTCGATACTGAATGATACGGATCGATTCATACGTAAGATAGAGTCGGTAAATGTGAATATTAAAGAATGGAAAAAGCAAAAAAGGATCTATGAAAATACTAGATCTGAATTTTCACTTGGTTTTGCTACATTTTTTCTTAATCGTACAAATTTTTCAGGAGTAATTACGGGGGGACCAATTGGGGGGGTTAAGCAGAAAGGGGAGTGGAAGCTTGACGCAAGATTTAATAAAAATAAATTGATCGAAAGAATTGAGCGAATATCTTATTTTAAAGATAGAATTAAAGTTACAAATGAAGATGGATTACAGTTAATCAATAAGTTTTCGTGTAAAAAAGATATTTTCGTTTATTTAGACCCTCCATATTACGTAAAAGGTAGTTCCTTATATTTAAATTCTTTTGAGCATGATGATCACGTTGCGCTATCGAAATCACTTAAGTCTAAGAAAACAATGCAATGGTTGCTTACCTACGATAATGTGAAAGAAATCAATAAAATGTATCAAGGACAGAATATAGTACCATTCGAAATCAACTATCATGCTAATAAAGTCAGCCGAGGCAAAGAAGTGATGGTGTTTTCAAATTCTATGAGCGCACCAAAATATCTTATAGGATGATCAAGATATATGGTCCTAGTGGTAGGATTCACTTCCCAACCATCCATATCTACGACTGGGTTAAACAACTTCAAAGAATAACCAAGCCCCCCTTGCTCTTTAAAAGAAAGAGTTTTTAACAAAACCAGAACCAATTGTTGATTATAATGATCAACAAAATAATCAATGACATGATCAATTTCCATTTTTTCACTCCCCCAATGTTATTACTCAGATATCTGGTCGTTTGCTTGTTAATGGTAGAATTTTTGGCGTTAGCAGGGTGCTCAGGCAC
>CAZZJI010000108.1:0-6941 GCA_964654485.1 uncultured Gammaproteobacteria bacterium | reverse complement strand
CTAGATAACAAAAAGTTTCCGACGCATTCTTATCCTCAGGCCAACAGACGCCTGCTCCATTGCTAACAGTCACAGTGGAGGCGCCCTGCACCAACGATAAAAAGAAAGGCTCTTCAGCAGAATCGATGGGGAGATTTGGAATTCCTCTTTCAACAACCTGAACCCATCAGTGTGGGGCGACCAGGCTCCAACACGCCTGGCACGTGCAATAAGACTGGCCGATGAAGCCGGATTAGCGGTATCCAAATTAAGGGAAATTTATACGAAATAGCTAAATATATTCTAAAATCAGACGATTACTTACGCAAATGCAACTATTTCGAGGCTACCCAAACCATGTCCGCATCCATTTTGAGCATTGCAAGTATCATCGCAGCGGCCGTCATTTCCGCGATTGCCCTCTTTTTATCAATAAATGCAGTTAAAAAAGTAAAAGAAGAGCTTACGGCCATAAAAAAGGTCATCGTACAGATCGCCAACGGTTCATTTGATGGTGACAATCCCCCGCCGCAGATAAAAGAAAGTGCTGACATTTTAACTGCGCTTAAAGGCATCGCCAAAGATGTAAACCACCAACAACAAGCCGTCAACCATTTTGCTTACACAGATGAACTGACCGGATTGCCAAACAAACGCCGCTTTGATGAAGAATTGATACGCAGCTTTGATTTTGCAAAACGAGGATTACCTGTTTGCATAGTCTCCATGGAAATAAACAACCTCAAAAAAATTACTGGTGAGGTAGGTCGAACCACAAGCGACAATATTGTCATATTACTCGCAAATACCCTATCGAGCACCATCAGAAAAACAGATTTTGCAGCACGACTTGGAACTGATGACTTTGCAATTGTTTTACCCAATATGGAAAATGAGAAAATTCATGGATGGTTAAGCAATCTTTCTGATAAGCTTATCGATGAACAAAAAAATGAAAAACTACTCCCGGACAATAACGCGTGTAATGTAAGATTTGGCTACTCATTCGTAAAGCAAGAGCTAGATGAAGAACCACAACAAGTATTGGATCGTGCAATACAAGCGCTCGTAAAAATTGACAACAACAGCGCTGCGCTTATTACTGAAGGTTAGTATATTTATCTCCAACAATGATAACCATCTACGACAAAAAGGGATTTAACCAACTATTAACACTCGAAGCAGACACATTTGTCGGCGTGGACCTCAGTAATGCAAATTTGGCTGAAGCAAACCTGGTACAATACGACTTAAGTAATGCCAACCTTCAAAAAGCAAATCTGAGTCAGGCCGACCTAAGACTCGCCAATCTGACAAATACGGATCTCAGAGGCGCAAATCTCACCGGTGCCGATCTGACGGGAGCCGTATTAACTGACGCGAAATTAGCTGGCGCGATCATGCCTATTGTCGCCATCCCGAAACCATAAGCAAAAATAACCGTAAAAAAAACCGATAATATAGTCAATATCAAAGGCTACGCAACTCCGCTATTTTTTCAATATCGACGAGCTTATTGTTATCATCATATCTTATTATGAAAACGCCTGAGATACCGCTATGCGTTATAAACGGCCTTAATATTTCAACGGGAAACTGAATCGTTTTACCATCCGTTGATTTTGCAATAACATTTCGCACGTTTCCTCTATAATAAAACAAGAGTTTCTCGACACTAATACTTAAATTACATTTTGACTCTTTCATATGAATTTCACAACAAAATCGTTGACCATTCAACAAGGCTGGATTAGCACGGCACGCCGAGTGATCTCGCCCAACTGTGACCTGCGCCCCAACAATGTTGAAATTAGTTTATTAGTCATTCATTGCATCAGTCTACCACCGGATAAATTTGATGGCACCTGGATAGATGCACTGTTTACCAATACATTAGACCCTGATTTTCATCCCTACTTTAATGAAATAAAAGAACTGAAAGTCTCTTCCCACCTGCTGATTCGCCGTACTGGCGAAATAGTGCAATATGTCCCTTTCGACAAAAAAGCCTGGCATGCTGGAAAATCCACCTATGACGGTGTCGCGAATTGCAATGATTATTCGATAGGCATTGAGCTAGAAGGGTCAGAAAATTTACCTTATGAAGAAATACAGTATAAAATGCTAGCTGACACGACACGGCTCCTGCTCAGAAACTATCCTGGACTATCTCTGACCAGGATTGTCGGCCATTGTGACATTGCACCAGAGCGTAAAAAAGACCCAGGTCCCTATTTTGATTGGGGGAAATACCGCTCTACAGTGACAACATAAATTCTTCAGTTCGTAATTACTTAATATACTTATTCAAGATGGTAACCACGAAAAAGCGACTACGCCCATGACATTAATCACTATTCTGATCGCATTATTGCTTGAAAAATATTCGAATTGGCATACCAAACTGCGAGATACACGTTGGTTTTGCCGCTATGTCGATTGGATGTACGCAAAGTTTTCTGATAGCAAATGGGTTGATGGCCCTGTCGGGGTCATTCTCATCATCACACCAGCGGTGGTTATCGTTGGCGCTATTTTTTCAATACTCGATGGCTACCACAGTTTCTACTCCTTTATTTTCAGCATTCTGGTATTGTCCTTTTCTATCGGCCCAAATAAATTTTATGAAGAAGTAAAAAAATTCGTCCAGCTTAAGCAACAAGGGGATAATGAAGGTGCTCTTTGGTATTTAGACAAAATACTCGAAAAAGATTTTTCGAAAAATGAACCGCTATTAATTTTAAAATTAACAGAAGCAATACTTATTCAAACAAGCAAGCGGCTACTCTCGGTACTTTTCTGGTTCGTTGTTCTAGGCCCGATTGGCGCGATACTATTCCGGCTCGCCAATGCCATGCACGACGACAAAATAGAAAACAAAGAAGATTCGCAATTCACCCACGCAGCAGCACGGTTGCAGTATATACTGCACTGGATACCCAGTCGGCTCACGGCACTGAGCTATGCGATAAGTGGCAGTTTTGTGCATGCATCAGAGTGCTGGAAAAACACGCGCGAAGACTCTCACCAAGAGAATGTACGCACACACGCAGATAAAAACGACGATATGCTGACCTGTATCGGCTTAAGTGCATTACAATTGGGCGCGACAGACCAGAATGAGAAAAATCAGGAATTAAACTTCGACAGTGTCAACGAAACACTGAAACTTAGCTTGCGCTCAGTTATCGTTTGGGTAACCGTATTTGCAATTATGACTCTCGCCGGTTGGATGAACTAGCACTCCGTCAAGTGAGTACGGTCTACATGATCTACGTTTGAACCAGCCATTCCCTGGCTCGGGCTATTGCTGCGCTAACCTGTTCAGGCGCCGTACCCCCTATGTGGTTTCTCGCGGAAACAGCCCCTTCCAGCGTTAACACATCATACACATCGTTCTCAATTACATCAGAAAATGTTTTAAACTCCGATAATGGAATTGCCTCTAAATCCTTATTCGACTTAATTGCAGACTGTACTGCGCGACCAACAATTTCGTGCGCATCACGAAAAGCGACACCTTTTTTCACCAGATAATCTGCCAGATCCGTCGCTGTTGAGTACCCTTGAAGCGCCGCTTTTTTCATGTTCTCACGCTTGATCCTAATCACAGGAATCATATCCGCATACACACGCAATGAATCTTTCAGCGTATCAACAGTATCAAACAAAGGCTCCTTATCTTCCTGATTATCCTTGTTGTAAGCCAGCGGCTGAGCTTTCATTAATGTTAATAATGAAACTAAATTCCCATTTACCCGACCGGTTTTACCACGCACCAATTCCGGCACATCCGGATTTTTTTTCTGCGGCATAATGGATGAGCCGGTACAAAAACAATCATCAATTTCGATAAAATTAAATTGTGCGGAGGACCATAAGATCAACTCTTCAGATACACGCGAAAGATGCATCATAATCAATGACGCCACTGACACAAACTCTATCGCAAAATCCCGGTCACTCACGGCATCAAGTGAATTATCTGTTACACCATCAAAACCCAACAGATTAGCAGTAAATTCTCTATCAATAGGATAACTGGTACCTGCCAACGCAGCGGCACCCAGCGGCATAATATTCACTCTCTTCAGGCAATCACCAAGACGACCTGCATCCCGTTTAAGCATTTCAAACCATGCCATTACATGATGACCCAGCGTGACTGGTTGAGCAGACTGTAAATGGGTAAAACCAGGCATGATGGTCTGTGTTTCTCTTTCAGCCAAATCAAGTAAAGCACCTTGTAAACGAGAAATTTCAAGCGAGATCGCAGCAATCTCATCCCTTAAATATAAACGAATATCAGTCGCAATCTGGTCATTTCTGGAACGACCCGTGTGAAGTTTCTTACCCACATCGCCAATTCGATCAATTAGTCTCGCTTCTATGTTCATATGAACATCTTCCAACGAAACAGACCAGGCAAATTCGCCGCGTTCAATATCGATCTGAATATCAGACAATCCCGCCACGATCGATTCACATTCCGCACTGGTCAACACACCAACATGTTGCAACATGCGCGCATGGGCCATTGAACCCGCAATATCATGCATATATAAACGACGATCAAACCCGACCGACGAAGTAAACACCTCGACAAAGGCGTCTGTCGGCTGTTCAAATCGGCCACCCCATAGTTTACTATTCACTTTATTTTCATCCATACTATACCCAACTCGTTACCTGAAAATTTTCCACCCTATTTTCCACCCTATAAAGCTAACCACCGAAGTCAACCACCTGACCATTTTTACAAAAATATTCTCAAAATCGCTGATCTGAGGATTATAATCTACAATATTCAAAGAAGCGATGCCAGCAAGAAATTTTGTCTACAACAACTCCAAATCTGACCTACGACGAATAATATGCACAATAGTCGCTTAGGTGAGCTTACGAACCCCAACAAACGAAAGTTGCAAAAACAACGTTATTGGACCCAATACGCCAGTCCAACCAGCAGATGTCAACAATCAGCCAAAGGAGCCGATAGAAATATATAAATAAGCTAACAAATAAACCTGCTGGAATAATCGTTGAACACGAGCGTGAACCAAAAAGACAACCAGGACAGCTTTTTTCTACCTGATTTTTGCGACGTAAGGATGGTCTTTTCCGTCGTCGTAGTGGGCGAATTGCTCGCCTTCATTTTGGTGCTGTCGCCCTTCAAAAACTCAACCGACCCATGGAGCAATTTAAGTATTATATCGTTGTTTATACAATGGATCGCTCTATCCAGTGCCGCAGCATTATGTATCGCCCGACCCTTCCTGCAAAAACTCGATGAAAAGGTGGCCGCGACATTGAGCTACCTTATTTCACTACTGGTGACAATTTTTCTTACCGAAGCCGCTTTTTGGCTAATGCAATACTTCAATTTTAACGTCAATCTATCACCAGACTGGCACTGGGATTTGATGTCACAAAACCTGATGATCAGTGCGATTGTTAATGCAGTTGCGCTGCGCTATTTTTATGTTCAACACCAGTGGAAGAGACATATTGAAGCCGAATCGCAAGCGCGAATCCAGGCGTTACAAGCAAGAATACGACCACATTTTTTATTTAATAGTATGAACACAATCGCCAGTCTTACTCGCGATCAACCCAAATTAGCCGAAGAAGCAATTGAAAACCTTGCCGACCTGTTTAGGCATAGTCTGGCGGATACCCGGCATCAAATTACGATCGAAGAGGAACTAGAGGTTACCCGGCGTTATCTGGGAATAGAAAAATTGCGCATGGGTAATCGTCTTGTCGTAAATTGGGACATTGATAAGCTACCCAAAGATGCACTAATACCAGCACTGAGTATTCAGCCCCTGATGGAGAATGCCATATATCATGGCATAGAAGCGACAGCAAAAGGGGGTAACATCAGCATCACAGGAAGTGAGACAAACGGACAAATATCAATTACCCTCAAAAACCCGCTGCCTGAAGAAAATAAAACAAAACATGGAAACAAAATTGCACTGGAAAATATTAAGAGTCGGCTGCAAGCTTTCCACGGATCAAAAGGGAAAATGCATGTCGAGAATAAAAATAATATATATATAATTAACATTACTTTCCCTTACCAAACCGCCAAAGCCGTTCAAAACCCAGCCACCCAAAACAAGGACACATGATGAAAGTACTCGTTGTTGACGATGAACCCTTGGCAAGAAAACGTGTCAGCAGATTACTTGACGAGATAGGTCATTGCCAAATCGTTGGTGAAGCAACAAATGGAAAAGAAGCTCTGATTAAAAGCGGCGAACTAAGTCCAGACCTGGTATTGCTTGATATACGCATGCCGGAAATGGATGGCCTGGAGGCCGCTCTGCATTTTTCACAATTACCCAACCCACCAGCGATAATATTTACTACCGCTTACAGTGACCACGCCTTAAAAGCATTTGAAACCAATGCCGTCGACTATTTATTAAAACCAATACGCAAGGAAAGATTAGAAAAAGCCATTGCAAATACACATAAACTTAACCGTGCACAACTGTCAGAACTTAAATTTGACTCAGGTGAAAAAATGACGCGCTCACACTTAAGTGTCAGCGTACGAGGTAATATAGAGCTTATTCCAGTAAAGAATATTATTTATTTTCAAGCAGATCAAAAATATGTCAACCTCGGCTATACAAAGGGAAAAATACTCATCGAAGATTCATTAAAATCACTTGAAAACGAATTTTTTGAATTATTTCTACGCATACACCGCAATGCCCTCATCGCGATCCAGCACCTCAAAGGGATAGAGAAAAATCAGGAAGGTCAGCACTGTGTTAAATTACATAACACAGAGACTAGATTGGAAATAAGCCGTCGTTATCTCCCGCAAGTAAGAAAAAAAATAAAAAACATATCTTAGACTTCGAACACGTTAAATATACTTTGCACAACATGCCTGGCTGTCTATCACACCTTCCCTAATTTAATCTGCGCCTCCTTCTATACAT
>CAZZJI010000107.1:0-7452 GCA_964654485.1 uncultured Gammaproteobacteria bacterium | reverse complement strand
GATGCTGTTTGCATAAACAGCGGCAAATAACCGCGGGTTTGGTCCGGCACTAACAGCTGGCAACCACCAATATATCGACTAGCCCAAAAATGTTGGCAAACCACGCCCGTCGTACTCCCGCAGCACCTCTGGCAAGGGAAAATGCAGCCACGAGTCCAAGAAACCCAGCTGAAATATGTGTCCAGCCATCCAGGATGCCGAAGGTGAGCGGCATATTTCCTAAGCCACCAAACATAAGAAAGCTCGCACCAAAAAATACCCGAATACCTTGCATAAGTAGTAGTTGCTGCTGATCGAGAGCAAGCAGCTGCTTTCGAATTGGTGGAACCGTAAACAGCAAAGCACCCACTATGCCGACAGCAATAAAGATGATAATGAGAAAGGAGACTCCAGAAATATCAACGGGAAAGATGCTTTGTGTCGAAAGCCCTAAATGTAATAGCATAAGCCAAGCCACCATTCCCAGACCGATGCCCACGGGTAACTTATTATCTTTTGATTTACTGAGGGATATAACCCAAAGCGTGTAGGTAATCATCATTGTATCCAGACCGATCATAAACCAGGCAGATGTAGTTTCTGACATATTGATTAACTCCTTAACGGGTGATATCGTGCTTATTATGGTAAGTACGCCATGAGGTTTTAACAATGCTCAAATCAACTGAAAAATATGCAGAAACAACTGGAAAACTAGGCGGGTACGATACATTCAGCGATACGCTTGGCTCAATGAAAATCAGTGGAAGCATCCTTTTTAACGAGAATTATGCTGCTCCGTGGGCAATTGCTATCCCAAATGCAGAGCGTTTGCGCGAACTCCTGCAACTCAGAAATATAGAGTGCGTGTTGTGGCGTTCCACTTTGTTCAGCGCGGGCACATTGAAATCACACTCAGAAATGAGGAACCGGTGATTATTGAAGCGGGAGAATTAGCGATCTGCTTTGGAGGGGCCGCCCATCAGATATCGCTCGGTTCAGGCGCAACAGTTATGCCGGTAGAAAAGTTTTTAAACGGTGGAGAAATCCGTTCCACCCTGAAGAACAACAGCGGGTGCGTAGCACATCACTCATCTGTGGCATGTTCCTAATGCACAATGTGGAATTAAACCCGCTTTTTGCCACATTTCCGGCACTACTGCACGCATCAACCACTCACCCTGGTGACTTCAATAACCTATCGGGGGTTTTGGATCGCATGGGGCAGGAGATCAATCAACAAACATTTGGCAGTGCTTATATGGTTGAGCGTCTTTTGGAGTTGTTGTGCGCAGAGGTATTGCGCACACATTTAGAATCTGCCCCTGCGCAGGCAACTGGATGGCTCAGTGGAATGAGAGACCCCGTGGTGGGCCGTGCTATCGCTATGATCCATGCCCGGCCGGGGGATCACTGGTCAATAAAGCGTCTGGCCGAAGGTGTAGCGATGTCACCGTCACGGTTTGCAGCCCGTTTTGCGACGGCAATAGGAGAGTCTCCCATGGTATATGTAACAAAGTGGCGAATGAATGTGGCCGGCCGACTCTTAGGCAGCACACAGAAAGCCATCAGCGAAATCGCAGCCGATGTTGGTTACGAAAATCTTGCGGCTTTCAGTCGAGCTTTTAAGCGTCATATAGGTGTGCCGCCCGCGACATGGCGATCACACCAGCGCTAAAATATGTAATTTGCGCTGTATCTTCAAACACCTAAAATTCGGGCGTACTGAGATCCCTCTTCTTCCAAAACTGAACAAACGATACTTTCGTATAAGCCCTTATTAACCTTAAAATGGCGCTTTTAAGATGGCACTTTTAAGGATTAAAACACTATGTATGATGCGCATACATAGTTGTATAGTAGTCTGCAGCACCACATTTAACAAGCATTTAAACATTGACGCCACAAAAAACGCGGCGCAAGTTATCAAATGCAAGATGATTATCAAGTATCATAATTGACTGATTAAGGAAACGTAGATAAAAAATACTGATCTTCAATTCGAAAAGAACGGGGAGCATCCCAACAACTATCTCAAAGTTGAAAGTACTTATGGAAGAGGGTGTAAGTTTACTAAAGCTGAGAAAGGTAAATCGGATAAAACGCGAATATGATACTTGATCTCTTATTAATTATTAAACGCGCACGACGATTTTTCCATTTGCTTCATTCGATTCCATGAAGTGATGGGCCTGTATAATCTGCTCAAAATCAAATACCTTGGCAGGCTGTGCTTTATAGCCCCCGTCTCGAACGCGATCCACAATATTTTGAAACCGAATTTCTGAGAGAGGATAGTCAGCAGAGCCAAACGTAAAGGCGCTCGCAAAAAGGCTTAACTGCACACCACTGGGCATATCTACCAACGGATTGAAGCCCTTGATAGGATCACCGCCACCAAGAAATCCTACAAGACAAGCCCGACCATCAGCTCGCACCATCGCCATAGAATCAAGAATTGTACGATTACCTACAATATCGAGTACGGCATCAATACCATCCTTGAAGCGCTTGCGAATATGTACCGACAAATCAGGTACATCTAATACAGGCTCAGACCCAAGTGCGGCCAGAGTATCAAAACGCTCTGTCTTACGTGTTGTCGCCAGAACGTGTGCGCCTAATTCCGCAGCAATATTTACAGCCGCCTGTCCAAGAGCCGATGTGGCACCACGAATCAGTATCGTCTGTCCACTAATCAGGGAAAGATTACGTTTCAGGCAAGTCCAGGCAGTAGCATAGGATTCGGGAATGGCTGCAAGCGCTTCCCATGGTAAATCGGTATGTATCGCTACGACGTTCTCCACCGGCACAGCGACAAGCTCTGCATAACTTCCGTTTATTGTGCGCCCCATTCCGCCCATGAGCGCCATCACACTCTGACCGACAGAAAAAACCCCGCTAGGATCGAATTGCACGCGGCCAACGCATTCTATACCGCTTATCTCGGCAACATCACCCCAGAGGCCTTCACGAAAATACAACTCCGCTCGATTAATCCCGAAGGCTTTGACCTCGATTATGACCTGCCCGGATGTTGGTACAGGGTTCGGCACATCTTTAATGACCAAATTTTCTGGCCCACCATAACTTTGAATAGTAATTGCGCGCACTGCTCGCTCCTTATTCTTACTTGAAAAGGACACTTTACAAGGCAACACGAATACTGATATTACAAAATATAAACAATCATTGTAGAATATATCTACTATGTTTGATTTTACGCTTCATCAATTACGTTGTTTCAATGCCGTGGTAATCTACGGCAGTTTTCAGGCGGCAGCCGATGCACTTAATCGCACGCATCCAACCGTGTTTTCTGCTATTAAGGGTTTGGAGGAGCAAGTTGGTGTGCCGCTCTTTGACCGTAGCGGTTATCGTGTTGCACTGACAACGGCAGGACAATCATTCCACATGCGTGTGAAAATCCTGCTCAGTGAAGCAGGCGCGCTTAAAACACACGCCGAGCAACTTGCGATGGGGGAAGAAACTGCACTTTGTGTGATCATTGGAGATGCATGTCCGCTGCCCGAGACTCTAGCGTTGCTCAATAGGTTCTTTGAGAATTGTCCCAATACCCTACTTGATTTACATTTCGAAACATTAACCGGCCCGATGGAACGGCTTGTGGATGGGGACGCTGATCTTATTATCCATCACATCGATAAAAGCGATACCAAGCTGGAGTTTATCGATCTTTGTAGCGTTAATTTCATTCCTGTGGTTACACCTGGATTTCTTGGATTTAAACCAAACGATGACATTACGCCCGAGCAAATGCGCAACCACACTCAATGCATCATCAGAGATACAGCACGCCATCTAAAAAAGAAAGAGTACTATATCATTGATGGCGCACCACGTTTGACAGTAAGTGACCAACTCATGAAAAAAGAAATCATTCTTCAGAGCATGGGATGGGGGCATCTTCCCTCTTTCCTGATTGAGCAAGAACTGAAAGACGGGATGCTTGTATCAATTGCAGGAGAAAATCTTCACAGTGGAAAAATTGATCTCGTAGCAGCACGCCTAAGAAATCGTCCGCACGGCCCAGTTGCTACAAAACTCTGGCACCACATCAAGGAAGTGTCGTTTGGTGCAGAACCACGGGGGCAAATTTAACAATAATAATCACGCTGCCTTATAAAAAATATAATAGGACATCCATAAAATAATGTGTTTTGAACAGGGACGTTCTTATGTCGCGAAGAACATGGATGTTCGAGAGCGACAATGTGCCAAATTTGACCAGAGATGTGATAGCGGTTGGCCCGTGACATAGTTATTTCCCTTAGAATGACTATTTAAGTGTTAATATTAGCGCTCTAAGGCTTATTTTTTACTTACAAATTCGCAAAAATAAAGTAAATTCAGATTGTCGAATTGCTTGTTCAGGTCCTACTGTTCTGAAGTCGGTCTAGAAAAAGCCTTACCATAAAATGGAGCCTACGCAAAAAGATGCGCGGCTCATTTAGTCATTAGATGCTCAGATCGAATATATACGAGTTCTTCTCTGTCAAAGAAAAACAAATATTGAATGTAAAATGGGATGGAGGCATTCCTCCTGAAGCATTGATTGCCGATGTTAAGTTAAATATGAAAATTACAGGTAATGGGAAAGTAACTCAAACCTTTGGCCTTAATTTCACTTTAGATGCATTGCTAGGTAAGATCGTTCATTCTTTTAATCTAGATGACGATGTTATATTTTTTGAATTCAAAATGTCAGTTACGGATTCATATATTAAAAATAAAATTTCTAAACCAGATGACATTTTGTCAAATTTTGATACGAGATGCAAAAAAAAATTACGTATAAAGAATGAATATGTTTTGGTGACATCAATAAGTCTCAATAATAGGGTTTTGTTAAAAAGAAGAGTAATCAATGGTCGTACGGTAAGTTTTAGTAAGCGTATTCCAAAAAATATGAAAAATCTCGTAACAATCTCATCTTAAAAAATACAAGATATAGAGTCTCTGAACAAATTGATTATCAATTTGTTTCAATATCTGTTCAAGCATCTGATGTGGAAACTGCTTTTATAAACGCAATGGACTCAATCGATATTATTCGAGCTATGTTGCAAATCGGGTTTCAAAGAAGAATTAACTTATTGGCACCTGAGAAAGATCAAGAATTTCCAACAGATAGTATTATATCTCTTGGGCAATTGCATACGTTTCATTTTAAGTCAGGGAAAAGTGCAAAGAACGGGTTTTGGTATGTACGTTAATTTGAAAAAAAAACCAGTTTATATCAAAGATATTAAACTGGCTGAGTCTAATTTGTCTATCTCGTTATCTCAACTCCGAAAAAGTAATTTTTCAAATCACATAACTAGTGTGCTTATTGGCTACATAAATTCTTTAGATCAATATGAACCAGAGTTTAGGTTCATGAAGTTATGGTCAGCTTTAGAAAAATTAGTTAAATCCGATAATTCAACGATTATTATTAAACGTATTTCATTTTTCTATGAAGATAGGGCAATGACTAAATCAATATTGGAATCTTTAAGGAAAGCTCGGAATATAAATGCACATAGTGGCATTAGTCCTTTGAATGTTGAAATGAAAAATTATCATTTGTGCGAATATTTAGAACGGTTGCTTCGATTTTTTATTGATAATCCTTTTAATAATAATCAACTTTCACATATGTTAGATTTTATTTCGTCTGCAACTGAAATTCGCACAATTGATGATCAGATAAATAAGTTAATTATGGTGAAGAAATTTATTTCTGAGGATTAACAGGCAAATAGGGGTCGAACCAAGCCAAGTCATTGAGTCTATAAAATAATGCTTAACTTACTGGCATTGGCTCTGGTACCCATTTTTCTTTTTTTGCAGGAGCAAAAAACGGTGCCGGTGTGGATCAGACCCAAACCACTGACTAAGAAAGCGGGCGCGTATAACCAGTAACACGTTTTATTTAACTTAAACGTCACCACGGGGTAACAACCCATTTGTTTACTCTGTTGATAAAAGCTGGCCTATGGGCTACCCTGAGGTATCACCACCAAGGGATATGGATATAACCTATCACACTATTTATATAACTGATTGAACTTTTCAAAATCGTTATCTTTTTTTAGACTCAATCAAGTTAAAGAACCTAACTTCACATTTGAAGATGATCAAACGGTGTGGAGAGCATTAAATGGTTATCGCGGTGCTCAAGCCGTGAAAATTGGTACAAAGAAAAAAATTGTTGATTTTGCAGATGTTCCGATACTTGAGAAACCTGAGTATGACATTGCAAGAAAAAAATAAATCGTTTAATGGATTATGTACGTTTGACCTAGCCGCACAACAAAATCAACGGCATCAAGAAACTATAAGCACAATATATATATCAGGAGATGATAATTTGGCGTTTACCAGACACTGACAATAGTTCTTCTGTAGTTAGATATTCTGTTATTCTAAATCTGTAATTGTTGCAGCCATTAAGGATGGGGAGGTGACGATATGATCGATCTCAAGAAATTTTTTGGTTTTGCTAATTTAAAAAACACTTCATTTAGGTCTCTAGGTAAAAAAGAAAATGCTCCACCATTATATGCACCTGGAACACAAATTACATACGATGCTGATTTGGTGCCTAAACTTAAAAAAGATCACGTTCAATTAGTGAATGTTTATACAGATATTCTTGATGCCATCTCTCATCGAGAGTATGAAAAATTGGCATCGCTACTGGAAATATTTTTAGCTTTATTTAATGCCCATGTATTGGTGGAATATACTAAATTGTATATATTTCTAGATTATTCATTCCGATCCAACCAAGTAAATCACGATTTAATTATGCGCTTTCGCAGGGAAATGAATGATATTGGCAAGACTGCAAGGAGTTTTGCACATTATTGGCGCAAAAATGGAGTTGATGATAGCAGTGTCGATGAGTTTCAAAATCAGGTTCAGCAAATTGGCGAGGTGTTAACAAAGCGTATTGAAGTAGAGGAAGAGCAACTTTATGAAATTTACAACTCGGCTCCAAACCAACTTACACAGTCAAGTCTCACCAGTCATTGAATTTGGAGTTTTAATCCATAGCCCTTAATCAACTCTAGTAGCAATATTGTTATTTTGGGCATATTTCATGGTGCGCTACAAATAGAGAACTATCTAAAAGATTAAAATATCTACTTTTTGAGAAAAATATTCTTCATCTGCTATTTTCTAGCAATCAGTCTAATTGCGATTGCATCACATTATCTTTTTTGGTGGTCAACTCTCAAATAATATTCAGCCCCAATAAACTCTATGCGTATATGTAAACACTATTGGACTCGCTTATTTAGTAACTGTCATTTGTGTTTATAATTTTTCTTTTGTTTTGATTAAAATGCTGAATATATTTTTCTATAAATTCTTTACTGCCCACAGCTAGTACACCGTCAAGGTTATCAGTCCATCTGTTTTCTCTGTTTGTTGTGTTCGTTCGTAATTCTTCGTTGATCC
>CAZZJI010000106.1:1206-7571 GCA_964654485.1 uncultured Gammaproteobacteria bacterium | reverse complement strand
CTATGTATACGAGATTTTCTCATCCAATCCATGAAGCTTCCTTTTTAAAGCTAACTATATATAGACACCACATTCGGTGTAATTAAATACGTCACATCTGACGCATATCCTGAATATTGCTTAAATAACCCCTTGATTAATCAACAGCCAATAAGTGATATATGTCCTATTGAAAATATATAATACACCACATGTGACATATATCATCTTGTATGCGAAAAGTAAGATAATCTACTGCAAAATTAGTGAAAACATTCACTCTGCGTGGAAATATATGCAAAAAACAAAACTACTCGATCTCGTCAGGAACAAGATACGTATAAAACATTACAGCATTCGAACTGAAGAAGCCTATGTGCAGTGGATTAAACGGTATATATATACTTTAATAATAAAAAACACCCACAGTATCTTGATGCAAATGAAATATAAAATTATTTAACTTACTTGGCAGTACAACGGAAAGTTGCCGGTTCGACCCAAAACCAGGCGCTTAATGCGCTTATCTTTCTTTACAAAGAAGTTCTAGAAATAAAACTACCCCGATTAGATAACATCGTGTGCGTCAAAAAACCGGTGAAACTCCCTGTCGTGTTAACAAAGAACGAAGTAAAATCATTATTTGCTCATCTAGATGGTAAAATATGGCTAATGATGAGTTTGCTCTATGGTGCTGGACTGCGATTGATGGAATGCGTAAGACTACGGGTACAAGATGTTGATTTTTCTTACTCCCAAATAGTTATTAGAGAAGGTAAGGGAAACAGGGATAGGAAAACAATGTTACCACCGCAAAGCATTGCGCCACTTAAACTCCACTTACAAAAAGTAAAAACAATCCATAAGCAAGACCTGGCTAACAAGGACCTTAGAGGTGTCCCCTAAGGTCGGATTTATTTGCTACTTGTTTAAATCAGTCGGTTTATTTTTAAAATGATGTTTATATAAGCAATGAGTTTGTGGTTTTCGAAAAAATACCCTGTGCGAGGGTGCGAGGACAGGAACAGTTTATGAGCGTAACAGGCTGATGTGGGCTCGGTCTATCTTCAAGTGCGGCAGCATGTTTCCATAATGGCCACTATGCTGCTGCTACAACATAAAGAGCAGGGCACACAACGACACCCTGCATAAAAAACAAACTTATTTCTTAGCAATATCTTCCAGTTTTTTGTGTTTTATAATCTGCCCACCCAGCCCGGATTCTTTAAACCCCTTACCATACGCAACACTCATTAATGTGCTGTAATAAACAACCGGCATATTAAATTTCGTTTTGTATTTTTTGTTGATATGTTCTTGGTACACTTCTGTGTTCATTTGGCACACCGGGCAGGGTGTGACGATCATTTCTGCGCCGTGATCGTAGGCTGATTCAACGATATCTTTAATCATTGCCTGACTTTTTTCAGGCTCAGAAAATGCCAGTGCGCCGCCACAACATTGTACTTTTTTATCGTATGATTCCAGAGGTTCTGCGCCTAGGGTTTCGACGAGTTTGTCGAGGTACATTGGGTTTTCAAATGATTCGCCATCAATTCCAAAAGGACGATTCGTTTGGCAGCCGACGTAGCCGGCGATTTTTATGCCTTCCAACGGTTTTTGTACTTTTTCACCTAACGCGTCATAACCAAAGTCTTCAATCAGTACTTCTACCATATGGCGAACATTTTGATTGGCTTCTACTTTTAGTCCCGCTTCTGCTAACGCTTCATTAGTTTCTTTCATTAACTGGTTGTCATCCAGTAATCTATCTCTGCTCTCCCGGGTGGAAAGCCAACAAGCGGCACAAGTGGCGACAACGTCTTGTCCAGGATTGGCTTGCTCTGACAGAGCCAGGTTACGTGCGCTTAATGCAATACGTGGTAATTCGCCGCCTTCGGCGTAGCCTATAGATGCGGAGCAGCAGTTCCAGTCCGGTATTTCATTCAATTGGATGTCCAGTGTGTCACACATTGCGTCAACGGATGTCTGGTAGTTAGACGCCGATGCCCCTTTTTGTGAGGAACAACCGGGATAAAAGGAGTATTCTTTTTTAGCCATCTATATCGCTCCTTTAGTCATTAAATTTTTGTATTTTTGCGTCTTCAATTTCACGCGCCTTCTTTAAAATTGCTTGTAGGCCTTTGGCATCTTTACAGCTATGGCCGCCAAAGAATTCCATTGGGTTCATGCGTTTAGTTTTCCACATGCCAAGACCGATATTTTTCATGCTGAGCGCAGTTTTTATACCTTCGATGAAACCATTCATGAAATACAATTTAAGACCCAGTTTCAGTTCATTCACACGGCCGGTTTGTGCCAGGTTATCCCAAAACAATTTGGCGAACTTGCGCGTCGGTTGATTTTTTGGGGCAAGTCCTAAACGATGTGCATAGCTTGCCAGGCCGTGCATGATATGTGTAATAGGTAAACCTCTGGGGCAGCGCACTATGCAGTTATAACAGGAGGTGCACATCCACATTGAATCAGAAGACAGGACTTCTTCGCGCTTGCCAGCGCGTATCATCATAAACAATTCCTGGGGTGGGTGTTGCCAAGCGGAACCCAGTGGGCAAGAGCCAGAGCACACACCGCATTGCATGCACATTTTTACCCAATCGCCTTCTTCAACATTGGCTTCAACTTCCTTTAAGAAGTTGTTGCGATATTTTTCGATTGCTGCGACGTTCAAGTTACCCATTGTTTATTGATCTCCTGAGCTTTTTTCAACAACATGCTAAAATTTGAAGGGACTCATACCGATTTTTTCGATGGTAGCGGCCATGTTGTTAATGATTTCCGGTACACGCTGAATATCAGTGATGGCAATTTCATGTGTTTCGACACGCTCGGTTTCAAGTGACAGGGTTTTTAATGTTTCATCAATTTTACCCATGCGTTCGTGTGCCAGCTCGGAGCCTTTTACAAAGTGACATTGGTAGTTTTCACCTTTTTGACAACCCATCAGTATGATGCCGTCGTATCCGCTGTTTAATGCGTCTGTAATCCAGATTAAATTAACCGATCCAAGGCAGCGTACCGGTATAATTCTGACGTAAGCGCTGTATTCGTATCGGTTCATGCCTGCCATATCCAATGCGGGGTAGGCGTCGTTTTCGCAGGCCAGTACCAGGATTCGTGGTTTTTCGTCAAATTCATCCGGGACGTCAACAATTTTTAATTGTTGGCCGACGGTTTCCACTGAGTAATTTTCAAAGGAGATAACACGTACCGGGCAGGCTCCCATACAAGTACCGCAGCGTCGACAACGGGATTCGTTAAACACCGGGTAACGGGCCTCGTCTTCATCAATCGCCCCGAAAGGGCATTCGACGGTGCAACGTTTGCATTGGGTGCAACCTTCTTTTCTGAAGCTCGGAAAAGATAAATCGCCGGATCGTGGGTGCGCTGCCAGCCCTTGTCCCGCATTTTCGACGACTTGTATTGCTTTTAATGCGGCGCCGGTTGCGTCTTCTTGTGCTTGTTGTAAATCCATAGGGCGACGTACCGGCCCGGTTGTGTAGATGCCGGTGCGACGTGTTTCATACGGGAAACAAATAAAATGTGAATCGTTAAAGCCGTATTTTAGGTGCGGCAGGTCAGGGCCTTGCCGATAAGTGAGGTTTAAAACAGAAATATCTTTTACATCCACTTTTACTTCATTAGCAGCAGAATCGTCTTCGTTATCGACTTTTATATTTGCGCTAATATCAATGCCGGAATTGGCGATCATGCCGGTCGCCAGTACAACCAGGTCAGCCTGTTCTTCGGTGTCATCGTTGAGTATCAGGTCTTTAAATTTTACAGTCAGTGACGTGTCACTTGCGACGACTTCATTCACCTGGCCTTTGGTAAAGGTAATGCCTTTTTGTTGGCCGCTGCGATAAAAATCTTCGCCCCCTGCGCCTGGCGTGCGCAAATCAGTATAAATAACATTGGTATCCACATCCGGGTTATTTTCTTTAAAGTACATCGCTTGTTTAACGGATGTCAGGCAACAATGGCCTGAGCAATAGGGTAAATGCCCTTCTTTTGTACTGCGTTGCCCTGCGCATTGTACGAACACCACGCTGCTGACGTCTTTACCGTCCGAGGGGCGTTTTATTGGGCTGCCGTTTGCGTCTTTGGCCAATTTTTCTAATTCAAGCTGGGTGATGACGTTGCTGGATTTTCCGTAGCCGAGTTCGGGTAGCTGGTTGGCGTCATAGGGTGTGAAACCGGAGGCTTGTATGATTGACCCGAACAGTTTTGTTTCGGTAGAACCGCTTTCTATGCTGATATCAGCGGAAAATTTACCCGGCGCACCGTCTGTTTTTGTTAGCCTGGAATTAAGGTGCAGCGTAATATTATTGTCGCTTTCAATAGCGCTAATCATCTCCGCAATGCCGGTGTCGGACGGGTCCGCGTAAGGCGCGTGATTAGGAATACGTTTATAAAACTGGGCGGTATTGCCCCCCAGGCTAGGCCCTTTTTCGACGATGCTAACCGGGTAGCCTGCTTTTGATGCTTCTATGGCCGATGTCATGCCACTAAATCCACCGCCGACGACCAAAATATTTTTGTTATATTGCGCATCTTCGTTTTTAGCAGGGGGTTTTTGAAATTTAGCTTCGATTACCGCCATGCGCACGTAGTCTGCAGCCATTTCGTGGGTTGTTTCGCGGGCTTCATCCGTGTCCGGGCGTACCCAGATGACTCCCTCGCGTAAATTGCCACGTGTAATGGCGACATTTTCAAACGCGAATGCGTCAGTTTTTGCTCTGCGCGAGCAGGCGCAGATCGCGACACGATTGATGCCTTCGTTATCAATGTCAGCCTGAATCATCGCAATGCCGTCCGTGCTACACAAAAAATCATGTTCTTTGACTAAGTTGGCTTTTGCATCACGTTCGGCGATCATTGTTAGTTGTGCACCCTCAAGCCGTTCGCCTAGGCCGCAGCCTTTACAGATGTATGCGCCAATTTTTATTTCTTCTGCCACCGCTTAACCCTCCTTACCCGCAACGCGATTGATAACCTGTATTGCGCGTAACGCGCTGGCGGTTGCATTTTGTACTGCACGATTTACATCCAGTGCGTCAGCAGAACAGCCTGCCGCGAAGATCGCACCGTTGGATTCATGTTGTTCGATGAAGCCATTTTCATTTATTTCTATTTGCATTGGGAAATTTTCTTTGGGGATGCTGGGTTCCATGCCGATGGCAAGTACTGCCAGGTCATGTTGCTTGCTATAACGATTGTATCCTTCGGTATCAACACCATTAAGAATCGGGTTGCCGGTTTTTTTATCCTCAGTAATGTTGGCGACTTTGGATTTAATAAATGAGACGTTTTCATCGTGCTGGATTTTTTGGTAAAAATCATCGATACGGTCGATAGCGCGAATATCAATGTAATAAACGGTTGATTTGCCTTCGTCGCCGTATTTTTCTCTTAAGTAGGTCGTTTGTTTTAGGCTTGCCATACAACAGATTCTTGAGCAGTGTTTGAGATGGTTGTTATCTCGCGAGCCTGCGCACTGGATAAAGGCAACGTCTTTGGCTTCTTTGCCATCTGAAGGCCGTATCAGTTTTCCTTCGGTGGGTCCAAACGGGTCCATCATGCGTTCCAGTTCAACACTGGTGATTACATTTTTAAAACGATCATAACCGTAAGGGGTAATTTTAGCGGCGTCATAAGGCTTCCAGCCTGTTGCCCAAATGATGGCGCCGGCGCTAAGTTGTAGGGTTTGCTCTTGCATCGCCAGGTCGATCGCGTCATATTTACACGCGGCCTTCGCTTTTTCCGCATCGTCGCGACCTATGATGCGATTGTCTAGTACATAGCGCTGTGGATAGGCCATATTCATTGGCAGGTAAGCACCCTTGCGTTTTTTCAGGTTGAAGTGATACTCATCATCAAATTCACTTTCTACTGCGGTTTCACACTCGCCGCATGCCGTGCAATTTTCATTCACGTAACGTGGTGATACTTTGATAGACACTTTGTAGTTGCCTGTTTCTCCACTGACATCGACGACTTCTGCCATCGTTAACACGCGCACATTTTTATTTGCCTTGATGCGACGTAAATTTATTTCCAAGCCACAACTTGGAAAGCACATTTTTGGAAAATAACGGTAAAGTTGCGAGACCCGGCCACCTATTGAAGGTGTTTTTTCGATAAGGATGACTTGTTTGCCACATTCAGCTGCTTCGATGGCGGCGGTGATTCCGCTAATGCCGCCGCCTACAACTAATATGGTTTCGTTTGTCGCGATCAATTCACCCATAAATAATTATCCTCCGGCCGGGTTTGCCAAATTAATTTTATTTACGAATAACCTTAGTTAATCCGTCGTTCAAGTCAATAGCCATGCTCTTACGTATTCTTAGTTAGTACTCTTA
>CAZZJI010000106.1:0-1106 GCA_964654485.1 uncultured Gammaproteobacteria bacterium | reverse complement strand
TAGTACTCTTAGTTAGTGCTGCGTCAGGTTAGTATTAATAGGCGCTATCAATAGATGCTTACGGTGAACGCTTTCAGACATAAAATCAATACAGTAAAATATGGGCATCAATAAAGAAGATTTATTTTTGTAAGGCCGCTGGTTTTATTAATGATATAGAGTGGCTGGGTATTGCCTAACACTAACGTTTGACAACATGCGTGTAGCAGACCATTCGTTTCAATATTGTGTCGCAACAAAAACACCCAATGATGCCCTGGTCAAATGAGTTGTTATATTAATCACAACAGTGCGCATTAGAATATAAATAACTTATGATATATTCAGCAGCGTTGATTAGAAATAGGCTAAGCTACTAATGTATAATGATTTTTCCCTAATTTTTTGGATGTATTTATGCCTGACAAGCGCACAGTGATCAAAAACGAGCAAATTGAAGTCAAAAAAACCACATGTTATATGTGTGCTTGCCGGTGTGGCATTCGTGTGACTTTGCGTAATGGCGAAGTGCGTTATATCGAAGGTAACCCGGACCACCCACTCAATAAAGGCGTGCTATGTGCCAAAGGTGCGTCTGGCATCATGAAGCAATATTCGCCTGCCCGTTTGACTAAGCCCTTAAAACGCAAAGAAGGCAGTGATCGTGGCGCGGCTGAATTTGAAGAAATATCCTGGGAAGAGGCTTTTTCTATGATGGAAGAACGCTTGCGGCATATTCGTGCAACCGATCCGAAGAAATTTGCATTATTTACCGGGCGAGACCAAATGCAAGCGCTGACCGGTATGTTTGCCAAACAATTTGGTACGCCGAATTATGCGGCACACGGCGGATTTTGTTCTGTGAACATGGCAGCAGGCATGATTTATACCATTGGTGGTTCCTTTTGGGAGTTTGGTGGCCCTGATCTGGCGCGTAGCAAACTTTTTATTATGTTCGGTACCGCAGAGGATCATCATTCAAATCCGCTAAAGATAGCGCTTTCAAAATTTAAACGTGATGGTGGTCGATTTATCAGTGTTAATCCGGTTAGAACAGGTTATTCGGCGATTGCCGATGAATGGGTCCCGATTAAGCCGGGCACAGACGGTGCACTGCTATTGGCGCT
>CAZZJI010000105.1:0-7593 GCA_964654485.1 uncultured Gammaproteobacteria bacterium | reverse complement strand
GCAACAACAAAATAATCGTTGTGTCGGCGCCTACATATTGGACCGTAAAACCAACTCGGTCGCCGTTTTTCGTGCGCGCTTTGTAGTACTGGCCAGTGGCGGTGCGAGCAAAGTTTACCTCTATACCAGTAATCCTGATGTCTCAACCGGGGATGGTATCGCAATGGCCTGGCGTGCGGGTTGCCGTGTTGCCAATATGGAGTTTATTCAATTTCATCCTACTTGTCTGTATCACCCAAAAGCCAAATCATTTCTTGTTACCGAAGCGCTACGTGGAGAAGGCGCCAAACTATTGCTGCCCAATGGAAAACCCTTTATGCAACAATTTGACCCTCGAGGTGAACTTGCACCACGTGATATTGTGGCACGCGCAATCGATCATGAAATGAAACGCCTCGGCATTCCCTGCGTTCATCTGGATATCAGTCATCAATCCGAAGATTTTATTAAATCTCACTTTCCGACCATTTACAGTCGTTGCCTGGAGTTGGGCATAGACATCACCAAAGAACCCATACCGGTGGTCCCGGCAGCCCACTACACCTGTGGGGGCGTCATGACAAACTCCGTCGGTCAGACTGATATTTCCGGCGTTTACGCCATAGGTGAAACTGCATTTACGGGATTGCACGGCGCAAACCGAATGGCGAGCAACTCCTTACTGGAGTGTTTTGTATTCGCCACCGCGGCCGCAGAAGATATTCTGTCTAAAATCGATACCATACCTTATCCACCTATCCAGTCAGAATGGGATGAAAGTCGTGTTACCAACTCTGACGAAGAAGTGGTTGTTTCCCATAACTGGGATGAACTTCGGCAATTCATGTGGGACTACGTTGGCATTGTACGGACCAACAAACGACTGGAAAGAGCAAAACACCGGGTTGACCTGCTGACACATGAAATAAATGATTATTATGGAAATTTTCGCGTAAACAACGACTTAATTGAACTACGAAATTTGGTACAAGTAGCCGAATTGATAATTCGCTCAGCGATGCTGAGAAAGGAAAGCCGCGGCTTGCACTACACATTGGATTACCCACAAACAAATGAAAATACACAACCGCACAACACGGTGCTTACTCCCACAAACTATATTGAGCCAATGTCAGACGAACGCGCAAACGCCGCAACTCATGCGGATCAATCGCATCCGGTAACAACACCACCGAACAAGAACGAAAACATTCTGCATTAAAATTCAGTATCGTCATCCACGCATGCACATAGGTAGAGGGCAACAATTTCGCCGCGCGTTTCTCACCGTCCTTCTGAATGAGTATCCAGTTATTATCTGTGCCCCAAACGATTTGCTTGATCGATTCCGGCTTTTTTAACAGCACCTGCTTATGCACACCCCACAGACTGACCAGGATCAAAATACTCAGAATAATTTTAAACAATGCAAATAGCGGAATGAATAAAATGGAAAATAAAGCACTGAGATGAACAAAACTTACAATACCTGCTGCCAACCCGGAGGGACGCAGATTAAGTGTTAACGGGGCCGCGTATTCGCTCGACGACATAAGCCACGTCCTTGTCGATTGGTTTTATTTTTCCCATCAAGTAGTCAAATAACAATTGATCAGGGTAAGTTAATAAGTTCTTAAATATCTCTTTTTCATGGCAGGGCAAAACTTCATATTGCGTTTGCAAAAAATCCTCAAGCAAAGTATCCAGTTCAAGCATGCCACGACGGCACTGCCAAAGTAATCGATTGTAGTCAGTCATGGGGAGAAGCGTATTCACCGCAAAGGCGCATACCGGCACCCAAATTCATATTAGATGCTTCAACATGAGTTGTTTGATATTGTGTATTGCCTTGGTTGGGTTCAGGCCTTTGGGGCACACATCGACACAATTCATAATCGTATGGCATCGAAATAAACGGTAAGGGCCATCCAGATCCGCCAGCCGTTCCGAAGTAGCCTGGTCGCGACTGTCGGCTAAAAACCGCCAGGCTTGCAGCAATGCGGCTGGTCCACGAAATTTATCCGGGTTCCACCAAAAAGAGGGACACGCAGTTGAACATGCCCCACACAAAATACATTCATAATAACCATCCAGTTTGTCCCTGTCTTGCGGGCTTTGCTCGCGTTCTACTTCCGTGGCCGGATCATGCACAATTAAATAAGGTTTTATGGATCGATACTGGTGAAAAAACTGGGTCATATCTACGATCAAATCTCGTACGACGGGTAATCCTGGCAATGGCCTTACTTCTACCGGCTGTTTTAAACTGGTCAACGGTGTAATGCAGGCCAAACCATTGCGACCGTTTATATTCAAGGCATCTGAACCGCACACCCCTTCGCCACAGGAGCGCCTGAAACTGAGCGTTTCGTCTTGCGTTTTTATCAATTCCAGTGCACCCAACAGCATCATTTCATCATTCACATCCGCCAATTCATACTCTTGCATTGTTGGCGCTTGATCGGATTCAGGATTGTATCGGTATATGGAAAATTTCATATCAATTCGTTAATAATTCGTTAATATAAGTTAAATACTCTATGCAATTAATACACGCGCGGTTTAGGCGGAAAAGATTCTACCGTAAGGGGCTTGGTTCGCACTGGCTTGAAATCCAGTCTTTTATCTTCTTTAAAATATAAGCTGTGTTTCATCCAATGCTCATCATCCCGATCCGGAAAATCCATTCGCGAATGTGCACCGCGACTTTCAGTGCGCGCCAATGCTGCCGTTATCGTTGCGATGCCTAAATCAACCAAATTTTCTAATTCCAGCGCTTCAATTCTCATCGTGTTAAATATTTTACTGTGATCCGTTAGCCTTACATCTTTTAATTTATTTTCTATTTGCAATACTTTCTCAACGCCCTGTTGCAATGATTCTTGCGTTCTGAATACACCACAATAATCTTCCATAGTCTGCTGTAACTCTACCCTTAAATCATCAACGGATAAACCGTCACCCTTTTGATCCCAGCGTGCAAGATGCGCCATCGCCTGATCAACACTGTGCTGATTCATTTTGCGATGATAACGTGTCTCTGATAAATACTTTATAATGTTCTTTCCCGCAGCGCGCCCAAACACAACAATATCCAACAACGAATTACCGCCCAATCGATTGGCTCCATGTACTGAAACACAGGCACACTCACCGACAGCATACAAACCAGGAATAATATCTTCAGGACTCGGTCCAACTGGCATGACCACTTGACCATACCGGTTCGTGGGAATCCCCCCCATGGTATAGTGAGCAGTGGGATGAACGGGCACTGGCTCCTCAGCTATATCTTTATGTGCAAATGTTAAACATAAATCCCGAATTGCCGGTAAGCGTTTTTTAATAAGCGCCGCATCCAGGTGATTTACTTTAAGTAACACATGATCCTTATTTGGGCCACAGCCCCTTCCTTCGCGAATTTCAATCGCAATGGCACGACTGACAATATCGCGGCTTGCCAAATCTTTGGCGTGTGGCGCATAACGTTCCATAAAACGCTCACCTTCACCGTTAATTAGATAACCACCCTCACCGCGCGCACCTTCGCTCAGCAACATCCCCTTACCCGCGATACCGGTAGGATGAAACTGAAAGAATTCCATATCCTGTACAGGAATACCTGCACGTAACGCCATGGCCAAACCGTCACCGGTGTTAATGCGTGCATTGGTGTTCGTTTTAAACAATCGCCCCACACCACCAGTCGCAATTAACGTCGTTTTTGCTTCAATGAGCAGCGGTTCGCCTGTTTCAATTTCCAGCACTAACGCACCGAGTATATAACCGTCTTCGTCACGGATCAGGTCGATCGCGAAATATTCATCGAAAAAATGCGTTTGCTCGCGTATGTTTTGTTGATACAAGGTATGCAATAATACATGTCCGGTTCTATCCGCCGCGGCACAGGTTCTTGCCGCTTGATCACCCCCGAAGTGCTGACTTTGCCCACCAAACGGGCGTTGATAAATTTTGCCATTGTCCATGCGTGAAAATGGCACACCGGAATGTTCCAGTTCGATAACCACTTTGGATGCAGAACGACACATATACTCAATTGCATCTTGATCGCCCAGGTAATCACTTCCCTTTACGGTATCGTACATGTGCCAGTGCCAGTTATCCTGGGTTACATTGGCAAGTGCTGCGTTTATGCCACCCTGTGCAGCCACTGTATGTGATCGTGTTGGAAAGACTTTGGATACCACCGCAACATTTGCTTCAGCTTGTGAAAGCTGTAGCGCAGCACGTAAACCGCCGCCACCGGCACCGATAACCAAAGTATCAAATTTTCTTTTTGCTAAACCCATGCTCTACACTCGTTCTCTACAGCCTTTTTTTACAGCTTATATTGCTGTTATCCAAGCTAATGAATTACCGAAATTAAAATACGCATACTCCATACACCCATAAACAACAAACCCAAACCCAGCAATACCAGTAATGTAAATCGCAGCGCGAGCGGATGAACATAATCAATTATCGCATCGCGCATTCCGACCCAGGCATGGAACATAAGTGATATAAAAAAAACCGCCGTTACGATACTCACTACAGGATGCGCAACCCAGCTGCGCCACTGCTCATAAGAGGTTGGAAAACAAACCGATATCGCGACAATCACCGCAACAACAAAAATAGCCATATAAATGGCGCTTAATTGTTGTAACAACCAAGTGCGTAAACCATTTGCGGGACGCCAGCTCATAATAAGACGAACACCACGACAAGCAAAATCACAATCTCACTAATATGAACAATCCACGCCCCCTTATTTGCCTGCCTTTTGTCCATACCAATATGAATATCAATTAACAAAAATCGAATGCCTGCCAAAAAGTGGTGAATAAACCCCCAAAGCAATACCAATACGGCAAATTTGACAACACCCTGGTTTAAAATCAATTTAACTTGATTAAACCCATCCTGATTCGATAATGACAATTCAAATAAGTACAAAAAGAAAGGGATAGAAAAAAACAGCAATACACCGGAGATACGATGACCAATCGACAATATTGCCGCGGCTGGCATATCGATTTTCAGCAAATTCAGAAATACAGGTCTTTTTCTATTGTAATTCATATAATTAGAAGTTTAGACAATACCTTGCATTCGTCCAGTTAATCCTTAATGTATCCAGGGTAGCGCCTAACCTATATAATAAATAGACCGATAATCTTATATGCGTCAATACTGTGTGTCAGTAGTATAATGTGTCAGTGGTATAATTATATGCTCGCACACGGTGCTTAAGAACTTACTCGGTAATATCTAACAAATAGTTAACAAATGTTATGAAAACAGAATGGAAAACCTTCCTGGAAAATGCCGGTGCGATGATCGAAAACGGCTATGTGCTAAATTTCGGTAATCCCACACGCGAATTAAAAGTCATTAATACGGGCAGCATCATTGCTGATCTGTCTCATACAGGTCTTATCGCGGTCTATGGTGACGACGCAACTGAATTTCTACAAGGACAGTTCACCAACGACCTCAACGAAATATCAGAAAAACATTCGCAACTCAATGGTATGTGTAACCCTAAGGGGCGTATGCTGGCCATTTTCAGAGTGTTCCAACGAGGCGATACCTATTATTTAAGGCTACCTCAAGAACTGCTGGAAGAGACCATCAAGAAACTCAGGATGTACGTTTTGAGATCGAAAGTCACACTTGAAGACGCAACAGACACGTTCGTAAGAATCGGCCTAAGTGGACCCAATAGTGAAAACCAACTTAAAGATGTACTCGGTCAAATTCCTGAAACTATCGATGATGTATTGCAACTGGATAACCAGACCATCATGCGGATTCCTGGCATCAACCCACGTTTTGAAATAGCCGGAGAAATTGACAACATACAAAAACTTTGGAATAAATTAGATGTTCATTCAGCGCCAGTCGGTGCTGATGCATGGGCCTCTATCGATGTACTTGCCGGTATACCCACGATTTATAAAGAAACCAGGGATATGTTCGTCCCGCAAATGGTTAATTTTGATATCGTCGGCGGCGTCAATTTGAAAAAAGGCTGTTATACCGGCCAGGAAATCGTGGCGCGTATGCATTATTTGGGTAAGTTGAAACAACGAATGTATCTTGCACAAGTGTCAATGAAAGAGAAACCACAACCCGGTACAGCGCTTTATGCAAAAGATTCCGCCAACAAACAAAGCATCGGCAACATCGTCTATTCAAGACCCTCACCCGAGGGTCATTACGATTTACTCGCCGTTATAAAGAAAGACAACATCGGCAAACACAGTATCGCAGTGGGTGCGACAGAGGGACCCGAGATTCTTATCAAGGAATTACCCTATTCCCTCGAACCGCTTGAATCAGCAGAATAAAAAAACTTCCTACACGCGACAAACCAAAATACGACGATATTTTCTGTCGAATGATCGCTTACTTCATTCCTTTTTTATTTTATCATTTGTATATACGTATGCTTTCATGCGTTGTGTTTTTGCCGAACAAAAGCTGTTCAACCGGCCCGATATTTCTTTTGAGTTGGCCCAGTGCTTTTTTGTGTCAGCAAACATGCCTTTCTCCGGGTAATCGGGGTGAAAATCAAAAAGTGTCGGGCTTGAAAGCATGTTTATCTTTACTTCCACAACTCGTAACGTATGAATCCAATCACGCCAAGTAATACCAGCAACGCCAAGTTGGGTACAAAAAAAATAATGAAGTATTTTGATGCTTTGCAATACCACACCGGGGCCAGTTTATAAGCATTTTCTATTCCCCTTCTTTTTCCACTGGCCGGAAATCCCAGCGCCTTCATGAACATGGCTGTCCTCATATAACCAAAAGGAATGCCAGTAAACATACTGATTTCAGTGACGCTGAAATGGGGTTCTTTAAAATAGGTTTTCAGCACCTTTTTTGGCATTAAAATATGCATAATAAAGGTGAATACAAGGCATAACATACCAGCGAGCAGCGTTGTTACAAAAATTATTGCCAGTATGTCATCAAATAAAGTCATGTTCTTTATTTACATACCCTGTCGGTACCCGTACCTGTAACAAAATCAATTTCCCCGTACTTGTCATAAAGAAAACCTGTAAATTTCCCTAGCCCCCAACTCCCCCCTGTACTGCCCACCGCCAGCACAATTGCCGTTCCCCAGCCAATGGGGTTGGAGACCAAATACAGACCAATAGCGAGGCCCGCGAGTCCTCCCGCTGCCGCGCTGGTAATGGTTTCAACAAAGATTTCATTTTTCTCTTTCGTATCGGCCGTATTGGCTATTTGCAGACAGGCAGAAGTTAATCCAACACCCATGAGGACAATGCCACCCGCTTTGCTCATAGTGCTCAGGTTTTTCAGTTTGTCTGCATGCTTGGCAATGTGTGCGGTTGCAGGAATACCGCCCGCCCGGGCGATGCGTATGCTTTCATGTGTTGTGTTTTTGCCGAACAAAAGCTGCTCAACCGGCCCGATATTTCTTTTGAGTTGATCCAGTGCTTTTTTGCGCCGATAATCATATTGTGCTTTTGTAATTTCTCCTAATTTATACTTTGCGTATTGATCGCTGACGTCGTTGATCAGGTCGATATTGCCGAGGCTGAGCAGGTTGCCTGATGCGCCCAGCATTATGCT
>CAZZJI010000104.1:0-7635 GCA_964654485.1 uncultured Gammaproteobacteria bacterium | reverse complement strand
ATTTATCTTTCCTAATGATAGTCTACTGTAAATCGTTTTAATATATAACTCTAATACAGCATCAAAACGACATGTAACCCTGCGCAATTATCAATCACACCATTTAATTCGACAATGTCTAAACTAAAATTAATGGAACAAGTTCGCCGAGAAATTAAACGAGGGGGTAGGGACACCGATAATTTGAAGACTTAATAATATTTCGAATAAAAGTATTTTAAATATGGTTAAATCATTAAGTCACTGTGTCCCTCCTATCGGTATTTTTTTACTTCGTACAAACCAACCCAACACGCCCTATCCTTTGCAAACTTAAGTAAGAATTCTTGCTTGTGACATCGGTAAATTTAGAACAGGGACGTTCTATGCTGCGAAACCCACAGATGGGTAAGAGCGATATGATGTGGTCAAGTATCAATTTCTTATACACGTTATCTCCCGCAAGTTAAGGAGAAAATTAAAGAGCATGCCTTAGAAGGTGTGATAAAGTAACTTTAGTTAGTTACTTGTAGTCACTTGCTGGTAGTTACTTGTTGGACCATTTAATTTTTCGTAAGACACATCGATAGCATCATCAAGATACGCACCATAAAATTCAACCGTATTGATACCGATTAACTTTGGCGCGAGCATTTTACCGTCACTATCAACAAGCAATACCGTCGGTGTCACCGTAACGCGATACTTATTAGCAAACTCAAAAGTCTCTAATTGAGCCCCTTTAAAATCACGCACTGATTCAAAATTATCGATCATGACACGACGCATAATAACTTTTTCCTGGTATTCTCCGCTGATATACATTGGTTTTAATATTTCGGCTTCGAGTTTCTCACAATAACCACAATCATCTGCAGCAAACATAATAAGCAACGGTAACCGGCTCTTTTTAGCAGCCACAGCCTCTGCGAATAAATCATTTATAGTGGGAATCGCACTTTGCTGTGCCGTCTCGTTATAAACAACGCCAACAACCAATTCGTCGTATTTATCATCACCGGCAAACGTAACGCCCACAGTGAAAATCACAAAACCATTTAGAAGTAGTATAAAAATACCTCTGTACCCTCTGTACATAGTGCCACCCTCACAACCACCGACTAAGTTACTAATTATTATAAATAAATTGACACTTCAACTGATCTGTTAGATTTATTACTCGCTCACCAAAACGCTCATTATAACGCTTATATTTGGCTAATTTTCACCAAACAGAGTTAAAATTTGCCGCTTTATAGATAAATAGGGTTAATACCACGGCCATTCCTAAAATATATTCTCATGCGCAGCAACGAATATAAGGTAAAACAGAACGGCAAAACCAGTCTATTCGCAGTTCGCATTCAACCCTTATATTTCGCTACCGATAACGATATTACAGAACGGAACCTTTGACCACTGATTTAAAAAACATTGATTGAAGATTATTTCGATCACAATGGACCAGCAAAATCAGCCACTTATGCTATTCTTTAATAAGTGAAATAATTCAATATATTAAGTTGATCGAGTAGATACTAAAACATGGCTTATTTATCTTATTTAGAGCAACGGCGTACACACTATTTTAATTTTCTGCAATCCATTCAATATTCATCACCAGTTAGAATAAGAATCTAAGCACCTTATGGATAAGCAAGAAAACACTCAAAAATTAAAAGCAAGCCAGACCAGCATAGAAAATCCTCTTGTCTTTGGAGAGGTGTTATTTGATGAATTCGAAGATGGATCTTCAATCTTGGGTGGCGCACCCTTTAATGTCGCCTGGCATTTACAGGGCTTTAGCTTGCACCCTGTTTTAGTCACTAAAATTGGCAATGACAGCGACGGAAAGACTATCCTGGAAAGAATGCATAATTGGAAGTTACAAACACGCGGCGTTCAAATTGATAATAAGCACCCAACGGGTAAAGTGACTATCAAACTGGATCGGGGGCAGCCGACATTCAACATTGTGCCTGACCAAGCTTATGACAATATAAATAGCATTATCGATAACAATACGCCATCTGTTTTAAACGAAGCGGTTCCAAATAAAACTGTTTCGACTGATACTTTTTCGACTAATATAGTGAACTGCCCTCTTCTGTACCATGGTTCGCTTGCATTGAGAAACAGCACTTCGCGCAACACATTGTATGAGTTACAAAAAAAATATTCCCCACCCACGTTTGTTGATATTAATCTGCGCGACCCATGGTGGAATCAAGAAATTATTCAACGGTCACTAAACCACGCAACCTGGGTAAAGCTAAACGATATTGAGCTAAACGAAATCGCAAAACAAACAAATATCAACGGTATCGACCTTAAAGAATCTGCTGTGCTGCTACGAAAGCATTTTAACCTGAAATTACTTATTATTACTCTGGGCGCCGATGGCGCCTATTTTATTTCCGAAAATGATGCTTATTTCGGTGCTCCCGTCCCCGCAAATAACATCGTCGATACCGTCGGCGCTGGCGACGCTTTCAGTTCTGTCACTATACTCGGACTACTGAAGAAATGGCCGACTGAAGTCATTTCACAACGCGCGATGACATTCGCATCCTCTGTTTGTGAATTGCGCGGCGCAACCACAACAGATCACAGTTTTTACAAAAACAATCTGGCATTATGGGAAAAATAATAAAAAAACCAAAAGGACTGTATATCGTACTCGTTAGTGTTCATGGACTCATTAGAGCTAAAAACCTTGAACTAGGTAAAGACGCAGATACCGGCGGTCAAATAAAATACGTAATAGAACTCGCAGAAGCACTTTCAAAAAACAAATCGGTAGAACGTATAGACCTGTTTACCCGACAAATTTTCGACCAAAAAACAAATAAAGCCTATTGCAAACCCCACGAACAAATAAATGAAAAAATAAATATCGTTCGCCTGCCTTGTGGTCCTAAACGATATTTACGAAAAGAAGTGCTATGGCCTCATTTAGATAGCTTTATCGATAACGGCTTACACTATTTTCGTAAAATAGGCCGCACACCTGATCTTATCCATAGTCACTATGCCGATGCCGGATATGTCGGCGCCAGATTGACACAACATCTTGGTGTAACATTATTCTATACGGGTCATTCTCTTGGCCGTGTTAAACGACAACGACTATTAGATAAAGGATTAAAACCCAGCTCCATCGAAAATCAGTACAATCTCGCACAGCGCATTGAGGCAGAAGAAATCGCATTGGGTAACGCCGCACTGGTTATCGCCAGTACCCATCAGGAAATAGACGAACAATATAGTCAATACGAAAACTACCACCCGCGCCGCATGGTCGTAATACCACCTGGAGTAGACTTAAGTCGATTTCGTCCACCTAAAAAAACGATGAATCCACCCATCAGAAAAGAGCTGGAGCGGTTTTTAAATAAGCCTAATAAACCAATGATACTGGCACTCTCAAGACCGGATGAAAGAAAAAACATTGCCAGTCTGGTTCATGCATTTGCGCTGCATCCACATCTAAAGGAAATTGCTAATCTCGTCATCATTGCAGGCAACCGCGATGATATATCAGCAATGGAAAAAGGGCCGCGTAAAGTATTACTGGAACTGATTACTTTGATTGATCAATATGATCTTTACGGAAGTGTCGCTTATCCCAAACATCATGATGCGAATGACGTACCGGACCTGTTTCAGCTGGCAGCAAAAACGCGTGGCGTGTTCGTAAATCCAGCACTCACGGAACCCTTTGGTTTAACACTCATTGAAGCTGCGGCGAGTGCATTGCCCATAGTTGCAACAAAAGATGGCGGTCCAAGTGACATTATTCGCCTTTGTAAAAATGGTGTGCTGATTGATCCGGTGGATATTAAAAAAATGGGGGATGCTATTTTTAAAGCGATAAGCGACAAAGAACGCTGGCGCAATTGGTCAAAAAATGGAATACGTGGTGCACACCGACACTTTTCGTGGGAAGGACACGTTGATACTTATTTAAGTTTAGTGCGTAAAATTAGTCGCAGTAAACGACAAACTGATGTCATCAAATCCCCGAAAAGTCGGCTTCCTACAATTGAACGCTTGTTGGTTTGTGATATAGATAATACGCTACTCGGCGATCAAAAATCCTTACGCAAACTTTTACAAATATTAAAAAATTCAAAATACAGGGTCGGTTTTGCTGTCGCGACAGGCCGCCATTACGAAAGCACTGTTAAAGTACTAAAACAAAATAAAATTATTACCCCCGATTTACTTATTACGTCAGTTGGCACCAACATTCACTACGGACACCGTATGCTTTTAGACGATGGCTGGCATCAACACATCAACTATCGATGGTATCCCGAATCACTGCGGGAAGCCATACGCGGGCTACCCGGCATAAAATTACAACCCAAAATTGACCAGCAAAAATTTAAGGTCAGTTATTTTATTGATCCTGATAAAGCGCCAAGCATTCGCGATATCGTAAAACACCTGCGCAAACTTGATCTGCATGCAAAAGTAATATATTCACACGGGGCCTATCTGGATTTACTGCCAATTCGCGCATCTAAAGGCCTTGCCATTCGCTATCTGGTTGAGAAATGGGCGATATCACCAAAACATATCCTGGTCGCTGGCGACTCCGGCAACGATGCCGAAATGTTGGGAGGCAATACATTTGCGGTTGTGGTGGGTAATTACAGCCCGGAACTGGAACGCTTAAGGGGCAAACCACATGTTTATTTTGCAGATGAACATTACTCCGCCGGTATTATCGAAGGCATAGACCAATATCGATTCTTATCAGAAAATATAGGCAATTCTGATTTCTAATTCGGTATACGTTTTAACCTAGAAAAATAATCGATAATTCACCAGCTTGATAAAATACTAGCACATCAAACCTAATCCAGGTGCAGGGACTTAATTTGGCATATTTTTTTATATATTTTGTGCTATTGTAATTAACCTAAATAAATCAGTTGAACCGTAGCGAGAGCGACTGATTTATTTAGGATTAACCAATTTACAGAAGGCCTAATATGAGTTCGACGCTAAATAATTTTTTTCAGGAACATCGTGAAACCGTACATCCTTTGTTGCGACACTACATCAGCTTGGGCAAACCTTTCCTGTTACATTCCAATCTTTGGGATGAATTTGCAACTTTTTGTGAAAGTGAACTTTGTAAAAATAACTTAGCGGACATTAACAAAAACCCTATCGCTAAAATAATTACCTGCACCCAGGAAGCCGCAATCGATGCACCCTGGGTCTATCTCGCAGTCCGGCCCAGTATCGCCCGCTGGACCTATTTCCGCTTTAATGTTGAAGCCATGCAACATGAAGAAATTCAGGTTTCTAAATACCTGTCGTTTAAAGAATATCTGATTGATGGATATAAAAGCACAACAAAAAAAATGTTGGAAATTGATCTTGATCCATTCAATCGCGAATTTCCAAAACTCCAGGAGGCACGTTCAATAGGGCGTGGTGTTGAATTTCTCAATCGACGCCTGTCCAGCGAACTGTTTCAAAATATTAACAACGGTGACAAACGACTGCTGGATTTTCTACGCGTACATCATGTTGCAGACAAGCAATTAATGTTGAATGACCGTATCGACAGCGTCGTTGAACTCAGAAAGGCATTACGCCAGGCAGACGACTATCTTAACACGCAAGCAAACGATGCAAACTGGAATACCGTGGGCCAGTCTTTACAAGGATTCGGCTTCGAACCAGGCTGGGGTCGATCAGTAGAGCGCATGCGCGATACGCTGTTATTGCTATCGGACATACTGGAAGCACCGGAACCTGGAAATTTTGAAAAATTTCTTAGCCGCATACCGATGATTTTTAAATTAGCCATCATTTCACCTCACGGTTATTTCGGACAGGCCAATGTGCTCGGGCTACCCGATACCGGCGGTCAGGTTGTCTATATACTCGACCAAGTACGCGCACTTGAGAAAGAAATGTATCAACGACTCTCGGCGCAAGGCATCGATATCGAGCCGGAAATTCTTGTTGTTACTCGTTTGATTCCCGAAGCAGGACATACCACATGTAATCAACGACTGGAAAATATTATTGGAACAAACAACGCGCGTATTTTACGCGTACCTTTTCGCAGCGAGACAGGTGAAATCGTCACCCAATGGATTAGCCGATTTACAGTATGGCCCTACCTGGAGCAATTTTCGGTCGATGCGGGTAATGAAATTTTTTCTGAACTGGGCAGCCGACCTGATTTAATCATCGGAAATTATTCTGATGGCAACCTGGTGGCAAGCATGCTTGCCCAACAATTAAATGTTACGCAATGCACAATTGCACACGCACTGGAAAAAACCAAATATCTGTATTCTGACTTGTATTGGAAAGACAATGAAGAAAAATATCATTTTTCATGCCAATTCACTGCTGATTTGATCGCGATGAATTCGGCAGATTTTATTATTACCAGCACCTACCAGGAAATTGCCGGTAACAATAACAGTGTCGGTCAATATGAAAGTTATTCCAATTTCACCATGCCAGGTTTATACCGGGTCGTTAATGGTATTGATATTTTTGACCCTAAATTTAACATCGTTTCGCCCGGTGCAAACGCCGATATTTATTTTTCGCACACCGAGACAGAACGCCGACTGACAGATTTACACAAGGAAATTGAAAAGTACATTTACAGCGAAAACTGGCCGGATTCTTTTGGTCAATTTAAAAATACCGACAAGCCAATACTGTTTACCATTGCACGATTGGACAGAATCAAAAACATAACCGGGCTAGTCAAATGGTATGGGCGAAACCCGGAACTGCGTAAAAAAGTAAACCTGTTAGTTATCGCTGGCTACGTTGATATTGAAAAAACATCGGATATCGAAGAAGAAGCGCAAATTAAACACATGCATGAGCTCATCGAAAATTATGGCCTGCAAGGTGAATTACGCTGGCTAGGCACTCAACTGGACAAAAGCTTACTCGGCGAACTATACCGCTATGTCGCCGACACACGCGGCGCCTTTGTACAACCCGCTTTATTCGAAGCGTTTGGCCTTACCGTCATCGAAGCCATGTCATCAGGCTTGCCAACTTTTGCTACCTGTTACGGTGGCCCACAGGAAATCATCAAAGACGGCATTTCCGGTTTTCACATTGATCCAAACCACGGAGAAAAAGCAACCAAAATCATTCTCGATTTTTTTAACCGTTGTGAAAAACAACCCGATTATTGGAATACACTATCTGCAGGGGCACTCGATAGAGTGGAAAAACGTTATACCTGGGATATTTACGCCGAACGCATGATGACCTTATCGCGTATTTACGGTTTCTGGAAGTACGTCACTGACCTGGAACGCGACGAAACCCGACGATATTTGGAAATGTTTTATAGCCTGCAATACCGACCATTGTCCGAAAAAATTCCGCGTTAATATTCGACTTGACACATCCGTTTATGCATACGAATGATGATAAATTGCCTGATAGTAAACCGCCGATACCCGCAAGCGGTTGGCAAGCACAATTAGACCTTAGGTTCACAAAAAGCACCGAACGAACAATAATGAAGCACATCCGGCACAATGGACCATTACGTGTACAGCGTCCATTTTATCCAGAGAATCAAGGCACATGCCATGTTTATATACTGCATCCACCCGGTGGAATAGTCGCAGGCGACAGTCT
>CAZZJI010000103.1:2554-7887 GCA_964654485.1 uncultured Gammaproteobacteria bacterium | reverse complement strand
GATTTTAAAATAAGTATTTGGCAGTTTTCATCATATTGCTAGGTGGTGCAGGTTTGTTGTTAAAGGAGGTAGCTTGTGCGAAGTCATCTGTTTGTAGTAGTTTTTTTATTGGGGTCAATTTTTTCATTTAATGCTGTGGCTGATGGTTGGGATCCAACATCAAAAGCACCTAATGACGCGAGCATTGTAAACACGCGGCATAATTTGACGATGAGTTATCTTGACACCACAATCATGGATATTTTCCGCAACAACTATACAGAAGTGTGCGTTTATTGCCACACTCCGCACGCGGCGAACACGCAGGTTCTTCTTGCGCCATTATGGAACCGAACGATAAATACTTCCGAGTATACCGTTTATGATAAACCACGTACGCTCAATCAGCCAATAGGTCAACCAGGTCCTAATTCCTTGACCTGTTTATCATGCCATGATGGCACCATTGCGGTTGATTCCATTATCAATATGCCAGGCTCCGGTCGATACAACCAAAACCAGGAGACTGATTCTCAAGTCGCATTTCTAAATACATGGAGCGAGGTTTCTGGAGTTACTTCAAATCACCTTGCATTGGGTTCGCCTGACGGTGGAATTGGGTGTCTGATATGCCATGGCCCATCGGGAGCCATCGGACCTGACTTTACAGCATTCGCGCTTGGTACCGATTTAACAGATGATCACCCTATCGGTATCTTGTACCCGGATGAATTTGGACCCGGCTTCGATTTTGCAGAACCTGATGTCATCATCACCGGTAGATTGAGTTTTTTCGATTTAAATGGGGACGGTTTTCCGAATTCAAATGATGTTCGATTATATGATACTGGCGACGGTCCGGAAGTTGAATGCGCCTCTTGTCATGACCCACATGGTGTTCCATCTGGAAGTAAAGGAACGAGGTTTAATCCATCTTTTTTACGCGTTAATAATGGCATTGTGGACAATGGGTCGACCGGAACAGCTGGCATTGTCAGTGCCGAACCGAGCGCATTGTGTTTGACTTGTCATACAAAATAGCGTCAAAATTTTCTGTTATTGCACATATTCAACAACCACCCGCACAGCAGCGGGTGGTATGCTGAAAGCCTAAAGCCCCTGGAAGGGCTATTACAATCCTTCTAATACATATCCTCTTGCCCAAAACATACGTTTCGGCTGCTTTCTAAGGTTATGCTACCGATAGTCCAAATTTATATATGCATAGAACTGCAAATTCCTTCAGACGCGGTAATTTTTACATAAAATTGACATTACATATCGAAAAACAGCCGATTAAATAGCTAAGTTTTGTATCGATAACAGGGAAGATTTATTTTATTACGCAGTAAATTGAAGGACTAATAAGGCACATGCTTACACGCTATATATCGCATTCTCGTCAATATAGATTGCGCGAGGATAATACGTTATTCACAAATTATTTACGTCTTTTTTTCTTTCCAGTAGTCTTGAGTTTCTGCACGCTAAGCTATGCAGATGTATTCGAAGATGGTTTAAATGCATTCGGTGGCGCAAAATATGAAGAGGCCTATGATATATGGAGGCCACTAGCAGAAAATGGTGATGCGGCGGCGCAATACTACATAGGCATCATGTACGCGAATGGTCAAGGCGTCAAAAGAGATATTATACTGGCATATGCATGGTACTCCATTGCCGCAGAAGAACAGGATATGGCAGAAGAAAATAGAGATGATATCGAAAAAAAATTGTCTGTTACGCAACTTAAAAGGGCAAAGAAACTTGCTAGAGAGTTTATTAGAAAATATGCAGTGCGTTCTGAGTAGGGCCAAAGCTACATAGCCCCTCCCCTTTTGGTCTGTGCTATCGAGATATAAACATCCATGTGCAAAGTCTCTTCGCACGTCCATGTGCTCTTGAGATATAAGCACGTCCATGTGCAAAACATCTCTTCGCACGTCCTTGTGCTCTCGAGACATAAGCACATCCATGTGCAAAGTCTCTTCGCACGTCCATGTGCTCTCGAGACATAAGCACATCCATGTGCAAAAAAAAACCCGATAATATGGATCTTATCGGGTTAAAATGTGTGAGCGGGTTTATTATTGTTATAATAAGTGCCGGGGTCACTTCATTTCTGTTGATATTGGGGAAATACCTTTCAAAACTCAGTTTCCGGCAATTTTTCGTAAATCAGCTCACTTAAACTAATCAGTATTTATGAATTTTTCTTTGCCAGGGTTTTCCCGGCTTTTAACTATTTCAACAATAATTTTTGTTCGATTTTATCTTCCCGATTAATTTCAATATTAGTCTCCTTCAATAAATTTGAGGTTAGTTAAATGTTAGTTGATGGAATGACTATAAACGGAAAGGGAAAAATAGGAGATGAACAAAGTCGTCGAATCAATGTGACTTATTACCGTGTTTAGCCTGGGTACAGGTGATCACTTCGAGCGAAATATGCAGGTTAGCATCAATCAGATTATTCAACGTGCCTAAAAATGAATTTTACATTAGCAGAAATTACTGCTTTACTAAAAATGATGAGCCTCACAAAAGGTTTGAAAAGAACTACTAAAATGTCGCTGCCCTATTCTTGAAAAAAATCGTAAAAAAAAACTAAGTCGTGAAAGGATAGAATCAAATAGTGGCAATGATTGATTAATTAAAAAGAGGACAAAAAAAGGCCACCGTATGGCTAAATAAAGTGGCCTTTCTACAACATGTGATCGATTAGGTCGTGCCTGTAATGTTTAATCACCGGCCAATACCGACTAAACAGTATCGTGTACCTAATGGAGGATCAGATATAGATTACTCTTTGTTCAGCAAATATGGAAATAATAAATTATCATATAGATATGTCGGTAGAAAAGAGCCTTATAAAACTTATTTACCAGTGATATCAACAACTTAATGCTTTTTAACATAATCAAAATTAAGCGTTGTTTTAAACATTTTATTTTGACAAAAAATTGTCTTGGTTTTTAATATCTTAACAATTCCTGCTGCTGAATACGCTCAGGAAGAGTGTACCCAAGCCAGAAATGGTTTAAAATGTCAGCATAATTACGTCATCGAATCGTTTTTGGCAATGCTTTTTTCCAGACAAACCTGCTAGGCTAACCTGACAACAAATTGCTTGTTTAATAACCAATAGAGAACCGGAATAGATAGAATGTACACTGCACACTTTGGCTTGTCAGCACTCCCCTTCTCTATCTCTCCTGATCCTCATTACCTGTATTTGAGTCAACGTTACCGGGAGGCGTTGGCGCATTTGATTTACGGAACTCAACAATCTGGTGGGTTTATTCAACTCACTGGTGAAGTGGGCACAGGTAAGACGACATTAACGCGCGCTTTGCTGGAACAACTTCCAGAAAATGTGGATGTTGCCCTGTTGATAAACCCTAAACAATCCGTACTCGAATTTTTGCATTCGATCTGTGACGAGTTGCGTATCCCCTATGAAGGCAAGAGTACCAAAAAAGCATTTGTCGATGCACTCAATAATTACTTGTTGGACGCCCACCAAAAACAAAGACACACAGTGTTATTAATCGACGAAGCACAAAATTTAACTGTAGATATCTTGGAACAAATCCGCTTATTGACCAACTTGGAGACCACTCAGCAAAAACTTTTACAAATTATACTAGTGGGTCAACCGGAGTTGCGGGTATTACTTGCGCGCAAGGATTTACGGCAACTCTCTCAACGTATTACCGCACGATATCATTTATTACCGCTGGCCGAACATGAGACGGCAGAATTTATTCAGCACCGCCTGACTGTTGCGGGTCAAAACAAGATGGTATTCAGTAATAAAGCGCTCAAACAGATCCATTATATTAGCAAAGGTATTCCCAGACTCATCAATGTCATATGCGATCGCGCAATGTTGGGTGCTTATTCCCAAGGAAAACACCAAATTGACGCGGATACGCTAAAACGCGCTGCGGGAGAAGTAACTGGTGAAGTAAGCGAAACGAGTTCTCAACAAAGGGTAATATATAAATCAGCCATCGCCGCCAGCATAGTTGTATTTTCACTACTCACAATCTATTTAACGGGTGTTTTCTCCTCAGGAAGCGCTGAAAAAACAGTTTTTAATGATAATGCAATTGCTTCAACTAACAAAGTATCCAATGTAGATAATACAGTGACATCAGAAAAGCCTGAATCGAAGGTTCTACCGATTATTGCTCCAGGCGAACCCAAAACAACAGCCAGCATGAAAAAGAACATTGCTACTGCTAAACTTGTGGACCCTTCTGTTTCTGAACTTAAAGGTAATTCTAAAGCGAATGAACTACACGATCTGCTCCATAATAGCAGTATCAAGAGCGATTCTACATCGGCTTTTGCTGAGCTTTTTTCGCTCTGGTCTTTAGATATGGATAGTGCACAAGAAGGGATTTCAGCATGTGAAAAAGCAAACCAATTAGGCTTGGGTTGTTGGCGTAATAGAGGGAACTGGAACAATTTACGTGTTGTTAATCGACCTGCGATAATCGAACTAATTGATATCAACAAGAATCGTCATAGTGTTGTCGTTACAGCATTAAAAGATGACACAGTTAATCTAAGTTTTGCAGGTAAGATATTCAATTTTCCTACTCATGAAGTTGACCCCTTCTGGTACGGAAGTTTTGTTGTGCTTTGGCGGCAGCCTGAGGTCGATCTACAAATAATTCACCGTGGCATACGCGGCTCGGCTGCGTTATGGTTAAAACAAACACTTAACAAGGTCGATGGAATATCGGACGCAGATGAGCTTGATAATTTATTTGACGATACATTGGAAACACGTGTCAAAGCGTTTCAACGAGAGCGATATCTGGATGACGATGGTATAGTTGGGACACAAACCATGATACATTTAAACACAGCGTTGAATGACCCAAGCATTCCAGTTCTCACCTCAAGCAAGCGAAAGGATGAGCATTCACACCGCGCAATTCAATAAAATCGCCAATCGGAAGGCCTAAAGGTAATACAATGTCATATATTCTTGATGCACTAAATAAGGCGGAAAAAGAACGTCAATTAGGTTCGGTGCCTACGCTAGATTCGCAGCATCAAAATCTATTCGAGGAAAAACCAAAACGTCGTTTGATAATTATCGTTGGTGCTATATTGTTGCTGAATCTTGCATTTATTATTTACTATTTTTATCCACAAGATCAGTCTGCTTCGTTAGCTAATACTACAATCGACTCTGCCGATAACTTTGCTGATAGTAGTTCACATAGTGCGCCCCCGCCTCCAGCTCTTTCGGTCCCTGCTCAAAAAAATATAGCTCCTGTAAACATAGCCCCTGCAAACACTTCAGTTGCAAATCCAGCGCCTGAAAACATAGC
>CAZZJI010000103.1:0-2454 GCA_964654485.1 uncultured Gammaproteobacteria bacterium | reverse complement strand
CCTGAAAACATAGCTCCTAAAAATCAAACGCCTGAAGATTTTGTTGCTACAACACAAGCCATAGAGCAAACAAATATAGATAAACACGTTGCGTCAAAGACGGTTATCGAGACGAGCAATAAAAACACTACTAATATTGAGTCAAATTATGAACAAATCCCGTTTCTCGCTGAAAAATCAGCCTCATTTCAACAGACTATCCCCGACTTAAAAATCGATGTACATGTTTATTCTGAAACGCCTGCAAATCGATTTGTACTGATCAATTTAAAGCGATACCAGGAAGATGATCATATAGCGAAAGGGTTATTAATCGAAGCCATAACGGAAGAAGGTTTGATTTTGAGCTTTAATCAGGAAAAATTTCGTTTTCTTATGCTTATTAATTAAGATTTTTTCTCCAATTTATTTAGGTTAATAGAGATCCAAGCTAACTAATTACACTAATAGCGCCCAGATTATTTTGGGGGGAGAGTTTTTTTTCATCGCCTAACCAGCCTTCTATTTGTGTCGGATGCATAGGGTAACCAAATAAATGCCCCTGCATAATGTTGCATTTGCGATTTTTTAGAAACTCCATTTGTTCTGCTGTTTCCACACCCTCTGCGATTACATCCAGTTTCATACTATGACCGAGCGTAATTATTGCCGTCGCAATAGCTGCATCTTCTGAGCGTTTATGAATGTCTCGAAGAAAACTTCTATCGATTTTCAACGCATGCAAGGGAAATTGTTTTAGATAACTTAATGACGAATAACCCGTTCCGAAATCGTCTATTGATAATTTAGTGCCTATGGTATGTAATGCTCGAAGTGTCGAAATGGTAACAGCCATATTATCAACTAATACGCTCTCAGTTAGTTCAAGCTGTAAATACCGAGGTGCAAGTTTGCTATCTATCAATATCTGGGAAATCATACTGACCAAATTTTTCTGTTTAAATTGCCTGCCTGAAATATTTACAGCAATAGGAATGGCTGGCAGTCCTGCATCTTGCCAGGTTTTACCTTGCTCACATGCCGTACGAATCACCCATTCTCCTACGGGTATAATTAAACCGGTGTCTTCCAGGAGGTGTACAAATTGTGAAGGGTAAATAAGCCCTTTTTTCGGATGGTGCCAGCGAAGCAAGGCTTCAACACCGACTATCTCGCCTGTAAATGTGTTAATCTGCGGTTGGTAGCGTAATACAAATTCATTGCGTGTTACCGCATGCCGTAAACTGGTTAATAATTCCAAACGTTCTGAGGCAATGACATTCATTTTTTCATGATAAAAGCGATAAACACCCCTTCCATGCTCTTTAGCATCGTACAATGCGGCATCTGCATTCTTGATTAACGTTTTTGGGTCTGTTCCACAAGCTGGGTAAGTGGCTATACCTATACTCGTCGTTACAAACACTTCCTGATCATTAATCGAGAAAGAGCGCGCCATAAGATCGATTATCTTCTGTGCCACATTAGCAATATGTTCTGATTCAGGTATCTCTTCTAAAATAACGGTGAATTCATCACCGCCTAATCGCGCAATAGTATCGCCTTCGCGTAGGCATGATCTCAATCTGTCTGCGACTTCTTTTAGCAACTGATCGCCCGCATCATGCCCCAGGGAATCGTTTATGGATTTAAAGTGATCTAAGTCGAGAAAGAGTAAGGCGGAGACGTGTTGTTTACGTTGAGCATGTGCCAATGCCCGGGTAAGTCGATCACGAAACAAGGCGCGATTTGGTAATCCTGTTACCAAATCATATTGCGCAAGATGAGATAGCCTATCTTCAGTGCGTTTTCGCTCTATGGCATAAAGTAACGAACGTGAAAGTAGGTTACGGTCTAATTGACCCTTGACTAGATAATCTTGTGCGCCTGCTTGAACCGCGTTTAAGGCAAGTTCCTCGTCATTGATACCCCCTAATACAACTACAGGCACTCTTGGGGATACGCTCTGGATTTTATTTAGACTACTGAGGCCGCGACCATCTGGTAAAGATAAATTAAGCAAAATGACGTCGAATTGATTGTCGGTAAGCTGATCGATAGCATCTTTTAGCAAACTGACGGTTGTCAGTTGAAATCGCATATGACTGAAGGAATCAGAAAGCCGTATGCTGACAAAATTTATGTCATTGGGATCTGCCTCCACAAATAACACACGGATATCTATTACTTGAGCCATCTATACTCCCCTCCCGTACCTGGCCTATATGTCAAATAATTATCCGAGCGGTAAGATAAAATGTCTCAGATATTAACCTCCTATGTCCATTTTCCTTAGATTAATTTAAGTTTATAACTATTTTCTAATTGGCTGGCTGACAAGCCTTAAGGCCAGATTAAGATAATCTAACATGTTTTGCAAAAAAGCAACAAAAACATAAGTTAACTTATGTTTAACCATCTAGTTTCTAAGATAATAAAATAAACTCTTACCAACATATGGTGTATTAGGTTTAT
>CAZZJI010000102.1:0-8040 GCA_964654485.1 uncultured Gammaproteobacteria bacterium | reverse complement strand
TTAGAATGGATATTCAGCTAGATAAGCCAAGCCAGACAGTTGAGTTATAACTTGTTGAGTCGTATGCAGGTAGAGCCGCAGGGCTTACCTGCAATTATGGTGGTAGGTCAATTTGTGTATAATCCAGACCGCTTTGGAGCCTTGCGAACGCGCATATAAAATTATCAAGTATCAAATGCTACTTGAAATAAATTGGAATTAGATACGAATGTCCCTGCACATTACCGATCACACGAATAAAAATATCGCAGCAGAAAATGTGCCGCAACCTGTCATTTATGGGGTTCTGCCCGGTCAGGCAGATAACGAAATCGATCTTGGTGAATTATTTTTTAGGTTGATTCGCCAGTGGAAACTTATCCTGGGGATTACTGCCGGGGGGGTGCTGCTTGCTATTTTATTGGCTCTGATGCTACCAAAAATTTATCAACCAACAGTAACCGTATCGGTGCCGCCAGTGGGAAATATTGCACAGGTAATGACTATAAATACACTTCTTGGTGGTAATGCCATTGCCGCAACACCTCAGGCTATGTTCAATCGGTTCTTTAACAAAACCCGTTCTGATAAGACGCTGGCAAAATATATTGACGAAAAGCGATACTTAAAAAAAATCTACCCCGATTCTGAACAACCGGCATCTATCCTGTTTGCTAAGCTGGTTAAGGGGTTTTCTGTCAAAATACTTGAGCCAACGTCACAGGTTAAAGGTGGTTCTATTGCTAATCCCAAAAGAGTAAAAATCAGTCTGAAGGTAAACGATGAGCCGCTTGGTGTCAGCCTGCTTAATGGTTATGCTGATTATGTTAATCATCAATTGATCATAGATCTTCAGAATAATGCGAATAAGATCATTAATGGTAGAGTTAAAATACTCAGTGATCGGGTTGCTACGCAAAGAGAGCAATACGGGCAGGAGAGATTGCTAACCATAAAGAAAATGGAGCATGAAGATGCAAAAAAGATTGCTCAGTTACAGGGACAAATAGCTGCTTCACTTAAAAAAGCAGAATTAGACAGACAAACCAGGATTGCTAAGGCAACCGAAGCGTTGAAAATGGCAAAAAAACTTGGTATTATTAACCCTAGTACGATGGATATGCTGACTAAAAAAGGGCTGAAAAGCAAAGTAGCAAATACAAGTATTACAGTTGTTGGCAAGCAGTCGATGCCACTTTATTTATATGGTTCAAAATATCTGACTATGTTAATCCAAATGCTGAGTAGCAGGAAAAATGATGAAGTTTTTCTGGGCAATATTAACACAATTAAAGAAAAAATTTATGTAATAGAGAATGATGCAGTACTGGCAGCATTAAAGAGTAGAAAATCAGATGATCCATGGATTGAAGGATTATCTGGTGAGTTAGCTAAAATTGATGCGATAAAAAAAATAACCCCTGATTTTGCTAATGTACTTGCATATACTATGGACAACCCAGCAATTGTTACAGGTAAATCAGTAGAACCAAAGAGAAGGCTAATTGTAGCGCTGGGGGTTATCTTAAGTTTGTTTGTTGCTGTTTTTGTAGCGTTGATTGTAGGTTCCAGGAATAGGGTTAAACAAGAGAAGGTTTAAGGAATAAGCTCAATTTTCTGACTTGGCTTATCTAGCTGAATGTCCATTCTAAACGGTTACTAAGTTGCCAGTTAATTGCCGATTGTACTTTCATAAAGTACAGATCATTCATCAAAAAATGTTATAATTTCGAGATGCATGAGACCGACCGATTCATCGTATATTTGCGGTTTTCAACGACAACTCAGCCTGTTGCGCAATTCAGAAAGTTGAGGGAATAAGCCAGAAAAATTGTGCCGGAGGCAATCTATGAGCGAGCATGTGCAGTTTTTTCTGTCCCAACGACCAATGCAATGATTGCGGCCTGCGCCGTCAGGGCAATATTTTTGTTCGCGGCAAGTATGGCAAGGATAAAAGTCGCAACTTGCTTTATTGTTGAACCTGCGGCAAGCGCTTTGCCACCATCGTAAGCCGCCACAGGCACTCCATCTCACGCGGTCGCTCCCGTCGACTATAGCGAACGAAAGCGACTACGTAAATCTGTGGCACCTGTGGCGGCTTACAGGTTAGATGCAAGTAATAACGCAGAGTGCCACACCCTGTGACCAGTTACCTACCATCTTCCCCCCCTCCCCGCAGCCGAGGCAAACTTGTTTGTCTCGGATGAATTGCCTATGGTACGGTCCAGGACGAGCTGTTTTACAAACTGGCAAACTGGCCCCACCGGCGATGACTGGTGAACCCGGACGGTCCTGGGTCCGGAACGGGGCATTGATGCGGATTTGGATTATGCCACGGTTCACAGACGCGCCATGGTTGTGGCGGGTGATTAAGGTCGCATGCAAGGTGGTTCGCGCGGAAGCAAGCAGCACATTTGCGCGCGGTTGGCGAAGTCGCCCAGCCAGACGATCATACACCATGTCTATCGAACGTTCCAATCCGGATGGCATTTTTTGATAGGCCTCGCAGGTGCACACTTTGCATTGATCCTGGGTCTCTGGAGCGCGCCTATCGTGTGCCCCCGGGAGTATTACAGGAATATTGAAGTATAAAGCTGAAGTTTCCTGATTCTTATTTGGTGCTACATTGTCACTTGCGTCCTATCTAATTGAAAAATCATCCTGTTTTTTCGGTGGTAGGACGCTTGTGTTTGGGAATAATTAAATGGGTATTTGCTATTTCAGTGGCAAATACCGTTAAAAATAAACCAAAGCCCATCGTCAACAGGCCTCTTGGTTATTTGAAAATGCGGAAACTTCAGGTATAAAGAAGCTACCCTTTGAATATGAAGGCAGATATTTTTAAGGGTTATGCCCCTACCGTTTTTATGCATTGATTGTCCGTTACTGGTGGTTTTAGCATGATAAAACATTGTCAGGTCAGGATTCAAGATTTGGGGGCGATTGACAAGGGCCCTGTTGACGGCCGTTTTCACCCCTACACAGCATCGACGCTATTTTACATTAAAAGCCAATTAAAAACGTCCCGCATGCTTACCATATGTTGACCTCCTCACATTGGGATTTTATTTTAACCTTGGGGACAAGGGCAATAGGTATGCCTTTGGCATTCGCAGCCAACCTGCTTATAGCTCGTTCCTTGGGTCCTGCTGGATACGGAATTTATATGACGCTGCTTTCTGCTGGATTGCTGGCGGCGGGTATCGCAGTTTTTGGCGTAAATCGTGTATTAATTCGCGAGATTGCTCGAAGTGAATATGGAGATAAAACTACGATGTTGCGCAATATGCTGCACTGGGCATTGCGATTTACCAGCATCACGACGTTGATTTCAATTGTCATTATGTTGGCCTGGTTGGATTCTGGGAGTGGAGCACCGGAGTCAGATTGGATCAGCCGAATACTAATAGGATTGTTGATATTGGGCTCGCTTGGCACTTTGCTCACGGCAGGTCTTTTGCTTGGACTTGGTAGTGCGGCTCAAAGTCAAGCACTCGATAATGTTATCAAAAATGGCATGCTATTGCTCGGGATGTTGCTCTTGCTGGCCTTGGGATTACCAGTGAGCATATCTTCAGTGCTGGGAATACAGGTAATTGCCTTTACCGTGGCAATTATAATTGGCATAATATGGCTGTGTCGCTTGCGCCGTCATTTTCCCGGGGCTATGACCAATAGGTCGGTCGTGGTTAATCATGTCGTCAAGTGCACATGGCGACGTTCCGCAGTGCATTTTTTTGCAGGCTCCGTCGCTATTCTTTTGCTCGGAAGGGTGGATGTTTTGTTGGTAAATGCATTGGGTGGTAATACTGCTGCCGGCCTCTTTGGCGCGGCTAATCGTTTGGGCCAACTAGCCGGTGTGGGAGGGCTGGTCTTGATGAGCTGGCTACAACCGCGTTTCGCCCAGGCCGTGGCCGCGCAACAGGGTTTAAGGATTCAGCGTCTTGTTCGGCATAGTATGTTGCTCGCCTTTTGTATGACTGTGGTGGCCGTGCTTATTGGTTGGGTAGCATCTCATTGGCTTATGCAGCTTATGGGCGCAGGTTTCGAGGAAGCAGTTTGGCCCTTTCGCTGGATATTATTGGCTTACCTTGTTTGGAGTTTGGCCGTGCCTGGATATGCCTTGCTTGCCATGTCGGGGCACGAGGCTGCACTCGCACGCATCGGTTGGACACAACTCGTCATTACAGTGGGTCTGTGCTTTTTATTGGTACCTAGTTTTGGGGCATTGGGAGGCGTATGGGCTTATGGTGCAGGCATGACAGCCACTTCTTTGGCGGTACTAATGTTATTGCCGCGCATAACTTATGGAGCTTTTCGTAACTAGTGTCCGCCCAGAAACGAGGATTTCTTGTTCTAGATCAAGGCTACGAAAAAAAATAACCACAGGTATGTAAGTGATATTCCGAGGATTATTTTTTTGAACATAACGCAGAAATCGGGCAAAAAAGACCATTTCTGGATGGGCACTAGATAGCCCGGGTGGCAGGAGAATTGATATATGCGATCCACGTATTAAACTATTTCTGCTTCAGGCGGAATTGGAGTTGTCCAATTTATGTAAGAACCTGCACAAAGTAATAATTATGAGATTGTCGGGACAGAATACGTGCGATTTACAAAATATGAGGGTAGCACTCGTTAATCCATGTAGTGCCGGGCACCATACAGGTTACTTGCTGTATCTTGCGCTGGGTATGCGTTCTCTTGGCGTTGAAACCCTTCTTATGGCGCCTAATGCCGTTTACACGCCTGCTGGCGAGCGTGAATTGACACTGGCCTCTCGGTCTTATGAGTTGCCGCTTTGTAGAGGGTTACGTCGTCAATGGGTGGGATTAGACCTGTACCGTAAGGCCATTCGCGAGGCAGTTGCGTGGGGCGCTACGCATATCCACTTTCTCTATGCCGACTGGAATCTGACTGGGATTGCAACCGCTTGGTTGATTGAGCGGCCGGCCGCTGCATTGGCTCTGACTGTGCATTGGGCGACGGGTGTTGGAACGGGAGGGGGTACAGTAAAAAGCCGTCTTTGCAGAACACCACACCGCATCGCGCTGCGCATGCTTTCAAGACTGCATAGCACCGTGATCTTGGTGCACCATCAGGCAATCGCACATATGCTTTGTCAGGATCTGGGTGTTGGTCGGATTGCAGTTGTACCTTATCCTGTCGAGCCACTGCCGCCTGTTGCATTGGCAACAGTTGCTTTGTTTCGACAGCAACTGGGCCTGGATAATAACGACTGTCTCGTTCTCTGCTATGGAGGGACTCGTAGTGACAAGGGGGCAGACCTAGCGATCAGCACGCTGGCGCGGCTGCCAGAACGTTACCATCTTTTAATCGCAGGTACACCGCAGAGATTCAGTGCCGAAACACTGGAAACGCTGGCAGCAGGTCTGGGCATTTTGAGAAGAACGCATCTCATTGCTCACTGGCTGAGCGATGAGGAAACTGCCAAATTCTTTCATGCTTCTGACATAGTATTGTTGCCATATCGTCAGACTTTCTCTGGTCAGAGTGGGCCAATGATGCAGGGCATGGCGATCGGGAAGCCAGTGGTAGTGCCTGAGCTTCCAGTTTTGGTAGATACAGTGACAAGCTATGGAATGGGCATCATCTATCCTGTTGAGCATATCGAAGCGATGGCTGCCGCTATTCAAACGGCCGAAGGCCGCCACATCGACGTGTCGCAGAAAGACGTATTTGTCGATCAGCATGCACCCTTGGCTTTTGCGCAGGCAGTCCGTGATGCGTACAAGACGGTAGAGGGTGGCAATTTATGAGTGGAAAAACTGAGCATGGGCAGCGAGACCAATACACCATGGCAATGGCTGTGACTAACGGCAACCAGCGGCTCGGCAGACTGAGACAACAAACTCGGATACTTGCCATCTTGTTTGTACTTTCTTTCGCGCTGGATTTTAAAGGGGCTGTCGGCGGCTCGTCGCTGCAGTTTGTCATGGCGGGCTTTAATACGCTCACCTTTATTTTAATCGCCACTAAGTACCGATTTCGTTTGCCTGTTCGTGGGGGCGCGGCGGTCATCTGCTGGGGATGGTTGCTGTTTCTTGTGATTGGATCCATCGGCGCGCTGGTAAGCGGGGTGCCTGTCGGTCGATATATCCGCGTCATCTATCCTTTTGTACTTTTTCTCGAAGGTTTTCTTGTGGCTTGGTGGGTGGCTGGTCGCAGCAGTGAGGAATTGATCCTTGTGGATGCCATGAATTGGGCAGCGATAATCTCCTTTGTCTTGACATTTTTCTGGGGATTTTATTTCAGCGGCAGGAGCGTAGAGGTTATTCGTTACCAGATATTGAGTCCCTTGATTCCTTTTATTATAGCTGTGGCAGGCTACGATTTCATATTTGCGCGTCGTCACCGAGTCAGGGCTGTCTTAATTCTGGCTGTTATTTTTGGCGTAATCGCTATCTCTGTAACACGGGGGATGTTTCTGGTTATGGTGATGATCGCCATATCGCTATTTGCGGCCTGGTTCTGGAATCTCCTTCGAGGGTATGGATCAATGCCGCGGCCTCTATTGCGCGGATTGGGTTGGGGCTTGATAGTAGGGATGTTGGGTTTGGGTTTGATTATGCTTTTTTCCCCGGAGGTCTACGTCAGATGGTTACATCGTAGTCTGGGGCCGGCACGTGATGTCACATTCTGGACGCGTATCGCTGCGGTTGTCGGGCAGGGGAATCAGTTGTTTTCGGCTCCGACTGCATTGTTTGTGGGGCGTGGATTTGGTCATTCATATATTTATGCCCAACTTTTTGCATCAGTTGTGTATCCTTATATGTCTCCAGAAGTATTTACTGCTCCTATGTGGTATCCAGGTGAGTTTATGTGGATTACGCCGCTTTTCTATGGTGGTATGATAGCAGGGATGGTGGGTATAGGTGTTTTGGTTTACGGTATTATAAAAACTTTTGGGACCTTGGCTTATTTACTGAGGAAACGTGCATGGTTAGCAGTAGGCTGTAGGCCAATTTGGATAGGAATACTGGGATATTATGCGATTATGGGGCTTTCATTTACATCTAATCCAATGGGATCTCGAATAGCCTCTATGGTAATGGGACTTTGTCTAGGCTTGGCTTTTTCAACAAAATTTTACATGGAAAGTCAACAGCATAGATGAATAACTTTGTCGAGGTATGTATGTATACAGTCTTGATGACGGCATCAGTTCTTGTAACAGCACCATTTACTGTAGTTTCAGATCCTATAGACAGGAGTGAGCAATATTTTTTGGCGACTGCTAAATGGCTGTTAGAGCCTTCTATAAGTCAGGTGGTTTTTTGCGAAAATACGGGGCACAGCAATTTTCTTGCACCCTTACAGCTTTTGGCAAAAGAGATTGGTAAGAGGCTTGAATTATTGGTATTTAAGGGAGATCAAGAGAAAATAAAAAAGTACGGAAAGGGTTATGGTGAAGGAGAAATAATTTCTTATGCGTTAGCAAATAGTCAGATACTTCAATCAGGGAATTTTTTTCTAAAGATCAATGGTAGGTTATATGTTGACAATTTTGCTTACTTAGCAACTTGTTTAAATCCTGATAGCAATTATTTCAAGCTGATGGCGACACGGTTAAGAACTACTAGGCAGGTGGATACTCGATTTTATTATGTACAGAAACAATTTTATATTGATCATCTAGAATCATCTTATGAAAATGTTTTTGACGGTCGTGGCAGGTGGCTAGAACACATTTTTTATGAACGTCTAAAACCTTTGCGCAGAGAAATAGAGTCCTTCCCGGTTTGGCCTTTGTTCAAAGGAGTTTCTGGGTCACAAGGAACAGAGTATCAGCAAGGTCACATACATGCATCGATTCGAGATTTTCTTAATAGCCTGGGGATGTATCGGGTATGAGACTTTTACAATTTTGACGTGTGTTCCCCACAAGGCAATAGGAAATTGAAGTTTCCGGTGCGCCAGGCGAAGTCTGGCTGATCTTGTAAGCTGAAAGGAGCTTATCATATAAATTGTTGGTTAGATAGGTAGGAAACCGGGCGGCTGTACCTGGTAACAGTGCAGTCGAAGCCCCGGTGGACG
>CAZZJI010000101.1:0-8146 GCA_964654485.1 uncultured Gammaproteobacteria bacterium | reverse complement strand
ATTAATAAGCATCTCTATCAAAGCTCACCGCACTTTCTAATGACCATGCTTTTTTTAGGATCAATACAGGTGGACTATCTATTCTTTCATTAGTTTGAGCTTTAGTGAGTTTGAATATCCAGTAATCCCCGCCATCTGACGGACCCACTAAATCTACCCAATTTAAATTATTCAACCTATAATACTCAGCAATCGAACTTGCTTCGTATTGATCAATACCATCGGAATAATCTACTTTACTGATATTTTCATTAATTCGATTTTGCAATGGAGAACAACCGAAAAGCAGTAACAAACTAACGACAAACACTAATCTAGCTAAGTTTTTCATAACTATCTCATCCCGCTGCGGATGCCTGCCTCTCGACGGGCTATTATCACGTGCGCTATTTCATTTCTATTCTTATTGGAGCGCATTTTAATAGTTCGCTATATTATTTGCTATAGATTTATCGAATATTTAGCCGTTGTATTATATTTATGCTAAATAAAAAAACAACAATAACCGTGGAATATTTAATTTGTGACTTGATGACCAATAAAAGCCGAATAAAATAGTAGGTTATTATTATTTTGCTGGTGGGGCTTATTTGAAAATGTGAGCTAAATTACACTGTGAGGTGTTTTTTTACTAAATCAGGCGTTAGCTCAGAGATAGCACCCTTAGCGACAGATTTGCCACGTTCCAATATACAGAATTGTTTTGCTACACGCCGAGCGAACGGCAGTTTTTGTTCTACAAGCAATACAGTAATATTACTTTCCTGGTTTAAACGAAGAATAATGTCACCGATTTCTTTAACAATATTTGGCTGAATTCCTTCAGTAGGTTCATCCAGGATTAAAATCATCGGATCAATTGACAACGCACGTCCAATGGCGAGTTGCTGTTGTTGTCCACCGGAGAGATCACCTCCACGTCGCTTCAACATTTTTTTAAGTACCGGGAACAGTTCAAAAATATTTTCAGGAATGTCCCTAATTTTATCTCTACGAGCGGTGAGACCAATGCGCAGGTTTTCTTCTACGGTTAACAATGAAAATATTTCTCGCCCTTGTGGTACATAACCAATGCCGAGTCGCGCTCTGCGATCTGCGGGATGATTGGTTAATTCAGTCCCATTAAAAAGTATACTGCCAGATTGAACGGGTAATAAGCCCATTATTGCTTTTAGCAACGTGGTTTTACCCATACCGTTACGCCCCATCAAACAAGTGCAAGCGCCTTGTTCGACATTCAGCTCGGTATCCCAAAGTGTATGGCTCTCACCATAATACTGGTTTAGTCCACTAATTTTAAGCATGACTCATTCACCTAAATAAACTTCGATGACACGCGCATCGTTTTGTATTTCATCCATCGTTCCTTCTGCCAGCACAGATCCTTCGTGTAACACCGTTACTTTACGGGCAATTGAACGAACAAAAGCCATATCGTGTTCTACGACGACGATGGAGTGTTTACCTTCAAGAGAAAGAAGTAATTCTGTGGTTTTATCCATTTCCTGATGAGTCATGCCCGCAACAGGTTCATCAATGAGCAATAGTCGTGGGTTTTGCATTAATAACATACCAATTTCCAGCCATTGTTTTTGGCCATGCGATAATAGCGCTGCTCGGTGATGATATTGTTCTGTTAGACCGATGGTATTCATTACCTCCTCAATCAGATCCTGCTGCTCGCCGTTGAGTTTCGCGACCAGAGAGGACCAGACGCGTTTGTCAGCGTACATCGCCAGTTCCAGATTGCTAAACACCGAGTGTTCGGGGAAAACGGTTGGTTTTTGAAATTTTCGGCCGATGCCTGCACTGGCAATGTCATATTCTGTCATGCGTGTTAAATCCATGCTTTGTCCAAAATAAGCGGTGCCGGTATCCAGTTTTGTTTTCCCAGTGATGACGTCCATCATCGTGGTTTTTCCCGCACCATTTGGACCAATAATGCATCTCAATTCACCTGCATCAATATAAAGCGTCAAGTCATTTAATGCTTTGAAGCCATCGAATGCCACCGTGACGTTTTCCATGTACAGGATAGTGCCATGCGAGATATCCAACTCACCCGCAACGACAGCGTGTCGACCTTGTTGCGAAAATGGATATCGTCCTTGCGCAACAAAGTCAAAAACACGGTCGCGCCGCATGGTTTGACGAAGTTTATCTAATGACTTCACTGTATACCTGCCGATTTTCTTTTTCTAATTTTTTCTATCAAACCGATGATACCCTTTGGTAGAAATAAGGTGACTACAATAAACAGGCCGCCCAGTGCAAATAACCAAACTTCCGGTAGTGCGCCGGTAAGAAATGTTTTCGAGTAGTTAATCAAAATTGCACCTACAACGGCGCCATAGAGTGTCGCTCTACCACCAACAGCGACCCATACAACGAGCTCAATAGAATTTAATGGCGAAAATTCGCCGGGATTAATTATTCCCACTTGAGGAACATAAAGTGCGCCTGCGATACCCGCTAATATTGCCGAGCAAACGAATACCCATAATTTATAATATTCAACTCGATAGCCAATAAAACGCGCACGGTCTTCTGCGTCACGGATTGCTACCACAACGCGACCTAACTTTGAATTTACTATATATCTCGATAGTAAATATCCGATTGCCAGTGCCACTGCAGTTACAATAAAGAGTGACACGCGAGTGCTGTTTTCCTGCAAATTAAAACCCAGGATATCTTTAAAATCAGTTAATCCATTGTTTCCGCCGAAGCCCATTTCGTTGCGAAAAAAAGCCAGTAATAAGGCGAAGGTGAGCGCTTGTGTCAGTATTGATAAGTAGACACCGGTTACCCGTGATCGAAATGTAAGCCAGCCAAAGACAAGCGCCAACAGCCCGGGCACCAATACCACCATTAGCATGGCAAACCAAAACTGATCGAAACCGTACCAGTACCAGGGCAGTTCTGACCAATTGAGAAAGACCATAAAATCGGGTAGTTCGGCGTTACCGTATACACCACGATCGCCAATTTGACGCATTAAATACATACCCATCGCATAACCGCCTAATGCGAAAAAGGCACCGTGACCCAGGCTGAGTATGCCGCAATAGCCCCAAACAAGATCCAGTGCGAGCGCGAGTAAGGCGAAACTGAGGTATTTTCCCAGCAACGTAACGGTATACGTTGAGACATGGAAGGCAGAGCTCTCAGGTACAAACAGGTTTAATGTGGAGACAAGCACCACCACAACCGCGAGGATAGAAAGGAAAATTTTTCCGCCTCGATCATTTTGCAGAATACCGGCAAAGATACCTTTATGTTGATTTGCTTGCTGCATATTTAGTAATAGGGTTAATTTTCTGTCGCACGACCTTTTTGTGGAAATAAACCACGAGGCCGTTTTTGTATAAACAAAATAATAAAAATGAGTACCAGTATTTTTGCAAGCACCGCGCCTGCCCAGGGTTCAAGAAATTTGTTGACAACACCAAGAGACATTGCGCCGACCAGTGTGCCCCATAAATTTCCTACACCGCCGAATACCACCACCATGAACGAATCGATAATGTAGGACTGACCGAGGTTGGGTCCTACATTGGTTAATTGGCTTAGCGCGACCCCGGCGACCCCGGCAATGCCGGACCCCAGACCAAAGGTGAGTGCGTCGACCCATTCAGCACGTGTCCCCATCGCTTTTGCCATGGCTCGATTCTGTGAAACCGCCCTGACTTTAAGGCCTAGTGTGGTTTTTTTGAGAATGAGCATGAGTGCGAAGAAAACGATTAAGCTGAATAAAAGGATATATAATCGGTTATAGGTGAGCGACAGGGCGCTATTTATTTCCAGTGAGCCGCTCATCCATGCAGGTGTTTCGACAGAACGGTTTAAAGGAGAAAAAATAGACCGTACTAGTTGTTGTAATACCAAGCTAATGCCAAATGTAGCAAGCAATGTTTCCAATGGGCGTCCATACAGAAATCGAATAACACCACGCTCGATCGCAATACCAAACAAACCTGATACGATAAATGCTGCAGGGATCGCGACTAACAAGGAAAGTGCGATATTGTCAGGCATGATTAATTGGATGACATAAGTAGTATATGCTCCCAGCATGATAAGTTCGCCATGTGCCATGTTGATTACGCCCATGACCCCAAAGGTAATTGCGAGACCAATTGCAGCCAGTAATAAAACCGAACCAAGGCTTAAGCCAAAAAATATTTTTTCAATAAGCGCATAAAAATCCAATTGTGAATTGATACGCTTCAATGACTTCTTTACGGCATTACGAATTTCAATATCTTTCTCTTTATATGAGTCGTTATGTGAGTCATCAGTTGATTTTTCGAGTAATTTTGAAAGTTTGTTTCGGGCTTCCTGGCTTAGGCTGTCACCCAGTAAAGAAATGGCTTTTAATTGAGTGGTTTTGTCTTCACTGTATATGTCTGAAAACGCGAGTGCCAGTTCGATAGCCTCTTTTACGGCATTGTTATTTTTTTCGTTGAGTGTGCTGCGTAATAAATCAATAGTATCTTGATTTAAATTTTTAGTCATTTCCGACACTGCATTTAAGCGTACATCCATGTCTTCGCTAGCCAGACTTAATTGTGCGATTGCGTTGCGCAGTTGCTTGCGCAGTTTGTTGTTGACACGTATTTTTTTAATATCGTGTTTTTCAACTGTGCCTATTTTGTCCCCTGTTATTGCGTTAGAGATGGAGTAGCCATTTTCTGTTTCGCTTGCAATAACAATGAGCTTGTCGCTGTTGCGGTAAAATAAGTTACTTTCCAATAACGCCGTTAAAATGCCAGGCGTGCGTTTGTCGCGTATTTTTGCTAATTTTTTTATGGCTGTTGCTTTTAATTTAAAGCTTTTTACATTGAGTGCATTGATGGCGTCGGCAAAAGATGAGGTTTCACTGTTTTGTGGATGGGCTTGTTGATTGTCTGCAAGACAAGGCGTGACGATGGAAATAAATAGTATAATACTAATAATGATCGAGACAGGTAAGCTAACGGAATGCTGCATCGCTTTTTTTACAAAAGGTGAGGTCAAAGGTGTAGTCGGGTGTATTATAGATAGGTACTGCCTATTTATCTCATTATCTAGAGCGAAACAGGCAGTACCCAGCAGTGTTTAGTTACTAAAAATTCTGACCAGAACACTTTTTAGTGATGGTGTTATAGTTTCCACATTTAATCGGCGTCGTCCAGTTAGCGACGATGTCTTTGCTGCCAGGCAAAAAATCCGACCAGGCGTCGCCCGCAACGATAGAGTCTGTTTGCCAGACGACATCGAACTGACCGTCTTTTTGAATTTCACCAATTAAGACAGGTTTGGAGAGGTGATGGTTCTTGTTCATCACCGCTATACCACCAGTTAAGTTCGGTTGGGTGATGCCGATCATTGCTGCTTCTACTGCATCAGTGTCCGTTTTACCTGCTTTTTCTACCGCTTTAACCCACATATTAAAACCGATGTAGTGTGCTTCCATCGGGTCGTTGGTGACGCGTTTTTCGTCTTTAATATAGGCGTGCCATTTTTTGATAAACTCCTTATTGGCTTTGTTATCTACACTCATGAAATAATTCCAGGCTGCAAGGTGACCTACGAGCGGTTTTGTGTCTAAACCCGATAGCTCTTCTTCACCTACCGAAAACGCAAGAACTGGGATGTCTTCAGCGGAAATGCCCTGGTTACCAAGTTCTTTGTAAAAAGGTATGTTTGCATCACCATTGATTGTAGAAACAACTGCGGTCTTTTTACCTTGTGAACCAAATTTTTTAATATCAGATACGATACTTTGCCAATCTGAATGACCAAAAGGCGTGTAGTTAATCATGATGTCAGATTTTTTTACACCTTTTGACAATAAGTAAGCTTCGAGAATTTTGTTTGTGGTTCGAGGATAAACATAATCAGTGCCGGCCAAAACCCATCGTTTAGCGCCTATTTCATTCGCCAGGTAATCAACGGCTGGAATGGCCTGTTGGTTTGGGGCTGCGCCCGTGTAGAAAACATTTTTAGACGATTCTTCGCCTTCGTATTGTACCGGGTAGAATAGTAAGCCGTTTAATTCTTCAATAACGGGTAATACAGATTTACGTGAAACCGAAGTCCAACAACCAAAGATGACGTCTACATCCGCTTTTGAAATGAGTTCACGCGTTTTTTCAGCGAATAACGGCCAGTTTGATGCCGGGTCAACGACGACGGCTTCGAGTTTCTTTCCAAGTAAACCCCCTTTTTTATTTTGTTCTTCGATCAGCATGAGCACGGTGTCTTTAAGCGTAGTTTCGCTTATCGCCATAGTGCCTGAGAGTGAATGGAGAATGCCGACTTTGATGGTATCTTTTGCAGCAAGCGCAGCATTGCCGGTAAATAGACTGAAGCTTGCTAACAGCAACAGTGTTACTAACATATTTTTTGGTTTAGTTGATATTTGAAATTTCATTTACATCTCCCCTTTAGCTTCCTCTTTAGTTTAAGTTTAGATTTCTGATTGTTATCGTCGGGTTTATTTACAACGCAGTTATAACAAGTTTATAACATGTGTAATGCTATAACTGCATCGTAATTTTTTTGTTTTATTTTTTGTTAAAGAATATGACTATATCTGCAATTGAACACCCATCAGGAAACGGATGAAGTCAGACCCAGCGCTCGTGTCTGGGTCAATGTTTGATAATACAAATGAAACTCTTGCATTGTGACCGTCTATTATGTAGTTCAATCCCAAATCAAATTGGGTCGGGGTTCTGCCAGCATTATCGCCGCCAGATGTGCTATCGACGCCCAGACGTTGAAAGCGCGTATGGGGTTGCAATTTACCCAAGCCATACTTTTCGGGGAATAAAAAGGCGCCTGAAATGAAGAAGCCAGTACCTTGAAGTTGTCGAATGTCTGAAAGATTGTCCGTGTCATAGTTATAAAGAGCGCTTTCCACTGTGACTACACCGCCGTTTTTAACTTTGGTTTCAAACAGTATATCAAAATTGGCGCCCAGGAAATCACCCGCGTTTCCCGAGAAACCCACGCCATCCTTTTGCCATTGAAGTACAGCGCCCAACGCCAGAATATCTTTGCTGCCATAGTAGCTGCTGCTGTTGTAATAGCCGGATTCCGGGTCGAGCAAGTTGTAAGTGAAACGACCCGCCAGTAATGGCATGTCTTTTTGGTTAGGTGACGCGAGATTATCGCCATCTCGACCTTCAAACATACCGACCTGGTATTTCATTTTTCCGCCGTCAACTTCCCCCCAGAGTGCGAGGCCATCGTCACGACCAGCGACTATCGAAGGGTAAGCGCTTACCATTGGATATTCCCAGGTTGACAGGTAGTAGGGGCCATTGAGGTTTGAGCGATCGCTTGGAGGCAGAAATCGTCCCATCCAGAAGTTAAATAAATCAGAAAATTTGAATTGGGCTATACCGTCAATTACCTGGGTATCGCCATTATTATTCGCATTATTGGATATGAACTCGCTGTTGAAAGTAAAGGTTACATTTTTGTGCACCTGACCATTAATGTATAATCGAATACTCTCTAGTGAAAAATCATGATTTGCTTCGTTGCCAACAGGTGCTTGATCCAGTCCGATGCTAAAGCTGCTACGCAAACCTGCGCCTACATTGATCCATTTATCATCGTCAATTTTTAATGTGCCGCCTGCAAAACTGGGTGTAGTGCTAAATGACAATGCAGCTAATATTCCGGTAAACATAAATGCCAAGTGGCGTAGTTCGTTTTTGATTATTCTCATGTATCTTTATCCCCCAACAAAGTGATTTATGTGGTATATATTTGTGAAAATCAGAGCAAAAAACCGAATTTGTTTTAGTGCATGTTCTTCAGCATATTGCCTAAGCGTAATGCCCATGCCAACAGGATTATATGGGTGCTGTTAAATTTAAGCGAATATTTATAAATGAAATAATGAGCGGTAGTGCAGTGCTTCAAATTTGTTCGATTAATTAACATACAAATTATGACGCTAACTCACAATAAACCCAAACAGTTTAATGATAGTACCGAGACAGGCACCAATATGGTGCGCAAGAAGGGTGGTTGTCATTTTACAATGACTACGCTTAATGACATGTGTTAATGGTTATTTAGTCAATAGCATTATTGAGCATTCCGTTTTTAATAATAAACTGAATGACGTTATCCAGACCATCAC
>CAZZJI010000100.1:0-8315 GCA_964654485.1 uncultured Gammaproteobacteria bacterium | reverse complement strand
GTGTATTCGTGCCATGACGACCCCCGAGGGACAAACTAAAGTCAGCGACTGGGTCAGTTTTCAACTGCCACAAGGCCTGGATTACACCTCATTAGTGCCTGTACAGGTGCTCGCAGGCGACAAATTAAACCGCTTACAAGCCCCACCCGATAATTATAGATTGCGTGACGGCTTCAAACTCACCGACACGCGAATGAACGCCCGCCAGATACAAAATGAAGTCAATTATTGCGTTTTTTGTCACAAGAATGAAGGTGACTATTGCTCCAAAGGCTTCCACGAAAAAAAAGGTGAACCGGAAAAAGGATTCAAAAAAAATCTACTCGATGTGACCCTCACGGGCTGCCCGTTAGGCGAAAAAATATCTGAAATGCAAGCGCTTAAGCGCGACGGCTATACTATTGCCGCACTCGCAACGATCATGATAGACAATCCAATGTGTCCCTCCACAGGGCACCGGATTTGCAACGATTGCATGAAGGGATGCATTTATCAAAAACAGGAACCGGTTAACATCCCTGAAATAGAAACGCGCTGCCTTACAGATGTGTTGGCGCTGCCCTGGGGCGTGGAAATAGTTGACCTATTGACCCGTTGGAATCCGTTAAGGCAGAAACAATGGTTGCCTAAACCTTACAATGGTTTAAATGTGCTTATTACGGGTATGGGACCCTCTGGTTTTACGCTGGCACACCATCTTTTGATGGAAGGGTTCGCCGTGGTGGGTACGGACGGTTTGAAAATCGAGCCACTTCCGCAGACACTCATCGACGGCCCAATTGAACATTACAGTGACATAGAAGATCAGTTAGACGAACGCATCATGACGGGCTTTGGCGGTGTCACAGAATATGGCATCACTGTACGCTGGGACAAAAATTTTCTAAAACTAATCTATCTCACACTGATGCGCCGCCCTTATTTTCAAGTATTTGGTGCGGTACGTTTCGGTGGCACCATTACCGTGGAAGATGCCTGGGAGTTGGGTTTTGACCATGTCGCCATTGCCGTCGGTGCCGGTTTGCCGCAAGCGTTACCCATAGCGGGAAGTTTGGCACCCGGAATGCGGCAGGCAAATGATTTTCTTATGGCCTTACAGCTTAGCGGTGCGGCCAAGGCCTCCAGTCTGGCTAATTTACAAGTCCGGTTACCCGCGGTTGTCATCGGTGGCGGCCTGACAGGTATCGACACGGCAACGGAAGTCCAGGCCTACTACATCCAACAAGTAGAAAAATTACTCTACCGATTTGAAATACTGGTAAAGACTATAGGAAAAGACGCAATCTACCGACAACTCGACGAAGTATCGCGATTAATTCTGCAAGAACAACTCGCCCATGGAAAATTAGTAAAAGAAGAACGTCAACGGGCATCGGCTAAAAATGAAAAACCGGATTTTATTTCCCTGATACGAAATTGGGGTGGTGTCACCGTTGCTTACAGAAAAAACATAAATGAATCACCTGCGTACCGCAGCAACCACGAAGAAGTCAGCAAAGCCTTGCAAGAAGGTATTTATTACGCGACCGGCATCGAACCGCTTGAAGTCAAAGTCGATCAGTTCGGTCATTGTGAATCGCTGCTATGTACAGTACGCGAAAAAGATGAAGAGGGAAATTGGCACAATACGGATAAAACAGTCGACTTACCGGCTCGCGGCATCTTTGCCGCAACCGGTGCACGACCGAATGTGGCCTATTCTTTCGAACATGCAAAAAGTTTTTTAAAAGAAAATGGCCATTACCAAACATTCAATCTGCAAAACAATAAACTGACATCAACACCAGTCGTAGAACATATCAAGAAAGACAATTTTGGCGCATTTACATCTTATGACGATCCAAACAACAAACAAAACGACAAACCAAATCACCGCGTTACTTTTATCGGCGACACCCACCCGGTATTTAACGGCAATGTCGTAAAAGCGGTCGCGTCCGGTATGCGGGTGTATCCTGAAATAGTGGCGTCTTTTGGTCAACTTGCATCACAACTAGGTAGTGAGGAGACATACCAGGCATTCAGTAAAAAAATCGCGTCGCTTTTCACCGCCACGATCAACGATGTTATCCGCCACAATGCAACCACGCTGGAATTGAAAATTCACGCGCCAATGGCGGTAAGACGTTTTAAACCCGGGCAATTTTTTCGTCTGCAAAACTTTGAAAGTTCAGCAACCGTTATTGGTGACACCAAATTACAAACGGAAACAATGGCGCTAACAGGTTCTCTGGTCGATCGGGAAAAAGGCCTGGTGTCTCTCATGGTAATGGAAAAAGGTGCGAGTTCAAGAATCTGCGCCACATTGAAAAAAGGTGATCCTATTTCCCTTATGGGCCCAGGCGGGGTACGCATGAAAATTCCGGATAACAAGGAAAACATCCTGATAGTCGGCGATACGCTTTGCATCCCCCATATTCTGGGTGTTGGCCCCGCCATGCTCGAAGCAGGTAATAAAGTAAGCTTTATCCTGCACCTTGATTCCGCCAATGAATTATTTTGCCAGCAACAACTGGAGCAATCAGCAACCCATATAGTGTGGAACGTCAAAAAAGGCGAATTGATAAAATCCAATCGCCCCCAGGATATCTCAACAACCGGTGACTTACTGGATGTCGTTAATCAATTTTCAGAGAACTCACTTCCTGGTGATATTAAAAAAGGACTTGCTGCTAAAGACATTGATAGAATTATTATCGTCGGCAGTCAAAAACTGGTACGCGGTCTGCGCGATGCATACGAAAGTAAATTAAAAACCGCCATGCCCAAGGTGGGCCTAAACGTGACTGCGTCCATCAGCACACCCATGCAATGCATGTTAAAGGGGGTTTGTTCGCAATGTTTACAATGGCAAATAGATCCACAAACCGGTAAACGCAGCAAAGCTGTCTTTGGTTGCTCATGGCAGGATCAACCCCTGCACATCGTTGACCTGGATAACTGGCAAGACAGACTGGAACAAAACCGCTTACAGGAAAGCATCTCTAACCTTTGGTTAGACCACCTGTTTAAACAGCAGGAAATTGAAAAGGTATAATATTAGATTTTAATCTTAGCACACTGTTATTTCCCAATCGTGCCAAACGGGCGTGACATTGTCTGGCAACGCTGAAAAACGCCCTAAATCGACATATTGATTATCCGGACTATGAAAATCCGAGCCGATAGAGGCCGACAAGCCAAATTGATTCGCTAATCGGGCATTGTTCTCTATCACCTGCCTTGTGCAACCGCTGTTCACCACCTCGATTGCCGCACCTCCATACTCAGTAAAATCACCCAGCATTTTTTTCATTTTTACGTTGCTCATTTTATAACGTGCGGGATGAGCAATAACCGCCTGGCCACCTGCTGATTTGATTAATTCGACTGCGTTTTCCAGCTGAACCCATTCAACAGAGACATAACCCGGTTTACCATACGCTAAGTAACGTTTGAAAACATTTGACATACTGCTGGCCTTTCCGGTCTTCACCAGGAAACGGGCAAAATGAGTTCGCGTAATATTGTTATTGGCACTGAATTGCTGCGCACCTGTTAACGCATTTTGAATCCCTACTTTCTCCAAACGGCTGCCGATCTCTATTGCACGCGCCTGCCTTATTTTTTGTAGTTCAGCTAATCTGAGGCTCAGTTCATGGTGTGTTATGTCTATATTGAGACCAATAACATGAATGTGATTTTTCTTCCAGGTCACCGACAATTCAATGCCGTTAATAATAGTTATATCCTGAGATAACGCACAATTTTGAGCTACTGGCAACCCGGAAATACTGTCATGATCGGTGATCGCCAACACGTGAACACCACGATGTTTGGCTCGGGTGATTAATTCTTGCGGTGTTAACACACCGTCTGAAGCCGTGGTATGGCTATGTAAATCGTATACAGTCATATCAGGTTGATTTGCTAATCCGCTACGTTAGTCACGAAAATTTTCATACTGTAACGGCAAATCAAGCTTTGCGTCTTTCAATAACCCAATGACGTGTTGAAGATCATCGCGTTTCTTGCCGTTTACCCGCACTTTTTCACCTTGAATCGCTGCCTGTACTTTGAGTTTTGAATCTTTTATCATTTTCACTATTTTTTTGGCCGTGGGTGCATCAATTCCCTGGCGTAATATCACCTTTTGATGTGCTACTTTTCCGGTCACTTCAACGTCATTGATTTGTAAACACGCTATATCAACACCGCGTTTGCTCAGCTTTAAATGCAGAATATCAACCATTTGCTTTAGTTGAAAATCCGCTTCGGCAGACAAATTCAGCTCTGCTTCGCTCTGTTCGTATTTCGCATTAGTACCTTTAAAATCAAATCGATTTGCAACTTCCCGATTGGCCTGATCTACGGCATTCGTCACTTCGTGCATATCGACTTCAGACACTATATCAAATGTAGGCATAAACTCTCCTTGATAAAATTTGTTGAAACCGCAGTAAAAAATACAGCTGAAAACATTTTTCTAAAATAATATTTCTACACTAAATTTGACGCCGCTATGACGAGTCTCACTTTCTGGTTCAAAAATAATCGCACTGCGCGACAAACCTAATATCGTTAGATTCGCACTGCGTCCAAAATTCCAGGCTTCATAATATGCTGCAGTGGATAGTCTCACCCTTCTGCTAACATTGTGATGATAAAATAATTGTAAACGCAAACCGCCGCTAGCACCCAGGCTTAATTCAGGTCGACCAAAATCAAAATCTCTCAAATCTATTTCCATTTCCGGATTGAATATATATAACGCACTTATTTCAGCAGCTATTTGATTTTTTTTATTTTTATATAATTTTTGCATAAACCCTATCGCAGCTTCATTCCAGGTGTAAACCTCCGACAGTGCTGACACGCTCCCTCTGCCTAAGATATCTCTGTCCCACCGATGTTGACTTAGCATAAAAAAAACATCTGGCGCATATAGCAACGCTGTATTCAATGTATATTTGAATCCATAGTTGAACAGGGTTTCATCAGTATCCGTCAAAAAGGGTGCGCCGGATTGTAATTGGCCATCATATTCAACCTGACCTTGAAAATACCCAATATTAAAAGACAATTGATGTTTGTTTAATCCCAAACCGAGCAAATAGGATAACTGAAGCCCTGGAATAAAACCCGTTTCCTTATCCAGCTCAACGCCATTATCATCAAACTCAGTATAATTAAAATAATGAGCAGCTTGAGAAATTGTGACCGCTTGTAACGGTTGTTGAGCATATAATACAGGGCTGAACACACTAAGAACTAAAAAATGGACTAAAAAAAGCAATAAAGTGTTATATGTCATTTTTAAATCTAAAATGGTTACTATGCCCTTAGCTGTAAACCAAGGCTATGAAATAGTTGAGACACTAACACTAACGACAGCAATGCCGCAAATATTTAACATAATTGTCTTAGCTTTGAATGACATATGTTATAGTGGATATAGTCGCATCCAACAAAAAACGAGACCAACAATTTTATGCCTTTATTCCGCCGTACCCTGTCAGAATATTTATTTAGACGATTTGCGTTAAAACTTTATTCTAAAAACCTGTTATTGGATATGCAGCTACAGGCTAAAAAAGAAACCCTGGATTATATTAATAATAACATACCGGATGATGCGGTTTATTTTCAAAATCACAAAAATCTCATTATGTTTGCGGTCGATAACGTCAGAAATCAAGGCCTGTATTTGGAATTTGGCGTGGCGCGTGGCAGGTCAATCCGCTGGATAGCCGATAAAGCAAATAAACATACAGTACATGGGTTTGATTCATTTGAAGGTATACCCGAATCCTGGAACGGTAATATCGCCGGCACATTTCACCGCCGCGGCAATCTGCCTAAAGTGCCAGACAATGTCGAACTCCACATCGGCCTTTTTGATAAAACATTACCGGCATTTATTGAAAACAATATTGGAAAAAAGAAGAATAATGATATCGCCTTTTTACATGTAGACTGTGATCTCTATTCATCCACAAAAACCATCTTTGATCACACCGGGACATATCTACAAGCGGGCACGATTATTCTGTTCGATGATTATTATAATTACCCGCGCTGGCAAAAGCATGAACATCGTGGCTTCAAGGAGTTTGTGGATAAAAACAACGTAAAATATGAATACATCGCCTATTCCGTCACAGGACAACAGGTCGCCGTCAAAATTATTGAAAATCCGATACATAAAAACTGATCACACAAAGCTACTCATACAAAATTACGTATTTTTAATATAATATTTAATTGTTACAAAAATGAAAATTGGATTCCTTTTATTAAGAAACCTCCACCATATTTATCACATAGCGCCAATTGCCTATGAGCTGTCACGCAGAGATGACGTTGAAATTACTATTTTCACATCCTTCCCGCGCTCTATAAATTTTTTAAACAAGCTTAATGTTATTTTTCCCAACCATAATTGTAATATAAAAATATTACAACAGTCACTTGCCAGAAAAATAATTTCAACAGACTTTAAGCGACGCCCCTTCCCCAGGGCTAAAAATGTTATTCGTAATAATATGGATCTGCTGTTATCACTCGATGCAATTGTCAGTCCGGATTTTTATACAGATTTTCTGATCCAGCGCCTTGAACACTATAACAACGTAAAAAAACCTAAGTTTATATTTACATTTCATGGAGCCGGGGATCGTGCCTTTGGATTCCGAGATGAACTAAAAATATATGACTTTCTGCTATTGTCCGGAGAAAAAGTGAAAAATCGCTTACAGGATAAAAATATCCTTACAGATAAAAACTGGAAAATAATCGGCTATCCAAAATTTGATGTTACCAACAATACCAAAAGTAAACTAAATCACCTCTTCAAGAATAGAAATCCGGCAATACTTTACAATCCGCATTTCCAAAGAAATCTGTCATCATGGCCATTGTGGGGATTGAAAATCCTTGAGGAATTTTATAACAACAGTGACTACAACCTGATTTTTTCACCTCATATTGCCTTGTTTGAAAAAAAGCAGTTATACAAAGAAATACCACAGAAATATTTTGAAGCAAACAATATATATATTGACACAGGCAGCGATCGTTGTGCTGACATGACCTATACCAATACTGCGGATATTTACATGGGCGATGCCAGCAGCCAGGCCTACGAATTCATCAACAAGCCACGCCCTTGTATTTTCTTAAATACGCATAATGCTGAATGGAAAAACAACAAAAACTATCAACACTGGAGCCTGGGCAAGGTGATAAACCAATTTAACCAGCTTATTCCAGCCATCGAATCCGCCAATGAAGACTTTCCAGCCTTTCAGAAAATACAAAAAAAACTATTCAAAGAAACGTTTGATATGCAAAGCGACGTTACGTCATCTAAACGCGGCGCAAACGCAATAATTAAATACCTGAAGGAAAACGAAGAAGAAATTATAGATGTTACACGCCCCGATGAAATCGATTCTGCCTCACACCCATCAACCAACAGAAAAGTTTTCGACATAATAACAAACACTGGTATTTTAAATAAAAAGGTACTCGATATAGGCGCGGGGAGTGGCTTTATGTCCAAAATGCTGGGGACCTATATCAAGCAACAGGGTGCTACACCCAGAGACATTCTGAAGGCATGTGATTTATTCCCCGAAATTTTTCAGTACGATGAAATTGAGTGCATAAAGCTGCATTTCCAAACAAAATTACCTTACGATGACAATAGTTTTGACATTGTTTACGCCATTGAAGTCGTAGAACATTTACGCAGCCCCTATGATTTTATTAATGAAATTTACCGTATATTGAAACCAGGCGGAAAAATAATACTCACTACACCTAATATTCTCAATTTAACATCAAGGCTTTCCTATCTAACACGAGGCTTCTATGCGATGTTTGGGCCGCTGTCATTTAATGAAAAAGATGCGGGCACACTCGCGGGACACATTATGCCAATGAGTTACTATTACCTCGATTTCGGCCTGCGCAAGGAAGGTTTTAAACACACGCGCTTGGAATACGATAAAATAAAACGGTCTTCGCTGGCACTTTTATTACTCACCTATCCTTTTATTAAATTTGCCTCTTTGCGGCAATATTACAGGATGAAGAAGAAAAATTACGGCCTCTATCAAGCAAGTCAGGAATCTATCAACACCATGAGTTACTGGAAATTGCTGTGTTGTCGTAGCACCATTCTTGTTGGATCTAAGTAATAGGCATTAGGCGTGGCGAATTACGATATCTTCATTCTCCACATCAACGCGAATAACATCACCAGAAACAAATTCACCTGAAAGAATTTTCTGTGCCATCGGGTTTTCTACGCTGTGCTGTATCACTCGTTT
>CAZZJI010000099.1:0-8404 GCA_964654485.1 uncultured Gammaproteobacteria bacterium | reverse complement strand
CCGGAGGCAATGAGGATACCGGAGGCAATGAGGATACCGGAGGCAATGAGGATACCGGAGGCAATGAAGATACCACAGGCAATAACTCTTCGGGTGCTGCGAATACCCCTGCTGTTGAATCTGATACGGGTGGTGGAGGCGGTGCGTTAAATGTTCTTGTTTTAATCGCAGGCTTGTTAGTGCCATTATTGCGTCGAAGAAGTCATCGGCGTTTCTAGTCGCTCGTACTTGATTGTGACAGATGCCGTTCCACAATATTTGTAGAACGGCTCGCCTTCTGCTTAATGCCGAAAGTGTCTCATGCCGGTGAACACCATGGCAATGTGGTGTTCGTTTGCGGCGGCAATGATCTCATCGTCACGAATAGAACCACCGGGTTGAATGATAGCGGTAATGCCACTTTCAGCCGCCGCATCTATGCCATCACGAAAAGGAAAAAAGGCATCGCTTGCCATAACCGAGCCTTTGACTTGCAGACCCGCATCAGTCGCCTTGATGGCTGCGATACGGGCGCTGTAAACACGACTCATTTGACCCGCACCCACGCCAATCGTCATGCCATTCTTGCCGTAAACAATGGCATTTGATTTGACATATTTAGCCACCTTCCAGGTGAAAAGCAAATCTTGCAATTCATTTTTAGTCGGTGATCGTTGCGTTACTTTAGTTACGCTGTCTGTAGTTATGGTGTCGATATCTTTGTCCTGAAGCAGCAAGCCCCCTGTCACTTTAGTTAAATGTAGCCCTGCGCTTGTCGTTGAGGGTAGTTTTCCACAAACGAGAATACGAACATTGGGTTTTTTCTTGAAGACAGCCCGCGCGTCATCAAGGATGGCTGGCGCAATGATGACCTCAACAAATTGGCGATCAATAATTGCTTGTGCGGTTGTTTTGTCGAGTTCTCGGTTAAACGCAATAATACCTCCAAATGCAGATGTGGGATCCGTTTGGTAGGCTTGATTGTAAACATCTAAAGTGGCGTCACCGATGGCGACGCCGCATGGGTTTGCATGCTTAACAATAACGCAGGCTGGCGTAGTAAATGATTTTACACATTCCAGAGCCGCATCCGTATCGACTATATTATTATAGGATAGTGCTTTGCCTTGAATTTGTTCTGCTGTAGAGATGCTGGCCTCTGTAGGTGAATGTTCATGGTAAAACGCAGCATGCTGGTGTGGGTTTTCTCCGTAGCGTAAGCTTTGGCTCAGTATAAACTGGCTGTTAACCGTATTGGAAAAACGTTTTTTTTCCGCGTTTGGGTGATTTGAAATCGCGCCCAGGTAATTGGCGATAGCCCCCTCGTAGCGGGCGGTATGTTCAAATGTTTTAACAGCAAGCTTGAATCTACTTTCATCGCCAATGGCACCCTTGTTGATTTTCATTTCTTCTATGATCTTTGAGTAGTCTTTATTGTCAACAACGACGGTGACCGAACTATAATTTTTTGCGGCTGCCCGCAGCATCGTAGGGCCACCAATATCGATATTTTCAATGGCTGCTGATAAATCACAGTTTGGGTTGGCGACAGTTTTTTCGAATGGGTAAAGGTTGACTGCGACTAAATCAATGGGCGGGATGTTATGTTCAGCCATAACCGCAGCATCAACATCGCGACGACCGAGCAAGCCACCATGGATCTTAGGATGCAAAGTTTTGACTCGCCCCGCCATTATTTCAGGAAAGCCCGTGTAATCAGAGACGTCAACAACGGGGAGTTGATGTTCTCGGAGTAACTTGGCCGTTCCTCCTGTGGATAGGAGTTCTACGTTGTGCGCGCAGAGCTGAGTTGCGAATTCTACAATACCCGTTTTGTCAGAAACACTGAGTAAGGCACGCTTGATTGTTGACATAAATAAAACCCTAATAGTTACATAAATTGTGACTCAAAACCGTGGCACTGCTTTTATAGCAGCATCTAAGGTTCAATACTTCTATTTTCTGGAATTTACTTGGAGTAACTAGGATCTAATCCATAAAATAGTTCGTTTGAGCCTTAATATACCCATGGCGTTATAGCGTGTGTAGCTGTGCCTTAGATTCGGTTTTTCTAATTGAGAAAAAATGCAGGCCTAGCTGGCTAAGTTGAATTTTTTCGATTGAGGACAAGCTGAAATACAGATCTGCGTCAAAACACCTACAACATAACGTCATGGGTATATACTACTCTAAAAGCGCTTACGCTTAATTTTTTATGCAGCTATTAGGGTAAACTCCGTAAATTAACTTAATTTGTGCTGCTCTAGTTTTTTTCTTAGTGTGCTGCGGTTAATGCCCAATAATTCCGCTGCTTTTGTTTGATTCCCCCGGCTTTGTTGCATGACGACTTCGAGTAGTGGTTTTTCTACTTCGCTGATGACCATTTGGTAGACGTTGTTGACAGTATGTCCATCCAAGTCTTTAAAATAAAGTTCTAGGGAGGCGCGAATACAAGTGCATAAGGGTTGTTTCCGACGTTCCTTGCGTAATGTGGGGTTATTTGGTGTCACGCTTTGTATCCTCCCAGGCCAATAGATACCCTTTGATTCAAGCAACTATGCCGCTTTATTTTGTTGTTCTTTTTCTATTAGTTTATTGAAGAAGGTTTGAGTGGTACTCAGTTGTTCTTCAACGGTGCTGACCTGGTTTACATCATGCCTGAATGCCGCACCATGGCGTTGACCTTTGCTGTACCAGGAGATATGTTTTCGGGCAATGCGAACGCCTGCGTATTCGCCATAAAATGTATATAAGTTTTTCAGGTGACGGAGCAGAATATCTCGGATTTCTTGTGTTGAAGGTTCTGCTAGTGTTTGACCTGTTTCAAGGTAGTAATTGATTTCTCTAAAAATCCAGGGTCGACCTTGTGCTGCCCTGCCTATCATTACCGCGTCAGCCTGGGTGTACTCAAGTACAAATTTGGCTTTTTCTGGTGTTGTGATATCCCCGTTTGCAATAATGGGCAATGACAGCCTGCTTTTGAGTTCGGCGATAGTATCATATTCTGCGTGACCACGGTAACCACATGCTCGTGTGCGGCCGTGAATGGCAAGGGACTGAATGCCAGATTGCTCTGCAATTTTAGCTATAGTTAATGCGTTACGTGAATGTTTATCCCATCCAGTTCGAATTTTAAGCGTAACGGGGATGTCTACAGATTGAGTGACCTCAGTCAAAATAGCTTTAACGAGTGCTTCATTTTGCAGTAGTGCTGATCCGGCCATTACTTTGCACACTTTTTTTGCAGGGCAGCCCATATTGATATCAATGATTTGTGCACCCTGATCCGCGTTAAGCTTTGCCGCTTGAGCCATCAGTTTGGGGTCGGCACCCGCAATTTGGACTATTCTAGGTGCTATTTCTCCTTCGTGATTGGCGCGGCGTTGTGTTTTTTTACTCCCCCATAATAAAGAGTTGGATGAAATCATTTCTGAGACTGCCATGCCGGCGCCCAAATCTCGACATAATTGCCGAAATGGGCGATCGGTGACCCCTGCCATTGGTGCCAGGATGGTTTTGTTTTTTAATTGATAAGAGCCAATTTTCATTATTTTTATACCTTACCTGCGAATAATAAGTTGAAAGTGAAAACGTTGTTTACTGAATTTTGACTGTGGCGCGTTTACTCTAACTGATAAGCCAGTAGACGTGAAAACGACCCTATATTCAGTGTGTTAGGTGTTCGCAGTAGGTTTAATTGAAATGTCAGTTTTAGGTACATAATACCGAAACTACGCGATTGAAGCAAAATTTCTAGTGCTAAGGAATGGGTACGCAATAACTTCCCGTTTTGGAATCTCATCTTTAACTCGTCTTTGCCCGTTCTTCAATCTCAAAACCTTGAAATAAAAGCGACTATTCCTGCGCTTTTGCTCAATCAGAACGAACAAATACAAGCTAAATCTGAGCCCCAAAACGGGAGAAGTTATTACGTGCCCATTCCTAAGGGGGTGGTGTGCTAGAGAAAAAGGAGTTCAAATCCTGTTGCTTTTTTATCGGGGTCGCGTATGTCTAATTGAACTTCTGTTTGCTGCTGAGTCGCAATACCGATGTCAATTGACGTATTTTGTGGCAAGTATTCTTGGGGCTTAATATACCTTGTTGCAATGGTTTTACCTGACAAACTTGAGAGAGAGAGTTTGATTGTGGGGTAATTTTGTTGAAAAGGGGCCTTATTAATGAAAGTAGCCTGAACTCGTAATGCATTGTCGATGTCCGGATGTGTGCTGATTTCTCTGGATATCAATTTAATTTGTGTGGGAGCGTGTTGCAGAGGGAGAGTACACTTTGCTACGCGGCAGAGTTGTTGGAGAGCGGGTCGTAGCGAGGCGTATTGAGCTAGGTTGTCGCGCATAAAATAGCCATATTGCAGGATCAGGATGATAATGAAAGCCAGAGTTCCAAATGTCCAGGCAAAAGAAGAGAGCGTATTTTTCTTTTTTGAGCTTTGTTGTTCCAGGCGTTGGCGAGCCTCTTCTTGCAGTTCATTCTGAGTAAAATGTAGAGTTTCGATCATTGTTGTGGTGTTTATGTCGGAAACAGCAGATATTTTAGGTTCCGTTGTGGCTTGATGAGTGGCTTCAGGCGGGGAAGAAACCTCATTGGCATCGATGTTAGGGAGTTCGTCGAATAAATTTTCTTCAGAAAAAAAAATACGGTAACAAAATCCACAACGGACTTTGCCATTAACGGCGGCGAGTTGCTCCTCGCTGATTTTGAATAGAGTTTTACAGTGTGGGCACTGAGTATGCATGGGTATTTTCTCATATCCATATGTCATTGTAGATATTTACAGAAGAAGTAGCGGCAATTTAGTGCGCTTGTTTAGGGTTTGTTATTACGAATGCCATGGATCAACATCCATTCTTCTTCCTGTTGGGTTGTGGTGATAGTGAACCACCTTTGGTAGTGTTCGATCAGTTGCTGGGTTTGTTCCTGAACTAAACCCGATAATATGATATCACTATTTTGTGAGGTCACCTTGGCAAACAAGGGTGCAAGATCAATAAGTGGCCCAGCAAGAATATTGGCGATGAGTAGCCCGAAGGGGTCTTCCAGGTTTAGTCTCTGTTGATGATCTGTCTGAATCAGGTGGGGGACTTCGTTTTTTTGAGCATTATCTAACGTCGCTGTAATAGCCATCGGGTCATGATCTATCGCGACGACCGATTTAGCACCCAATAATGCTGCAGCAACAGCGAGTATTCCAGAGCCGCAGCCAAAATCCAGGACACGTTGCTGCGAGGGGGGGTGTTGATCTAACCAGCGTAAGCAGAGCGCGGTTGTTGGGTGGGTTCCGGTGCCAAATGCGATGCCAGGATCTAACATAAGGTTAATGGCTGTAGGATCAGGGGGGGGCGTCCAGCTAGGACAAACCCATAAACGTTGACCAAATTGCATAGGGTGAAATTGATCCATCCAGGCACGTTCCCAATGTTGTTCTTCAAGAGGTTCGATGCGTAGCGTTGCATAAACTCTGGCATCCAAAGCCAGCTGGAGTTGGTTTCGAACGGTTCTTAATTCAAGGTTGGAATCAAATAGTCCAACGAGACAGGTTTGTTGCCATAATGGGGTTGTCCCAGGAGAGGGTTCGTAGAGGGGTTGAGCTGCCGCATCTTCCATTGTTACGGCAACCGCACCGGCTTCGCTCAGTAGCGCTGAAATGAGATCGACCTGTTCGGGTAGCAGATCGATCTTGAGTTGTTGCCATCGAATATTAATGAACTACAGACTCAGTTTTTTTTCTAGATAATGGATGTCCGTCTCACCCGTTTTGAAGGCCGCGTCTCTTGTAAGGCGTTGATGTAAAGGAATATTGGTGGAGATGCCATCGATGATGATTTCATCTAAAGCCGTGCGCATACGTGCCATTGCGGACTCTCGATTAGAGCCATAGGTAATCAGTTTGCCAATCATCGAATCGTAATAAGGAGGGACAACATAGCCGTCATAAATATGGGAATCGACTCGTACTCCAGGGCCGCCCGGAGCATGAAAACTTTTGATCGTACCCGGCGAAGGTGTGAAATTTTCGGGGTCTTCTGCATTAATCCGGCACTCTATAGCATGTCCATTGAATATAATATCTTCTTGTTTCATCGTCAGAACCAGCCCTGCTGCGGCACGCAATTGTTCCTGAACAAGGTCGATGCCGGTAATGAGTTCGCTGACGGGGTGTTCAACCTGCAAGCGTGTATTCATTTCAATAAAATAAAATTCCTCGTTTTCATAAAGGAATTCAAATGTGCCTACGCCTCGATAGCCGATTTCTATACAGGCGTTGGCGCAAAGTTTGCCCATGCGATCCCGGACTGCCTGGCTGATGCCGGGAGCCGGTGCTTCTTCGATCACTTTTTGATGGCGACGCTGCATAGAGCAATCCCGTTCACCTAAGTGAATAGCGTTTCCGTGTTCGTCTGCAAGAACCTGAAATTCTATATGTCTGGGGGTCTCCAGAAATTTTTCCATGTAAACGGTATCATCACCAAAGGCGGTGGAGGCTTCAGCGCGAGTAATGGAGATGGCATTCGATAGAGAGGCTTCACTGTGTACTACGCGCATGCCGCGTCCACCGCCCCCTCCCGATGCTTTGATGATGACGGGGTAACCAATCTTGCGCCCGATTTCTTGATTGATATTAGTATTATCACCCAGGGGGCCGTCTGATCCAGGCACACAAGGGATGCCAGCACGTTTCATTGTGTTTATTGCTGAAATTTTGTCTCCCATGGTGCGAATGGTCTCGGGGCGAGGGCCAATGAAAATAAATCCACTTTGCTCAACGCGCTCAGCAAAGTCAGCGTTTTCAGACAAAAATCCATATCCTGGGTGTATCGCGATGGCATCGGTGACTTCGGCGGCGCTGATGATGGCCGGTATGTTGAGATAACTTTGTGCGGACGCGGGTGGGCCAATGCAAACGGATTCATCTGCTAGCCGGACATGCTTGAGGTCGGTGTCAGCAGAAGAGTGTACGGCGACTGTTTTGATCCCAAGCTCTTTACAGGCACGCAAAATACGCAAGGCTATTTCGCCTCGGTTGGCAATGACAATTTTTTCAAACATTTTTTGTTTTTCAGGCATGGCTATTTGTTTCTTTGTTAATCAACAGCGGTTTAAAATTGATTGTAATCTAGTCGATGACGACAGGATCTATTACAACCAGTGGCTGTCCATATTCAACTGGTTGTGCGTTATCAACAAGAACGGCTTTGACCACACCTTCCTTGTCCGCTTCAATTTGATTTAACATTTTCATGGCTTCAATGATGCACAGGGTGTCTCCTACGCCAACGTGCTGACCGATTTCAACAAAGGCTTTGGTGCCAGGCGATGCTGCGCGGTAAAAAGTACCGACCATTGGGGCGGTGACCTGGTGGCCCGTTGGCCTATCATCTTGAATGATAGGGGTGGCGACTCCGGCTGCCATCGCAGCGGGTTCGGGCAGCATTGCTGGGCTTAACATAGCTTGTGGTGCAGTGACCAGGGGTGCGCTGGTTTGACTCTGTCGGCTGATGCGGATTGATTCTTCACCTTCGTGAATCTCGATTTCACCAATGTCGGATTCTTCTAAAAGTTCGATGAGTTTTTTAACTTTGCGTATGTCCATGATTATCCGTTTAAATATCAGTCTGTAAAAGTATTGTCAAGGTGGTCGAATGCGGCGGTCAGTGCGAGTTCATAACCCAGGGCGCCGAGGCCGCAAATTTGTCCTACGGCGATATCCGCTAAATAAGAATGATGGCGAAAGGTTTCGCGAGCGTGAATGTTTGATAAATGGACTTCAATAAAGGGTATTTTTACAGCAATAAAAGCATCTCTAAGCGCAATGCTGGTATGGGTGTATGCGGCTGGATTAATAATAATAAAGTCTGCCCCGTCCTCTAACGCGAGCTGTATGCGCTGTATCAGCTCATGCTCGGCATTGCTCTGAAACCAGAGTAATTCATGCCCTTCTTCAGTAGTTAAGGTGTTTAAACGTGCTTCTATATCAGCAAGTGAAGTTACACCATAGTGGTTGGGTTCACGCATGCCAAGAAGGTTTAGGTTGGGCCCATTTATTACCAGTACAGTTGCCATGAGTTCAGTTTGTTCAATTATCTAAGGTATACCCGAATGTGAGAAGATTGTTGCATGGATGTTTTGCTTTGTCTATATTGATTAAGGCTAAATAAAGCAAGAAATTCGGTGCAAATAGCGTCAATATTGTTGCACAATCCCCGTATTTCGCTATGGGCAAGCAAGATATGCTTGCTTAGGAGGCTATCCTAGAATAGAAGACCGATTGCGGAAAATGCCTTTTTGCCAAATTTTCCGACTAAGTTCGCTAAATTAAGCCCCTATTCGCCTCAATTTATTCGAAAAATTTAACTTTTACCTGATTACCCATAACTCTCAGCTATTTTCCAATCATAGACTATAATTT
>CAZZJI010000098.1:0-8715 GCA_964654485.1 uncultured Gammaproteobacteria bacterium | reverse complement strand
TACCGCTTTTTCAGAACGGTTACCAACATTTCTGAATTTGGCTCGTTTGATGTTCTTTCTGAAGCGGAAATACAGTGATGAAACGAGAGGTAGTAGGAGAGTCTCCGGAGATGTATTAAGCCGACTGGGCTTGTACCGGTTCACCTGATGAAAGTATTTCAACGACAAAGGCTACTGATAAGCGCAGAGTGAAAGTCATACATAATATTATCCCGTGTTCGACTTTTTCCATCCATACTGATTTTTATATTATGGTACTCTGAGTACGCTTGTGAACGCGTTACTTGTAAACTGTGAGCTCGTCCGTATTGAAAACCTTCGGCTTGCAAAAGCCTAAGGGCTCGCTCTAGCGCACTGAGAGAGAAGGCCTCGTCCATGTATTGATCTGCGTGCTATGAACCTCGTATTCCGCAGCCAGTTCATTGGCTGTTTTATTTCCTTTTAACGCCTCCAGTGCGACCTTGGTTTTGTACTCTTTACTAAATTTTTTGCGCTTCATATTATCCCTTTTTTTGACAGTGACCCTATCTTATATTACTGTCCAAAATCTGGGGGTCACTATAATGTGTAGAACCCCTGTGGGGATGTTAAATCTTAGAGATGTGTAAATGGAGACGGGTATGTGGATATATTTAAAGTTAATAGTTGTTATAATATCTATAGCGTTTCAGGGTTGTGCAACCTACGGAAAAATTAGTGCACTGCCCGGGGAAGGCCAAAAATTAATCTATAAAGACGATAGGGCGATACTAATATCTGAAAAATATAGTACAGTAAGTTTAGTGCCTAAATTAGAAAATATTAGAAGCGGACAAAAGGGTGATTTCATCCTTACTATAGACAATAAATCATTAGATAATATCCGTTTTTCTATAAATGATATTTCAGCTAATGGTTATAGCTCTGATATTGATGAAATGTCAGTGTTAAAAATATTTAGCCGAGAAGAATTGGTTAACAAGGAAAAAAGTTCACAAGAAATTAAAGGTGCATGGTCAGGTTTAGGAAGTGTTCTTTATGGGGTTGACGCTGCTGAAAAATCTGGGACAACAAGTTCTTATTTGGCTGAATCAGAGTTAAAAGAACATAATGAAAGAGCAGAAAAGTCAAAAGAGATAGGGGAAAAAAAGCTTCAAGAACTAAAATTACTTGTATCTGAAAATACGATGACGATATTGCCCGGAGAAAGAATGAATGGAGTTATTAGGGTTCAGTTGCCAAAAATAACCGAAGTTCTTAGAGATGTTTTGTTTATTGTGAATGTTGATAAAGAAGAGCATAAATTAATTTTCACTCAGAAAAAAATAGAAAAAAGTAAATAAATGAATATTTAATAGTATTGTGTGGGTATCTATCAATCTAAGATGGTTGAAAATAGTCTAACGAATAAGGCTAGATCGTGAGAGTGACGAGGAGCGATCCACGATCTGAATCGTTTGTTGGACCAGGGCAATCGCATATAAATCAGCTTGCAATTCCCAAAACTTTGAATAGATAATTTTCATCCCAGCCAGATTTGAGGCGCTTCGTTTTTATTCCGCGCTTCAATGTTGTTTCTTGTTTAAGCAGGTTTAGCGCAATATGACGTAGCATTGCCATATTTTCTGGTGCGTAATCTTCCCTAACACGATTCTCATCTTCTCTAAACGCAACATCGAGAACCCAATGCAAGTTGTTTTCAATCCCTCAGTGCTTTCTTATAGTATGACCAAATCGTTTGGCATCATTCTCAAGGCTCGAAATAACATAACGGCGCTCAGTTGTTATTTTATCATTAATGTGACGCTCAACCCGCGGATCTTCTATTCCTTGACACGCGTTAATAAGATCCATATTGAACTCCTTGTAAACAACTTGAGTGCACTTTCTACTAAATTAACTTAAATTTGTCGAATATACGCCTGATTTATATGCGATTGCCCTGTTTGTTGGACAAGCCCGATTATGTCGTATGACTTATGAAGATATCTTTTTGGAATGGACTCTTCCTCAAGGCCTGGATTTTACCGCAATCCTTGAGTTCAAGCATGACCTTACCGTTGTAGTGACTTTTGTTCTGAGCCGTATATTTTTGAGTCGTTTTTTCCCTTTTTGTGGCGAGCATGGGTATGCAAAACAGCAATAACCCCGGGTATTCCCTGAAGCGCCTTGTCATTTGCACTGAATTTTTCAGAGTCTGCCAACAACACTGATGAAGCAATACACTACTGAGGTAAAGAGTCTTGGTGGCGAGCGAGTTAGGAAAAGACACGGCTTGGAAATTTTCTAAAAACTGACGTATGAAAGAGACATATGTATGAGAAGTACAACTTTGAACGAAATTACCTATGTGTTACGTTAATACGAACATCCAGATATGCAGCTATAAAAAAATTATATTCAAAATACAATTCAAAATACAACTTTATAAAAAATTTTGGGGTATAAATTGTGCACTGTTCATCTTTACCTATCCAGGCTTTCTGACTCTCCACTTTAGAGTAGGTGCCGAGTGTGAGGAGGAGATAGGCAGGTTACGTTTTTTGTGTTTCTTAATTCTAAGCTATGGTAGGTGAGATGAGCTTTACGGATTTAAACGCAGCATATAAAATAAATATTTTTCCTATTGTCGAAGCCTGTCTCAAAGATAATTCTGAGGATGAGTTTAAAAATATCCTTAAAGAGACCGAAGAGCTTATTGGCCAAAAAATGAGTGTTTGTGGTATTGCCACAGGGCGTGGTAATGCGATGAAGGCCATATCAAGTGTGCAGATCGAGCTTTCAGAGGCGAGTCTCTCAAAAAAAATGGATTCCTACGTGCAGGTAAAATCACCCTTGTTTCGGTGCTGGCTGGAGGAACAGTCGCCGCAAATACTGGAGTTAGATAATAATATGGGTACTTGCCCAGCAGCGGATAATGCGTTGCGTGAACACGGTTCCATGCACAACGTTCTATCCCATGGCGTACTTGATGTTGGCCAGAATTATGCGTCGTATTTTGATTTTATCAATATACCAGGAACAATTAAGGCTTGCCATCGTACCTTGGTTGAAATACTGGTTCCGCATCTTCATCTTGCTTATGTAAAGCTACCTTCAGTCCAAAAATCTTTGGAGAGGACTTTGAATAGGGTACCCGTTACGCCAAAGGTATTAGATGACGAGGAGACATTGCTCTCTCCAAAAGAATATGAAGTATTGGTCAGCTTATCAGAAGGGAAGTCTAATCGCGATATTGGCGATACTTTAAATATCAGCGAACTTACCGTAAAAACACACGTTCAACGCATTATAAAAAAACTGAATGCGACCAACCGGCAACACGCTGTTGCCAAGGCGTTTGAGTTGAAATTAATTTATTTATAAACTCAAATATACTCCATTTGGAGTATTGCTAACCGCCCACAACGGAGTGTATAGTTTGACTTGAATTTTCAGATATGTTCGATAAATTTTCAGCTCTCGAACAAAAGAGTGTGAAGGATTTCCGGTGATGGTGACCGCCATCACCGGAATAAAGCCGCCTTTATTTAAAATTAATAGAGGCATTTTTCAACGAAGCGTAAATACTACGCTATTTGCATTGAATAAACAAATGTAACTTAACGATCGTTATATTTGCTTAAACAAAGCAAACATTAGGAGTTTTATAATGAAATTGAAATTAGCTGTAATACTAGCTGCGTTTTTCGCATTCTCCGTATCATCCGTGCAAGCCACCGATACGGGGACGCCTGATATACTTTCTTCTGTCTCGTCTGGCTCGGTAAAAACTTTGAGCAAAGAAGAGTCTGCTGATGCTCGTGGTGAGTATGTTAAAACTATAGTTAATCGACGGGGTGATATCGTTTACCGTGGCCTTGAATTTTCAACCAAAGCGCTGCCACGTTTTCGGCTTGAAAATAACAGGGCCGTTTATAGAGCGTCTTTGGGTAAGTGGGGGAGTTTTTATGTTTCCCGATAATTTTTAAAAAACGGGGTTGCGCATACTGGCAGTTTTGCCAGTATGCGTTTTGTGTACCTAAATTCTGCAAGTCATCGTGCTCGCAAAGTACAATATTAGTTTTTCAGTGCTTTCAAAAAATTCTAGATTCACTCGTGTTTTTGCGTCTTGTGGTATCAAGAGCTTGTGCTGTAAGTGCGAGTCCTTGAAGGATTGAGGTTGTAAGTTATTTTGAAACTACAGTTATATTGATCGTTTTTAAATTTTGAGGCCTGTGCATGAAGAAGCCAAGCATTGTTTACTGGGCTTATATTGTCTTGGTGTGCTTATTGCTATTCAGTATAAATAGCCTTTTATCTATAATTGAACATCTCGATGAGGATGTTGGGGATATTATAGTACCAGTACCTTTGTTCATGGAATTATTGCAGGTAGGGGTGATTATTTTTTATATATCAGTAAATATTTTATCAGCCGTTTCTGTTTATGGGCTAGTAAAAAAATATTCATGGGCAAGAATTGTTACCTGTAGTGCTGTAGTTATTCCAGCGCTGATGGCATTGTTAATGCTGAGTTCAAATATATATTCTGCTATAACCTATTCTTTAGAAGCAGTATTAGGGGATCGTCCTTACGAACAGGTCGGTTTTATGATTGGACTTACAGTAATTGAGTTTTCTCTGTTATTTTTTGTATACAAAGTTTACACCAGCAAACCCCTTAAAGTTTATTTATCTCGCTTCCCTCACGCAACAACCTAAGCCATTATTTTAAAAAACAGGTATAGAGCGTAAATTTTACTGAACAGTAGTGACAGAAATACCAGCACATACTTTAAACATCAGCGAATTGACTGTAAAAACCCACCTTCAACTCATGATAAAAAAATTGAACGTGACTCACCGGCAACATACCGTTGCTAAAGCGCTTGAGTTGAAATTAATTTATTTATAAACTCAAAAATACTCCATTTGGAGTATTGCTAACCGTCCACAACGGCGTGTATATTGATTGTGAGTTTTCAGATATGTACGATAAATTTTCAGTTCTCGAACAAAAGAGCGTGAAGGATTTCCGGTGATGGTGACTGCCATCACCGGAATAAAGCCGCCTTTTTAAAAAAGGCATTTTGCAATGAAGCGTAAATGCTACGCTATTTGCATTGAATAAACAAATATAACTTAACGATCGTTATATTTGCTTAAACAAAGCAAACATTTAGGAGTTTTATAATGAAATTGAAATTAGCTGTAATACTAGCTGCGTTTTTCGCATTCGCCGTATCATCCGTGCAGGCTATCGATACAGGGATGCCTGATATACTTTCTTCTGTCTCGTCTGGTTTGGTAAAAACTTTGAGCAAAGATGAGTCTGCTGAGGTTAGGGGGGAGTATCGATATTGTACTCGTGGATTTCCTAGATACTGTGGCACTACCTTTTCGCGTTCTGAGCCTTTTGGAAATCAATATATAAACATTGTGTGGAAGTATCGGGTACCTGGGTTTTCTGTTTGGGTTTCTCGGTAGATAACCCATAAATATGTGATATCGGCGGTTCTTGTTTTCCGTCGATATTTATTGCATGAAGATTATTTAGCTCAATAAATGTGAATATATGCTTGCTTGAGTAGTTACTGTTGTTTTAAATTTTTTAGGTATGTACATGAAAAAAACAAACATTATTAGCTGGGCTTACTTAGGATTAATATATTTATTACTACACAATATACTTAGTTTTTCATTTTCCACCGCCTCATTATACCTTCTTTTGCCAATAATTATGATTGTTGTATCAATAATTGCTATTTTTGGGTTAATAAAAAAAACTTCGTGGGCTAGAACTGTTATTTTCATTGCTATAGGTGTTGAAGCATGCCGAGAGGTATTTGCTGCAATCTACATGCATTTTTTTATCCCTTCTCAGGAAGTTTTAGTAGGCATGATAATATCACCTTTAATCTATGGAGTTCTTCTTTTGTTTTTAGCCTACAAAATTTACACAAGCGAGTCACTTAAAGATCATTTATCCAGCCCTCCTCACGCAACAACGTAAGCAAATATAAAAAAAGCAAGCGTAGGCGTAGAATTTTACCGTATGAAAAAGCCAAACATAATAAACTGGATTTACTTGGGTATGGGGTACTTGGCTCTCCCCAATATTTTATATCTTGGAGCTGGTGTCCGTGAGACAATTCGTGATCCAAGTATGAATTACACATTTACGGTTCCATTAATTTTGCTTGTTGCTGCATCAACAGTTTCTATTATTGGGTTAGCAAGAAAAGCAGTATGGGTAAGAGTTGTTATCTTCGTTACTATAGGGGTTGGTATATTGATGTCGCTTGGCCCGACCGCATACCATATTTTTACGACTCCTGAAGAGGTTGTTCCATCAATAATATCAGCTGCGATACTTAATATCCCTCTTTTATTTTTAGCCTACAAAATTTACACCAGTGAACCCCTTAAAATTTATTTATCCAATGAAAAAAAATAGTCCCTATAATCAAAAATTGTTACTCAAAAGCACGGTTATTTTTTTTATCTTCTCTGCCCTGATTGTTTATTCTGTAAACGCCGAAGTGGAAACAAAAGCAAATCCGTCTTCTACTAATAACGCCGAAATATTTTCCACTACAGAAGAAGAAACACGTAATAAAAAACAACCGATAGGAGAAGCCCCCGAAGATGATCTTGGTCGGGACATTAGCCGTCTGTTTCTCCGGGATTCTGAGGTTTTGCTCAGCCCCAGAGAAATACAAATCTCCGCTGGGTTTAATTACAATACCGACGAAAATCAACGTAGCTTCAGAAGAAACCGAAACCGCAGTTTGTCGATACCGCTTAGCATCAGTTATGGTTTAACGAAAAAACTGGAAATAAATGCTTCCGTTCCCTTTCTCTACAATGAAAATGAAATCATTTCTGTGACTAATGTAAGCGACAGCAGTACATCGGGTATAGGTGACCTTGCACTGGGTTTATTTTATACCCTGAAATCCGAATCAAATTCATCACCTGCTATAACCGCCTCGCTCAATGTGACGACACCAACAGGTGATACGGTTGATCCGGCAGATTTAAACGGTCTTTCTACTGGCGCAGGTTTTTGGGGCGTATCTACAAGCCTTAGCCTGTCAAAAACAATTGATCCCGCCGTTGTATTTTTTAATATCGGCTATCAGCATACTTTTGATGATGATCAATTTGGCTCCAATATTCAGCCTGGAGATACGTTTAATTATGGCTTTGGAGCAGGATTGTCCGTCAATAGCGCAGTCGCATTCTCTGCCCGGGTATCCGGCAGCTATCAAAAAGAGACCCGGTTAAATAAAAAACAAGTGCGAGGAACCAGCGCCGAACCGATTTCTTTAATTATGAGCATGTCTTATCTACTGAGTCACGAAACACGGCTTGAAACAACGTTTAACCTGGGTGTTTCCGACGATGCCCAAGATGTAGGAATGGGCTTTTCTTACATCTGGAATTTATAGTGCGTCTTTATCTTTTAGCAAAACGGGCGCTCTTGTTCGCTGTGTTGATTCTGTTTCTTTTTGGTTGTGCTTCCCACCAACCGCTGCTCAGTAACGCAGGTCACCCGATTGATAGTGCTACCAGCAAGGTGAGGAGTTGGAAGCAATTAAACGAACAGAATGTAATCATGCAACGCTTTGATTATTCGTGTGGTGCAGCGTCACTTGCAACCTTAATGAAATATTACTTTAATGAAGATGTTTCGGAAAGAAAATTGTTGGATTACATTAAAAAAACGTTTAGCAAAAAAGAATACGCACGCATTGAAAAAGACGGGCTTTCTTTTCTGGAGTTAGAAAAAATCAGTCGGTCGCTGGGTTATCAGTCGGCCAGTGTTCGCTTGAAACTGCCAGCGTTTCTGGAATTATCAGGCCCCGTTATCGTTTTTCTGAAGAGAAAAGAATACAAACACTTTGCCGTTTTACGAGGCGTCAAAGAAGGCCGAGTTTTTCTTGCCGACCCCAGCCGGGGTAATATTAAACTACCCATTCAAGAGTTTGTGCAGGAATGGAAAGGAGAAGCCTTTGTTTTAGGTAAAGCGGGGTTCGGCACGGAAAATAAGCATACTTTAGCGATATTACATGGCTCCGGTTTCCGCAATGAAGTGGAATTACTGCGGCAACCCTTGCTGGATCAAGCCAAAACAAGATTGCCGAGACTACAATGAATGCTTATTTACAAACAATAGCTAAGCAGTTCTTTTTTACTTTTATGTTCTTTTTTTCGGGTTCTTTATTAGCGGAACCCCAGGGTATTATACATTTTAACGCTCAGAATTTGATTAACCAGCACAATAAAAAAAGCAAGCTCGGCCCTGAGTTAAAACAAAAATTACGCCAAATTAAAAGACAAAGTATGCCCCGGGTTGATTTAAATAGCATATCTCTAAAAAGCAAAAATAATCAGTTAATAATAATTGATGCCATTGCCAAAGGAAATCCTAACGTGCTTTTAGCGGACTTGCTCGTCCTGGGTTTACAATCTTCAGCAATTAATGGACGTATCATTTCAGGGCAGCTGCCACTTAAAGCATTAGATAAGCTGGACTCATTACCCTCGTTAAATGAGATTAAAATCAGCCGCATGATTACCCAACAAGGGTCGGTTACTTCTAAGGGCGACTCGTCCCAAAAATCAGACCTTACTCGCCAAAATTTTGGTGTGGACGGCAGTGGAATTACTATCGGGGTTATATCAGACAGCTATAATTGTTTGGGCGGCGCATCGGCAGACAAACAGAGCAAGGATCTTCCTGAAAAC
>CAZZJI010000097.1:1465-8963 GCA_964654485.1 uncultured Gammaproteobacteria bacterium | reverse complement strand
ATATTAAGCATCACCAGCATGATGACTAAAAAGATAATCGTCATCAAGCTACCGGCTTTTATAAAGTCTTTAACACGATAACCAGCCGGACCCATGATGAGGGCGTTGACTTGGTGCGTTGGGATCAAAAAAGAGTTCGATGTAGCCAGTGCAACAGTAAGCGCAAAAATTGCAGGATTGGCACCCGCAGCGATGGCGATATTGACCGCCAGAGGGACCAGTAACACCGTTGCACCCACATTCGACATCACCAAGGTAAATATTGTTGCCAGTATAGCAACAGCCGCTTGCAATACCCAGATGGGTACATCACCTAATATGACCAGCGTTTGTTGCGCGATCCAGGCGGCGGTACCGGTTGTTTCAACCGCGACGCCCAAGGGAATTAAACTGGCCAATAGAAAAACGGATTGCCATCCAACGGCTTTATAGGCTTCGTCAATTCGTAAAACACCACTGACGACCATACCGATCGCGCCGACCATTAAGGCAATAGACAATCTTAGTTCAGTGAATAAAACGAGTGCTAGCGCCACAGCAAAAAAAGCAAGTGCGTGCATGAATTTATGCGGTCGACTTTCTTCGTGCGGAAAATCAGTGACAACAACAAAATCACTGTCTTTTGAAATTGGATATAAGTCATCCCAGGTGCTATGAACAACAAGCGTATCGCCAGCGCGAAATATTACATCTCGCAAATCAGAACGTATTGCTTCTTCACCCCTGTAAATCGTAAGAGTAGAAAGCCCATAACGCTTACGCATGCGAATATCACCCATGGATTTACCAATAAGGGAAGAACTGGGCGGTAATACGATTTCAGATATGCCCGCGTGGCTGGGACTTAATATCTCGGCGAAGGATTCAAGTTCAGTTTTAAGGCGTAAATTGTATTTGTCGGCATAGGCTGCAACATCTTTTTGGCTGCCTAATATTACAAGTTCTGAGCCTACCCAGATTTCACTCTCGCGGGTGGGGGCAACGACTATCTGGGTCGCATTGCGCAATGCAATGACGGACACCGTACTATCCATCCCTTCCAGGTCAGAAATGAATTTACCAACAAAGGGGCTGTCATTTGTTACAACAATTTCAAATACTTCTCCCTTTATCTTGTATATTTCTTCAAAGTACTCGGCCGTTTTACCTGGTTCAGCCGTGTCAGTTTTTGTTACAGGCAATACAAATCGGCCGAGAATAACAAAATATAAAATGCCGGAAAGCACCATCACAACACCAATAGGGGTAACAGAAAATAAACTGTAGGTGTCCATTTTCTCAATACCAGCGGGCAATGAATTGTTAGAAGTAATGATCAGGTCGTTTAACAAAATGAGCGGGCTGGAACCGATCATGGTCAGGGTGCCGCCCAAAATAGCACAATAACCCATGGGCATGAGCAACCGAGAAAGTGGAATATTGGTGCGTCGTGAAATTCGGGCAACCACCGGCATAAACAGCGCGGCGGCACCGATGTTCTGCATAAAGCTGGAAATAAATGCGACAGTACCTGAGATAAACGCAACAATTCGACTTTCAGTGGTACCAGCAACTTTTAGAATCTTGGCGGCTAATAATGTCATTGCGCCGGTTTTATCCAGCCCGGCGCCCATAATCATTACCGCGATAATGGATATAACCGCGTTACTGCCAAACCCAAGAAATAAATTCTGGGGGGGGACAAGTCCATCGTAACCCGGATAAAGGCTGGTTAACCCGACTACCACCATGACGATCACTGCTGCGACGTCAACCCGAACGATTTCTGACATGAATAGGAAGATAGTAAAGGCCAGAATAGAGAGGACTACGATCATCTCGGTAGTGAGAGCGAGCTCTTGCGCCACGGGGTTTCCTTGTATGTACGGGGGTTAATCAGTATATTAGCAAACGTTAATTATCATTTGTTTTATCAATAATTTCAACCCATTATAGTAAAGCGAGTTGTTTGTTTTGCCCAATTTTACAACGTTTTGGGGCTAATCGTCTGTAACCAATTTGGGATATAAAAGGGGGTAGCCTGGCGGTGTGTATTTAAGGGGTTGCGACGCTGAGGGTTGCGACGCTTCGTTGGAATAACAGATCCCATACGCCGTGCCCCAGTTGTTGACCGCGTTGTTCAAATTTGGTGATGGGCCGGGATGCGGGCCTGGGTGAAAAGCGTTGTTTACCCGCTATATTTATAAGATCGGGATTCGTCGATAGCACCGCCATCATTTGCCGGGCGTAATCCTCCCAATCCGTCGCCGCATGAAACAGCGCACCTGGCTTGAGTTTTTTTACAACCAGTTGAACAAATTCCGTTTGTACTAATCGGCGTTTCTTGTGGCGTTTCTTGTGCCATGGGTCCGGGAAAAACAAATAAACACCGTCCAGAGATTGGTCGCTGATTTGCTTATTGAGGACTTCAATCGCGTCATTATTGAATACGCGAATATTTGATAAAGCCAACTCATCAACGTAGTGGAGTAAACTGCCGATGCCGGTTCGATATACTTCAATACCAAGGTAGTTATTTTCAGGATGCCTGGAGGCAGCATTGATCAATGCGCTACCGGTACCAAATCCAATTTCTAGAAAACAGGGCGCCTGACGAGCGAACAGCTTATCAAAGTCGAGCAAAACATTGTCGGCTTCAATACCAAATTCTGGCCAAAGCTTTTCTAAAGCGCGTTTTCGTGTTACCGACGAACGCCCTTCACGACGTACAAAACTTTTGATATGGCGAGTAATGGGGCGAACTTGGGCATTCATCGTCGTTGAAAAACCAGAGATTTTAACAAAAGCAATACGTTTGCATTACATTATTAGTTAGAAAAATTTAAAAAAAGGCGCCCTCGATAGGCGATGACGCAGATGCAAAACGCTTACGTGGAATGCGCCCCGCAAGGAATGCTTCACGACCGGCTTCAATGGCTTTTTTCATTGCTGACGCCATTAATACCGGGTTTTGTGCGCTTGCTATGGCGGTATTCATTAACACCCCATCACAACCGATTTCCATTGCGATAGCCGCATCAGATGCCGTGCCGACACCTGCGTCCACCAGAATAGGGACGTTGGCATTTTCTATAATCGTCAAAATATTATAGGGATTGCGTATACCGAGCCCGGAACCAATTGGCGCTGCCAATGGCATCACCGCAACTGCACCCATCTCTTCCAGTCGTTTTGCGATGAGTGGGTCATCGGTGGTGTAGACCATCACATCAAAACCATCGTTAACCAGTGTTTGTGTCGCTTCCAGTGTCGCGGTTATGTCAGGGTACAATGTTTTTTCATCGCCAATGACTTCTAACTTAACTAGATTGTGTCCGTCGAGTAATTCGCGTGCTAATCGACATGTCCGCACCGCATCGTCCGCGGTATAGCAAAGCGCGGTGTTAGGCAAAATAGTGTATTTATTTGTGGGCAATGCATCCAGTACATTCGGTTCATCCGGGTTTTGCCCGATGTTTGTTCTGCGGATAGCGACTGTCACAATTTCTGCACCGCTGGCCTCAGTCGCCAGGCGGGTTTCTTCCAGGTCACGGTATTTTCCGGTTCCGGTCAAAAGACGTGAGCTGTATTCAACCCCGGCGATAACGAGCGGGGAATCCGGCCCTGAGTTTGAAGAGTGTGATATGACTGCTGACATGATTCTTTCCTGTATAACTTTCGAATTAATATAATTTAGGGAACCACTGATTTAACCACCACCAATCGCGTGAACAATCTCTACACGGTCGCCGTTGGAGAATTGGTGTTCTGCGTAAGTACTGCGGGGTACGATTTCCATATTCACTTCCATCGCCAAACGTTTGCCAGCCAGATCGAGGGATGCAATTAATTGCGCCGCCGTGTACTGCGTGGGTACGTCGCTCAATTTGCCATTTACTGTGATTTGCATTGCGGGATCCACATTGATAATTGCTTAAAGAACGCCTTTAAAGAAGCCCATCTGAAACAAAAATAGTAAAACACTGACTGATACCGCTCCAAAAAAGATGGTCAACGCGAGGATAGCTGAAAATGCACGCATGATTTTTTCCTGATATTTTTTCCCAGATATAAAGTGTAAAGGTATAATTACCCAAATACCATTTCCCAAAATCAGGGGTTATTCTACCAGTTGTATAGATTTTTTACAGGCCGGGCAATAGGTCCATTTTGGCAGGTTTTCACTGGGGTCCATATCAATTTTTATGTCCTGGTCCTGGACCGGGCATTTCCCAGAAATACCTTCTTTTACAATAGCTTGGTTCATTCGTATGTACGCCAACACCGGGCCGGCAATCAAAAACCCGGGCACTAACACCCAATGGGCAATGATAATCGGTATTGAGCCGGCTGCAGCAAGCCAGCATAATCCAAGCATTGTTAGCGCGCGTTTGCTGCGCTCTTTTTTATCGTAACGGGTGACGTGCAGTATGCCTTCTCCATGGGGCTGTTCATCACACTTGATTTGCACAATGCGTTCTTCTTTTTCAGCCATATTATAAGACTTGCTTGTGAGTTCGCACTGTAAGGCACTGACGAATGACATTAGTTATGAATATTCAGTGTAGGACATTATTAACACAAAAAAAACCAATGTTGAAAACCACTAATGCCAAAAAATAAACAGCGTGCTAACCGGTTCAGCAAAGAACTCCTCAATTGGTTTGAGCACTGTGGCCGTAAGGATTTACCGTGGCAGAAAAACCCCACACCCTACCGTGTGTGGGTGTCTGAAATCATGCTGCAACAAACACAGGTTTCGACGGTCATTCCGTATTATCAGCGTTTTATGCAGCAATTCCCCAATATAAGTACGCTTGCAGACGCATCGCTCGATGACGTGTTGCACCTTTGGACCGGATTGGGTTATTACGCCCGTGCCCGCAATTTACACCGCGCAGCGAACAGGGTCCAGAATGAGTTTAAAGGCGTCTTGCCGCTGAAATTTGATGAATTAATCGCGTTACCCGGCATAGGCCGCTCCACTGCAGGCGCTATTTTGGCCATCTCTGATCAGCAGCGTTATGCTATTCTCGATGGCAATGTAAAAAGAGTATTAACCCGTTTTGCGCAGGTAGAGGGCTGGCCGGGCATAAAACATGTTGAAAACACGCTTTGGGATATCGCAAATGGGTATACCCCCGAAGAGCGTGTCGCGGATTACACGCAGGCCATCATGGACCTGGGGGCGACCTTATGCACGCGCTCAAAACCCCATTGCGCTGATTGTCCTGTAAACAAAGCTTGTGGTGCATACCAACAGGGCGTTGTGGCTAAATATCCTACACCCAAACCAAAGAAAAAATTACCGGTTAGGGAGGCTATTTTTTTAATGGCGGTAGGTGAAGACGGCAAGGTGTTACTGGAACAGCGACCACCCACCGGTATTTGGGGTGGGTTATGGAGTTTTCCACAACTGGAACAAGGCGCTGATGTGCCCCAATGGTGCGAGTCGAATTTCAAATTTAAAGTACATGAAATACAAACTTGGCCAACAAAACGCCATACCTTTAGCCACTTTCATCTGCATTACACGCCGGTCTATGCGAAAGTAGCTGGATCTCTTCCGATGATAATGGAACCCGCGGGACGAGTCTGGTATAACACGCAAAAACCGGATGCACGGGGGTTGGCAACACCCATAAAGCGGTTATTAATGCAGTTAGCAAAGAACCCCGCAAGTACAGGAGCATGATATGGCACGCACAGTAAATTGCGTTAAATTAAATAAAGAAGCAGAAGGCCTGGATAGACGGACCTATCCCGGTGAATTAGGTCAAAAAATATTCGATAATGTATCAAAAGAAGCATGGCAACTGTGGATGTCGCATCAAACAATGCTAATAAACGAAAACCGCCTTACCCCAATTGACCCCGAGCACCGAAAATTTCTCGAAGGAGAAATGGAAAAGTTCTTTTTCGGTGGTGGATCGACCACGCCGGATGGTTTCGTCCCGCCCTCAAAATAAATTGAACAAAGATCAATCAACCAACAAAATGCGCGGTTGCTCTTGACTCAGCCGCGTTCACCGTTTGTAATACGGAACCTTCATGGCCAGGTAGCTCAGTCGGTAGAGCAGGGGACTGAAAATCCCCGTGTCGGCAGTTCGATTCTGTCCCTGGCCACCATAAATTTAGAAGATGCTGCTTTAACCCGTGTGTCATGTTTGTTGACCCTTTTCACTTTGCTGCATCCAGGCTAACGACTTTATATCAATTACATATCTTTTAGCATAAAAATTGTGTTTCGTTTGCTTTCAGTTGTTCCAGTATTATATCTTGCTTAACAGAGTTTTTACCTGCTCTAATGCGTAGTGTTTACACTTAAATCTTATAGCAATAATTTTTTAAATCGCAGATGAGCAACTTAGATACATGGTTATTCTGAGCAAGAAATTAAATAAATGAAATACGGTAGAAACACACCTTGTCCTTGTGGAAGTGGGAAAAAATATAAACACTGTTGTCTTGAAAAACAGGACAATCCGTTTTCAGAAAGCTTTACACAAAGCACTATGGATGAATTGAAGGATGCCATGAATGATGAGAATTTTTCTTCAATGGAGGCGTTAAACGAATTCACAGCCCAGGTTGCCAACCGCAGTAATAATGTTGTCATGGATGATTTTTGTGGCCTTTCACCTGAGCAGATGAGTCACTTTCTTTATTCACCCTTTGAGTCATCTGCGATGTTTTCTTTTTGCGACGACAGCCGCGAATTACCGAAAGCCAGAATAATCAAGTTGTTTATGGCTATCATAGATGCCATAAATGAAGCAGGTGATCTCAAGGCCACCGCTACGGGAAATTTACCTCTCAAATTTTGCAAGTCGCTGGCACAAAGCCACAAAGCAGATAACAGCGATTTGGCTAGTCGTTTCATCGGCGGTATTCGCAGTGAAACCGACTTTGAAGAACTGCATTGCACAAGAATTGTCGCAGAACTGGCGGGCCTAATCAGAAAATACAAAGGCAAGTTTGTACTTACTAAACATGGTCAGCAATTATTGGCTAAGCAGGAAGAAGGAAAAATCTATTTTGAGCTTTTCAAAGCCTATACCATCAAGTTCAATTGGTGTTTCAGAGATGGATACCCTGAAATTGATATTTTTCAGGTAAGCTTTCTGTATACGTTATTTTTGCTACATAAGTTTGGTAATACATCATTACCACAACGTTTTTTTGAAGATAAATTTATCCAAGCCTTTCCTATGGCCTGTGAGATGATGCCGGAGTCCAATTACAGCACACCAGAACAGGATGTTCGCCATTGTTATACCCTGCGTGCAATAGTGTGTTTCGCTGATTTTTTCGGTCTTGTTGAGTTGGATATGGAGTCTAAAAAGCCATTTGACAGAAGTTATAAAGTGAAAAAATCACCTTATCTGGATAAGTTTATAGTATTTCATCTGGATAACGTTGCGTCCAGTCGACATTAGAAAGAGGGGTAGGTGAGGACGCTGATTACATAGTGCCCGCCCGAAAACCATTCAACCTCATGATTTAAGGTCAATTGGGG
>CAZZJI010000097.1:0-1365 GCA_964654485.1 uncultured Gammaproteobacteria bacterium | reverse complement strand
TCAATTGGGGGGTCAAGTTGCTTGTATAATTACCTAGGTCCTGTAGAGAAACTAACTTTTTCATTTTGATTGTTATACAAGGAACTGCTAATGGCTGACCCCTCATTTTTAGTAACTGAAAACACGGCAGCATCACTAATGTGGTGCTGCCGTGCGTGTGGTGGTGCCGAGCGATTTCCTATTCCTTATAGTGCTCTGCTATTGTTACTTTCATTTGATTCGGTCACGGCATTGGTCGTATCGATTTTTACCATGTACCCCACATTATCATTCCATCCTTCATTTCTATTACCCGCATGGTAACAACCGTTGCCAAGCCCCACCCGCGCAACTGTCGTATTTGATTGTGGACGGTTATAGCTGAAAGTTTGCATTTGTCCTGCACCGAGCGAATTGATAAGCCGTGTATCAACCATTTGTGAACCTCGCAGTAATTGAATCGTAAATTGCTGATTCACTGATACTCTAGTTTTATTCTCAACACCCCAGAGAATATTCGGCACGTCAATGGTGCGACGCACAGCAGTAGGCATATTGTTTTCTGGGTTTTTTCCACCTTGTACTATTCCCTGGCAATGCGCGCTGTTGTTAAAAGGATCCAAGACATGATAGATGTTGTTGCTATCATCCATGGTATTACCTCCGCCTACCCTGTACAGATTGTTTGCTGCGTTAAAGACACTTAAGTCAGCACGATTGTTCGTGGCTGCACGTGGCCGCGTAGCAGGTAGAGCGGTATCAGGTAGAGCGGGGGTGCTGCTGCGGCTTGGGATAGGCCCTACAACCCATGAGAAACTAGGGCCGTTTTGTGTGCCAACTCTTAAGCGTGCAGTACCGGAGGCGCCAACACGTACAGAGGATGGTACGCGAATATCAAGAAGAATACCGCAATTACCTCGGCCGGTGATAGTAGCGCGAGCGCCGCTGGGTAAACCTACGATGCTGGTAGCAGCCGCCAGGTTTTTACCGATAGCTGTAATAATCAACGCACGGTTAGTGTTCGGCAGCGGTAAGGGCGCAATGCTATTACTATACAGCTGGCGACCGCCGGGAAAGAAACATCGCTGATTCATAAGATCGTAATCATTGCCATAGAATAGGTGAAGTAGTTTTAAGCTGCTGGCGATAACATGAGCACCTGCCCGTGCAGCTCGCCCGAACAACCGATCCAAGGCTGCCCTAATCTGTGCGGTTGTGTAACCGGCTTTCTCTAACGCCTGCTCAATCTGGGCACGAGTTAATTTGAAGATATCTTTAAGGGCTTTAGCGATTTGATCGATAGTATAACCTACTGCTTTCAACGCCGTGGTCACCTGGGCGATGGTCGCATTGAGGGCACTCTTCAGCGCACCGGCAATCTGATTA
>CAZZJI010000096.1:0-9422 GCA_964654485.1 uncultured Gammaproteobacteria bacterium | reverse complement strand
TCTACTTCAGGGTACTCAAACAAGGTTGTCAGGTAGAGGAACTGAGACTGGAAACGGATAAGCGCTTATTGAATTGCATCGGCATCTATTTGGTTGTTGCCTGGCGAATCCATACGATCACAATGCAAAGCCGTGAGTGGCCGGACATTGGATGCGATATTCTTTTTTGTGAAAAAGAATGGAAGACGATTTATATGATGCAACAAAAAAAGAAGCCGCCTAAGAAGCCCCGACGCTGCGGGAGATCAGTCGCATGCTGGCGCGGTTATCGCGCATTACAAAATTACGTGGATGCACTTGAAATGGCTAAAATTGTGTTATGAGTTGTGGGTAATGGAGAGTGTGAAACGTTATGTGCTCTGAATATTTAACGTTTCAGCCTTATGGGGATAACTCTAGATATCCAAAAGATGATCTCAAATGAAGCAAGCTGATTTGATGTTTTTATTAATACCGATTGAGCCATCATTACATGGCGGTGTTATATTTTAGAGAAGTTAAGCGACACATGCCTTCATCTAACAAAATGGTTTCTATGATATGTCACAACTTACCCAAAACCCAAATGCTAATTCAGACGATCATGAAGGTTTGCCGCTAATGATAACCAGTAATAATCCTGAACCACCCAAAGGCCGCAAGGCACGAAAAGTGCCGCGCCTTGTAATATTACCGCTGATATTCCTGATTCTGTTTACTGGTGCTGTTGTTGGCATCTATGTCCAACCACCCAGTTTAAAACTATTCATGGAACTAACTGGTCTTGTGCCTGGCGGCGGCAGCAAGACACCGATTGCGGTGCCACCACCGCAATCGATGTCCACCGTGAAACCTGCACCGGAAAAGATTCGCTCGGTGGTTGCCCTGGGAAAGTTGGTTCCTGCTGGCGACGTCGTGACGGTTGCCATGCCATACGGTGCTGGAGACGCACGGATTGAGGAAATTCATACCAAAATCGGCCAACGCGTTGCACGTGGTGACACTTTGGCAGTGCTGGACAACACAAGTCCATTACAAAGCGCGGTAGAAACGGCTCTGGCAAATGTCGCTCTGAAGAAGGCGGCGCTGGAACAAACACGCAATAACATCACCGCCAGTCTCAAAGAAGGCCGCGCAGATCTTGCCCGGGCCAAGGCAGCAGTACAGGTGGCTGCCAGCAATCTCGAACGCGAACGGAAATTGTTTAACAGTGGCCTCGGTACTCAGTCATCGCTGGATAATGCCATCTTGAAAGCCCGTGAGACGAAACAAGATGTGGAAAAGGCAAAAGCGACCTTGTCTCGCTATGATAGAAAGGATATCGACAACCAGCCCGATGTTCGTGTGGCCGCGCGCAATCTGGATGCGGCTCGTGCCGAATTGAACCGGGCGCACCAGGATCTGGCACGTAGCACCGTGATTGCACCCGTGTCCGGGACGGTGCTAGACATCCATGTGCGCCCAGGAGAAAAGCCGGGCAATTCGGGAATTGTGGACATCGGCAACACCGAGCGAATGACAGCGGAACTGGAAGTCTATCAGTCCGACATTGCCCGGGTTAAAGTGGGTCAACACGTTGAATTGACTTCAGATGCACTTGAAGTACCATTGACGGGGCTGATTAATGCGATCGGATTGACCGTAGGCCGTCAAACCCAGATAGGCAACGATCCGGCAGCCAATACAGACGCGCGGGTGATCAAAGTTACCGTGCAACTGGATGATGTCTCCTCTGCCCTTGCAGCTCGGCTTACCTTTCTTGAAGTTGTGGCTCGAATTGCAGTGGAGGAAGGCCAATGACGAAGTTTCTGCAGTGGCTGTTGGGGCGGCTGCCCATAGGATGGCTGCAGCTGACCCATAACAAATCACGGCTGGCAGCGGCTGTGGCAGGCGTGGCCTTCGCCAACATCCTTGTTCTCGTGCAGCTTGGTATCATGAGTTCGTTCAGCGAATCGGTACGCATGTCATATCAAACGATCAAAGGTGATGTGCTGATCTCTGCCAATGATGCGGACACATTCTTTGATGGCTCTAATATCCCACGCCAATGGAGCTATCGCGCGTTATCAGTTCCGGGAGTTGCTGCAGCAATGCCAGTTTTTTTGGGCGCTGCAAAATGGATGCAGCCTGACGGTTCGAGCATTATGTTTCAGGCCATTGGGATTGACCCGACGCGCCCCGAATTTCTTGGCCCCGGCATCCCTGATCCTCGCGGGCTGCTGCAGGCGGACACAGCCCTTGCCGACCGTTCGGCACGTGGATTGGACCCAAAGCGTCTGGCCACGGTTTCTTTTGATGACCCGATTATCATCGAAGTAATGAACCGTCAGCTGACGCTGATCGGCACTGTGTCCATCGGTGGTGGTTTTTCCGGTGATGGCTATATTGTGGTATCAGACCAGACATTTAGGAGGATGTTTCCGGACCGCAGTTCGGGTGCACCCGACCACGTTCTATTGTTGTTGGAACAAGATGCAGAGCCAGCACCTGTTATTGCGGCATTGAAACAGGTTCTTCCAAAAGGGGCTTTGCGTATTCGCAGTCTTGATGATGCAATAGCCGAAGACGTTAAATATCAGACAACAGTGCGTCCTACCGGTTTGGTCTTTGGTTTTGGTGTGGTAATCGGAATTATCGTGGGCATCGTGATCGTCTATCAGGTGCTATCCACCGACGTGGCCGACCACATCAGTGAATATGCCACCTTCAAAGCAATGGGGTACCACCAGAGCTTCCTGCTCGGCGTTGTCTTTGAAGAGGCTGTCATTCTAGCATTGGCAGGATTTCTGCCGGGCATAATTATCTCGACCGGCCTCTACTCGATTCTGTCCAATGCGACAAACCTGCCAATCGAGATGGATGCGAGCCGCGCTTTGATGGTGCTCGCAGGCACACTTTTCAGCTGTGTAATCTCGGGTGCAATTGCCACGCGACGGTTGGCTACAGCCGACCCGGCAGATCTGTTTTAGGATGGACAATGAATGGAAGAACCAGTTATCAACGTAAAAAAACTGAACCATTGGTTTGGCAGCGACGAGGCGCGGTTTCGTGCGATCCGTGACATCTCGTTGCAGATCGAACAAGGCAAACTTACAGTGCTCATGGGGCCGTCCGGTTCTGGTAAGACAACCCTTCTAACTTTGATAGGCTGCTTGCGTAACGTCCAAGACGGCAGTGTGCGCTTGCTGGGTCACGAATTGCTGAACATACCCGATGCTGAACAGGTGTTGCTACGACGCCGGTTAGGTTTTATTTTTCAAGCTCATAACCTGCATGAAAGTCTGACTGCTCGTCAGAATGTGCGCATGGGGCTGGAGGTGCATGGCCCCGATACGAACGGTGATTACGACAAGACCTCATCTCATCTTCTTGAAATACTTGGGTTGGGAGACCGGGTTGATTATATTCCGGCTAATTTGTCGGGTGGGCAAAAACAACGGGTTGCGATTGCCCGAGCATTGGTATCTAACCCAGCCATCGTGTTTGCTGACGAACCGACCGCAGCGCTAGACAAAAATAGCGGAATGCAAGTTGTCAAACTTCTAAAACGATTGGGAAAAGAGCGTGGAACAACAACGGTGATGGTAACCCATGACAACCGGATACTTGAAATGGCAGACCGCATTGTAGTTCTGGTCGATGGCGAAATATCCGAAGAAAATTCTTAAGGAAGCTCTGAACAAGTCATGTACGATTGCTTAATACCCATGTTACCAATCCCAAGCACCAAATTATGTCATATACGTTGGTGGTTCGTAAGAGATGGCACATAACAATCAAAATCCACACGGACAGCAAAAAGCGCCGCTCCTCGTCTCTCTGCTTTTTGCTGCTGGTGATTTTGGGCGTTATTACGACGTCAGTCGCTAAATTCTACTGCTGTAATTAAAAGGAGGTGATATACAACTAAGTGTAGTGTCACTTATCCCCGCACTGAGGGTGCGTCACTGATAACGGAGGACAACTCACGCAAGCTCAACTGATTGAGAGGCTCAACCCGGTATTGCGGGGCTGGGCTAATTATCACAGACACATCATTTGTGGTGAAACATTCTCTCAAATCAACGGCTATATGTGGTTTCGCCTCATGCGCTGGGGGAAACGCCGCCACCCTGAGAAGTCAGGAATATGGATTGCCAAACGTTACTTCGGTCGCGCAAAAGGCAGTACATGGGCTTTCAAGGATATAAGGAACAGGCAAAACCCTCATCTGGCTTAACAACGACATTCAGACGTTTTCACATATCAAGATTAAAGGCGATGCCAATCCATTCGATGCAGAATGGATTGGATATTTCCAAAATCGAGAAAAGTTGATTAAGATGAAGTCTGTGAGTCATTATATCGGTAAGGTATCGAAGCAACAAGACGGGAAATGCCCGCATTGTAAACAACTCATACAGGCTGAAGATAAACATTATCTTCATTATATTGATGGCGATAAGATCCATAGACGGGTCAAAAACGTCCTCATGCTTCACAAAACCTCTAACAAAGCATTCGATTTCACTAGGAGTCAGCACGTATCAGGTGCGTCCATCGATATGGGCGTTAGTAAGGCTTGAGCCGTCGGCTTGGAAACAGGCTTGCTCGGTTCTGAGGGAACTTGGCGGCGGTGACGCCGCCCGGTTACCCGGTGGCAGCAATATCACTTAGCAGGTACAATATATCATTACTAAAATCCTGTTCATGTGGCCATTCTACTGAGCCAAAAGCTACTTTAGCTTTTTGAATATAATTAATGTCTTTTAATTCAATAAATATTCCCTTATCTAAAAATGGCGTTACGTCAAAAATTCGTTTCTCACGATTATCAAATGTAATTATTAATTTATAATCGCTTAGCCGGGTAGCGGAGCAGTTGGCGATGGCAGAGCGTTAGATGCAAAACGGAGTTAATTTGGAAGAGATAGAGCAAGTATTAGATTTCGTAATTGAAATCGAAAAACTAAAAGACGTGCATCGTAAGACAAAGCCGATTGGATTAGATAGGTACGAGAATTCTGCGGAACATAGTTGGCATGTTTGTTTGTGCGCACTCATGCTAAAAGACTATGCAAATGAAAAAATAAATATAGATCGTGTGATAAAAATGCTACTTATTCACGATCTTGGTGAAATAGACGCAGGCGACACAATTATATATAAATCTGAAATACCCGAAGTAAAGGAAAAAGAAGTTGCTGGGGTAGAACGTATCCTGGGATTATTGCCAGTTGAAAAGCAGGAAGAATATAAAGCACTTTGGTACGAATTTGAGGCAGGAGAAACCCCAGACTCAAAATATGCAAAAGCGATAGACCGTATCCCCCCTCTTCTACATAATTTACATGGTGAGGGACATAGCTGGAACACCCATAATATTTCGAAAGAAAAGGTGTTTTCAATCAACAGTAGAATCAAAGAGGGTTCTGAAAGTATATGGGCATCAATTGAGTCCAAACTTCATGAAGCAGTTTCAAAAGGAATTTTGAAATAATACATCCAACAAAAGCAATCAACTCAGATTGCTTAACTTACTGGCATTGGGCCAACCCGCTACCCACCACCCAAATTCTTGTTACTTGTCACCATATTCCCGTACATATTATTTGACTAACAAGGTTCCCTTATTCTAGCATTAGAATAAGAAATCATTCTAATGCTAGAATATGATAAATAAAGCCTTAACAGATAGTGAATTGCTGGTTCTCGGACTTGTCGCTGAAATGTCCCGTCATGGATATGAGCTTGAGCAGATAATTGAGCAGCGAGGAATGCGGGAGTGGACACAAATTGGTTTTTCCTCAATCTATTTCGTATTGGGAAAACTTGAAAAGAAGGGACTGGTTGTTGCAAAACAGCCTGAAAAGACCAAGACAAAAAAGAGCTACACCATAACAGACATAGGACATGAGATATTGGTATCACAAACACTTTCTGCACTAAGTTCTATGCGTCCCACCTATTCATCTGTGCTATTAGGGATGATTCATTGGTCAGTACTGACACGAGAGCAAGCTTTGGAAGCACTGGAAACACGTAAAAAAGCTATTGCAAAAGAATTGCTGCGGCTTGGAGATATTCACTTTAAACAGCAACCGTCGCCCGATTATGTTGACGCTATGTTTGACTTTTCTATCAGTCAATTAAAAACCGAAGCTGAGTGGGTTTCCAGAACACTAGCATATATGCAAACAAAACCTTGGAATACATAAGGAATGAAAAATGAATGTAGAAGACTTCCATAAACGTCTAAAAGAATTGTATTTGCCTACAGAAAATCAATTCACGATCGTAGATGTACCCGAGATAAACTACATTGCAATTGACAGTGAAGGCAATCCTGAAAGCGAAACCTTTAAAAACTCGATAAAGTGGATCTATTCTATGGTTCACTTTATCAAACCGTTAGCGAAAGAGCGGATGAAGAAAAACTTTGTCGAACCACCATTGGAATGCCTATTTTGGACAGATAATGAAAAGGACTTTCTTTCCGGGAATAAAGATAAATGGAAATGGCGAGTGATGATCGTTGTTATTCCAGAATGGGTGTCACAGCAAGCATTTCAGGAAGCCGTAAAAAAGGTTGAAAAGAAACTTGGCCCTGCTCCTAAAACATTAAGGTTTCAAAATCTTCATGAAGGAAAAAGTATACAAATTATGCATGTTGGTGACTACAGCAATATTCAAACAATCTGCGACAAGTTATACAGTGAATTTTTACCGAAAAATAATTTAAAGCCTAACGGCTATTACCATGAAATTTATTTGAACGATCCAAACAGGGTTGCACCTGAAAAAAGAAAAACTGTTATACGGCAACCTGTACTTCCAGCAGAAGAAATAATAATAAATATTAGATGATTCTGGAAATTGATTTATTGTCCGTTATTTATCTGATTGGTGCGGCTCAAGGAATATTTTTAATAGTTGCTCTATTGGATAGAAAAATTGTAAATAGACAAGCCAACCGTTATCTCGCCATTTTTCTGTCTATATTTACACTTTCTCTTGTCGATGAGTTTTTGTTTCAGTCACGCTATTTTTATAACTCCCCTCACTTGATTGGGATAATTTGGCCTCTTGACTATTTATATGGTCCCATATTCTACTTTTATGTTCGTGAATTAACATCTATCAAGCCCTCATTTGAGAGAAAAAGAGATATTCTTCACTTTGTACCACTATTTTTTGGTGTTCTGTTGGCCGCTCCAACCTGGTTTCTCAATCCTAGTCAAAAAAAAATAATGCTGTACGGGTTAGATGGGCCTTTAACGGAAGAGATATTTAGGGCAAACATCTTTGATGGACTGGCAACGCTTTTTGCTGTTATTCAGATTGCTGTATATATATGGTTGAGTTTCCGCCACTTACGACATTATCGTGTAACCATCCAACAACAATTATCAGAAATAGATAAAGTTAATTTGTCTTGGCTGGTATCTCTTTTGTGGCTACTACTTTCCTTATGGATACTCTACATAATAGATATATTTTTCTCTGAAGGACTTGGTATAGGAGATCAGGCAGGGATGTTATTGCATGTAATCTTGGTACTAATCATATATAGCATGGGATATATGGGGCTACGGCAACCTTCAATATTCAAAACAGATGAATTCTCATGCTCGTTTGAGGTTACTGAAAATGGAATTACCAGCGTAGGAAGTGACAAATACAGTAAGTCAAAATTATCTGACGAGCTTACAGAGGAGCTCAAGGCTCGCTTGTTAATCGTAATGGAGGAAAACAATCCTTGCCTTGAGAGGGGAATCACCTTGTCGCATTTGGCAAATATTGTGGGTTGTACACCTAACAATTTGTCCCAAGTGATCAATGATGAACTAGGAAAATCCTTTTTTGATTTCATTAATGGGTATCGAATTAGCCACGCAAAACAGCAATTGCGTTGTAAAAAGGCTGAGAAAGTGACTATTTTACAGATAGCGATGGATGCCGGATTCAACTCAAAATCAGCATTTTATACGGCGTTTAAAAAAGAAGTAGGGATGACTCCGTCCCAATACAGGAAAATCATTTAATCCCCGTTGATTTGTTGTCTTTTTGTGATGTTAATTAACTGATTGAATTAAAATGAATTATTTTTGTCCTTTTATGTAGGGCTGGACGACTTACTGATGTTCACGGAGTATATTTTTCCCTAGGTTTTACCTGATTTTTATTTTGGTATTTTTATAACGTAGGGAGAGATGATGAAAAATTTGGTTGTAATCGGCACGGTAATGTTTGTGGCTGTTTCTATAGTTGGTTGTGCAACGTATAAAGCGAGTGAGGCTAGACTATCGAAAATAGGCTATAAGGAAAAACTACTTGATGATGGTTCTTACCAGTTGACCTATTATGGTTCTGGATTCAGTGAGCATGACGAACTTATTGCGTTGTGGCACAAACGAGCTGAAGAATTGTGCAGTGGGCAACAATACGAATCAAACACAACGAACGAGCATTGGATTTCAGATAGCTATACGGTATTACCTCCTTTCTTTTTTAAATCGAAAGCTGCTGCACCTTCTATTGAGGGTAAGTTGATATGTAAGGGTAAAACAGTAAATGGTGTAAGATAAAATGCCAAGGAATATTTTAGAATTATATAAAAAAGCAATACAAGCAGCGGCGGTTTCGATATCTGAACCTGCTGAAAACCGTGGGGACAAACAGCTGTATACATTAGAGCGATGAACAAAGAGAAAGTTGGATACATAGCGATTACTCTCGTTTCGATTCTAAGCGTAGTCGGTGTGTTAATGCTCGATCCTATTGCACAAAATATCGGATATCATGTATTTGAAGATCAACGAACTATTTTTGGTATTCCAAACTTTTGGAATGTAATCTCCAATCTGCCATTTCTATTGGTTGGTATTATGGGGCTTCGTTGTATTTCTTACTCGAATGTAACTAGGTTTACTGCCGACATAAAAACAGCATATATATTGTTTTTCTCGGGCGTTTCACTGGTTTCCTTTGGTTCGGGTTACTACCATCTATTACCGAATAACGAGTCACTAGTTTGGGATCGTTTGCCAATGACAATCGCTTTTATGGCATTGTTTTCAGCAATAATTGGTGAGTTTATATCTTTTCGCCTTGGTAGGTTCGTTCTTTGGCCATTAGTTGTTTTTGGGGTATTTTCTGTTTTTTATTGGTATAGTACGGAAAGCAATGGCGAAGGCGATTTAAGGTTATATATTTTAGTCCAATTCCTTCCAATGACAGTAATACCACTAATTTTACTATTTTTTAAATCCAAATTTAGAAGCACAAAAGGTTATTGGTTGTTGTTGTTCGCATATATATTGGCAAAGGTATTTGAGCACTTCGATGAAGCTGTTTATGAAATATTTATTTTATTAAGCGGGCATTCTTTAAAGCATGTTGTTGCAGCGCTAGGAATATTATTTTTATTTAAATCGTATAGCAGTCGAGAGAAAATATAACAA
>CAZZJI010000095.1:0-9512 GCA_964654485.1 uncultured Gammaproteobacteria bacterium | reverse complement strand
CCAGGGAGCAAATAGGGCGTGCAATTAGACCTAAATCTCAATCGCTACGGGTATATATCCAGATATAGCAATAATGTCTTAGTAGTGTGCTAGCATTATATAGGACTCAAAGCCTGCAGTTATATATAAATATCAACAGCTTATGATAAAACGCGAGCAAAATGACAATGAAAGAAATATGGTTAATGAACCGATTGGGCCATTAATCACTGCACCTCATACACAGAGAAATAAAGGTGCTAACAAGCACTTGTCAGTTTACTTGAGCATTATTATCGCCATTTTTTTACTGTCCGCAATTTTTCAATTATTTCAGTATTCCTTTCCCGGGTACTCTTATTTTCCAAAACAAATAACGCACCTTCTTCCTGCGATACAGACAGCTTTACTCGTAACAGGTGTCATGCTCTCTATTTATACTTTTTTTCAGGCGAAAAAACATATGAACATTCCTGAAAAAAGTAGCGATTTACATCTTTTATACGAACGCATCACCCTGAAAACGCGTTCACTTGAAATTCTCTATGATGCCGCCGCTGGGGTAACCGATTTTCACGGCCTGGATGATTTGTTAAAACGGTTTTTAATTACATTAAAAGATTTGGTACACGCGCAAGCTGCGATTATACGCTTACGAGATGATAACGATAACATGAGGCTTGTTGCTAAAACAGGTATAAGCGACGATGATGAAACCGCCAGGCTGGTTTCTTTGACTGAGTGTCTTAAGGGATCACCTATTGGCAATAGTCCGATTTTAAAAACGACTGTGACAAACAATGAATTACCCAAATTAACAACGATCGAAAAAAATAAACTATCATTAATTACTATTCCGATTCAATACAGCGGCAATACACTTGGCGTATATCACCTATATGTTAACAATACTGAGCTGCTTGAAAGAAATGAACTTATTCAATTATTCACAAGTATCGGCCGACATCTCGGCATTGTTGTCGAAAAAGTAAAATTGGAAAATCATGCGAGACGCATTTCAATCATAAAGGAAAGAACTTCGCTGGCTAACGAATTGCATGATTCATTGGCACAAACTCTAGCAAGTTTACGTTTTCAGGTGGCTATGGTAGATGAAACAGTCAGTGAAAGCCGTGACCGTACTGGTATACTGCAAATCAGGACAATTAAAAAGGGGCTTGATCAGGCTAATAATCAATTGCGTGAATTATTATCCCATTTTCGAACACGCATGGATGAACGTGGTCTGCTACCCGCAATTGAAAGTTTGGTTGAACGATTTCAATTAGAAACCGGTGTCGCGGCATTTTTCCAAAACGAAGTGAAAGAGCCGATATCCTCACCCGCTGTCGAAGTACAAGTATTACACATTGTTCAAGAAGCGCTTGCTAATGTTCGAAAGCACAGTCGGGCTAACAATGTGCGTGTTTTAATCCGTTCAGATGATAACAGAAATTATCATGTTCTCGTCGAAGACGATGGGCAAGGTATGCAGAACAAGGATCTGGCAGCGGAACCAGGAAAACATATCGGACTATCGATTATGCAAGAACGAGCAGAGCGCCTATCCGGGACTTTTAACATCGAAACAGAAGTAGGCGAAGGTACGCGAGTTGAATTAAGCTTTCAAGCTCCTCTGGATTCTAAGTCTATCTAACTAATAAACGAGCCTATAATAATCTATGAGTGACTACGCTGACATTATCGCCAAAGAGCACCCAATTCGAGTGATTATTATCGACGATCACGCGCTGTTTCGCAGTGGCCTAATGGAATTATTAGAGCGCCGCGGAATCAAAGTAGTGGCGGCCGTAGGTTGCGGTCACGAAGGCATCCAGGCGGCGAAAGATACGATCTATGATCTGATATTACTTGATATTCGAATGCAACATATGAATGGCAGGGAAACCTTGGTACAGTTACGTAAATCTGGCGTAAAAGTACCTATTATTATGCTAACAACCAGCCAGGACGATGAAGATGTCGTCGATGCGCTACGTAACGGCGCACAAGGTTATCTTTTAAAGGATATGGAGCCCGATGAACTGGTCGCTGCTTTATATGATATTTTAAAAGGCGAAACAGTGGTCGCCAAAGAGTTAGCGGGTGCGCTCGCACGTGCGATAAAAAAAGGTGATCCACCCGCCAAAACAGCTTCACCCTTTTCTGAACTAACACCCAGAGAAACAGAGATACTTAAACACCTAGCAGCAGGCCAGAGCAACAAAGTAATTGCGAGAGAACTTGGCATTGCCGATGGCACGGTAAAACTTCATGTAAAAGCAATATTGCGAAAACTAGGCGTAAGTTCTCGTGTTGAAGCGGCCGTTATTGCCGTTGAACAAGGACTCGCTAAAAAATCCTGACTATTTTTCACTTTTTTTATAGATAAGGTCTTCGATCGATTTTATCGTGACCGGACCCATTTTTTTCGCAACCAATTCGCCTTCAGGGGAAACCAGGAAACTGGTTGGTAGACCAGTAACAGGACCAAGCGGGCTGATGGCTGATGGTTCAGTGAGTAATACCGGGTAAGTAATAAAGTATTCATCGACAAATGTTGTTAATTTTTCAATCTTGATTTTTTCAAAATTCACTCCAAGCACGATTGCATCTTTATCTTTATGATCTTCGTGAAAAAGAACGAGTTCGGGAATTTCCTCTAAACAAGGCGGACACCACGTCGCCCAGTAATTTACCACTACCCACTTACCACGATAATCGGATAGACGATGTGTTTTGCCATCAATATCTTTTAGTGAGAAATCGACCTTTTCAGCACATGCAGGCAGACTAAATAGAAAAAGAATCGATATGACAATTGATATGAAACAATATTTTCCTAAAAATAGCACCCGAATTACCTACTCTGGATATCATTATTTAATTCTTCGAGTCGCTCTGGTGTACCCACATCACTCCAGCACCCCTGAAAATATTCACCACTGACCCGCCCTTGTAACATTGCCGTTCTCAACAACGGTGCTAACGGGAAGCCCCCCGAATCACAGCCATTAAATAAATTGGGATGGAATACCGCGATTCCACTGTATGTGAGTTTGATTTTACCTGAAAGTTCAGAATTACCATTGGGATCGTTGTAAACCACACCATTATGCAATAGAAAATCACCTGCAGGATGATGTGTTGGATTATCAACGAGAACTAAATGTGCGAAGTTATTATGTGTGTCGTTATTATCTGATTTTCCAATGGATTTCTGAATATTTACAAAAGTATAATCTGTCCATATATCGCCATTGACTATCACAAAGGCGCTATCGCCTAATAAGGGCAATGCATTGAAAATACCGCCCCCGGTTTCAAGACTCCCTTCATTTTCGGGGGAATATTGAATAGATACACCATATCGCTCGCCATCGCCTAACTCATTTTCAAATTTCTCTCCTAACCAAGCGTGGTTAATAACGATTTCGTTAATACCGGATTCCGCTAGTGCTTCGATGTGATATTCAATTAAGGCTTTTCCTGCCACCTTGAGCAGCGGTTTCGGTGTATGATCAGTCAATGGCCGCATTCTTTCGCCACGGCCTGCTGCGAGAATCATTGCTTTCATATTTTATTTAACTAAATATTTTTTATTTGTCTGACCATTCTTTGTCTAACCAATGGTTAGCTAACTAGTTAACTATTGGTTAGCTATTCGTTAGTAAAGGTAATACTTTTTTAAGTAAAAAATCGTTTAATTTTCCCAATTCTATATATCGTTGGCTAACATCAACCACATAACCTAAAGTTCGTGGAATGTCTTTTAAATAACCCGGTTTGCCATCTCGAATATTAAGTCGTGAAAATATTCCAGTGGCTTTCAGATGCCGTTGAATTCCCATTAGATCAAACCAGATCAATAGTTGTCGATAGGACAGAAGCTCATCGCTTTCATAACCAACAATACCTTCATTCACAATGCCAGCATGATATTGCTTAACCCAGGCTTCAACTTGCTCACGCGGCCAATCGATATAACAATCGCGTAGTAATGACACTAAATCATAAGTAAGAGGACCAATCACCGCGTCCTGAAAATCCAGAACCCCCGGGTTGTTAGTCTTGGTCACCATCAAATTACGTGAATGATAATCTCGATGCACACAAATTTTTGGTTGCGCCAGTGCAGAACGGATCAAAAACTCAAATGCATCATCCAATAATGTGTGATGGGCTTGAGTAAGGCTGATTTGCAAATGTTTCGTTAAAAACCATTCGCGAAATAACTCCATTTCGTTTGACAACAATTGCCGATTGTAGGCAGGTAATTTACACTCACTCACGCTGATGGTTGATCGCATAAGATGCAGAGCATTAAATGCATCACTATACAACTGATCTACACTGTTTTTTTTCAATGCCTGCAAGTATTGGTTGTTACCCAGGTCACTTAAAAGTAAAAATCCGTGTGCCAAGCTGTAATCCAGCACTTTTGGCACATTGAGACCCGCATTTAATAATAATTTTCCAACGTCGATAAAGGGTTGCGAATCTTCTTTGTCCGGCGGCGCATCCATTACAATGAATGTTTTTCCATCAAATGAAATGCGGTAATATTGACGAAAACTGGCGTCACTAGACGCAGGTTCAATAAGAAACTCTGTAACTTTTAAGGTCTTACTAACCCAGTCTGTAAGTTGCTGCGTACGCGATGTCATCTTTATCTTATGATTTGTCCGAATGGGCCATAATAATAAGACACTAAAAAGTTACTGCACGACACGCGTACTGAGATATTGTTTTTCTACCATCCAATCGACTATCACATGGGCTGGCAGGGGTTCGCTAAAATAAAATCCCTGTACCTCATCACAACCTCTTGGCGCCAAAAACGAAAGCTGTTCTTGCGATTCGACACCTTCTGCTATTACCTTTAAGCGTAAGCTATGCCCAAGTGCGATGATCGCTTCTGTAATCGCGGCTCCATCTGGGTCTGTCAAAATATCTCGTATGAAAGATTGATCAATTTTCAACGTATTAAGAGGGAATCGTTTTAAATAACTAAGTGAAGAATAACCCGTTCCGAAATCATCTATCGATATTTGCATCCCCATTTTGTTTAACTGATGAAGAACATCTATCGCTGACTCTTCATCATCCACCAATACACCTTCGGTTAATTCAAGTTCAATATATTTAGGATCCACTGCAGTTTCAGTTACGATTGATGTTATTTTTTCAACCAGATTTTTTTGTCTGAATTGGCATGCCGATAAATTCACTGATACCCGGTAGGGTGGCAGTCCGTCCGCCTCCCATTTTTTTATTTGCAGACATACTGTGCGTAACACCCATTCGCCTATGGGTATGATCAGACCAGTTTCTTCAGCAATTGAAATAAATTGCTTAGGCGATAATAGCCCCAACTCCGGATGTTGCCATCTAATTAAGGCCTCCATTCCGATCATATCACCGGTTTGCAAGTTAATTTGTGGTTGGTAGTAGAGCAAGAACTCTTTACGTTCCAGCGCCTGTCGTAGATTATTTTGAAGCAACAAATTTTCAATTGCTCTGGTGTTCATATCCTCAGTATAAAACTGATAATTATTACGCCCCGCCCGCTTCGCGCGATACATAGCGGTGTCTGCGTTTCTAATAAGTGAATCAATATCATCGCTATCGGATGGATAGATAGTTACTCCGATACTTGCAGTAACATAGACATCATGCCCTTCTAACACAAACGGCTTTGACATTGCCTCCACTACTTTTTTCGCAGCGATATCCGCGTCCACAACTTCTGAAACGCCTTCCATGACAATAGTAAACTCATCCCCGCCCAGTCTGGCTACAGTATCACCTTCACGCGCACAGGATCTTAATCTTTCTGACGCGGCTTGTAATAATTGATCGCCAACAAGATGGCCTAAACTATCGTTAATGGCTTTGAATCGATCAACATCGAGAAACATCAATACGACCAAGTGGTGGTAACGCCTGGCATGCGCCATGGCATGCTCCAATCGATCGCGGAACAAGGTTCGATTTGGTAATTTGGTAAGCGCATCATAATTCGCTAAATATCTTAGATGTTGCTCTGTTTGCTTTCGTTCGGTTATATCGCGTGTTGTGCCTTCTATTCCAATAATATTACCCAACTCATCAAAACAATGTTGCGCATTGAATGATACCCACACCATAGACCCATCTTTGCGTGACAATGCCATTTCATAGCTATATAGCACACCTGCATTTTCTTCTAATGATTTCTTGAATTTAACATGCCCATCAGGATCAACAAATAAATTGGGTAACTTAGTGCCTAACAATTCCTCGGGTGTATAACCAAGAAGTTTATTTATTGAGGGTGAAATTAGTACCAGCACACAATCATTGTCCACTCTATAAAATGCGTCCTGCATATTTTTTAATATGGTGCTTAATTTCTTTTCTGATGCGCGTATCTTATCTTCAGCTCGCCGCCTTTCCGTAATATCGGTCATGACGCCCACCGCACCACTCAGTTTATTATTTTGATCTCGAATAGGTGAACACCACAATTCAAAAACTGCATTATTAATATTTATTACCGAGGTAAATGCTTCTCCCTTTGTTGCTCTATGAAAATCAGTTTTAACTTGTTCTATGTGCCCATAAAGCTTAAATACAGATTGACCAACAATTTCTCCAGACTTCAATCCAATACTTTCCAATCCTTTGCCTTCTGATAAAGTGAAAATACCTTTGTGATCCAGTGCGAATAAAATAATGGGAGAGTTATTAGTGACAACCCGAAACCGTTGTTGGCTGGCACGTAGCGCCTGCTCTGTTTTTTTACGTACCGCTGCTTGTTCGGTTAATTTTTTATTGGCCCGTTCTAACGCGGCGGTACGGTGTTGTACCCGCTGCGCGAGTTGATCCTGCACCTCTTTCAGTTTTTTCTCTACATTTTTTGGTCCGGTAATATCCCTGATAATGCTTAATATGTATTTCTGACCTCCATATTCCATAACACTCAGTGTTACGCCAACGGGTATTTTTGTATCTCCCTTACATCTTATTTTCAAGTCACGCAATGTTAGTGGTGGTGCATCACCCACTTCACAAAGCATAAAAAAATCTTCAATTTTTTTCCCATGCAGTATGTCAGAGAAGTTAGTTTTTAACATTTCCCCTTTGCTGTATCCAAGAAAATTTTCAGCACATTTATTCGCGTCAATTATTTTTCCAGCCAAATCAGCGACCAAAATCACATCGCCCGCATCATTCATTAGCGTCCGATATTTTTCTTCTGATTTCAGAAGGACGTCATAAATTTCTTTTTGGGCCGAAACATCTTCTATTATACTTAGAGCATACTGTGGATTTCCGTAATCATCACGTATCATAGATACGGTAACGCGGCCATATACCAATTCTCGATCTTTACGCACATAACGCTTATCAAATTGATAATGATCCCTTTTGCCTGCAACTAATTCTGTATATAAACCCAAGCCAGCTTTCACATCAGCAGTATATGTAAAACTGCTAAAAGTCATTTTTTTCAGCTCCACAGCGCTATACTGCAACATAGACTGTAGCGCCGGATTGACCTCAACTGGTTTTCCATTCATATCAACCAACATCATGCCGATCGCCGCTTCTTGAAAAGTGGCTAATATTCGCTCCTGGCTATTTAGTAATTTCTTATTTGAGAACTGTTTATCCAGATGATTATCGAAGGTACAAATGAACAGTCGACTTTCACCAAAAACAAAAGGGATAACGGACATCCCAAGAGCAAATTTGACACCATCTTTGTGTTTAGCTAAAACCTGCTTGTGTTGCGCAGTCGCAAATTTAGAGACACCGGATACAATTTCACCAATGTGAACACCCACTAATTCATGCGACTTATAGCCAAAACAATTTTTTGCAGCACGATTGATATAACGAACATTGGCACTGTTATCAATTACGATCACAGTTATAGACAGCGATTGCAGAACGGCATCGCCGAAGAATTTATCTATACAATGGCTCTCCAAACCAGCTTGCCCCCCCTTTCTATCGTACTGCATGATTCTATCGTATTGCATGAGTACCCCCCGGCATAATAGTAGCACATGGCTAAATACCCTGTATAACCCATTGCCACAAAACCATAATTATTGAATATGTGAACTTTCTGCCCACTGTGGCAAATTGCACCGATCTACTAAGGATTGGAATTGTGTCTGCTAAAAGAACAATAAAATGACAGTGGATTTACATTTGTAACATTTTATATTCAACCCGGTGGACGATGATGTATACAGGCGCCTAGGGGGGTTAAGAAAAAACCTGAGTTACGCTAGTACAGGAAAATGCGGTGGCCACCTTGGGCAAGTTTACGATATTCTTTTGCAATAAAATCGCTTGCTATACCAAGTGTAGAAACAGATTAAGTCGATCAATCTGTGAGGTTTTACGTCACACACTAAAATATATAAAAATCAGCCAGTTAGACTAATAATTAAAATAATTTTATGTCGAAAAGAGCATTAAGAAACAAAATTGGAGAAATTAGCACTACTTCGAAAGAATTAGGTGAACCCTTTGGCCCTCATTACTCAACAATCAACCGATTTGTTAAAACGTCTGAAATTTAGAATAATACGGCAACGAAAGACTTGACCTGCATTAGGGGTTAGTAGTGATAGGTGATCGGCCAGCTTAACTATTACTTATGTTTTTTTGCGCCCTTTGCGGTGAAACTATTTAACATCCTTAACACACCGAAAACCTATATCATTAAATATTCGATCTGGCTTTTCGTAGTGACGATGGCTCGCTCGAAACAGGATTGGGATAACGTAGTGACCAACACCACCCCATCCGCCACCTCTTACCACTTTATACGTGTTACCACTGAATTTACTTTGATAGCTATTATCTGGATACATTGAATACCAATCACTGACCCACTCGGCGACATTTCCTGCAAGATCATGCACACCGTAATACGACTGCCCTTGAGGATAGGATCCAACTGCCGTTACACCTGATTCGCTATCACCAGACCCTTCGTTTAATTTTTTTGCATCCCAATCGTTACCCCAGGGATATTTCAATCCGTTTGGACCACGCGCGACTTTTTCCCATTCTGCTTCTGTTGGCAATCGTTTCCCCGCCCACAAACAATACCCCTGAGCTTGATACCAAGTCACATGACTCACGGGAAGCGCTGACCAATTCGATATTTCCTTCATTTGCATTTCCAGGACTTCCCTGGATGCATTTGCTTGTGTAACTTCGAAAAATTTAATAAATTCGCCATTGGTCACTTCAAACTTATCAATCCAGAACGCTGCCAGGGTCCGATTATGCTGAGGGTGTTCATCGACGTACAAGGGTTGCCGAAAACCAAATTCTTTTGATTTTTTCTCGGTGTCTGTTTCATCACTGCCCATCAAAAATTCACCTGCAGAAATAAAAACCAATTGATTTTTATTGGTATTGGTATTGTCTCCACAGGCAAAGAGAAATAATAAAAAAACAGCAAGAACCAACCGTTGATATCGAGGTGTTCGGCACATGGATTATCGAATTTTCGCGGTTAT
>CAZZJI010000094.1:0-9815 GCA_964654485.1 uncultured Gammaproteobacteria bacterium | reverse complement strand
TGTGTTTGTCCATTTAATTAAATTCTCCCTCCTGGAGTTCACTTGTTGCGAATTTAGTTGTTAGCGTGCGTCACATTTGTTTATTGGTATCGGTATTCGGCTCAAATAACATGGCTCTACTCAAATTTGCCTTGTAAGGCACAACGAGAGCAGTACGAAAAACAACCTATTTGTACGAAAATATCAATACGCATTATCCCACAAAAAATAGTAAATATTGCTTGATATAGTTTGTTCACCCCCTAAGTCTCTTGGTCAAGCCGCGCTAAAAAGGCATATAATGATGACTGATGCCAAGCGAAGCACTTTGCTAACCGATTACTACCTGGGTGGTTGAAAAGAGTACCATCGTCATCAAGGAGTATCTTATTATAGAGAATAAATTTAAACAGATGGTATTCATTAATAGTGACTTGTTAGTAACCGAAGAAACGGTGCTTGGCGCATGGTTTCACTTCATGAATCGTACTTTAGATCAAGCCCATTTCTCAGAGGAATTATTCGCCTCACTGCCAATGAGAAATTTTATTCCTTTTGACGGCCTCAGGCAGGTGCAGTTCGTGTTAACACTCCGTGAAATGATTCAAAACTTATTTCATGCAAATGGATAAGCCATTGCCGGGCATCGATGTGTTATGTTTAACGTAAGTGTTTTTACTGGTGGGAACATGTCGCGAAACTCAGAGTTGTATATCACCATAAGGCGAGAATATACTGTATTCTAAAATGATAAAAATCGTCGCAAGACGTACAACACTAATTATGGCGAAAAATAACAAATAAAGAGGCATAGAGGGGTGGGTAATGGATTTCCGCAGTTGTATGTTTTTCGTAGTCGCCATAATTCTTCTGAGCAGATTAGCACTAATCGTGCGTATAACTAATGGTGGCTTGAATGTTAAAAGTTTTTTTACTTATCACTCTTTCGATAATTTTTTCCACCATTTTCTGGGCAGTTCTCCGCAAATAATTGACAGGCAAAAGCATTTCAGTAATTGGGGCTGGCAATTACAGTCAGGGTCGCTATGGTTGCAAAACAAGCTATTTAAAATATAGAGGATTTACGATGTTCACAATTAAGCGCCGGTTGAAAATAAAAGTGTTAATTTTACTTGCATTATCATTTTCTTCAGTGCAGGCAAATGCGGCTGGTTACGTAGGAAATGGAGTGGTAAAATTTATCCAAAATGCCTACGGAGGTTGGATATTTTCAACTGATGGGGCTGATTCCAATCCGGATGAGTGCGCAAAAAATTTAATAATATTAAATGGAAATCATGCTCAATATAAAGAGCTTTATAGTTTCTTGTTGAGCTCTTTTATGGCAGGAAAAAAGATAAATGTATATGTGAATGGTTGTCATTCTGCAGGGTATAAATTGCTTTCGTTTGTCTATGCAGCGCCATGATTTCATGCGGTTAAGCAAAAAATATTGCGCTAGGAAAAGTAGGCTGCCAAGATGGAAGTTCTGAGCGACAGGAGAGGGCTGAAAGTATGAAAGCAATAATTGCTTACCCCGTTTTTTGTTATTGGCAGTGTTTTCGTGTCAGGCGTTCTCGGGTTATGCGCCCAATTTGTCTATTGATCGATATTATGTTGATGCAAATGGGTTTGTGAATTTTGGAACGACCCCTCAGCCAGTAAATACTTGCAGTAACTGGGGAGAATATTTCCGGTTTGATGCTTCGACGCCTGGTGGGAAAAATATGCTGGCGACGTTAATGAGCGCAAAGCTATTAGGAAAGAAAGTCATCATATGGTATGTGGATGTGAATGCTGCCTACGTAGACACAAATCAAACTTCTGGGTGTGGTGCAGGTACAATGTCCACGCTGACAAATATAGGGATTAGGTGAAGGAGTTGTCCTCCCCCCCCCCCCCAATTTTTCGGGGGAAGACCATTGAAAAACGCGGTCGCACATGCGTGTCGTTAACATATAAAAATAAAAGGAGTTTTTTATGTGCCGAATTACACTATTAATCTCTACAATTTTGCTATGTATAGGTAGCCAAAACTCATTTTCTGCTGCTTATTGTAACGATGAGAAAATAACTTCACTTACAATTTCAGGTGACAAAGTATACTTTGCTACAGATAGAAAGTTGTTCTAATTGGGCAGAGCATAATTCTCCGTGTGAAAATCAACTTCCAGCATATGCGTCACCTCGTATTGTTTCACTAATTCAGTAATGCTAACTAGCACATGCTGCGGATAGCAAAAATGCAACCATGCACAGCGAATTGGCCGTCGAACGCGTTAAAGATACTTATGCATTCGCAATTACGAGTTTGGCGGCTGGGAGAAGTTTTGGGGTTGTTGTTAACAAAAATCGAAATGGTCCAGGTGGGAATTGTTATGTAATAGGAATGACGGCTGATTTACGTTGAATGGAAAAAACACTTTAAATGTCGGATTAGTTATTGAAGGCAATGAGAATAATAATGAAAAAAATAGCATATAAATCGATTTCCATAATTTTTTTCTGCATTTTTGGCCTGCCTTATTATGCATATGCAGAGGGCGAGTTTATTCCTGATTATTACGAGGAAGCAGGCATGCCAGATGCCCGCGACTTGTTAAATCAAAATGCTAATGAATATATTGATCCTTTCAGTGGCACATTAAATCTACAGCATGTGGATCTGGAGGTTCCTGGTAATGGAGGTCTGGATATAAAAATTCAAAGGTCATATGCCAATATACATGATGCTCAGGTTGGTGCTCTTGGTTTAAGGACGCCCTACGGGGTTGGTTGGACTATGCATTTTGGGCGCGTGATAAAGTCAGGGGTAACGCCTCAAGACCGAGATGTTTGCTCTACCTTATCCGCCATAAATTCATCAGAAAATCCGATACTGGAGTTGCCTGATGGAAGCCGACAAATACTTTTTAATGCGGATGTTGGCGCAGGTAGTAGTTCAAATCTTTATATAACAAAACAACGCTGGAAAGCAGTGTGCCGGGTCTACACGAATGGTTCTGGTACGCAGAACGGATTGGAAGTCTGGTCTCCTGAAGGTCTTAAGTATGAGATGGCATGGTTGAATTCAGGGCCATCAAGTAATGTTCTGTATGTGACCCGAATAACGGATCGCAATGGCAATTATATTAATATTAATTATGAAAATATAGGTGCAACTGGCTATACGCTGATTAAAAAAATTACGAGTAAAGACGGTCGCCTGATTATTTATAGCTATACTGATCGTACAAATAATAGAGTTCAACTTAATACTATTACGGCAAACAATCAAACCTGGGCATATGGCTATAATTTAGTCCCAGGTGTTGGTACTGATCATTATTATTTAACTTCAGTCAGGCGGCCAGATGCGACCACATGGGCCTACCGATATAAATCAACAAGCGGGGCAGGCCAATATTCGATTGATCGAATTACATACCCGACGAGAGGCGCGATTAATTATTCCTATCGCTATGAATATTTTGGCCCGGTTGGAGATTCGCGAGCGACAACGTCTATTAACCGGAAAACCACGTCTGATAGTGGGACATGGACATACAATTATACTCCTGGATCCTTTTATGACAGAACAAATATCACTACGCCAAATGGAGCGATAGAATATAGGCACTTTGGTGCCCGGGCTGCTGCTGGTACTAATTCGTTATGGAAAGTTGGGTTATTGCTTGAAAAGCGGATAGGGAGTGGGCAGGTAGAAACCTATAGCTGGGGTGGTCAACTAATTTCGTATGAGAATTATACTCGCCCTACGCGAATTCTGGGTAACGCATTTGATACAGAAATATACGTGCCTATTTTAACCAAAAAAATCATAAGGCGGGACGGCACAAATTATACAACATCTTATTCAAATTATGATGGCTATGGAAATGCACAAAGAATAAATGAAACGGGAAATGCGGCGCTTACCAGAACGAATACCTATTATACAAATGAATCCAAATGGATTATTCATGAACTGGACAAAGAAACATTGTCTGGCATTTCTGGCACAATTGATCGCACATTTGATTCCTATGGTAATCTCAAATCAATAAATCGTTACGGCGCAATAACAGCCTACACCTACACAACAGAAGGTGACTTGAGAACACTCAAAGATCCGGAATTAAAAACGATGACATACTCTGGCTATATGCGAGGTATAGCTGAAATGGAAAGCCAGCCAGAAGCAATAAAGATCACAAGGAATATAAATCTTACTGGGACGATTGATTGGGTTAGAAATGGTGAAGGTAAAACTACTTACTTTGGTTATGATAGGCTCAACCGGGTTGATTTTATCAATCGACCTATAAATAGCGATGCTTCAATTACTTATGCTGCAACACGCCGTACCTTTACCCGAGGTGCTTATTCTGAAACAGTTGACTACGATGGGTTTGGTCGACCAACAAGAATAACAAAAGTTGGTGGTGATACTTCGTATGTCAATATTAGATATAACCCTTTAGGTCAAAAAACATTTGAGTCATACCCGAATTCAAATTTAGGTATCACTTATGGGTATGATGCTTTAGGAAGAATTAAAACGACTTCATTCTATGGCGGTGGCACCATCACCTACAGTTATAGCTCGGCTAATCGAGTTACTGTAAATGATCAGAGAGGGAAAGTTACAACATACACTTATCGGTCTTTTGGTGATCCAGATGCAAAAGATTTGATGAAAATACAGTCTCCTGAATCGATAACAACATCTATTACACGAAATAATCTAGGCCAAATAAAGAGCGTATCCCAAGGTGGTAAAACTCGAAGTTATTATTACAATACAAAATATTATCTTGACCAGGTAGTGAATCCCGAGACTGGCACAACAATCTATGGGCGTGACAATGTGGGCAATATGACATCCCGCAGAGTGGGGGCGTCTGGTATTACAACGTTCGTATATGATAACCAACACCGTCTGTTTCATATTTCATACCCTGGCACTGGCACACCTACAGTAAAATTATCGTACGATAAAAATAATAATGTGAAGACAGTGGGTACAGGCACTGCCTTAAGGCAGTATAACTATGATGATAATGATAACTTGGTGTCGGAAACACTCACGATTGGCACGCAACAATATCCGCTGACTTACGGCATATCAACATCGGATCACCTGGATTCGGTAACTTACCCAAGTGGACGTAAGGTCTCTTACTACACAAATGCAAAAGGCCGGCCGACTCAGGTAAGCCCCTATATTACCAATGTTTCATATCATCCAAATGGACAGCCAAATTATATAAATTATGCAAATGGTGTAACGACCAGCATGACGGTTAATAGTCGTCAGTGGTTGAATGGTATTTCTTCGCCAATCAGCGGTGAGCCAATCAATTTGTCATACACTTACGACTATAATGGCAACGTGGAGCGAGTTAATGATAACAATGACTCAAATTATACGAGAGTGCTCACATATGACGGGGTAAATCGACTAAAAACAGCTAGTGGAATATGGGGTTTTGGATCAATAAGTTACGACACGGGTGGCAATATTCGTGTAATGAATGTAGGTGGCCGCAATATTACGTACCACTATAATTTTTCTAGTAATAGATTAACCTCAACCACTGGTGGCTTAAATTATTCACTGGCTTATGATGTTTACGGAAATATTAAAGGCAATGGCGTAAATTCTTTTACCTATGATGAAGCCTCTAATTTAACTCAGGTTCGAGGTTTTGCTGCTGCAGATTTCCAATACGATGGAAATCAAACACTGGTAACTAAAACCAGGGATGGGACAACGACACACCTTTTATATAATAAGGCTGGTGAATTGTTTGGTGAGTATATGTCAACCGGTCAGTGGTTAAAGGAATATGCCTACCTTAGTGGTAAATTGGTCACGGTTACAGAAAACCTAGCAGTCATTCCGCCAAATATAAGCGTACCACCGGTGGATTATGATGGTAGCTATGCTGTTTCCTGGTCTGAAACAGATTCAACAATAACGGGTTACAAGTTATATGAATCGACAAGTCCAGATGTTAGTACGGCAGCCTTGATCTACCAAGGGTTAAGCCTGAGTGCATCGCTGAGTGGGAAATCAAACGGAGTCTATTATTACTGGGTGCGGGCTTGCGTTAATGCGCAATGCGGAATGTACTCAACAAATTCCAACAGTGTCTCCGTTGAGCTACCTGCTGGTGTACCGTCAAGTATTACTGTGCCAGCACTTGATACAGATGGCTCATTTACTATTTCATGGGGAAGCGCTATTGGTGAAATCACGCATTACGAGCTGTATGAATCAACTGATAATACATTTTCAAGTCAAACATTAATTGCATCTAGCCCTTCTTTGACTGCAACGCTCAGTAATAGGGGAAGTAATCGGTATTATTATCGGGTGCGGGCCTGTTACAAAACAAATTGTAGTGCGTATCGTAAGGGTTTGAATTCACTTCAAGTGAATATCCCAATTGGTATTCCTGCCGGTGTTACGGTTCCGGCCATCGACCAGGATGGTGCATATGATATTACCTGGGGAAATTCAACAGGGGGTCCAACGTACTATCAGCTTTACGAAGCGACAAATTCCAGATTTAATGATGAAGTGTTGGTCACCCAGGGGTTGACAAATTCCGCTAGCGTTAGCGGGAGGGAGAACGGGATATATTTTTATCGTGTACGCGGATGCTCCGCTTTTACATGTAGTGATTTTGCACAGCCATCCATTGGTGTGCTTGTGAATCTACAGCCACCAACAGCGCCCGTCAGCGTAACAGTCCCAATAGAAAATTATTCTGGCACCTATAGCATCAGCTGGGGTGCTGCAGTTGGTGAAATTGTTCGCTACGAAGTGTATGAATCGACGGATGTTACATTTGCCAGCCAAGTTCTGGTGTTTCAGGGTTTAGGATCTTCGACATTCCTTACGGGGAAGGCCACGGCAAACATAACCTATTATTACCGGGTTCGTGCCTGTAGTGCTATTTTGTGCAGTAGCTATACGGCAGCAAATAGCGGCGTTGTGGTTCGCATTGCACCTAGCGTACCAGGCACCATGTCCTGGCCGGGTACCGATGATGATGGTCGATATACGATTTCATGGGGTGCAGCGACGGGTCAATTGACACACTATAAATTGGTTGAAGATATAGTGAAAAATTTTCCTAAGCCCAAATCACAAACTACATCTAATACGAGTGTGGCAATTAGCGGAAAAGATAACGGAAGCTACATTTATCAAGTGAGGGCGTGTAACGGCCAAGCTTGTAGTGGTTATTTATCCTCTGGCTTTGTGGTGGTCGGTATTCCTGCTGACGCACCCAGTTACATTAACGTGCCCAGTGCAGACTATAGTGGAGCCTATACCGTTGATTGGGGAGCGGTGAGTATTCCCTTTACTCGCTACGAACTCTTTGAGGCAACCAGTGATGACTTTAGTGGTGAGCAACTGGTTTACAGTGGCACCAGCCGTTCATTTGTTTTAAATAAACAAACAGATGGCACTTTCTACTATCGTGTGCGTGCCTGTAATGGATCATCCTGCTACGGCTATCGTACGGGAGAAAATAATATGACAGAAACCATTGTCAGTATCCGGGCGGCACTTATGTCGATTATCACTAATCTCTTGTTGAACTAGCGGAAAGTTATAACAAGGACAACAGGAGATAAAATAATGACACTGGAAAAAAATATGATCGAAAAATTAAAAACAACACTATTCTCAGTATTGTTAGTTTTTTTAACCGTAATGACAGTATCCTCTGCGTTCGCAGCAGAGCGCATTACTTATATCCATTTTGATGCGCTGGGGTCAGCTATTGCAGGTTCAGATGCTGAGGGTGCCTCGGTATGGCGAGAAGATTATCAACCCTATGGTGATCGAATCGTCTCTGATGGCAGTACAGGGAATAACCTTTGGTATACAGGAAAGGCCAGCTTCGAAAACTTTGGGCTTTCTTATTTTGGGGCTCGTTGGTATGACCCTGTGGTTGGGCGCTTTACTGGCATTGATCCCGTTGGGTACCAGGAAGACAATATTCATAGCTTTAATCGTTATGTTTATGCGAATAATAATCCTTATAAGTTTGTGGATCCGGATGGGCGTGCGGCCGAAACGTTTTTAGACATTATTAGTTTTGGACTCAGTGTTGCGAATTTTAAATCGGATCCTTCATTTATTAATGGTCTTGGTCTTGCCTATGATGGGCTGGCGACAGTGGTACCTTTCTTGCCGGCAGGTTTTGGAATTATTAAGAATGCGGGGAAGGCTGTTAGTGGTGCTACAAAGAGCGGAACAAAGCCGTTGCTGGGCAAGAGCCCAGTGCTTGGGAAAAATAAGAATCGGATAAATACCAAACTTGAAGGTGGAACTGCGACGGCCAAGAGCATTTTCCGTAATCAAACGAAGGGACAGAAAGTTGCCCAAGAAGCTCTTGGTCCGAAAGGTGGGATTAGAAGATTTACTGATGATGGAACGGCGATTAGACTACCCAACAACGGAGGTGGTGCTCGGATTGATTTGCCTGGACGAGGTTCTGCTGGCCGTGAAACCATCCACTTTACTCCCTGATGGAAAATAGCTCACAGCAAAGATTCGAGAGTCTTGCGAAAAGTCCTTGGAGCGCTATTTATACACAAGGTGGCGCCCTGAAATTATCGAGGAATCTCTCAATAAGAGTATGCTCTACATCTCACTTGCTTATTCTTAGTGATGCACCCCTTTGGGTTTACGCAGAAGACTTTGGAGGGTACAAAGAAGTTGAACTCAGCCTTAATGTTTCCATTGATGAAAAATTTGGGCAGAAAGAGCATGAAGGCTTGTTCAGGCCGCCACGCATGGAGACGAAAAATTTTCCATCATATTGTCGAATGGATCTGTTCTTGAATGAGGCACTTTCCATTGCCCGAATAATTGAGGGAAACGAAGGCAAGCAATTCTTGACTGGGTTGGTGTTAGAAAATGGCAGAGGCGACCGTTTAGGAATTTTTGTTGACGAGGACATCCCGGTTAATTTAATTCTTACGACTGATGATAAGTCAATCGACAAGTTGTGTGAGAAGCTTGGCAAAAATAAAGACATATATGGATTAATTGATACCCAGATCGATCCCCATTAGATTGCGGGGCGTATTATTCACATGGAAGAAGAAAGTCCGGATGCCAAAACCTCGTAAAAAACAGATTTGTCTGGACCCAGTTCCTTACTATTATTGTGTCTTGCGTTGAGTCCGCCACGTCTTTCTCTGTGGAAAATATGAATTTTCCGGCTAAAGTTACGAGTGCTTATTTCAGTGCCCTTGAACAAATATAATGTTAAAAAGCTGAAATTATTAGTGCTGAATTATCCGCACTGTATTGTACGAAAGAGTCCGTAATTGAAGCACAATTTTTGTAGTGAATGACGATTATCAGTCTTGGGTGAGTCATGGTTTTATGCTACTCTTGAGGAGCATTTGGCAGCCTGCTTTTCCCATAGAGGGTGTTAACTTTAAGGAATATGCGATGTGGAAAATTATATTATTATTTTTAGTCTTTTCTTCTTACTCTTACGCAGCAACTATTCAATGTACAGGAACAGTCGACAGAATTGGCCTTCATGCATCAGATAAAATAATGTTGAAGCTGAATAGTATGAATACTGCTGTTTTTATATGTAGTTCCAACTCAGAATGGTCTGTGCCAGGAACAGACTATAAAACAAGCCCTGAAACGTGTAAGTCAATGTTATCAATGCTGATGCATGCGAAAGCAACAAAAGCCGATATGGGAAACGTTTGGTTTGATGGTGACGATGTCCCTGCTAGTGTAGTGTCCTAATTAAATTGAGTAAACCCCCAGCTCTGCTGGGGAGACTCGCATAGGTTTTACC
>CAZZJI010000093.1:0-9966 GCA_964654485.1 uncultured Gammaproteobacteria bacterium | reverse complement strand
GAATTTTTGCGCAGATAATTAATTCATAGTAAAGGGAAATAATATGAAAAATGAATTAGAAATAAGTGAAGTCGATGTTCTTTCAGCTCCTACTGTAACTATTATTAATAATGAACCTGATAGAAAAAAGAGTATTATTGAGAACACCCCTGCAATATTTGAAATCGTTGAAAATCAAAATGCAGTGGGAACCGAGCCCCTAGTTGAACTAGATAGCCAGAGTGAAGTGGTACGATGGTGTGGTTCAATATCCAATCTGCTAAAAAACATGGCGTTGACCCAAGGTTAGTTATGGCCATCATGTATGTGGAAACGACCCATGGTTGGTATGATAAGTTCTATCCGGATTTTCTGGAAAAACAGTTTCCGATGCGCCGAAGTATTCTTTCTATGAATATACATTATCGTTACTGGAGAAAGCTTGGCGTAACGAAAGAACTAATTAGCTGTCCCTATTACAATATTGATTTTGGAGTTATATTGTTATCTCGAATAGAAGCTCGGATCGAAAATCCATCAATTGCAAAGATAGCAAGTATATATAATTTTTTGGGTGTAGAAAAAGTCAGCGACTATGGTGCACGTGTTGCGAGAATATACTTTACTCAACCTTGGATTAGTAAAGGATGCATCAAATGAAGAAGCTAATAATTATTGTTTTTATAATATCTGTTTGCATTGCATCTTTTGCGCTTTATGCTGGAATAACTCATAATGCTATGGGAGAGTTTTGTCAAGATCTAGATCTTGATCTTGATCTTGATATATGTAAGTTTGATTTTTATTACGCTGCTTTCATCTGGGCCAGTTGGTTTATTCCTATATTTTTTTTTCAATTAATAGTTATAGTGATTGTCAAATATATAATTACAGTTCTAAAAAAATAGGAGTACAGAAAATAAAAAGGGAGAAGCCTGTCGCTCACTGCGGACGTTATACGCAAAAAATAATATAGTAGAAAGTTATCCATGAAGATCAAAATACTAGGGGCCGGCGTTGCTGGTTTAACAACTGCAATTGCGTTGAAGAAAAAAGGTTTCGATGTGGGTGTGTATGAAAGGCATGAAGGCAGAAGTGACATTGGAGCAGGCATTGTTTGTTGGCCTAATGCTTCCTTTGTATTGAAAGAGCTTGGTTTGCTGGAGGACATAGCTCTCCAGTCAGGAGTGCCGGTAAAGATGAGGCGTTTATCTAATAAGGGCAATAATTTAGGTGCATTGGATATTGTTAAACTCAATGAAACAATGGGGTATTCGAGCTTTTCTATTTTGCGAAAAGATTTAATGAAAGTTCTGGAATCACATCTAACCGAGTATGGCATTGAAGTTAAATACGGAAATGCAATTAAAAAACTAGTTTCCACTCCATCGGGTTCAACGAGTATTCATTTTGAAAATGGGGCAACTCACCTCCAGAAATTTACAAAAATACGTTTTCCTAAAACGACAAGTATCGCAATGGGGGCAAGGCAATTTGCCTCATCTCTCTTTAGCACAGATAAAAATGTAAGCGAACAAAGAAATAGGAACAGTATGAATACTGATTACAATTCTGTTATTAGCGGCATGGCAAAAGGTTGGTCAATTGGGTTGCCGCTGAGCATGGCGTTATATTTCAATCGAGAATAAAGTGGCATATCTATATCTTGCAATAGCAATAGTGGCTGAAGTAATTGCGACGAGCGCGTTAAAAGCATCGGAGGAGTTCACGAAGTTGTATCCGAGCTTAATAGTGGTTATCGGGTACGGCGTTGCATTTTATTTTATGACTCTTGTGTTGCGAACCATACCAATAGGAATTACGTATGCGGTTTGGTCTGGCTTAGGCATTGTGTTGGTGGCCATTATCGGCATCGTGCTGTACAAAGAAATACCTGATATTCCGGCGATTATCGGTATGGGGTTAATTATTTCAGGCGTTTTGGTAATCCATATATTTTCAGGGTCGGTCAAGCATTGAATCAAATTATGTTCGAAATCAGGGAGGTTACGACAGAAGACTTTAAGAGGAATATGTGGCCTCATTAAAGGATAGATTGTGAGAGCGACACGAAAGCGGGCTATAATCGTCTAAATTTGACAGGTTCTTAGTACGGCGGCTATTTCGTTGGCCGGTAGCGGTCGGCTGAAGTAATAACCTTGCACTTCGTCGCAGGAACGTGATTTGAGGTAATTAAGCTGCGCCTCCGTTTCCACACCTTCGGCAATGACTTTGAGCTTCATGTTGTGGGCCATGGCGATGACTGCTGACGAGATGGCGGCATCGTCCGGATTGGTGTCGATATCGCGGACGAATGACTTGTCGATTTTTAAGCGGTCTATCGGGAAGCGTTTCAGGTAGCTTAATGAGGAGTAGCCGGTGCCAAAATCATCGATGGCCAGTTTTACTCCCATCGATTTCAGAACCTGAAGTGTGTTAACAGTGTTTTCCAGGTCGTCCATGATCAGATTTTCCGTAATCTCTAGTTCCAGATAGCAGGGTTCGAGTTTGCTTTGCTTCAGAGTGTCGGCGATCATGTCGGTTACTCCCGGCTCCATGAATTGGCGGGGGGAGAGGTTAATTGCCAGCCTAAGCTGCGGTAAGCCATCGGTTTGCCAGGCCTTGATCTGTGCGGTAGCGGTTTGAATGACCCACTGGCCAATTGGAATAATGAGTCCAGTCTCTTCGGCAAGGGGGATGAACTCCGCAGGCGCAATAAGTCCGAACTGGGGATGCTGCCAGCGCAACAGGGCCTCAACACCGAGCACTTTTCCGGTTTTGGGTTCCACTTGGGGTTGGTAGTGCAATACCAATTGGTTACGCTCCACCGCGTGACGTAATTCATGTTCTAAAAGCAGCCGTTCCCGGGAGTGGACGTTCATTTTCTGAGAGTAATACTGAACGTTGTTACGGCCTTTTTCCTTGGCTTGATACATGGCCGCGTCAGCGTTTTTTAACAAGGTTTCCGCATCGCGCCCGTCTCTGGGGAACAGGCTGATGCCGATGCTGCCGGTGATGAAACATTCGCGGCCTTCAATCAAGTAGGGTTTTTCCAAAGCCTTACGTACTTTGCGGGCGATCGAGGTCGCTTGCGCTTCGTGATGGATATTCTCCAGAACGATGACGAATTCATCGCCGCCCAAGCGGGCGACTGTATCGGCTTCGCGACTGCTGGCCTTGAGCCGCGTGCCGACGGCTTTTAATAGGGTGTCGCCGACGGCGTGGCCGAGACCGTCATTGACGGCCTTAAAGCGGTCGAGGTCAACAAACAGCAACACCAGCCGCAATCCGTTGCGGATCGTGCGCTCGATCGCCGCTTGCAATTGCTCTTGGAGCAAAGTTCGGTTGGGTAGTTCGGTGAGCGCGTCGTGAGTGGCTTGGTGCACCATTTGTTGCGCCATGCGGCGTGGTTCGGTGACATCGCTGAAGACGATTACGGAACCCAATACCTCGCCTTTCTGGTTGCGGATAGGGGCCGCAGATGCACGGATGGGCCATTCTTCGCGACCGTTGCGGCTGAGCACGGCGCTGTGGTCGGGGTAGGTGATACTGCGACCTGTCTGCAGACAGCGGGAAACGGGGTAGGTTACTTTCTCACGGTTCTGCTCGTTGATCACACGAAACAGCATATTGACTGGCTGCTCCCGGGCTTGTTTTCCCGTCCACCCGGTGAGCGATTCTGCGGTAGGGTTCATGTACTCCACAATTCCCTGGGCATCGGTGGCGATCACTGCGTCGCCTATGGAATGCAGGATGACTTGGGCGCGTTCCTTTTGTTCTAACAATGAATGCGTTGCACTAACCAGACGGCGCCAGCTCCACAAGGGGTAGCTAAGGCCGAGGCCGAGCAAGGCGGCGGAAGGGGCAAACCATAAGTGCAGACCTCGCAGTAGCACAAAGCTGAAAACTATCGGCAGGATTAGCAAGCCGACGGTGACCAGCAGTGATCCGCCGGGAGTCAGGCGAGAATACAATAAGAGGGTGGACAGCACCAGGATCCCTGTTAACAGCATTTGCCAGCGAAGATCCAGCGACTGCACCAGTGTATTGCGGCGCAGGGCGTCTAGAATGTTAGCCTGAATTTCCACACCCGGCATTGCTTGACCGGATACAGGTGTCGGCAGGGCATCGCCTAGCCCGGCGGCTGTAGCACCGATCAGCACAAACTTGTCGTGAAAAGTCTTCTGTGGAACATTGCCAAACAGGGCATCGACATAAGAAATCCGTTGAAAGTGGCCGGGTGGACCTGCATAAGGCAACAACGCGCTATAGTCCCGCACCCAGGCATCAAGCAAGTTTGGGCGGGGATTTCTTTCCTGGTTGCCAAGCGATGGTGTGATGCTGGTATCCTCGAGCTCCAACATGGCGAGTGCAAGCTGCGACCATTTTGCTGTATTCAGGCCGGCTTTGAGAAATATGCGGCGGTTGATGCCATCCTCGTCCAGTTCCATATCGACGTGGCCGAGACGTGCAGCGGCGGCCGTTAACATTGGGATAGGCAGGGTTTCCTTGAGTGGGGTGTAAGGCTGTTCCTGTTCCGGCAGCACAGGTAGGACCACACGGCCGTGTCGCTGCAGGGCGTCCGCCAGCACGATATCCGTCCGGTGGTCTGATTGGTCAGGCTCCGAAAAAATAATGTCAAGGGCGACCGCTTTGCTACCGGCTTGGTGGAGTATGTCGATCAGCCTGGCGTGAACCTGACGCGGCCAGGGCCAACGGCCCAATTTTGTCAGGCTTTGCTTGTCGATGGCGACAATGACGACATCGTTTGCAGCGGGGTGGGACCAGTATTTTAGATAGGTGTCATAAATGACATGATCCCAATTTTGTAGCCATTGTGTGTATACCAAAATCAGTGAAAGGCTGATTAGTCCCAACGATATAATCGTTTTTTCAGCCTGTCCTTGTGCAGTGGAAACGACCGTCATAGCAACCATAACAGCAATGGGAGAAGTAGTGCCACCCATGCTAGCGCGGATGGGGTTGTAGACTGATTTAGGCTGAGCTGCTGCATCGGGCTGAACGTGCTCTGTTTGCCGAATGTCGTGCGGCTGGCGACGCGCCAGTAGTAGTCGCCAGGATCAAGCGTTTGTTCGAGGTTCAGGCTGGTGCCTTGGTGATCGGGAATATCGATGAGCGGTGTGGAAAAATCACTGCTGGTTGATAGCTGGAAATGAAAGATTGTGGCGTTTTCTACGGTTTTCCAGCGAAAAGCCAACCGTTGCTTGTGTGTGGCGTCGCGGGCTGGGGTCATCAATAGTGGCGGTTCAACAGGCGTAACAAGCGTAAATCTGTGGTCTGCGTTCAAGCCTTCAAGCCCGTCGATGTCGATTGCCCGCACACGTAATAGGTAATCTCCGTCAGGAAGTTCAACCGCACGCAGCTGCGGGTTCGCCAGTGTCTCTTCGTCGATCAGCAGGGCGCTTGCGGCGGCGGCATTGCTGATCTGGGCGCGGTAAAATTCAGCGCCATCAATTGCTGGCCAGTCAAACATCAATGGAAAGTCCCCGATGCGGTCCGGCAGTCGTGATAAATCGGGTGGAGGCAGCAGCGACTTGGGCGCTGACGGCGGCTGGCCCGCAGTGACCACTGTCCCAAAATTGGCGGGCACCTCGATTGTTTTTCCCGCAGTGCCGCTGACAGCGACTTTCCCGTGGGTTACTTCTGTCCTGCCTATTTTTTGATCGTTCTCCATAGCGACCCGGAATTCAGTGCCGCGGATGCCGGTGATTGCCGCTGGTGTGTGGATTTCAAAGCGTGTGCCTTTTTTTTGCTCGGGGTTAATCCGTGTTTCTAAACGCCCGCGGAGGAGGCGGATACGGACATCTAACACGCCGGAGCTGCTATAGGTATTTTGCGTCTCGAAAATCAGATGGCTGTTTTTTTGCAGCAGTAGCTGCGAGTTGTCGAGGAACTCCAGCAGCACATTGCCATTGGCTCCGGTATGAATCTCGTCACCCGTGACCAGGGTGGCACCGGGCTTGAGTGCAATAGCGGCGCCTGTCTGTGACGATGTGGCGTTCACTTCCCCCTCCAGTTTGAGGATACGCACTGGCGCCGGTTTAATCTTGAGCCAGGCAAGAGGAAAACGTATCTGCGTACCGGGTGGAATGTGCCTGGGGTCGATAATGTCATTCAGTTTTTGAAGCTTGTGCAAGTTGCCGACATTTTCCATGTGTTCTTTGCTCAGGTCCCACAAATTGTCCCCGGCTTGTACCGTGTAAACCCATTCTGCGGCTGTGGCGGTAATCGAGCTCATCAGACACAAAAGCAAAGGCAGGCAGAACAGGCGTGTTGCGTACGCTTGTTTACGTTGGATTTTTTTATCTGAATGAAATGCCCGCATCTTACAATTTATGCTCCCAGGTCTATTGGTTATCTGTGGCTGGTGCCACATTAATATTAGTTGATACACGCCTTGTATCAATTTTAGCCAGGATATTTCATAAATTTAGATATTGAACACCGCCCTATTAAAGGGCTAAGGCCTCGTTCCTCTGGATAAGAGTATAGAATATATAGACGCACTTTTTCCTTAAGTCCACTCTTAACGTTCACATAATTCACATAGTTCACATAGTTTGCATAGTACACGGGTGGCGGGCAAGCGGATGGTTCAAGTCAGGTGAAATACGGACCAATTCTGCCAACTCATGTATTCGTGTATTGATTATAGGCGTAGATTTTAACTAGTACTCCGTCAATATAACCTTGACGGAGTACTAGGTGGTCATTAATGTGGCATTGTAACGTACTGACACATATCCTATTCGATGACGCAGGGTAGGTTCTCAACTGATGTGTTAGCTTTAAGCAGCGTCGCTAATTTTTTAAAACATCTCTATGTTTAAATTTGGTGTCCTAATACGACAAGCTGTAATATACCAAATGCGATGGCGAAGAAAATTCCAATAATAACACCAATAAAAATGATTTTTTCGCCCTTTTTGTTCTTTGGTGTTTGCTGTATGAAATTGATGAGTGCCAAAATTAGAACGGTGACACAAAGAATTGAAAAAATCAGTAATTCAATGCTGATAGAATCACTTATCCAACTATGTACCTTTCCGGAATGCGTAAATCGGTAATAAATTATATATGAGATAGCGCAGACAGCGCTTATTAAGGTGAAATGTAATAACCATTTAGGAAAATAATGCTGAGATGTTGTAACAGATTCGGTTAACTCCCTGTCTTCCAGACCTCTTTTGGCATGGCGCTCATTTTCATCAGTATAGCCAAATTGATTATCAGGTATCTCACCCCAGTGATCCTCTATCGGGGTAAGTTTATCATTGTGATTGTTTTCTTTACTGTTCATCTTGTAGGTGACCGGTTTTTCTATAGATTAAACACCCTGTTTTGCTGCCCCTGTTGAGTGTGCTTTTGCCGGGATTTCGCAACCAGGTTCCTTTTTGATATTGACCAAAATCATCTTCGAAAGCACCTTCCAATACAAATATTTCCTCGCCACCTGGATGTGCTTGTTGATCCAGTTTTGTATTAGGCATCCAGCGTTCAATGGCAACTTTTTCTTTTTTATAGGCGTGCAATGGAGTGGTCAATATTTGATTATTATGAGAGGAGATATACGCAGCGTCGTTTGAATTGACTACTTTCTGTGCTTTATCTTCTTGTTGTATTTGATATAGTTTTACAAATATTGTGCAGCCATCTTTGCTGTAGGGTGTGTGGCGCGAACCCCATGGGTTACGTGCATATGTGCCTGCCGGGTAGTTTCCATGTTCGTCTGAAAAAACACCTTCAAGCACTAAAAATTCTTCTCCAGTATGGTGGATGTGAGGTGTATAGCTGCTTCCGGGATCATATCGTACGATGGTGCTTGCGCGTTTGAGCCCCTGTGGGTGATGGTCACCTCCGTCGCGTTCAAGATATTTGCGATTGACACCGGGTAAAGGAGAGTTGACCCAATTACTGGCGTTGATATCAACAACGGCGCGTTGTGATAAATCAGTATTAATAATATGTTCCATATTCAGGGTATTGTTCATATCAGTATTCCTCAACATCTGGTCGTAAATCGAGTTCCTGTGTCCAGGCAGAGCGATGCTGATTTATCAAAAAAAGATAATTTTCAGCAACAGCAGCGGGATCCAGGCATAATTCTTTTTTTGAACCAAATCGTTTTTCAGCTTGTTCGCCCCATAGGAGACCGTCAATATTGACATGTGCAACGTGTATTCCTTGTGGGCCATACTCACGTGCCATCGATTGAGCGAGACCACGCAGAGCAAATTTGGCTGACGCAAAAGCGGAAAAATTTTCGCCACCGCGTAGTGCGGCTGTTGCACCGGTAAAAATAATTGTACCGCTATTGTTTTTTAACATCTCGGCAAGGGCATATCTTGAACAGTGAAATGCACCAAGACATGTCAGTCGCCACATGTCTTCAAATTCCTGAGGATGTGTTTCAATGAGGCCTTTAATCAGCAAATTTCCGGTATTATGAATAAAAACTGATATCTCTCCGTGTTGTTTACTGATTTTGTCGAAGGTTTCCCTGACGGCGTTGTCATCGGTGACATCACAGTGAAAAATATTGAAATTATTACCTGACTGGTTAAGTTCTTGCTGCAGGTTTTTTCCAAAGCGCGTGGTGCGTGCCAGGGCGGCGACATAGTAGCCTGCTTCCACCCATGCTTTGCTTAATGCGGCCCCCAGACATGGGCCGACACCCGCGACGACAGCTATTTTATTATGTTTCATACTTTAACTCTTTCAAGTTTCTCAAATAGCTCAAATTGTCTATGCATATTATATGATTTGCAAAATAGCGAATGCCATCATAATTTGTGCACCCAGACCAGCAAAAAACAATAAACTTCTTACTACGGTTATCCCCAATGTATACACGATATAGTGTCCAAGGCGTGCCCAAAAATAGAGTTGACATGCGACGATCGTTGTCTGTGTGCTTATGTTTGTTGCATTGGCTATTAAAACTAATGGGGCAAACACAACTAAATTTTCGATTGCATTGTAATGGGCGCGTTTAGCGCGTTCTGCCCAGTTAGCATGGGGAGGATCATCGCTGCTCGGGTTTGCGAATGCGCCCATTAACCCTCTTATGGCTATGCGGTTTAAAAGGTAAGGATAGCAACGCAGTTAAGAATACCGTGAGTGTTAACCAATAAAGTTCAGTGGACATAATTTTCTCCTGTTTTATTCCTTGCTTTACTTAGGACGCGTGTTTCTATTCGGCGTACCCCAGTTTTTTTGCCAGTTGCTCAGTGGCGTTAAGGTGCATAACAAAGTGTGGCGCAACCTTATTGATCAAGGCTTTAAATTCTTTATTTTGCACAGTTGGTAGAAAGAGTGTTTTCACGGCCTCGATCGCCGCTGCATGAAATTTTGATTCGTGAAGCAAATAAGCTTTATCAAACTCTGCACCTGATTTAGCTTGCAGCATGGCTATTGTTTGCGCGTGATCATGTGCATTTTTATCATTGTCTGGTGGTGTGGGGACGATCTGAGCTTTTTTAGCGATGTCCCTGGCCATTTGTTGTACGCCTTCATGGTCTGTGGCGACCGTCTTGCCGAGTTCGCGAACTTCTTTTGAGTGACCTTTTTTGGCAGCAAGACGGGCCGTCCAGATATCCATCGTATTTACTTCATCAAATATGGCAAACAGGGTTGCGTCATCCATTGGTTGCGCGTGACTAACATTGCCAGCCAATATGGCAATGCTTGTCAGGCAGCTTAATAGGTATTTTTGGGTTGTTCGATTTTTCATTGGTTTATTCCTTTTTTAAAGATGTGAGTGAAAGCGGTCGATGCACAGTAAGCTACCTTACGGCAGGTTGGTAGTCAAGCAATTCCTGCAAAATAATTAGGTGTTATTTTATTTATTTAAATCAATTATTTAGGTTTTTTGGTCGAGCGTGTAATGTAAACGTCGGATTTAAATAAGGAAAAAATGTATACGTACTTTAGGTAAACGATTATCCTAAATAAATCAGTTGAATC
>CAZZJI010000092.1:0-10126 GCA_964654485.1 uncultured Gammaproteobacteria bacterium | reverse complement strand
TTTAGATGGCCGCCATCCATTGCAACAGCAAAATCAGCCAGGAATGAATCTTCAGTCTCTCCTGAACGATGCGAGATAAAATACCGCCAGCCGGCATTACGGCATAGTCGCACTGCATCAATCGTTTCAGAGACAGTGCCAATCTGATTCAATTTAATCAATGCAGAATTTGCTGTGCCTTCATTTATGCCTCGCTGGATATATTGGGTGTTAGTGACAAAAATATCATCGCCGACGACTTCGATTCTTTCTCCAAGCTGTCTGGTGAATTCCCTAAATCCATCCCAATCACCTTCAGCCAACGGGTCTTCCCAAAGAATAATGGGATATTTTGACAGCCATTGTTCAGCTAATGCTATGAGGTCATTGCTCTGCATATCGCCGCCTTTAGACCATTTGAGGTTGTATGAGCCTTTCATATTTAGAGCAAATGAATTGGCTGCACTGTCAAGTGCAATTGCAATGTCTTCGCCGGGTTTATAGCCAGCTTTTTCAATAGCCTGAATAATTACTTCAATCGCTTCCTCATTGCTTCCAAGATTAGGGGCAAAGCCGCCTTCATCACCTACACTGGTTGCTAGTCCACGTTCTTTAAGTATTCCTTTCAGCACATGAAAGGTTTCTGCTACAAAACGAAGCCCTTCCCTAAATGTGGGTGCTCCCAATGGAACGGCCATGAACTCTTGAATATCGACGTTATTATCCGCGTGTTCACCGCCATTAAGAATATTCAGACAAGGAACTGGCAACCTTTTAGACCCAGTGCCACCCAAGTACTGATACAGCGGTATATTAGCCGAAATGGCAGCAGCTCTGGCAACCGCCATAGAAACGCCGAGAATCGCGTTGGCACCCAAATTAGCTTTGTTTGGCGTCCCGTCGAGATCAATCATGGTGCGATCAATTAAGGATTGCTGAAACACATTCATACCGACCAATGCTTCACTTATTTTATTATTGACATTAGATACCGCATTAAGCACACCTTTACCGCCATACCGGTTTAAATCGCCGTCACGCAATTCAATGGCTTCATTCTGTCCTGTGCTTGCACCCGAAGGTACAGAGGCTACGGCCGTTGTTTCATCACTGAGTTTTACGAATACACGTACTGTAGGATTGCCACGTGAGTCGAGTATTTCCATTGCGTTTACAGCGGATATAACAGTTGTTTTCATTTTCTTTCTCTTTCTCTAAAATAAATAGATAAACCTAGAAAAATCAAGGCTGATTGATAGCAACAAAATACCTGGCAAACCGAAATAATTAATGTTGAGTACGAGTCACTTTATTTAACCTAAATAAATCAGTTGATCGCTAAGTTAGGCTGTAACTTGTTAAATAATATGTTTAAGTCAGTTTTTCAACTCTCATCATTTAGCTGAGTATTTTCCGCTTCACGGTTTTGTGAAAAATCTGGACGAAACTACGGCAGAATAGCTCTCAATAAGGACTATGGCCATTATTTTCGAGCTATTCTTTGCCTTTGAAGCACATGGATGTGCTAAATGTCGAAAATGCAGGAGCTATTTTCCACTTCGCCCAGATTTCCCACAAAATCCGTGCTCAACTGATTTTTTTAGGTTTAAGGAGTACTATCCTTCCTTGACCTGGGCAAGAATTTCATTGAGCAGTTTCTTTCTCTCCTTCAACATTTCTCGAAAAACGGAATTGTCAGTGTCGACAATTTCCATTCTCAGATCAGAGAGGTAGGAAACTAGTGTTTGTTCCAGGGTTTCCGCTTGTTCTGGAGTAAGATTCAGTGTTTTCATGATTTATATACCTCTATTAAATATTTTGTAGCTACAATAAAAATGGAACAAGTAATAAGGCCATCAAACTAAGAACCTTGCGCATGGGGTTAATAGCCGGACCGGCCGTGTCCTTGCATGGATCTCCAACGGTATCGCCGGTGATGGCGGCCTGGTGTGCAAGCGAGCCTTTGCCACCCAGATTCCCACTTTCAATGTATTTCTTGGCATTATCCCAAGCTGCGCCACCTGTGCAGAGAAAGAAAGCTAAAATCATTCCAGAACTCACGGAGCCGATAAGTATCCCGCCGATCATCAGTGCGGCACAGCCCTTAGGGGCTAACGGCACCAAAACAAATGTCACTGCCAAGGGTACTAGAACAGGCAGTAAACCGGGTACAATCATATCTCTAATGGACGCGCGAACGAGCATACTGACTGCTTTAGAATAGTCTGGTTTGCGCTGACCCGTGAGGATCTCCGGATGTTCCTGAAATTGGCGACGCACCTCAGCAACAAGACGTGAAGCACTATTACCTACTGCATCAAAGGTAAGGCCGCTGAATACGAAAGGCAACAGCGAGCCGACGAATAACCCGGCCAATATATACGGGTCATCGAGGGTGAAGTGCAGAGTGCTCATTTTCGCCCCAAATTCCAGTTTAAAGGCGACAAACAGGACTAATGCCGCCATTCCAGCCGAGCCAATGGCAAAAATCTTGGTGATTGCCTTGGTGGTGTTGCCAACGGCATCCAGTTTATCAGTGACATCCCTGACTTCATTCTCAAGACCAGCCATCTCGACTATCCCCCCCGCATTGTCAGTCACAGGTCCGAATGCATCGATAGAAATAACCACAGGCATCAGTGCCAATAAAGCCACGGCAGCAATTGCAATACCATAGACGCCGCTCAGCATGTAGGAAGTAATAATGCCGACAGCAATAACGAGTGTAGGGACAACTGTGGATTTCATACCAACGGCCAGGCCGGTAATAATGTTAGTGGCATGACCAGATTGCGAGGCCTGAGCGATACGGAGCGCAGGCGGATAGTTTGTACTGGTGTAATAACTGGTCGTAGCCACCATGCACAAGCCGACGGCTAACCCTACCAGAGAGGTATAAAATAGAGCTATCCCATTATAAGAAGCACTGTCAGGAATTAGATAGACGCTGACCAGGAAGAAGCCGCCAGCTGACGCGATTACACTCAGAATCACCACTGTGGTTAATGCCGCCAGTGGCCGAGTACCTCCAGCCCAATTCATCACCTGAGTACCCAGCAAACTAGCAAACATTGCCACAGCGCCAAGCGCTATTGGATATTGCTGTGCAAACAGGTCGCCCGGATGCGACCAGGCAGCTACCAACATAGCGGCTATCAAGGTAACCACATAACTCTCGAATACATCTGCGGCCATCCCGGCACAGTCGCCTACGTTATCGCCGACATTGTCAGCAATCACCGCTGGATTACGGGGGTCGTCCTCAGGAATACCCAGATCCAGCTTGCCAGCAAGATCAGCACCTACATCGGCAGCCTTGGTAAAAATACCACCGCCCAGGCGTGCAAAAATACTGATCAAAGATGCTCCGAAACCAAGTCCAAGCATGGGGCGAAGATCCATCCCTCCCCCATCCTTCAAAGTCCATATTAACAGATAAAAACCACACAAAGACACTAGCGCCAGGCTACCAACTAGAAATCCGGATACTGAGCCAGCTCGATAAGCAAGCTTCAAGGCTGGCGCTAGCCCCCGCTGTGCTGCAGCCGCGGTACGCACATTAGCACGCACGGAGATATTCATTCCTATGACACCAGAAAGACCAGAGCATAGCCCACCAATAAGAAAGCCCAGAGCAGTAAGCCATCCGAAATGAGGCGTAAACCAGAGAATAATAAAAATTATCGCAGCAACCAAACTGATAATGCTATATTGGACTTTCATAAAGGTGACAGCTCCTTCAAAAATCGCCAGATAGGGGGGCTGTAATTGTGGAGCGCCCATAGGCTGACGCACCACCCACCAGGCACAGCCAAGAGAATACAGAGTTCCTAGCAAGGCTGCGATGAGTCCTAAAGCGATAAATGTTGTCATTACTTTTCCTTATCGAATTAGTTATTTTCCATTGATGCTTCATATGAGCCAAGCATAGCCAGATGATTTAACTTTGCCCGTTTCAGTAATGCCTGTTGTGCCGCCAAGCTGTTCATGCTCTTACCTTGCCACGCTTGTAAGGCAGTTTGCTGCAGAGCGCGACCATAGGAAATGCTCAAAAGCCAGGGAGTATTGCTGGCTTGTTGATTAATAGCATTCAGGTTAATGGTAGCTTCTTCCGGCTCTTGTCCACCCGAGAGAAAGTTGATACTAGGTACGGCGGCTGGTACTGTGCGACGTAATATTTTTAGGGTAGCACAGGCTACTTCTTCGGGTTCAGCGCGACGATTTTCCTTGCCTGGCAACACCATATTGGGTTTTAAAATCATCAACTCCAGAGCTACGTTATGGCGGTGCAGGGCATTAAATACGGCATGCTGTACTGCTTCAGTGACGGCGGCATGACGATCAATGTCATGCCCACCGTCCATCAGCACTTCAGGTTCTACAATCGGCACCAGGCCTTGTTCCTGACATACGGCAGCATAGCGAGCCAACATTTCGGCATTGACTTCAATACCGTGTTGAGTAGGTGCATGCTTATCGATGCTATAGACTTCCCGCCACTTGGCAAATCTTGCACCTTGCTGTTTGTAAACTCTCAAACGATCTGCCAGGCCGTCAAGTCCTTGGGTAATCAAGTCACCCGGTGACAGTGCCAGCGAAATTTTGCCCTTGTCGACCTTGATACCGGGTACAATTTTCTGTGTCCAGGCAACTTCTGGTATGGATTGATTTCCTCCCGTTTTTTGTTCCAATGTTTCTTCGAATAAAATGATACCACTGATGTAGTCGCCCAACCCAGGCGTTGTCACTAATAAACTGCGCCAGGCTTGGCGGTTTTTTTCAGTCGACTCAACATTGATAACTTTGAAACGTTTGGCTATGGTCGGTGAGCTTTCGTCGGCAGCAAGAACACCGCAACCTTTCTGTACCATATCATTAATAGTAGACTCAAGTTCAGTTTGATATTGCATGGCATTTCTCCTCTCTATATCAGCATGTCACTATTGACTGCCCAAATAAATCTTTTCCAGCGTTACACTATCAAATATTAGCAAAAAACGTACCAGTTATTTAACCGCTAAATTTCAGGGCATTTTTTTAGTATACTTCGCGCGTTCACGAATGCGGAATTTATAGCGAGTTGATTTTTGTTGATAGCAAGGCGCTGAAACAGGCGCATAGCAAGCTACGCAACTGTTTTAGCAACGCAGTCTATCGACAAAAATCGACCGATAGAAATCCGTATCCGTGACCGTGTGAAGTATATATATAATTTTACGGCCAATTTAGCCTATATTGATTGGTTTATCCGGCCATAATGGCCGTTACTTTCTACAATTGATCAATCTTCAACAACAAAACTATTTTTATGACAATTAACTGCATATAATTTCTTAATAGCCCACGGTGCAACAAAATTAGTCGCCAGCACAACAACCGTAATAATCGAAAAAATAGAGTCATTAATAACACCAAGAATTTTTCCAATACTGATAAAAATAAGCACCGCCTCGCCTCGCGGAATCATGCCCAGGCCGATGGCATAGCGATTAATATTTTGTTTGGTCACAAAACCTGCAATTGCCTTCCCGGATATGGCCGCAATTAATAGCACTATTGTCAACCAGATAACTTCTGAATTGGCAAAGTATTTTAGATTAACCTGCATACCGACAAAAACGAAAAAAACCGGTGCAAATATTTTTTCAAGCTGTACGATAAGATCTTTAATGAGGTTAGTTTTATCCTGCATATTATTTAGGATCATCCCCGACATAAAAGCACCGCTTATTATGCCTATGTCAAAAAAATCTGCCAGCCAGCTCACCAGTACCACCATCATAATAGGAACGAGTAGTCGGGTATGAGATTGATCAAAGCCATAAACGCTGGGAATATGTTTAACCAATTGTTTTCCAGCGATGATAATGCCCACAAAAATAAAGGCTGAATAAAAAAATAAAGTGACTGTTTCATATATGCTAAGTGTTTCTCCCAGCACGATATTGGTAATATAAGACAAAAAAAACATACCGAAAATATCATCAAGAAAAGCGGCATGGATAACCAGTTTTGCTTCTCGGCTTTGCCGCCTGTTTAAAGCCGAAAACATCCCGGTCGTTATGGCTGCGCTCGTTGTACAAAGTGTGGCGGCAATAAAAATATGTGCCGAAGCTGCGGCTTCCGGCAACAGCCAGAGACTGACAGCAAGCCCCAGAAAAAAAGAAACAAGGGTGCCTGTCACTGATACCAGAAATGCCAGAGGTTCTGCCGCTTCAATAATTTCTTCAACTTTTGCTTCCAGTCCCAGTTTAAATAATAATAAAAACACGCCAAAATTGGAAAACATCCATAAAGCAATGCCTAACAGGACAAGTGCTGGCGATTTGTTAGAGGTAAATACTTCAGACAACCTTTTAACAAATTCTTTGGTTTCAGAAATGTCAGAAGAATATAAATGAGTAACCGTATCCGTTACAGACAAATTTGAAGTCCATATGGATTTAAATATTTCACCGGCATCACCCAAATGCATCACCATAAAAAATACTGGCGACCAGTCGAGCCAATACAATATATTACCGGCAATAACACCAATAAGAAGCTCACCCAGCACATTCGGCAAGCGATAATGTCTGGATAGAATATGTCCAACCAGAGCCAGGCTAATAATCAAACCAAATTCTAGAAGAATAAAGGAAAAGGGATCTATTGCCGAATATTGTTTGATCATATCCGCCGATAATTCGGCCGCTTCAGCGGGTGATGCAGTCAGTGCTATCAATAACGTAATGAGTAGCGTAACGGGTAAATGACGTTGTTTTTTTAAGCTTGAAAACATAATCTGGCCCTTTCGTTGATGAGTTTAAAATTGCACAAGTAATTTATCAGGATGCTGTAAATAACCCTGCAATGTCGTCAGGAACCGAGCCGAATCGGCTCCGGATACCACTCGGTGATCACAACTCAAGGTAAACAGACATTGCCCGCAACATTCTGCGCCAATCGCCAGAATGGCCGCTGCACCGAGTGGAACGAGGGCATCAAAGCTATGTACCACTGGGAATAATCCCAGATTTGATAGATAAAAGCTTGCACCTTCATAATCCTCCTGCACCAGTCGCTGCCGGTTTATTTTATCTTTCAGGATACGCCAATCTTCAGCCAATTCATCCACTGGCCGTTCCGCAGCATCACGCAGTACCGGAGTCAACAAGCCGCCCGCTACGTCCACGGCAATTCCGACATCCACACGTTCTCGATGCGCCATACCTTCCGGTGTATAAACGGCATTGAATTGCGGATTGGCTTTAATGGTCAAGGCACAGACATAGGCCAACAGTAGCGTGAGGGAAAGCTTATGCTGTTTTGCTGTTTTTTTGAGGGAGTAAAGGCTCAATGTGGCTGTTGTTCTGAAGGTAGGTGTCGACAATGTCGCAATCATGTTTCGTATCACTGCTTTCTGCATGAGCGTGAGTGGCTCTAAGCGATAAGGTGGACCCGCATCTAGGTTCAGCGTAGGCGATTGATGAGCGACGGCCAAAACCTCCTCGGCTTGAATATGTCCATCCTTGCCGGGAGTCACCGCTGCAAGATCGATCCCGAGTTTCATGGCCAGCGCTCGCGCATGAGGAGAAGCAATGCGTTTACCGGAAACTGGCAAGGTAATGTTGGGCGTTGAACTGTTTGTGTGAACGGGTCTATAGTGGCTGGGCACCACAGCTTGCGCAGAAGCTTTCGAAGTATCAGCAGGTTTTGAAACGGTTTCCTGTTGATTGGCAGAAGATACTGTCTCTTGAGTTTGCCCGGCCGTCATTGCAGGGGGCGTTTTTGCCGGCTCAGTAACGTTGCCTTTATCCTGTTCATCAACAATATAGCCAATCACCTGTCCAATCGGAATATCAGTATTGGCTGGAGCCAGCGGTTCTGCCAGATAACCTTCATGAAAAGCCTCTACCTCCATGATCGCTTTGTCTGATTCCATTTCGGCAATAACATCGCCTTTATTTATCTTGTCACCAACCTGTTTGAGCCAGCGAGCCAGTCTGCCGGAAGACATAGTATCGGATAATACGGGTAAGGTAATTTCATATTTCATAATTTATTCCTTGCAGCAATTCAGGTGGGCAGTCTAAAACTTTGCGCTGCCGCCACAATGTCATTAATTTGCGGAATACTGGCGACTTCCAGCTGCTGATTAAAGGGGGTTGGCATGTCAAGACCTGCCACGCGAATAGGTGGCTCATCCAGTGCGTAAAAACAGCGCTCAGTTAAATGAGCGACAATTTCGGCTCCGGCTCCTGCAAAGCCACAGTCCTCCTCAACAACCAGCAGGCGGTTGGTGCGTTCCAATGATTGCACGCAGGTATCCCAATCGATTGGGCTCAGACTGCGTAAGTCAATGACCTCGGCATCAATACCCTGTTTTGCCAGTTCTTCCGCCGCCTGTAAACACAGCAGCACATGCCGTGAATAGCTAATGAGAGTAAGATGTTTCCCTTTTCGCCTGATTAACGCGCGGTGCATTGGTAAACGTTCCATATTGGAGTCAATCAGCCCTTTAGTAAAATAGAGCAGTTCGTGTTCCAGCAAAATAATAGGGTCATTACTGCTTATCGCCTGACTCAATTGCCAATAAGCATCTTGCGGTGTAACGGGTACGGCAATCCGTAAGCCCGGTACGTTCATCAGAGTATGTTCCAGCCGCTGAGAATGCTGAGCGCCCAGTTGTTTGGCTACGCCACCCGGCATACGGACGACCAGCGGCATAGCATACTGACCGCCGGACATAAAAGGAATTTTGGCGGCCATATTAATAATCGCATCCAACGCCAGCAGAGCAAAATTAACCGTCATAATTTCAACAACGGGGCGCATCCCCACCATTGCCGCACCGACACCCAGGCCGGTAAAACTGTTTTCTGAAATCGGTGTGTCACGAACCCGGGCTTCACCGTATTTGGAATAAAGTCCTTCGGTCACACGATAGGTTCCGCCGAATAAACCGACGTCTTCGCCTAGCGTAAAAACGGATGAATCTTCCGACATCTCTATATCCAGCGCGCGATTCAAAGCCTGCCAGTACAATAATTCTTCGTGCATCATCTTTGCTCCTAAATCAGGGTTTCGCCACGTTGATTAAACTGTAAACAAGCCTGGCAATCTTCCATGGATGGCTGAGGGCTTTGCAAGGCAAATGCAACCGCCGCATCAATTTCCGTTTCGACATCTTTTTTGATTAATTCGAGATCATGTTCAGCCAGGTGTCCCTTCTGTTGCGCTTGTTCTGATAACAGCTCAATGCAGTCCGGACCAGCCGTGGCAATTTGCTCGGCCGTCGGATATTGGGATTCTACTTCACGTATAGCAATAGAAACAGGATCCTGGCTGGCAAAGGAATGGACTTCCACAGCTGGCCGATAGGTACCCGGGTCAGCCATGGAGTGACCGCGAAAACGGTAGGTTTCCAACTCCAGCAGACAAGGACCGCCACCGCTGCGAATCTGCTTCAACAGACGTTGTGTCGCTGCATGAACATTCAGTACATCCATGCCATTTATTTTTTCAGCGGGGATATTGTAGGCGGCAGCGCGTTTGTACACTTCAGTCACCGCAGAGTGACGATGAATTTCGGTACCAATTTGGTAATGATTATTTTCGCATACAAAGAGTACTGGCAAACGCCATAAAGCCGCCATATTGAGTGATTCGTGAAAGGTTCCCTGATTCACCGCGCCATCGCCAAAAAAACAGATCACAGCTTCGGGAAGATTACGCAATGCTATGGCGTACCCGACACCTATCGCGATCGGATACGTTTCACCGACAATGGCATACCCCCCCATAAAGCGGCGCTCTGCATCAAATAGATGCATGGAACCTCCCATGCCTTTACAGATGCCATCACTACGGCCGAATAATTCCGCCATTATGAGTTTAGAAGGGGTTCCCCGAACCAGCGCATGAACATGTTCGCGGTAGGTGGTCACAATATAATCGGAAGGTTCGGCGGCGTGAATAACGCCCACTGCCACCGCTTCTTCTCCAGGATAAAGATGCAAAAAACCGGCAAAACTGCCCTTGCTGTATTCTTCTGCCGCCCGCTCTTCAAAAGCACGGGCGCGCAGCATATCACGCAGCATGTTATGGCTCTGTTCACGTTCCATCAGAATTCTCTTGCTGTTCGGGTAAAAATTCATCCAATGCT
>CAZZJI010000091.1:2172-10653 GCA_964654485.1 uncultured Gammaproteobacteria bacterium | reverse complement strand
CGTTGTTGGTGCCTACTGAAATATTGTACATGCATGTAAACCCGATATTAATTAATGTTCGTGAGGCGATAGAAGCGCATCCTTCAGGGGTGAGTGAGTATGCGTTGTTAGTTGCTCTGCAAGAAAATGAAGCAATGCAATTCAATGATATTGATCCAAATTTGGTACTTTTTCGCAAACATTTCCTGTTGATGAATGCATTATATCAGATACAAGAAATTTTTATAAAAGAGGGCCGATATTTATCTATTTCGCCTTTGGAAATTCGTCTGCAACCGTTGCAACAAACAAATTTTTCAAGTCTGCCAGCGCAAAGTGCAGAAGCCAAGATGCGTGATTATTATCTTGACTGGGATAATTTTAATGTGACGGTAGAGTCGGACATAGATAAATTATTGACAGGTTTTTGGGCGCGTTTTTTAGCAGTTGATAAACGCGTGCAGGCCTTGCAAATACTCGAATTGCCAGCGGATGCCGAATTGTCTGCTGTAAAGCAACGTTATCGTAGACTAGTGCGCGAATTTCATCCCGATAAAGGGGGAGATGCAAATCGATTTCGGGAAATACGCGAAGCTTATGAGATTCTTCTGCGTAGCGGATTAACTTAAGAGAGGTATTTTTGCAAAATTGGTCTGTTTATATCGTTCGTTGTGATGACAATACGCTGTACACTGGCGTTGCCAAGAATGTTGAACGTCGTATTGAAGAACATAACCAGAACGACTCCTTAGGCGCGAAGTATACACGTACTCGGCGCCCCGTCAGACTCGTTTATACAGAAATGATGATTACCCGATCCGCAGCTTGTAAGCGTGAGTACGAATTAAAGCAATTGAGTAAGCTGGAAAAAGAATCTCTTGTTGCGGGCGCTGGGTTGTGAATAATAGCGAGTTTACTCTAATTCTGGGTCCATTTTTTGAAAATCAGGCGCCATATAAAATATTGTTCAAATGATAATTGCTTGTAATATTAGCTAGTTAGCTTGTTAATTTGGACTTGCTTCTATATGGCTCGATTGTAGATTTTTTAATTCAATTTCAGGTAGAATACTATGCGTTGCGCTAATATCAAGTTTGTTTCCAGAGGTTTCATCCAGTTTACTGCTGTAAAAAACCTCGTTAAGATATGCAATTAATTCTAATTTTTTAAGGGGTTTTTTATATGGCTACAGGTATTGTTAAGTGGTTTAATGATTCGAAGGGGTTTGGATTTATCACGCCAGATGATGGGTCTAAAGATGTATTTGTACATTTTTCCGCTATTGCTAGCGATGGGTTTCGGTCCTTGACTGAAGGCCAGGCAGTCAGTTTTGAAGTTGAAGATGGTCCCAAGGGGCCGCAGGCAACTCAGGTTTCTGTACAAAGTTAATTACTAATTATTATCTAACAGAATGTTATTGAAAACCCCGAGGGTTCGCTCCGGGGTTTTTTTTATGTCAAAAATATTAATTTGCATAATATCGAGTCTGTAAGAATATGATATTATTCGGGCATTATGAACAGAGCTATTGATGGAGCTATCGATCAGCAGTACTTATATAAACCAGAATAAAAGTCGATTCAAGGTAAATTGTCACAATTAAATGCTTTCTATATAAAAATAAATGCCCGTAAATAAAGGAATTTAAGCTATATGAACGATGGCGAAAATATTCGATCCAGTAACTTTATACGACATATCATTGATGCTGATCTGGCAGCAGGTAAACATAATGGCCGTGTGATGACGCGTTTTCCACCAGAACCAAATGGTTATCTGCATATTGGCCACGCGAAGTCCATAGTTTTGAATTTTGGGATTGCGGATGATTATAAGGGAATGTGCAACCTTAGATTTGACGATACAAATCCGCAGAAAGAGAACCTGGAATTTGTCAGCGCAATAAAAGAAGACGTGCACTGGCTGGGCTATGACTGGCAAGATCGATTGTATTTTGCGTCAAATTATTTTGAACAATTATATGAGTTTGCGCTTCAGCTTATTAAGAAAAACAAGGCTTATGTTTGCGATCTCAATGCTGAGCAAATGCGTGATTATAGAGGAACGTTGACTTTGCCCGGCAAGGATAGTCCTTATCGTGAACGTTCCGTGGAAGAAAATATTGATTTATTTGCACGTATGCGAGCTGGTGAGTTTCCTGATGGTGCACGAGTATTACGGGCGAAAATAGACATGGCATCACCGAATATTAATTTGCGTGATCCAACGCTATATCGAATCCGCCATGGCATTGTGCATCATCAAACCGGTGAAACGTGGTGCATTTACCCAATGTACGATTACACTCACTGTTTATCCGATTCGATAGAGGGTATTACACATTCGATTTGTACGTTGGAATTCGAAGATCATCGGCCATTGTATGACTGGTTTCTCGACGAGCTAGATGTTGATTGCCATCCACAACAAATTGAATTTTCCAGATTAAATCTGGAATACACAATTACCAGCAAGCGTAAATTGATGGAGTTAGTCGAATTGGGTCTCGTGGAAGGGTGGAATGATCCACGTATGCCGACAATAGCCGGCTTACGGCGGCGTGGTTATACCGCCCGATCTATTCGCCATTTTTGTCAGCGTATCGGTGTAACAAAGGCTGATAATATAGTTGAAATGGCCGTGCTCGAAGATTGTATTCGAACTGATCTGAATGACAATGCGCAGCGACGCATGGCTGTGCTGCACCCACTGAAAGTCATAATAACAAATTATCCTGAAAATCAAACAGAGGAGCTAACAGCAGCGAACCACCCCAATAACGAAAGTTTAGGGGCGCGTACTATTCCATTTAGCAAAGAAATATACATTGATCAAAACGATTTTTCCGAAGACCCACCAAAAAAATTCAAACGACTTATTCTTGGTGGTGAAGTGCGTTTGCGTAATGCGTATGTCATTCGCTGCAACGAAATCATCAAGGACGCGCATGGTAATATTATTGAGTTACATTGTCGCTATGATGCGGCTACGTTAGGTAAAAACCCTGAAGACCGAAAAATAAAAGGCGTGATACACTGGGTCTCAGCCAAGCATGCTCTGCCAGCAGAAATTCGCCTTTATGATCGCCTGTTTAATCACCCGACTCCTGATGCGGTGAAGCAAGATGATGCAACAGAAAAAGTTAGTGATTATAAAGATTTTATTAATCCGGATTCTTTGCGTACATTGACACACTGTTTTGTGGAGCCGAGTCTTGCTGATGCACAAGCTGGGGAACAGTTTCAGTTTGAACGTGAAGGGTATTTTTGTCTGGATCTGATTCAATTACCTGGTAATTTGCCCGGGGCTAAGCCTGGTAACGCCCCAAGTACCATGCAAGTTTATAATCGTATCGTTACATTACGAGATACCTGGGCGAAAATTGAACGTCAAATTAAACGTTAGTAAAAATAATTTCAGCGCATTCTAGGAGTGGCTGTGCAAGATAGTGTGATATGTTGGAAATGTGGTGAATCACTTGCGGCTTTGTTGCTCCCTTTCAGTCGAAATGAAGAGTGCATTGTTTGCAAGGCAGATGTTCATGTTTGTAAGATGTGTGAATATTATGATACTCGAAGTAATAATAGTTGCCGGGAACCGATTGCAGAAGGCGTGAATGACAAAGAACGCTCAAATTTTTGCGGTTATTTTAAAGCAAGGTCGGCCGTTTATGACGATGAGAAAGTTGCTGTTGAAAAAAAAGCACGCACGGATCTTGAGGCGCTGTTTGCTGGCGACGATCAAAGTAATGACGTTTTGGATAATATGTCAGAAGCAGATAAAGCAAAAATTGAACTTGAAAAATTGTTCGGCGCGGATGATAAAGAAAAATGATGACAAGTATGCATAGCAGCTACACGGAATAGATTGTTTTTATACGATTTTAAATTGAAATAGGTGCTCACTGTGAATAAATATATTGTTATAACAGCTGTAGGTCAGGATAGGCCAGGAATCGTTAATGATTTGTCAAAAACTATTCTGGATAGTGGCGGTAACATTACAGAAAGTCGTATGACCGTACTCGGCGGTGAATTTGCTTTATTAATGCTTGTCGGAAGCAACGATATAGCAATTGAAGCAATGGAAAATGAACTTCGTGCGCTGCAGGATAAATATGGCCTGGCGATTTTGTTTAAACGTACTGAGTTAATGTCGCCGGTATCCTCGCGTGTTCCTTATAATGTAGCCGTTATATCGATGGATCATCCCGGGATTGTTCATGAAGTTACGGCGTATTTGTCAACACGAAATATAAATATTGAAAAAATGGATACAAACAGCTACTCGGCAGCACATACTGGCACACAGATGTTTTCATTGCAGATGGATATTAGTATTCCATCTGAGCAATCCATTGCAAAGTTGCGAGAAGACTTTATCGGTTTTTGTAATGATTTAAATCTTGATGCGACGATGACTGCTGTTTGAATAGCCTAGTATTTCGTCAAGCTGGCTTAGTAACCCATAGTTATAGACGTACAGGTGTTTCTGCGAAGCACAGGAAGTGCAGATACCTGAGTGTGTTTTTGAGAAATAATATTATTTGCGGTGGGGCACAATTAACAGTGGGCGGGTTGTCCTACGTAATACACCTTCACTTTTGCTGCCTAATAAAACACGTGTCATTCCACTATACCCATGTGATCCCATTATGATCAGGTCAATATTTTTTTTGTCAGCTTCATTAAGTATAGAATCAACTATATCGCCTTGCACAATTAACGCTTTGGTTTGAATTCCCTGTTCGGATAATCTGTGTGCTATTTTCTGAAGTTCGTTATGTTCTTTGTGCAAAATATCGGCCAATTCTTCACGTTCACCCTGGTTGAATGTTTTCAGGCCGATGTAATCCGGGTTTGGAGGAGCAACATAGAGCAGGAATACCTCTGATTCAGTGTTTTTAACCAGTGCAATGGCCTGGCGTAGTGCTTCTTTTGCGGTATCAGAGAAATCAACAGTGACAAGTATTTTTTTCATTATATAAGGCCTTTTTGTTTAATGTAGTTCAATTATAAATTTCTAATTTGATTTTAGGTGGCTGCTAGGTGACTGTTAGGTGGCTGAAAGTTTGCTGCTGAAAAATTTATTACTACTATGCGATGCCGCAAAACTTTATTTTGCAGATAAAAATCTTGCAGATAAAATGCTTGTCGAATATATGAATCAATAATTTGAGCAAGCCACATTTTACTTACTTGCAAACATGAGTGTTAAGTAGTTCACGGCGTGCATCGAGAGAAATTTTAATGCTGCGCAGGGCGTAAAAAATAAAACCAAAATGGTACAGCCTCGTTATTTGTTAGATTTAGCTAATGAGGCTGTTTCAAAATATTTCTATGAATAGTTTTGTTTTGTGGGTATACATTGTAAGTGATAACTCAGTGAATCATTTTTTCGAGTTTTGATTTATCATTGTCACTTGGCGCATGGTTTAAGTTATGAATTATTTCTGCTAAAGCACGTGCATCAGCAGACGCGGAATCGTCGTTCATGATTTCGCTTAACTTTTCTTTATCCGCCGGGCTTGCTTTGTGTTGAAGATTAATCATCGATTCCGCCATAATTTGTTCATGTTTCGATGCGGATTTATCACCAACAATATTTTTTAGTGTCTCTTTTTCGCCGTCACTTGGATAGTGATTCACGTTCATCATGATTTTTGCCATTGATTGAATAGCACTGTTACCTGCAAAAGATGTCTGACTTGCAAACATACCTATAGAAAGTGCCATAAAAAGTACCAGATGAAATGTTCGTGTGTTTTTACATATGTTGAATGGTTTGTACATTAGTTAGTTTTCTCCTTGTTGGATGTTAATATAAAAATATTCTCGAGTGCCGTCTATTTTCGTATGATTGGTGAGTAAAACGCAAGCGTAAATTTGATTTTAGTTATCAAGTTATCAAATAGTATTCTTAAATTATTTGAATTTTAAGAATAAGCCAGTAAAAAATAAGGGGTCATGAGCATTTTACAATATAAAGAGGCTTTTGATTTACCTCTTTTGATGTGCACCGAGGTCGAACAAGAAATTGTGTTCCACAGTGCTTTTACTAAGTGCTTTTACTAACAGACTGGCCATCTGCTAATGCGGAGATACCATAACTCTCAAATTAACGAAAACTGTTAATTAGTCATATTTGCTATGCCCGGCCTCACAGGTCGGGTATATAACCATCAACTGAGTTCTGTCGTTCCCTCATCAATAAGACCAGAAAAAACAATCGGCGAGCGGTAATGCTTGACGGTGTCACATGCTTTTCTTACAATTTATTTTCATAATTTATATGTAAATCATGAGTTTTTTACTGAGATATTTTACTTATCAAGGAGAGACATAATGGCACTTATTACTTGGACTGCAGAACAATATGGAACAGGTGTTGATGTACCGGATGAACAACACAAGACACTATTTGATATGCTCAATGCATTACACGACGCTATATCGGGTAATGACCGGCCAATTATTGGGGAACGCTTGGATACCCTAATTAATTTTGTAGTTGAACATTTTCAAACCGAAGAAACCCTGATGCAAGAAAAGGGCTATGATGGATATGAAGCCCACAAAGCAGAACACGATAAACTCATCAAGACTTGTGCGGAAATTCAAAAAGGCTTTCATGCAGGTAATGCTGAGGTTACCCAAGATACCACGGTCTTTATTAAAGAGTGGCTGGACGGCCATATTCCGAAAATCGATATGCCTTATGCTTCCGTGCTAAATAGTTAGCTAATAAGAAGTGGAAACGAAATAGCGTATCGGAGGTTTAAACAGGATTGAGCTTGCATCGTGTTATTTGTTAATACTTTAGTAGTGCAAGTTTGATCCAAATTTCAAACCAAGAGAGAAAAAATAACCCAGCCCCGCTCAATACCTTGGTTCTATTGCGAATTTTCAGAATCAATCAATAGCGATAACTATCATAATTGTCATCTGAACTCGAATTAACTGCTTTTTTATCCTGATTTGTACTGGATGATTGCTGGCCGTGTTTTGCTTGATTGTTTACGTTGCGTTCGTTATTCACCGACGTTGTGTTTTTGTTTGACGCACAGGCAGGCAACAAAACGATTAAAATGACAATAGCGAGATTAATGACTGTATTCCGCATGATGTGTTCCTCTATATAAAAATAAACTAAAACAAGTGTAAGGGGTAAATCGGGTTAATAAACAGGGTTAACGGAGTAATAGGGTACGTTTAAAATGGTTGCTCAAATTGGGTATATATCATGATTGCATCAATGGCAATTAGTCAGTTTTAATAACGACGTTATTGCTTCGCAGGCGTCAACGATGGCCATGCCTTTTTGTGGGGCAAGTTTATTATGGTCGATGCGCACGGCTTTATGCAGTAATTGCTGGATTTGCTGTTGGCTCAGTTCAGGGCGTTGCTCCAATAATAATGATATAATTCCTGTTATATGAGCAGCAGCGAATGAACTGCCGCTCAAAAAATCGTATGAATCCTCGGGGACGGTTGTCAGGATATTTTTTCCAGGCGCCGGTAATGTACCTGATGCACGCCGTGTTGCAGGACTTAATTTATCTCCGCTTACACCGATAACGCCGGGCACTGATGCTGGAAAAGTGTATTTGTTGTTTTTGTCGTTTTGGGCCGCAACCACCACGACCCCTAAGTCTAATGCTTTTTCTATCAATCGTGTTAACAGTGGGTCATTGGGGCCACTAAGGCTCATGTTAATAACATTCGCTTCTTCCTTTAAGGCAAAGTTAATTGCTTTAGCCAATGTAAAACTACTGCACACGGCTTCCCCATTCCCCTGTTTTTTCTGCCAACAGGCTTTTAAGGCCAGTATATTTACATCGGGTGCAATGCCTACAATGCCCTCCTGGTTTCCTGCTTTCGCCGCTATAACGCCTGCTACCGCGGTGCCATGAATTTCACCTTGTGATTCATTTTTGGAGACAAAATTTTTGTTTTTTATAATGCGATCTTGTAAATCAAGATGGTTAATGTCCACACCACTGTCGATAACCGCAACGTTCACACCTTTGCCTGTTGCGTACCTATGCGCACCTTCAACATGTAAAGATTGAACGCCATGCTGAAGTTTCAGATAGGGGTCGTTGTATTTCGTCGCCATAACCTCGAAGGTATACATAGGCTGTGCTGATTCTACGCGTGGATCCAGTTGCAGGCGGGAAACGACAAGACCAGGTGAGACGTTGTCTTTTACCGCGAAAACATAACAATGAATACCCAACATAGCGATCGGCCAACTAGTCACCTGGATAAGCGAATATTCTTGCGCCATATCAGTTATTACATTTTCTAACTCTTCAGAGTCTGCATGCGGTAGATTGACCAGTATTTGATTTTCAGCAAATTGTTGAAACTCCTGCGCATCTATTGGTGATTTTGCGAGCGGATGTGCACAGCCTGCCAGAGATACATAACACAGTAGAATTAATAGAATAAATAGGTTATGAGTCTTCATGATTCAATTTTTCACGGCAACATTGGATAC
>CAZZJI010000091.1:0-2072 GCA_964654485.1 uncultured Gammaproteobacteria bacterium | reverse complement strand
CCGGGGCCGTAGATGGTCGATCAAATGTTACCGCCAATACCAACGCTAACAACAAGAACTGTGCCACTACAGTATAACGCCAGCCACCGGGTAGGGTCATAAAAGTGTCCCAAAAATCACTTATTTTCTTCGCTAACGATCCATGTTTGCGTGCCACCGACTCAGCGGGTAGCGGATCAATACGCGATAACACGCCTTGTAAATTCTTCCGTTCTACCAGGCCAATGTTCGTGCTTTGCTGGACAACATGCTGCAAGCTCCGCAGCTCCGTGATGGCGGTACGGCATTGCAGGCAGGTATCCATATGTTTCTCAACCTGGTTATCTTCTTCTGGCGATAAGGTGCCATTGACATACCAAGGCAGCAATGCGTCAATAGAGTCGTGTTCTGATTTTAATTGACAAATATTATCTTTATGTTTCATTTTTAATAATCTCCTGAGACTAGGGTTCAGGGCATTCAATGCCATCAGGCAGCAGTTCTCGTAACTTGCGCCGCGCGTGGAACATGCGGGTTTTTACCGTATTAACCGGGCAGCTGACTATAGTTGCAATTTCCGGGTAGGAATAACCATAATAAAATGTAAGCTCTATCACCGCACGCTGTTCTGCGGGCAGTTGTGTTAGCGTCGATTGTAAATCTCGTGCAAGCTGAATGTTCGGTACCTGCTCATCCGGATCGGCTAGCGAGTCAAGTTGCAAATCATCATTGTCTAACGGCTTGTTTACACGAGACCATCGCTGCAAGGTTTTAATTGCTTTAAGATAGGCAATTCCAAAAATCCACGTTGAAACCTTTGCTGTTCCATTGTAGCTCGCTGCTTTTTCCCACATCACGACCATGGCGTCGTTAACAATTTCTTCTACCAGGTCGGTACGTTGTGTGATACGAAACACAAACCGGTTTAATTTGGCATAATAGCGATGATAAAGTTCTTTAAATGCGGTACGGTCACCTCGTGCAACTGCCTGTAACATCTTGCGGTCATCTTCAAGTAAACCCTCTTCCACGCGTTGTTCACGTTTTTCCATGCGTTTTCCACGTCCCTCTATACTTGTATTAGTCTTAACAACAACGCTCACTTTATTCCCTTCCGCTTAAATTCCTATTATTCAACAAGCATGATGGTCGCGTAATGCACTTATCTTAACGCTTACTTAATTGATTAGTTCCCCAGCGAGATCAAACGGTTCAATCAGAAACTTTTTTTTTAACCTTTGAACCATTGTCTGAGGAATCGGAACTCAGTTACTACAGCATACTAACAGTTAATCGTTTTGCGAATACGGTGCATGGGGTTATTTAATTTGTGTCTATTTATTGGCCGCATTAACGGTAAATATTCGAGACACAGCCAATTGTGGAGGATCAAACGCGGTGAATATAATTCAAAAGATACCAATTCTAGTTCTAATATCAGGGCTATTAGGGCTAATGTACGGCTGTAGTGATAGTGATAGTGATAACGACAATTCGCCGAACAACAATACCCTTTCACTTAACGTGTCGTTGGACAGTGGACAACCTGTATCGCAACCTGTAGTCGATTCAGCATCCGCAACAGGTAACGCCAACCTGACTATTGACCAAGACAACCTCACACTGAGTGGCAGCGTCACGATTAGCGATGCCAGTTCTACCATCGATAATGTGCAAATCCATAATGGGTTCGCAGGCACCAAAGGCAGCGTTGTACTCAGCCTTGTACAAGGCGCAAACAATAATGTATGGAATGTCCCCAATGACGCAGTCCTACTTAACACGCAACTGGACAGCCTGTTGGCCGGCGGCATGTATATCGCCGTACATACTCAGAACAATCCCACAGGCGAACTACGCGGGCAAATAAGTGGAAGTGATACACAAGTGATTCTAGTGCCCTTAAGTGGTGATAACCAAGTGCCACCAGTGACGAGCAGTGCCAGTGGTACAGGTTACTTAACAGTGAATACTGTTAGTGGTGATATTGTAGCCAATGTTAATTTGGATAACCTAGATGTCACTGTTGCCCATATTCATCAGGCGTTTGCCGGAAATAGTGGCGATTTTGTGGTTCCACTTACTACTCTAAA
>CAZZJI010000090.1:5677-10940 GCA_964654485.1 uncultured Gammaproteobacteria bacterium | reverse complement strand
CTTTAGCGCCTTTAGCGCCAGTACTGCCTCTAGCACCAGCGCCACCTTTTGCGGCTTTTTTCCCCTGGGATTTCTGCACGCCAGTTAACACAGAGACTAAATCAGCTGCTTTTGCATAGCGAAGATAAATTACATGGGTATCTCCCACTGTTTCAGAAGGGGTGTCCAGGTGAGCAATAATAGCGCGCAGTTGTACACGTCGCACTTTCTCCCCCCCCACTAAAATACTATTAGTACGCTCATCAGCCACCAAAATCGGCGCTTGCGATTTGGCATCCTTTTTATTTTGTTGCCGCATGCTATTTAACACTCTGACGACATCTGCTGCGGCTGCATGTTGCAACTGAATAAACTCAATTTCGCCACTGGTTGGTTGATCTATACGTTTAATGATTTCGACCAATCGATTAATATTGGCCGCTCTATCTGAAATAATTAACATATTGGACGCCGGATAGGCAGCCAGGTGTCCCTGTGGCGGAACAAGTGGTCTCAAAATTGGAACCAGTTGCGCAGCGGTCACATGCTCGATTTCAATCACTCGAGTCACTGCTTCGTCCCCCTTACCCGTTCTGTTTTGCCTTAAAGCTGGAATAGCACTGTGTTTAGCGTCAGCATCAGGCAGGATCTTTATTATTTTTCCGGTAGACACTGCGGTAAACCCGTGTACTTCAAGAACAGAGAGAAATACTTGGTATATCTCTTTCTCATCCATCGCTCGCGAAGAGATAATGGTGACCTTACCCTTTACTCTGGGATCAATGATAAAATTCTTTTTTGTAATATCCGCGACTGTTCCAATAAAAGCATTAATATCCGCGCCCTTTAAATTCAATGTGACGCTTTCCGCAAATAGCGGCGCAACAATCAGCGACTGCGCCATCAAAACCAGGGCAGCTATCATTATTTGTGTATTATTCTTCAAAACCCTTAATCCCTCAAAAATAAACTAATCAACCTGAAACGATAAACTTTGCTTGATACCATTACGCTTTATATCGACTGTTACCTGATTTGCTGTTGTTAGTTTTTTCAAAATTTCCAATCCATTAATCGGATTATCAAGTGACACACCGTTTACCGACGTCACCACATCACCCGACCTGAGACCAAATTTACGTAATAGTTTTCTATCCTTGCCTGGCCTTATCTTGTAACCCACCAGCTTGCCCTTTTCTCTATAAGGTTGTGTACGAACCAAATCCATCAATTTTTGCGGATCAGTCTTTAATGTTTGTTTATATTCACGTAATAACGTGGTTGTATCTTTATTACCTGAGCTATTAGTTGTATTGCGGCTCGATTTCGTAGTTTTCACTTCCCTGAATGACTCGCCTCGTGGCACATCCTTAGGTAACTGCAATGTCTCCAGGCGATCATTTCGATTTAAAATCACATGCTTAGTATGAATTTCTTCAAGTATGGCGCCACCCGGTATTTTTGCGCCAATGGCATAAAAGTTTTCATTATTCGACGAATCTGCAATAATTGCTTTAGCAATATCGGATTGTCCCGAGGAAATAATTCCTTTCAAAGTCAAATTCAGGCGTGTAACCGGTGCTTCTATCGCTTGTTTTATTTTTTTCTGCTGTTTTTCTACTTTTACTTCACCAAACAAGTGCAATTCACTCAATGATGTACGTTTAATTTGTCCATCTTTTGTACTTGCAGATTGGCTCTTTGTTGCAGGAATTGACTCATTGAATTCCACTGTAGGTACCAGCATCCAAGTCAATTGCGCCACAGTGTAAATTACCGCAATGACCATAACCATGTTCACTATTCCTGGTAAACGGTTAATTGTATTGCTATTTATAAAAGGCTGCACCGCAGCTTTCCAATCCATGCTCATTTCGTTCATCTTCTGTGCATTAGGCCGTTCGCAGTAGGTTCAACTGATGTATTAAGATTAACGTAATCATACCCAGGTAATTGATTCCAGGCTAATTAGAAACCCTTTTTCTAAACTAATAGTCTGAACTAATAGCAGGTATAACCCTTCATTATATGCGCCATTTAACCCTGCCTAACGGCACCCGTTAGGCAAAACATCCACGGTTGAACCAAACATGATTGGACCTAAAAATAGCACTGCAGTTCTTAATAAACGATAACATGCACATTTTACCTGTAAATTACACGATGTTGGCAAAAATTCCTGTGACAACCTCCCACTATATATATAGCAAGAATCAAACAACGTTTTATGAAAATATTTTTTAAAATCATGCACCTAACAACGATATTATGCAGGTTCGCAAGCCAATTTGAAAAAATCAATGTGTCTACGTGCTATTTTGGATGTAAATATTTTTTTAATACATTTTTAAATACAAACACTTAGCGCTTTCACATCTTCATATTAACCGGTATCCCTATAATAACCAGCAGTCCTGAGTGGCTACTTAACGTGTAAACCCTCCTCCGCGCACATATATAAGTAGAATTAATAGACAACACAAGCAAGCGCATCTATTAACGATCAGCAACCTAGCAATTAATCCATGGATGACCTTAAATTGGGACATGCAAGAGCTGACTAACAAAGCGGGCCAATAAAAATTTTTGCTTTATAACACGATAACAAAAAACCAATGAACAACTATGGCTATCGGTAGCCTAATTTAGTTAATTAGAAAATTCACAGATGTTGGCATACAGCAAAGTAGCGTGATTGCATCGCGTGTAAGACTGGCACATAATTTATTTATGTTACTTATATTATGTAGATGTGGCGCAGGTAAGCTAACTAAAATCATAAAAAAATATTGTGGTAGCTCACTGTTGTTAGCAATAAAGTGTTAACAATAAAGAATCAAGAGTTAAAATTGAGAGTTAAAGTTAAAGTTCGCTGGTCGCCTCAAACTCTATATCTGACCAGCGTTCAATGGTAAGGTCCAGGTTAACACGGCTTGGTGCGAGATAGGCCAGGTCCCCATTGCCATCAATAGCAAGATTATCAAATGCCTTTTTTCTAAAATCTTCCAGTTTCCTGTCATCATCACATACCACCCAACGCGCAGTAGCAACATTTACATTTTCAAAACTGCATTCCACACTGTATTCATGCTTCAGACGATAAGCAACGACATCAAATTGCAGCACACCCACGGCCCCTACGATCAGGTCATTGCTGCTGAGCGGCTTAAACAACTGTGAAGCACCTTCTTCGCAAAGTTGCTGCAGACCCTTCTGAAGCGCTTTCATGCGCAGAGGATCGCGCAAACGCGCCCGCCGAAACAATTCTGGTGCAAAATGAGGGATACCAATAAATTTTAACTCTTCACCCTGTGTGAACGTATCGCCAATCTGGATCGTGCCATGATTATGTAAACCAATTATGTCACCTGGATACGCTTTCTCAACCTGCCCGCGATCTCCGGCCATAAATGTGATGGCTTTACTAATTTTCATGTCCTTACCTGTTCTAACTTGCCGCAATTTAATACCATCGGTATAACAACCTGAACAAACGCGCAAAAAAGCCACGCGATCGCGGTGGGCAGGATCCATGTTTGCCTGTATCTTGAAAACAAAACCCGAAAATTTTTCCTCATCAGAAAAAACCTCCCGTGTTTTAGTCATATGTGCTTTAGGCGCAGGCGCGTATTCAGAAAATGCCTCCAATAGCTCATTTACCCCAAAATTATTTATCGCAGACCCAAAAAAGACGGGCGTCAAATTACCCTGAAGAAATGCGTTAAGATCGAAAGCATTACTCGCACCTTTTACAAGTTCAATTTCCTCTCTTAGTTCCTCAGCAATATCGCCAAAACGATCATCGAACTCTTTATTATCCAAACCCTGAATTAAATCACCCTGCTGAATTTTGCCGCCGTGCTGCGCGCTAAATACATGTATACAGTCATTATCCAGATGAAAAACACCTTTCAACCTTGAACCCATTCCTATCGGCCAGGTAATAGGCGCACATTGTATTTTCAGGATCTTTTCCACTTCATCCAATAACTCTATTGGGTCTCGTCCTTCTCTATCCAGTTTATTAATGAACGTAATAATTGGCGTGTTGCGTAAGCGACAAACCTCCATCAATTTTATTGTGCGTGCCTCGACACCTTTAGCACAATCAATCACCATGAGTGCGGCATCCACTGCGGTAAGCGTTCGGTAGGTGTCCTCTGAAAAATCCTCGTGCCCTGGTGTATCCAGCAAATTGATTATTTTATCTTTAAATGGGAATTGCATTACAGACGTGGTAACGGATATACCCCGTTGTTTCTCTAATTCCATCCAATCAGACGTTGCATGACGGGCCGCTTTTTTACCTTTCACAGTACCCGCCAATTGAATTGCACCACCAAAAAGCAAAAGTTTCTCAGTGAGCGTTGTTTTACCCGCATCCGGATGGGAAATGATAGCGAAGGTGCGTCTGCGCACCGTTTCAAAATTAAGGTCTGTCATAGCTGCTACGAGAATCGCTATAGAGGAAAAAGGCGGAAATTCTACTAAATGACTTCGAATAAAACAATCAATCTATTAAATTTAGCTGCCTACTCACTAAAAATTGCGTTGAACAACAAAATTTGTATCATAAATACAAAAATCACAGGCTGAATCAATCAATTTAAACATTGGAATAGCACTGCATAGGCATTTCATCACACTTTATTTATGTGTTACCTCTTTAATCCAGATCAAAACTAGAAAAAACAGAATTTCCGTCCCGCATTCAAACAAATTTTTCAATTAAACTGCTTCATCGCTACTTCACAATCGATGTGAAACAAAAATATTTACAAAATTATCATCGATATAGTGCTTTTAAATATCATTTTTCTTCAAAAATGCTTTTTAACAATAAATTTTCTAACATTTTGTACTGATTTTTCCTAAACAGACATAAAATTTTACTCTGCAACACAAAATCAGCGAAAAATTTTTACGAATAAGGGTTTCGCAGACAACTATTTTTTAAAAATTATAAAATTGTTATATAAAAACAGGACTAATACACAAAAAACTATGTAAATTCTAAAGTATCAAAACTTGTTGGCCGCTAATATTGACAGCTTAATTAAAAGCAACAGGATAAGTATCGAAAATTATGGACTATTTAAACTTTTTGACTATACTCTTGCATGAGTACGTACATTTAACTGGAGGATCCAAAGTATGGCTAAGAAAAAGAAGGTGGTTACCAAGAAGAAGGTAGCTAAAAAGAAAGTTACTAAGAAAAAGGTAGCGAAGAAGAAAGTAGCTAAAAAGAAAGTCGCGAAGAAGAAAGTAGTTAAAAAGAAAGTAG
>CAZZJI010000090.1:0-5577 GCA_964654485.1 uncultured Gammaproteobacteria bacterium | reverse complement strand
AAGAAAGTAGTTAAAAAGAAAGTAGCCAAGAAAAAGGCTAAAAAGAAAGCAGCTAAAAAGAAAACTGCTAAAAAGAAAGTAGCCAAGAAAAAAGCTAAAAAGAAAACCGCAGCTAAGAAAAAGCGTTAATCTTTAAGCATTTTTTTAAATAAAAGGTCCGCTTTGCGGGCCTTTTTTTGGTCTATGATTTGTTATGATTAACGCAACAGATTCCTCTTTGACACACCCTCCTTACGCACTCTCTTTACGCGGAAATAGCTACATACATAGCGTTAAATCAATAATTAAAATTGTACTGTCGTTTACAGTTAGCTTAGAACCAGTTTAAAGTTTTTGCAAAAAAACGGATCTAGCCGAATCAAAACGTTGCGTTAATTGACTAAGCTCAGTGCGAGAGACCGGTCCCGTAATTGACCAATCATGTAACAATGAAAGCGCGTCTTTTGAATCAATATTCTGTCTTTCGGCTTTATCCTGAATATCGCCTTGTTTCATTTTATCGGCAAGCTGCGCGACTTGATATTCCATTCGTACTTGCTGGTATTCCACGGGTGACGCTACACCGGCCAAAATCTCCATGCGAATACAAATCAATTGTCTATTTTTGAGATTGGCCTGCCGTCCACGTTGATACTCATCCAGGCGTATATTTGGTAGTTCATGATGATCACGACAAGATAACTCAACGAGTTCATCAATTGCAGTTTGGAAACGAATTAGGATCGCTTGCTCTATTTTGTCATCTAGAACGGAAGATTCTTGCCATTTAGCCTGAATCGACTGAAGATATTTCAATGCATCATCAGTTTCACACTTTTTTTCAATCACATCATCTAACAGATATTCCACTTTCTCACATAATTTTGCTTTATGAATCAAAATATTAAGCTGTTGTTCCTGTTCATCCACTATTCTCTGGCGATGCATTTTTTCATATAGCTCAAGTGCCTTCTTATATCGCGTGCTGACTTTATTAACGCTTTCTTTTTCAATCGGTCCTGTTTTAACCCAGGTTTTCTTTGCATTTTCAAATTCGGCCCGCGATAGCTTGAATGCGTCACCTGTGCGACCAGAGATTGCTTCAATTAACTCGCAAACAGCTTCTTTAGTTAACAAATTTTCTTTTTTCTCCTGATCTTTAGCGTGGAAATGGGCTTGCCTAAGGTTAAAAACGACATCACATAACGCCCTGAACTGAGTCCATAACTTGCTCTCATGGCCAGCAGCGCCGAGGACCTTCCATTTTGCTTGCAAGCTTTTTACTTTTTCTATGGCATCATTTAATTCCGGTGATTCACCGGTAACACCCTCTAATGATGCAATAACGGCTTTGAGCTGCTGAATCAGCCTTTCCTTTAAATCAGCGTTTCTGGCCCGCTCCTCACTGGTTTTTTGTCGTAATGTGCCCATTGCGTCGTGAAATTGTTTATTAATGGCGGGCCAAGCCTTTTTTTCGATAGAACCTGCGTTATTCCACTCTTGTTGAGCCACTCTTAGCAAGCGCTCCGCTTTTTTCCATTCAAAATGGACATTATCATCACTTGAGTCATCACTTGAGTCGTCGCTTGAGTCATTGCTTAAGTTCTCCCAGTCTGTACCCAACAAAAATTGCTCTAATTCCCTGCATATCACCTGTCTCTTAAGCAGATTATCCTGGCGGGTGTGTTTCTGTTTATCAAAATGATTCTGGCATGGCTCATAAGCTTGAGTACATGCGTTATTAAATCGCGCCCACAATTCTTCTGCGGAATCAGGCTCTGATTCACCCAATTTTTTCCACTGGTCACGCGCCTGTCTGACTTGGGCGGATAACTGTTTGATATCAATTTCATCCTGCTTATGATTCAGTTCGCTGACTAACACCTCCATTTCCTTCACCAACTTTTCTTTTAACGGTGTACTCGCCCAACGCTTCCAGTCGCGTAGCTCATCGATTCGTTTGACTAATGTTTGAAAGCGCCGTTCATCGCCTTGTTTTCGTACGCGTTGAACATCCTGTTTTGGCATACTTTTCAACAACTTTCGTATCTGACGCTGTAATTTTATTGCTTGTTGCGAATTACCCTGTTGCAGGGCTTGTTGTAACAAATCGACCGAATTTTTAAATTTTTCAATATTCTGCTGCCGCGCCTGCTGCTCTTTAAGGTAGCGCTGACGCAATTTCTCTATTCGTTGTGTTAATAAATCAAGATCCGAATTTAAATCCAGAGCCTTGTTTGGTACAAGAGCAGCAACATGAGCAACCGGATGCTTAAGTTTTTCCCAGCGGTTTTCCAAGGATTTGAGTCTGTTGAAATCAACGGACTCATTATTACCTGTTTGTTTATTTGTTGATTCAATCAAGGTTTTTAGTGTGTCTCGTAAGCTTTGCTGTTGTTCAAGTGTCACAATATACTGATCTAACGCATGGCAAGCAGAACTAAAACGGGTATTAAGTAATTCTTCCTCTTGTCTGGATAACTGCCCGCTTGCACCGCTCAAGGCATTCCAATTTGTTCTTTTTGATTCTATTTCAAGCTTTATCTGCTCCTTAACATCGGTAACGGGTAAGTCGCTATTTTTAAAATACACTAACTTATCTTCCAGTATTTTACATAAAGCTTCTTTTTCTGTTCGCAGCGGATAGCGCTCTGCCTCCAGTACACGTAATTGTTCTGCATGCTTTTTGAACTCTTCAAACTTAGCTACAACAATGTCATAAGCTTTAATATAACGTCTGGCAAGCTCGCCATCCCACGAGGCACCAATTTCCGCTTCCCATTCCCGTTTACTTGCCTGCCAATTTGATTCGATCTCTTTTATTCGAGTTTGTATATTCCCCAGGTCAGTTGTACTTATCATCGCCTCCAACTCGATACAGCATTGCTTAGCACGTTGTGTGAGCCTCACAGGCCTTTCCTGGTCCGACGCTATTGAGGCAAGTTTTTGTTTAACCTGCTTACTTACCTTTTTGTCTTTTGAACGGACTTTTTTCAACACACGCTCTAATGTTGATTGCTGATCAACGCGATCAACGGCGGCAATTCGCACTTGCTGCTGCGGGTCATTAATAGCGATATCGCCCAATATTGACTCTTTGTCCAGATAAACTAAAGCTGCCAGACGCAGCTCCATCTCAACACTCTGGGTGCATAAATATTCAATTAATTTCTTATCGGTGAGCGGCTGCAAACGCGCTAATCGGATTGATAAAGCGGGGGCATCTTTTTCAATACCGGCAAAAAGATTGTTATAGCGGGTTTCGGCTGTGCGACACACTTTTTCATCACCGTCATTGGCGACCACTTGAGAGAGCTTGTCCAGGTCAACTAAACGTTTAACCGCCAGACGACGTACGTCGGCGTCTTCATCTGCCAGTGCCAATTTTTCAATCACTACGGCGTCTTCCGACTTTTTCATATCCAGCAATTGCAACCCCAGTTTGCGAATTTCCGGTTTTTTATGCTGCCATTTAGGTTTAATAAAGGGTTTTAACAAATTATGCAGTGCCATGATTATTCCAGTTTATTTATAGATAGATATTCGTGCTATATCTGAAACAACGATATAATCCTATTGATTTAGGATAATACACCAATTCAAGGAGACCCTATACGTGCCCTCAGGTAATATAGAAAAAATGGCGTCAACGTTAGCTTCACCCGTGCAATATGCATTACCAGTGGGTAATCGCGAGCTACCCATTAACCCGCATCTGGGCAATAAAATTTCATTAATTCATACCGCAAAAATTAACTGTATTGCCTGTAATCGATTGATAAAAAAAAGCTTTAATCAGGGATACTGCTTCCCTTGTAGCCAATCACTCGCCCGTTGCGACATTTGTATTGTTCGCCCAGAACGCTGCCACTTTGATCAAGGCACGTGTCGTGAACCCGATTGGGGTCAAATGCATTGTATGCGGCCGCATTATGTTTATTTAGCCGTGTCATCAGGTATTAAGGTGGGGATCACCAGAGAAACGCAAATCCCTACGCGTTGGATTGATCAGGGTGCCACTCAAGCTTTACCCATTTACAAAGTACAGTCTCGTTACCAAGCAGGTTTACTGGAAATAGTCCTGTCTCAACACATCTCCGACAAAACCAACTGGCGAAAGATGCTGCAAGGCAATCACGACATCCAGCAAAATGAACTCCGTGAAAAAAGAAACGAATTACTGTTTCAATGCGCAAAAAATATTAAACAAGTATCAGAAAAGCTTGGCGACGATAATGTTCAACAATTAGTTGACCAGGATATAGTCAGCATTAATTATCCGGTTTTGGAATACCCTAAAAAAATATCTTCGCTGAATTTCGATAAAACACCTGAAATAAGCGGAACACTACTCGGCATCAAAGGCCAGTATCTGATTTTGGATTGTGGGGTACTCAATATGCGCAAATTTACAGGCTATCAGATTGAGGTGACGTTTTAATCTAGGTTTAAGATTGGATGCGCCGCGAAGGTACCCTTCTATTTTTTCCTCTTGTAAATTTCGGAGTCTGGATTAAAAGCTAACCAGGCGAACGCGAAATGTACGCCGTTATCGACTGATTTCAGTTGTTTTCCTTTTAATGGTCCGGTGATCGCTCGGCCGAATATATCCCAGTGTGATTTTGTTTGTGTGTCAGTGATTTTGCCGGAAACAATTTCGAAATTCAGTGTGCGACCTTGCAAACGACGATCATAGGCCACTGCTGAATAAACAGATCGGGAATTTTCTATCTTTGCTTTATCCAGTACTGAAAGTAGATTATCTTTTTGAAAAATGACGATGGGTAAATCGTCCAATTGATCGTGAATTAATCCCCCGCCATCCAACTCTGCAAAGGGATATAATCGATATTTGTCCGCGTAACCCACGCTAATGACCCGTTCCATTGCAGGCAAACGACGGTCAACAGGATCGCTAAACAAAAAGGGGATGTCGCCGATGCGATCATAACCACGATACGGGTTGCTACCATAGGGACGAGAATATCCAGTTTCGCGCGAAAGTACTTCGCCGTTTGGATAGGTCGTTTGAAACTCTTCAAACGCCACTATTTTTGAAGGCAGCTGTGTTAGTTTTTTACCCGAATAGTGACCAACAATACCTTTGCCGACAAACTGTTGCCACCAACTCTCTGTTTGTCGATCATACATCACCATATCACTTTTACGAAGATTCCCGGTTGTACCGAAATCCAGCAAACGGCCATCCAAACGCCGATCAAAAACAATGGATGCATTACACAATGGACAAAATGTCACAGCAAGTGGCAAATCCAAAAAAGTATCGTTAACAATTTCGTGGTAAATTAATATCTGTAACGGGTATGCACGCGCCTTTTTCTTGTGCTCGACAACAATCACAGGCTCACGTGGATGTAACCAGCGACTCGCCTTATTAGTCGTTATTAATACAGGTTTATCAATTGCAGGTATCCCGTCTTTTGGAGGACCACCCGATATAATTTCATCTAAATCAACCGTTGTACGTGAAAAGTCCGTATTTGGCCATTGCCGTTCAAAGGCATTGCCACCCATTACCAAACTCACGGGTGAAAGTGTATCGCCATACTTTACGAATAATAAGACGAATAATAAGAC
>CAZZJI010000089.1:10006-11160 GCA_964654485.1 uncultured Gammaproteobacteria bacterium | reverse complement strand
TTATTTATTTCTGCAATTTCATACTGAATCTTCGAGTCACTTTTTCCCACAATCAAATCAGTTTTATCGTCTATGATGACAAGGGCAAGTTCACTGTTGTCAGTAAATTTTATATTTATAACATTGCTGCTGTTTTCTTTTGGCTCACCTGTAAGTGGTTCGCCTGCAACTACTGAATTAATCAGCCATGGTTTAACAACCAACGCTTGAACATTTTGCCATCTTTCAATGAATATGTTTATATCGTCGGCAGACAGGTCATTAATTTTTGGCTGGATTTGCCAACGACCATTAATGCTGTTTTTTTCCAACTGAAAGCCGGGTAATTGAATTTTTGAAATTATTTTTTTATCCGGTAGTAGTTTATAACTGACAAACTTAGTAACATCTTGTGATAAATAGAGGTAACTGCCATCGTTTATCAAATGTATTGTATTATCCACCAGAACATAACGCCTGAAACTTAGCGGGTCTGTTCCGCCAAAACGTAATTGTTGATTATCGAAACGTAAACCAATGCGTGATGTTAATAACCCAAACTTATCCAGGTCATGTTGTTGTGCATCAAATTGGGAATAACTATGATTATTGGCAATGCTAAGCAATGCGTTTACTTGAAAATCATTCGCGGGCAAATCAAACGGTTTGCTAATATGCCAAGTGGATTGTTTTTTCTTTAAAATAAGAACTTCTGATCCATCCCGCTCCAATACCAGCGTATTTATTTTTTGCGGGTCAAAATTGTTTATTAGTGTGGTTTTATCATTTTTTTTCTGACCCGGCTCGTAAATGGTAAATACGATCAATATAGTTACGACGCTGACAAGAATCAGATTCAGGATAAGTCTTGATTTCATATGCCTGTCGGACCCTGTCGGACTTAGGTGGTGTAATCAATTAACACATGCCGATATTGCAACTACCCAATGAGGAGCATTCATTAAAGCACCCTCCGCAATGCTCATCATCATTATTGATATCGATTTCGCAGCCGTTTGACGTATCATCATCGCAGTTAGCATATCCCTTATTACAAGATTTTATAACGGCTTTTCCGTTCTCACATTTTCCTTTTCCATTGTTCAGCAGAAACAAAACACCTTCCTTTATCACACTACAATCGACATCGTCTAATATTAGAGGTTTTGCTGAAG
>CAZZJI010000089.1:0-9906 GCA_964654485.1 uncultured Gammaproteobacteria bacterium | reverse complement strand
GGCTAACAATTATTGTTTACGGCGTTTAAGCCAAATCAGTATGCCACATCCTATCAAAATAACGGGCAGTATCACCAGAAAACCAAAAGCAATGGCAATTTGTGCCTTGGGGGACAATTGCAGATCAAGGTCTGGCGCTGTTTTAACAGGCATGGCGATATAAGTATCATCGTGACTTAACCAGTTTAGTATAGACACGCCCAATTTAAGGTTACCACCATTGCCCAAAAATGAGTTAGAAAGAAAATCACCATCACCGACAACGACGATCCGTTGCTCCTGGTTTGTAGCGCCCTTGTTTTCAATCGCAACGTTATCTTCTTCGTCGGCATTTAGTTGACGCTTCAATGCGACGCCAATGGTGAGCGGCCCAGGAATATCGCGTCCTTTATCGAATTTGACGTTGCCTTCAATTTCATCTGTTTCTGACCAGCTACGTTCTACTGATTGCAAAAATGGCTCGACTTCCCAATCCGGCGGTGCGTTGATATCAATAGATACGGCCTGTGGAAATAAAGACATCGATGTGAATTGTTGTGTAATTGGATGTCTTCCGTAGTCGGCAACGATTGCAAATCGTGGGTCGTTTATACCAAACAACTCGGTGGTCGGGTCCACAATCATACCGGGTTGGTATTCAATACCCAATAATTCGGCAATCTTTTCCAGGTATTGGCTTGAGCCGGGATCGGATAACCATAATAGATTTCCGCCACGCTTAATATAGTCGGCAATTAATTGGATTTCGCCTGCCAGCAGCGCGACCTGCGGTGAAGCCAACACCAGCACGGTAGTATTTTCAGGGATACGCGGTGTATTAGCCAGGTTTATCGTTTGCAGATTAAATCCCTTGCTCTCGAGTTGTGTTGCCCATGCAAGCAAATCATGATTTGCTTGCCGGTGGGGGCTGCGTTCTCCATGCCCTTCCATAAACACAATCCAGCGTTCTTTACCGCGCACGATTCGTTGTAGCGCATTGGTCACAGCTTGTTCGGAAATTTCTTTTATATTTTCGCGCCGCCCCTCATATTCAATAACGAGTTCCCCGTTTACTGAAATTCCGAGATCCCGGGTTTTTTCCGGTTCAGTTTCCGGATTGATAAAGTTAAAGTCGATATCCTTTTTGCTGTATTGATATAATTTAATCAAATTATTAATTTGCCGCCGTAATTTTTCATCTATATTTGCAAAGGATGTAATAAGCAGCGGACCCTCAATAGTTTTCAACAAGGAAGTGCTGGCATCGGATAATGAGTTACGGTTGCTGGCGCTCCAGTCTGTTTGATACGAATAGCGGGTACTCAACCAGGCAATAAGCCCTACCATAGACAGAAACAAAATATAAAAAGTAATACTTTGTATTCGTAATTGTAACCGTGATCGCTTTGTGACTAACATCTTTACATTGTTTATTTAAGTTTATGCTGCAAATTAATGTTGCAATCGATCCGCATCCAGGCGCCTAATACTCAAAATCAGACAGGTTGATACAAGTAGAAAAAAATAAATAATATCGCTGCTGCTAAATACACCTTTTAGCATCGGTTGATAATGGCGAAGAATGGATATATAAGAAATAACCCGGTCCGATTCACTGCCCGTTGTTCCGGCGGCATCTACAATCCACAGCAAAAGCAGCACGCCAAATGTAGTGATTGCGGCGATTGTTGGCTGCGAGGTCAGCGCAGACATGTAAAGTCCGATAGCCGCAAAGCAGGACGTCAGCAAAACGAGACCGAGAAAACAAGACATAAGCAAGCCCATGTCCAGGTTAGTGCCGAGTAATAATGACAATGGCATCATCGTTAGCAATAAAATGATAATAATTATGAACGCCAGTATACCTAAATACTTTCCAAGAATAATTTCTGTCATTGAGACGGGCGCGCTAAACAATAAGGCAAGTGTTTTATTTCGTCTTTCTTCGCTTATCAGGCGCATCGTAAGAATAGGCGTAACTAATAATAGTATGACAGCAGCGGTGTTAAATAAGGGCGCGACAACAATTTCCGTTACACCGGGTGCATTAGTATATTGTGCAAGACTGGGTTGTATTGTTATAAATTGTTCGACATAAATCAGAAAAAAATAGGTGAGAATGAATTGCACTACAGCCAAAATTACCCAGGCGAGTGGCGATAAAAATAAGCTACGGAGTTCGCGTGTTGCAATAGTGAATATCATGCTACTTTACTCATCCCGTTTTTCTTTCACAGACATCGCTTGGGAATCCATTTTTAATTCGCTTTGTTCAACTAATTTCGATTCACTGCACGTTATGTCCATAAAAATCTCCTCCAGAGATCTGCGCTGCGGTGAAAGTTCGTAAAGCCCCCAATTTTGTCCGACAGACATTTTGACGATTTTTTCGGACGGATCATTTTCAGGGTCTATATGCAGGCGAAATTGTTGTTTATTATTCTGATTATAGTTTGGCTCTACTTGTAATACGCCGCCAATTGATTGCAACGCCGCTATACCTGGCGCCTGCTTGAAAGACAAAAGCAAATAATCACTTTGCATCTGATCATTTAACGAGCTGATAGACTCCATCAGCACCAGTTTCCCCTGGTTGATGATTTGCACCCGGTCGCACGTTGATTGTACTTCAGGCAAAATATGTGTGGATAGAATAACACTGTGCTCGCCAGCAAGTTCGCGGATTAATGCGCGAATTTCTTTAATTTGAATCGGGTCCAAGCCGACAGTGGGTTCATCCAGAATGACCACAGATGGAGAATGGATTATTGCCTGCGCAATACCGACACGTTGCTGGTATCCCTTGGATAAGTTACCGATGAGCCGGTTTCGCACGTTAATTAATCCACAGCGCTGCATGGCGTTATCAATCGCTTTGCTTATCTGTTTTTTTTGTATTTTATTTAAGCAGGCGCAATAATGTAAATATTCATATACGGTTAATTCACGGTAGATTGGTGGCGTTTCAGGCAGATACCCAAGCTCGCTTTTCGCCTGCTTGGGTTGGTCGAGAATATCGAAACCATTTATACGTACCCGCCCAAAACTGGGCGCCAGATTGCCCGCCAGGATTTGCATCGTTGTAGACTTCCCAGCGCCATTTGGCCCTAAAAATCCCAGAACTTCGCCACGACGCACTTCGAAACTAATATCGTCAATCGCACTGATTGGTCCATAATGACGCGAAAGCTTCTCAGCGCTGATTAATATGTCGTTGTTCATATTAGAAATTTATCACTAGTGATATAGTCGCTTATGATAGTGACCTAAGCTAAAAGATCAACAACTAATATTATTACTAATTGTTGTTAGTTAATTGCCGCTAATTTTTTTAGTAAAATATCTGGTAAATTAACTTAAACAGGTAAATGAATAGGCGATCGAAAGAGGTTTTCGGAAAAAGGATAAAAGGGAAGCTAAATGAGAAATCGTTATTGCAAAGAATTTGGTTTTAATTCCACGGGTATTAAAACACGTTTACAGCTAGTGGGTTTGGATGATGCGGATTTTGAGCTACACGATACGCTGCAAAAACAGGTTATTATCCCCCATATCGATGAAATAATTGATAAATTTTATGCTTATATGTTAAGCCAGCCAGATATGCTGCTATATTTGGATAATCAAAAATTGATAGACCGCCTTAAAAAAACCCAAACAGCATACCTGTTAAATCTAGGTAAAAATTTTAATACTGCCGATTATTTCGAAGAGCGCCTGCGGGTTGGTTTAGCACATGCAAAGGTTAGAATACCACCCTTTCTATATATCTGTGCGTACCACCGTCTCAGTCATCTCATTTATGAATTGTTTCCAAAAAACATTAAACAAAATAATGAATTGCAACAACAACTATATATGTTTATTGCCAAAATAACGGCATTGGACATGTCGCTGGCGATTGAAACTTACCATCATGCACAATTAAACAAGCTGGAGAATTCGTTAGAAACATTAAAACTGGAAGAGGACCGCCTGCGCCACCTGGCTGAAACTGATTTGCTCACTGGGTTGCCAAACCACGCGCATGTCGTTGGGATGTTAGAAAGCTCGATAGCGAACGCACTAAAAGACAAGGAACCTTTATGTGTCATGATGGCAGACATAGATTTTTTTAAAAAAGTTAATGATTCTCATGGGCATTTAGTCGGCGACGGCGTGTTACGTGAAGTCGCAAAGAGGTTACGCATGGCGCTACGCGACCTCGATGTGATAGGCCGTTATGGCGGCGAAGAGTTTCTTGTCATTTTTACCGACACAGATGTAGATAAAGCGTATGAGGTTGCAGAACGTATTCGAAAGCGCATTTCTGATAGCCCAATTAACTTACCGGGAAACACAATACACGTATCGATAAGCCTTGGATTGTGTGCCTTGCGCCAGGGTGATAACGTTAATTCCCTCATCGAGCGCGCCGATCAAGCAATGTATCTAGCAAAAAACGGTGGCCGCAATTGTTCGAAAGTTTGCATACAAGATGCTGCTAGGCGTTGATACTGGCGGTACGTTTACCGATTTTGTTTTATATGACGGACAGGATGTTCGTATACACAAAGTCCTGTCTACCCCGGCCTCACCCGAACGCGCTATCTTGCAGGGAATAAACGAACTAGGTTTGAGTGCTTTATTGGAAGCACCCTCCAAGCCATTTTATATAATACATGGATCTACTGTGGGCACGAACGCAGTACTTGAAGGCAAGGGTGTAAAAACAGCTTATATATGCAATACCGGCTTTCGGGATTTACTGACGATTGGCCGGCAGACGCGGCGCGAATTATACAATTTACGCCCCCTGCCTGCTGTAAATCCTGTGCCGCAAGAACTGTGTTTTGAAATTGATGGGCGCTTAGCTGCTAATGGGACAGAATTGAGCGCCCTCTCTGATAAAAGCATCCAGCAAATACTTAAACGATTAGAAGAATCTCAACCACAAGCGGTTGCTATAAATCTACTCTTTTCATTTCTCGATGATCGCCATGAACGGGCGATTGAAAAATTAATACCTAAGGACATATTTGTCTCGTGTTCCTCCGATGTGTTACCCGAATATAAAGAGGTTGAACGCGGCATGGCGACTTGGTTAAACGCGTGGATAGGGCCAGTCATGCAAAAGTATTTGTCACAGCTCAATACCTCCGTTAAAAAGGCCAAACTGTCTGTTATGCAAAGTTCTGGTGGCACAATCGCAGCAGATCAGGCGGATAATAAAGCAGTCCATCTGTTGTTATCCGGTCCGGCAGGAGGTTTGTCGGGTGCACAATACAGGGCAGGGTGTTCAGGATACAAACAATTATTAACCTTTGATATGGGCGGCACATCAACGGATGTAGCGATGATTGATGGCGAGCTGCGGTTAACCAACGAAGGCCGTATTGGGCCGTATCCGGTTGCGGTGCCGATGGTAGATCTGCATACCATAGGTGCGGGTGGAGGTTCAATCGCGTTCGTGGACGAAGGGGGGTTGTTGCTCGTGGGACCCGCATCCGCGGGAGCTGATCCGGGGCCAGCATGTTATGGGCGTGGCGGAAAACAGGCTACCGTAACAGATGCTAATCTGATTTTAGGGCGATTGCGTGCTGAGGCCTTTTTAGGTGGCAATATGCGCCTGGATATAAAAGCGGCACAGGCCGCGATGAAAGCACTTGCTGATAAATTAAAATTAACGATAGAACAAACAGCCCTGGGTATTATTCGTGTTGTGAATGAAAACATGGCGCGGGCGTTGCGTGTCATGTCCGTACAGCGAGGTATCGATCCGGCACAATTGACACTGGTCTCTTTCGGCGGCGCAGGTGGTTTACATGTGTGTGCATTAGCACAAGCGTTAAAAATGCATCGAGCGATTGTCCCATTGAATGCGGGAGTTTTATCTGCATTAGGGATGATCGTCGCACCACGCGCCCGCTTTGTATCGAAAAGTCTCATCGGTTTATTGGCGAAATATGATAGTGCGTTATTAGAACGTCATTTTGATGGACTGATATCGAAAGCGAGTAGCGCGTTAAAAACAGAGGGTGTAAATCAAGCCCAGATGGTAATCGAGAAAAGTGTTGATTTACGTTACTACGGCCAATCCTATACGCTCAATATCAAGTGGCCGACATTGACAAAGCGGTCAACGACCCCGGCGATTAATTCTCTTTCCATTACCACTCCTTCCATAACAAAAGCACTAAGCAGGTGCTTTCATGAAGCGCATCAACGTTGTTATGGTCACTCGTTAGAACAGTCGATCGAGCTGGTAAATATAAGAGTAAAAGCAACTGGCCCGCAAACCAGATTACCGATTAAAAAGGGCGATAAACGTGCAAACAAAATAAGTTCAAATAAAACAAACGACAGATTGATTGTAGTAAAAAGAGAAGACCTGCAATTGCATGACACAATAACAGGCCCAGCCCTGATAACAGAAACCGTATCAACGACCTATCTGGAAAAGGACTGGTGTTGCGAAGTAGACGAAACAGGTAATCTCATTCTGAAATTTGATCAAGGCAGTGCTTAATATGACTGGTTTTTGGGTGAAGGTAACTCCCCCGTTTCTCGATAACACCGGTAATCATTCAATATATCAGCGTGATCAAACGCAACAACATTGGGAAGATTGTCTAACGTAAACGTCGCTAAATTTTTTGCATCATCCGCCGCCCGAGGTTCCCCCGTTGATTCGCCTATATAAACCGCGCTCGCAGTATGGCCGCGCTTATCGCGGCAAGGATCAGAATAGCAACCAAGCAATGTTTTCAATATGACATCCAGGCAAGTCTCTTCTTTGGCTTCACGTACCGCCGCCTGTTCCAATGACTCACCTACGTCTACAAAACCACCCGGCAACGCCCAGCCGGGTGGGGGGTAGCGTCGTTCAATGAGCACAATAGGCCGGTTAGGTTGATTAGACAACTCTATGATGATATCGACAGTGAGCAAGGGTGTAATGGGCTTTTTCATTGTGACGTGCTTATTTCCAGTGGGTTTATTGATACTATAGTCATTACTACTATTTCCCTAAGTTGTCGATTGGCTGGGATAGGATATTTCCAGAACAATACATTCGCCATCTGCTTTAAATGGACCATGAATTTCACCCGCTGGCCGACTGGCATAATCACCCGCAGTAAGCCAGCAATCAAACGCAGCATCATATAATTTTCCTTTAATAATAAATATCTCCTCGGGGTAGGTGTGGCTCTTCGCTCCGAATGCGTAAGTATCTGCACCGGGTTTGAAGCGTGTTAAACGAGTATAGTCTCCAGATTCACTGTCAATCGCCAGTGTAAGTTGTTCTATTTGCTCCTCGGTATCCTCAATGGGTTCCCATTTTTTATTATTTTCAGCTAGTAACGGGTTCCAGTATTGAATTGTGTTTTTTGTCATTTTCTAACAGCCATTGAAAAATACCCCCGGTTGATATTTTTTATGTTGCGGCGAAAATTTGATACTAACACCCTCAGAGCATCAATTTTCTATACAAAACAGGCGCACTAAGAGCTAAGTCTTTTAAGAACCCTAGCCCGTTATGTGCTTTTACCTTCATGTACCTTTTGTACCTGACGCCACGAAAACACCGCCTCGATTAAATGATGAGTCCACGAAAAAATCAGTAACTTTCGTTTCTAAATATTGCCAAATAGGCCGATTCACTTCCCCTTTGCCTATCCATTTTACAAACTCACCCCTTAATGATGGATTTTCAATGTACCAATCCATAATGGAAATTCGACCATTCACTGGCAACATTGAAACTAACACATCAATAATCTCTTTCCACTGAGGAAACCCTGACAGCCCTAGATCACATAGTATCGCATCGATTCCATTTTGTTCGACTAACTCTGATACTTCTCCAGATCTAATAGTTAATACGTCTTGATTAATCAGCTTGATGTTACTCCAGTTATTTTTATGTATTTTTCTCCGCGCCTTTTCCAACATTCCTGGAGAAATATCAACACCAACAATTAATCCTTTATTCTTCAGGTAAGCTTGGAAATATTCAAAGTTCTGGCCTGTGCCTACTGGTACATTCAGAACTGACTTTCCCTCTACAAGATTTAGTTCTTTTATCGCTGTAAATCTTGCCCGGTGATAATACGCCTTCGGAGAGAGCAAATCGTATACTCTAGAAAACTTATCATAATATGTCGTAACTTCATTCTGATTTTTCATGTTTTTCTGGTGAATAAACTCCGTCCACTATCGCACAGTCACGGTAGGAACGTCGATTGCTCAACGTCCCCCGCACAGACTCCTGCATGCAAGGATCAAGGGGTCAGCTTCATTACCTGAGCTTTGGCAAACTAATTTTTTTCGCTTTGATTATTATACAAGTAACCTGATTCCCTATTTATTTTTTGTTAATCGCTTTGTTTTTTTAGTTACAAAGTAGCTGAAAATAATTTCTAATGCCTATTGACACGAAACCGGCTCATATGGGTTATGTGTTACTTCATGGTTTGAACATTTTTAACTGTAGTTCTTTCACCACTTTAAAATGTTTTACATTACTTGAAACTAATGTGATGTTATTTTCTATTGCCGTTGCAGCAATAATTGCATCTCCTGCTCTCATATTTGATGACAGCGTATATTCTTCAACATATATGAGTGCTCTATGTCCTATATTTTCAGTAAATGGTAATATGGAAAATTCAAATTCGTTAATAAAATCTTTCACATATTTATGGTGTGTTTTATTTTTTGCGCCTTGTAGTAATTCCATATAACTCTGAATAGAGAGATATTTATCATCATCTCTATCAATCAATTTTGCAACTTTATTATTTCCTCTCTGTATCCAGATTAAAATATCTGTATCATATATCATTTCGAGATTTTCTTAAGTTAGCTAATTCTTCTAATACTGTTTCTTTAGAATCCTTAGTCATGCCAAAGAAAGGATGATCTTTTATTTTTGATACTTTTTTTTCTCTGACAGGTTTAATCACACCTTTTACTTTTCCGTGATACAGAACAGTAACACTTTCATTTCTATCAAGTGCTTTTAGAATATCGGTGGTTTTATATCTCAAATCTACTATTGAAGCTTTCATAATCGTTCTCTAAATATTAAATATGTCTACTTATTATAGACATTTTTAATATATACTCAAGCACATTATCCATCATAAATATCAGATAGTTACATGGATTTAAGATTTTTTTACACATAACGTATAAGCATTTATCCCCCGTGCGCAGTCCAGCATGGGGTATCGGGCGAGTATTTTACTACGAAATATTCATTCAAACAGGTGACGATCACGCAGCTCGATAAAAACGTTGACTCGCCTTCGCGCCTTGTAACCAATTCTTCTCTAATCTCGAACTGTATCGACTGAGTGCAGTCTGTGACCCCACCGCACATCCAAAGCGTTGACCGAAATCGCTTACCCCATGCAACCACTCTTCCCCACAATCCACTGTCGGCGATGTTCATAGTTTTTGCCGCTATAAGGGTCTTTTCCACACAAATAGGCACGTCGAACACAGCGATTAATCACATGGTAGTTCGGCGTTGCTTGAATATCGATTAGTCTTTCTCGGGCTGCCGTGAGTGGTACGTATTTGCGGCTCTTTGCAAAATGCGTGACGCTTACGGCAGTCCGCGTGCAAGATTTTGTTGGCTTTTTATCAAAAATTATACAATTCTCGGCCTGATTTCTCTTTTTGCAATCTTTTGAAGTAAAATTTCTGTAATTGCAGCTACAAAGACAAAACCAACAAGAATACTTATAACATGACCTGATTCCCTACCCACATAAATAAGTGCAAGTATCATAGCGCTAAAACTTAAAAAACCTGCTAGAAAAACTAAGCTTCGTGATGCACCAGTTTCAGAAATAATCTTTAAATGTCCAGCGTGAGTCACTGTATGAACGAATAAAATTGATATTGAGCCAATAGCTGCAATTTCAGATAAATCAA
>CAZZJI010000088.1:0-11169 GCA_964654485.1 uncultured Gammaproteobacteria bacterium | reverse complement strand
GTTAATGCTCAGCAACAAATTTTTAATTTCCTCAATACGTTGCGTGTAGTGCTCAATGGCTTCTCCAAAGCGCGCGGATGCTGTTAGAGGTTGATCAAATTTGCTGTATATATAGGGTAATATTAGGTAAGATTCTTCTGAGGGTAAATCGGAACTGGTTTTTGCGTTTAAAATATTTGCCGCGTTTATCGCGCCGATAAAGTCGTTTTGATTGGCCGCGGTGAGCGCTAATCCCAGCAATGCCCGGTTTGCGTATTGGCTGTCCAGGTTTACATGACGAAAGGTATCACGCGCATTACGGTAATATTCTTTTCTCATCAACGAATAACCTAATACAACAAAAAGCCGATTCGCCATTTCATTCGAGACTTTTTCTCGGTGCTGTTGTAATATTTCGTTTATCGCCAGATGTGCATCTGTCCACCAATCCTGTCGAATATAAGCGACAGCCTTGTTTAATGTCGCATAGGCGTAGTATTTCGATGTATTGGGAATGCTTTCATAGACTTTAATTGCTGCTCTATGTTTTTTCAATTTTTGCAGTGAAATCCCTTTAATCAGCAATGCATAGTGCGCGTCATTTGTCACTATATCTGTAAGGATTCCTTCCAGGTAATCCAGTGTTTGTTTCCACTTTTGCCGTTTAAAATAATATTTAGCGAATGCATATTGAGCGTTGGATATGATAATTTTATTACTGTTCTGTTGGATCGTTTTAAATAATGCGGTCGCCGAATTCCATTCATTGTGCTCCAATAAAAGTGCGATGAAATAGGTGATAGACGGTATATCGGTATTATTCTCGATTAAGGCCAGATTATTTGTAATCAGCGCCATCATCTCGATATGTTGATTTTTTTCTTCAAGCTCACGAATTGTGCGATCGAGCTGAGATAGTTGGTCAAACCTCGAAATTTTGTATTGTCCGTTCTGTTGGGCTAACAATTTATAATAGTGCGATGATACATTTTGAAACCGCTTATCGAGTTCTTCGATCTCGGATAAGGCGATCGTTTGGCCCCAGGCAGGGCGGGGAAGAAATAACAGTAGAGCGAAAAATAACCATAATCCGAAAATCAATATAGTTGATTCATGTGACAGCGAAAGGCGAAGTAAACTGCCTGGGACCGGGTGACAAAAACGATTTAACATCTAGGAGGTTGTCCGAGAATAATTGGAGGTAGTCCGAGAATAAAAAAACCTGCTGTGGACCTCGGTACCCCCTTGAGGGGTGAAAACCATTTCAGCCAGATTTTTCGATAAAAATGCTCAATATTCATCTCATGGCTGACGTACTTGTTCCCTTACAATCCTTGTTAATAAAAATACCATATTTTTTATATGGTATTTTTATTCAATTTTGATTCAAATACCAAAAAGGTGACCAATTATACAATATAGTCATGCAACAAAGTATTACTATATCGTTTAAGTAAAAAACGGATCTTATGTTGAACAAAAAACGTACTTTTTAGTAATTTAGTATCGATTAAGGATAATTGGGTAAGGATGATTGGGGAAGTTGAAGTCAGATGAACGAATCCGATAATAATTCAATGGACTTGAATTGCAAAGACGCACGCCGACGCGGCGCCACGGAAAGTCGCAAGTTAGACGACACGGTGTTAGTGGATCAAGATAAAACACGGGTAGTTCAACCGGTTAAATCTAAAAAAGCAAATGGCGCCGCGGTGGGTGGGTTTCAGGGTTTTAAACAATCTGCTTCTGACGCGGCTCAATACCAAAGTCCGGCTGTCGATGCGGGGCAGGACAGAACGCGAGTAAAGTCCAGATCCCCTGAGCCAATTGGAGCTGATAGGGCGGTTGCAGCTCAGCCTAATTCCGGATCTGACAATCTTGTACTGAAAGAACGTTTTGTTTTGGAAGAAGTGCTGGGTGTGGGTGGCATGGGCGTTGTTCATAAAGCCAAGGATCGACTGAAAATAGAGGCCCGGGATAAAGATCCTTATGTCGCCATTAAAATGTTAAGCGAGGAGTTTAACGCGCACCCAGACGCATTTATTGCTCTGCAGCGGGAATCCAGAAAAACACAACGTCTTTCGCACCCGAATATTGTTAAAGTTTTCGACTTTGACAAGGACGGCGACGTGTTCTTCATGACTATGGAGTATATGGCGGGCACACCGCTCAATCGACTGATCAAACAGTACAGTAAAACCGGTCTGCCGTGGGATGACGTACGGGTTATTTTTCAGGGTATGTGTTCGGCGCTGCAGTACGCGCATGCCGAGAATATTATTCACGCCGATTTTAAGCCTGGAAATATTTTGGTTACGACCAATGGCATGGCGAAAATATTTGATTTTGGTATTGCAAAAGCAGTGACAACTATCGAGAAAGCGGATGGATGGCCCGTACATAAGACTATATTCGATGCAGCCAGTCTGGGAGGATTAACACCGGCGTATGCCAGTTATGAAATGCTTATCGGGCAGGAGCCAGACGTCAGAGATGACATATATGCGCTGGGCTGTATTACTTATGAGTTGTTTACCGGCAAGCACCCCTTTAACAAATTACAGGCGGATAAAGCCAGGGCCCGGCAATTAAAACCTGAACGTGTAAATGGTCTGAAGAAGCGACAATGGAAAGCCCTGGAAAAGGCATTAGCCTTTGACCGCGAAGATCGTATGGAGTCTGTCGAAGAGTTTTATAAGCAGTTTACTGTTACGTATAAACCTCGGTATATGCTCATTGCTTCTGCAGTTGTGGTGGCCTCTGTTTCCGGGCTCGCTTATGTAATGGAAAATAGACGTGCTGACGAACGCATTGGTGTTTCTGAGCAGGATATTAGAAGTGAGCTGAAATTTGATATTAGACTGGAACTATATAAAGAAGAGTTAATAAAGCTGATAGCTGATGCCAGTTTTTCTGAGGTATGGGAAGAGAATATTTGGAAAGAGTATCAGGGAGTGAGTAAATTGTTAGCTTCGAATGACAGTTGGTTTCAGGAGACCAAGAAAAATATTTTTTCACTGTATTTGAAGAAAATTCAAGCTGAAATAAACTCTTCGAGTTTTCGTTATGCGGAACGTTTGATTGAACATGCGTCGAGATACAGTAATGGCCGTGCAATGTTAAACGCAGAGAAACTAAAACTGACGGAGGCTATCGCCATAGAAAACGCGGCGAGCAGTCTGAAAAAACCAGGCAAGAAAGACGAAACGCAACCTCGAGTGGATGAATATTCACTTGCACTTGCTAATGTGAATAAGCAATTAAAGTGCCAAGGTGGTTTGAATATGCGAGATTTTGATATCGCGATTAAAAAATTGCGGTCATTGGCTCCGAAGAAATATTCAAAAACCGAAAACAGGATAATTAGATCATTGACGAAGTGTATTTCAAAACTGGGAAAGACGTTTCCTGACAGAGCGCTTGAATCGAAAAAATATGCTCAACGACTATTCGGAAACAATTCGCTGATTGCTTCAATCCAAATCAGTTCTCGTGATGCGTGTGACGGATCCATAGCAGGATTAGGTGCTCGCGGAGAAAGAGCCATATGCAGGGATCTGATAAAAGATGTAGGATATGGACCAGAATTAGTTGTGGTGCCAGCTGGGGATAACATCAAAAGCTTTGCAATTGGCAAGTATGAGGTTTCCATAGATTTTATCGAACAATATTGCTTGGAAACCAAGCAATGCTCCTTGTCTCGACAGGGTAGCGATAACATTCCCTTCGCTGGCTTATCGGTTTCAATTGCCAGGGGGTACCTAAGATGGCTGAGTAAGAAGACCGGTCAAAAATATCGTCTTCCAACCCGGGACGAATGGGTTTACGCTGCAGCTTCAACGACGGCGGCGCATGATCCAAATCGAAATTGCCAGTTTAGAAGTCGCGGTATTGAAAAAGGCGATAAGTTAGTCAAGATTACCACAGGTAAACAAAATTCCTGGGGTTTGGTCAATTATTTGGGAAATGTTCAAGAGTGGGGGTACGACAAATCCGGTCGACTCGTGGCAATGGGCGGGGCGTACACGCACTCCATGGATGAATGCCAAATTGCGAGCTGGCAACATCATTCGGGTGAAGCGGATGTGGTGACTGGATTCCGTGTTCTGCGAGAATTAAAAAATAAGGTGCGAAATAGATAACGACTAACCATAGCAAAGATGTATTTCACCTCATCCCCGGCAATCATCCTAATAACGACAAGCTTTAGTAAATTATTTAGAGGGTATTTTATGGAAATAGTTAAATTTTTTCAAACAGGTGGGCCTTTTATGTATCCCATTCTGATAATTTTTTCGATTGGCCTGGCTATCGCTATAGAGCGATTTTTATTCTTAAACAAGGCGCAAACGCTTACTAAGAAAACCTGGGCGCAACTTGTACCCATGCTTAATGCGGATGATATTCAGCGCGCGGTCAAATTGACGGAATCCGTCGATACGCCTCTGGCAAATATTCTTAATTATGGGTTTTGCAGGTATCGTGCAAACGTGCGGCGCGAAACGATAGAGGCGGCCATGGAGGAAGGGATGATGGACGCAATGCCAGAAATGGAATTGCGCACGCATTATTTGGCGACCTACGCCAATGTTGCAACACTGCTTGGCTTGCTTGGTACCATCGTCGGGCTTATACAAGCCTTTACCGCGGTCGCGTCTGCTGATCCGGCAGAAAAAGCGGATTTGTTATCTGCGAGTATTTCAGTGGCCATGAATACAACGGCTTTTGGTTTGATGGCGGCGATCCCACTGCTATTGATTCACTCTTATTTGGTGACTAAAACAGCTCGGTTGGTCGGTAATCTAGAGAATGCCGCGGTTAAAAGCATCAACCTTATGGTGAAGGAATAAGGTTGGCTTTACATGAAAAATTTTAGTAAAAAATTTACTGCGGAAGCTGAAGAGTTAAACATTACCGCGTTTATGAATTTGATGGTGATACTGGTTCCGTTTTTGTTGATTACAGCCGTTTTTTCCCGAATGTCGGTATTGGAGTTGAACTTGCCGATGCTCAATGCCAAAGAAGAAAATCGTGAAGAAGTTAAACTGCAGCTGGAACTCGTATTACGTGAGCACAGTTTCGATATTCAAGATGCCAGACTGGGTTTGATCAAACGTTTTCAACGTACTGATAAAGAAACCCGCTGGGACTTGTTTTCTGATTTATTGGTGGAGATCAAAACACGTTTCCCAGAGGAAAAGAGTATTACACTGTTAATGGAGCCCTCCATTCGCTACAAAACTTTAATTGCCGTAATGGATCACGTGCGAAGTGCGGATATAGTACAGGTTACTACTGTTGAAACTATTGAACTGTTTCCGGATATATCGATAGGCGATGCAGCGGAACTGGCAGCAGAGCGAAAATAGGCAGCTTCAATGAAAACATTAAAAATATCTAACCGGGCTCAGCGAATGGCGCGGTTCACAAAGCTGCATAAAAAGTCAGGGCTCAATATTATCTCTTTAATGGATATTTTTACTATCCTGGTTTTCTTTTTGCTAGTCAGTTCATCCAACATCCAGCAGTTGCCTGGCAATAAAGATCTTACGCTGCCAACAACCGTTGCAGATAAAGCCCCAAAGGAGACCTTGGTCATTACGATTACTCGTGATCGTATTTTGGTTCAGGGAGTAGAGGTTGCCAAAATTGAAGATGTGTTGTTAGACACGCACGAGCTGATATCGGGATTGAAGGAAGAATTGAAATTCCATGCGAGCAAATCAGTGTCGGCAGTAAATGAAGAAGTGGGTCACGCTGTTACGCTCATGGGCGATGAAAATATTCCGTATCAGCTATTACGAAAAGTTTTATTCACCTGTCGCCAGGTAAATTACACGCGCATCGCTTTCTCAGCGTTGCAGAAGTCCGCATTGCAGAAGGCGCAAAGGTAAGCTTTGATGAGTGCGATAACGTATGAAAACCAGGTATTGAAGTGGCAGCCTGATGGTGGTGGAAATCACCGCTTTACCGTTATTAATATCACAGTGCTTATGGTTTTGTTATCGTTTGCATTGTTTTTATCCTCAGTTGAATTGCCGCCGAAAGAACGTAGCGAACATACAGATGTACCCGAACGCGTAGCGCAATTTATTCTGCGTAAAGAAAAAAGCCAACCAAAACCCAAGCCGGCGCCCAAACCCGAAGTTAAATTGGAGCCGAAGGTAGAACCTGTGCCTAAGCCCAAGCCTGAACGTCTACGCAAGCCAAAAAGCGCCGAAAACAACACGCCGTTGACCAGCGATCAGAAAAAAATAATAGAAAAGGCCAAGCAGAGCGGGCTGTTGGCGCTTAGCAATGAATTGGCAGACTTGATGGATACCTCTGATGTCAGCGCGATGCTTAGCGGTAAAATAAATCAGACACCAGGTTCCAGCAATATGAGCAAAATGAATACGGATGTGTTGGCCATTGGACAAAAAAAAACCGTTAACGCGGCAAGAGCCAAAGTGAAGGATCATTCTCCAATCATTAGCGTAACTAAACTGAGTGATCAAGAACCGGTCGAAGTGGCCCAAACCTTGATGAAAGAGGTTGGCGTTGCGGCAGGACAGAAAAATTCAATTAGGAAAAGCAATTCCAACGCTGCGTCGGGTAATTCCCGGTCAGATGAAGATATTGCCTATGTGATGGATCAGAACAAGGGAAAGCTTTATACTGTATATCGTCGGGCTCGTCGGGCCAATCCCGGACTTAAGGGGAGGATTGTGTTTGATATTACTATCTTGCCATCTGGCAAGGTGTCTGAGGTCATTATAAGATCCAGCGAGTTAAATGATCCGAAGCTGGAGCGACGTTTGCTTGCCCGTGTAAAGAGTTTCAATTTTGGTGAGAGAGAGGGCGGATCAATCTCGGTTATTTACCCCGTTGAGTTTCTCCCGTCTTAAGCTTATCATCACCAGCCATTAGGATATTAAATTGTTTAGCAAATAAAATTTTAACGGCAAATTTATTAAAGTAAAATCGTTTAATGAAAACGGCTACCTTAAAGTCAATTATTGAGCAACACGCTGAGGAAGCTGCATTCTTATGGCTGCAGCGTGATGCTGCGGTGCATGAGCCGCATTACTCCCTTACGGAATTAGCTCAACTGGATGATCGCATAGAGGCAAATATTGATGGCCTGCGAATTGCTGGCGACGACGGTTGGGAAATTTGCAGGGAAGCGCTGCAGGTGATACAAGAGCCTGGTGAAGTTTATACCACTGCAATGCTTGCCTTTGAGAGTGACAATGGCAGTCGGGTCGATGAAGTGGTTTCAGTCGCGAAAAAAACACCCGAAAATTGGCGCGCACTCATCTCGGCAATCGGCTGGTTGTCTGATGAATACTATCAGCGCTGGGTGCCAGGCATGCTTAACTCTAACGCACCATCCTACCGTCGTTTGGCGATCACTGCTTGTATAATTCATCGCCAAGATTCAGGTTCAGTATTGGCGGCCGCGATTGACGATCCTGATCCAGCTGTGCAGGCGAGAGCCCTGCGTGCGGTAGGGGAGTTGAAGCGCCGGGATTTGTTACCTTTATTGCATTTACAATTTAAAGCTGACGATATGGCTTGCCAATTTTGGGCCGCCTGGTCGGCTGTTTTATTGGGTGAGCAGGAGGCACTGGATATTCTCAAGGAGTTTATAAATTCGGATACTTCATTTCGCGGCCCTGCCTTACACGTTGTATTGCGTGTTATGGATGTAGCGAGTGCGACAAAATGGTTGCATGAGTTCACTCAAAGTCCCGAAGTATTACGTCACGCCCTATTGGGTGCGGGCATTATTGGCGACCCGCTTTATGTTCCCTGGTTCATTAAATTAATGACCATCCCTGAAGTCTCTCGTGTGGCAGGTGAGGCGTTCAGTATGATCACCGGCGTTGAGCTTGCTCATGATGATTTGGAAGGTGAATGGCCCGCAGGTTTTGCAGTTGGCCCGACAGAAAATTCACAAGATGACGATGTCGCAATGGATCCTGACGAAGATCTGCCCTGGCCTGCAGCGGATCTGATAAAAACTTGGTGGGAGGACAATAATAATCACTTTCACGTAGGCACACGTTATCTGGTGGGTAAACCCATTACCGTGGAGCATTGCCAACGAGTTTTGAAGACAGGCCTACAACGCCAGCGCCGCGCCGCCGCATTAGAGCTTGCTATATTGCAGCAGGATACACCCTTGTTTAACACGAGCGCGCCGGGGTTTCGACAACAGCAATTGCTTTAACAACAAAGATGAGCGAAAGATAATTGTTTATTTTTCTTGAGTCCAGATTAAGATGCGCCTGTAATGTATTGATTGTTAAATTGATTTCCGAGGGTTTTGGGGTCAAGTAATCAATCGCGTCATCTTTGGGAAACTATACCCTGTGTATAACTATTGATACTATAGAGATACTAAGAGTTTTAAATAGTATTTTAGTTGTCATGCATTTCATTTCGAAATTTATCGCCAAGTATACAATTCCCCTTAAAGATATGGGTTACCCACTTATTTTAAGAAGAATGTTTAAGAAGAAAAATGACTGTGAACGAGGAAGTCTATCGAGATGTTTTAAATACAGGGTATACACTCCACTGGTATGAGGTGAAATCTGTGCTGGGCCGGGGTGCGTTTGGCGTCACCTATCTGGCTCGCGACAAAAATCTTGATCAACTTGTAGCCATTAAGGAATATTTCCCGCATGATTTTTCTTCCAGAGCTTCAGGATACACGGTACATCCAACGACGGGAGAGAATAAAGAACTATTCGACTGGGGGCTGAACCGATTTACTCGAGAAGCTCAAATACTCGCGAAATTCAAGCATCATAATATTGTGCGGGTATTGAGTGTTTTTGAACTCAATAATACCGCCTACATGGTCATGGAATATGAACAAGGGGAGGAATTATCCAAACTCTATAAACGTAATCAAAACCTCTCCGAGCAGGCTCTTCTGGATATATTTCTTCCCATAATGGAAGGTTTGAAGCTGGTGCACGATGCCGGTTTTATTCATCGTGACATCAAGCCGGCGAATATTTATTTACGGGCGGATAAGTCGCCGGTGCTTATTGATTTTGGTGCCGCGCGCAAGACAGTCGGCACACCCACCCGGGCAATTACCAGCCTCGTCACAGTTGGTTACGCTCCTTTTGAGCAATACAACGAAAGTGATGAAAAGCAAGGTGCGTGGACCGATATATATGCGTTGGGTGCCTGTTTGTATTCTGCCGTCAGCGGCAGGCTTCCGCATGATGCACTGGCCAGAGGGTCGAGCCTGCTTTCCCGGGGCATCGATCCCTATGAACCTTTGTCTGCAACAAATAAAAGCGACTATTCGCACGGATTTCTCCTCGCGATAGACTATGCGTTGGTGTTTCAAGCTGATCAGCGCCCGCAAGACATCCTTTTTTGGGCTGATATGTTGAGCGGTAAGGTCGATGTGCCGCCACTGCCGACGGTATCGGTAAAACATCCGATGGAAGTGAATGATGCCACTGTCATCAAAGCCAGACCGCGCAGTGTACCGCCATCTAACGGCGTGGCTCAAGCCGAAGGGCGGACGATAACATCTCCGCGATTAGCGGCAATACGTCCTGAGAGTCGTTTGAATGTCAAAGTGATCGTGTTGCTGCTATTTGCGTTATCCGTGTTTGTGGCAGGTGCAATCGTTATTTTCAGTGACAAAGGGGGCGCGCCTGTTGTTGAAGAGGAGGTTGTAGAAAAGAGCGATCAACGTCAGTTGGCATCACTACTTGTAGGCGCAGATGAAGCACGCAAGGCAGGCCAATTGATTGACAGACAAGGGGGCGCTATCTATTTCTATAAACGCATCCTAGACATAGATCCTGCCAACAGCGAAGCAGCGCAGCGTATTGAAGAAATTATTGGGCTTTATGCCGACGGAATCCGCAGTGATTTGCTGCAGGGATTTGACGACAAAGCAGAAAGAAGTATTCAATTATTGCAGGCCGCTGTACCAGAATCATCTGCTGTGTTAAAGCTAATAGACGAAGTACGCATCGCCAAAGCGAACCAACGGGATGTTTCCGAATTACTACAACAAGCTGGAATTGATTTTGAAACAGGCAGGTTGATCAGCCCGTTGAAGCAGAATGCGTTGTGGCGATACCGTCGTATCCTGGTTCTCGCCCCCGGAAACCCGGCCGCCATACAAGGCATTGAAACGATTCTGGCGCACTATGTAACATTAGCGAAAAAGAACCTGAAACAAGACGATATAGCCAGCGCCGAACGTAACATAAAGGATATTATTACGGTTGATCCGGATTCAGTCGAAGTGGAGACGCTGCGTGAGGCGCTTAGCGTACTCAAAGCAGAGAAACCGCGGCGTGAAAAGGTGTTATCTTTGTTATCGAAAGCGCAAATTGCATTTGCGACAGGCAATATACTCAACCCACCTGATATAAGTGCATTTACTTTGTATCAGCGTGTATTGAAGCTAGACAAAAATAATTCAAAAGCGAATAAAGGGATAAAAAATGTCGAGAGGTATCTAGATTCCCGGTTTAAAAAATATCTGTCGGCGGGTGATTTTGTATTGGCAAAATCACTCATGGGCAAAATAGAGAAGCGTATGCCCAGGTCACGGTTTGCGAGAAATGTTCGAGCCGAATGGGAGCGAAGTAAGTCGGGGGGCAAGCCTGATATTGACACGATTAGTGATATGGTCGGCAAATTTAAACATGGCTTTGAATCACGCGATGTGGACGCATTGCAAAATATGAGCGAATTTATAACAAATCGAAAAGCGTTCCTGCTGCAGTTTTTTAATAATTACACCGCATTTCGGCTGAATATTTCTGGCGTAAAATATATCGGACATAAACGAACAGGTAGTGCCTCGGTTGCAATCGTGGATTTAGTCAATAAACGCGGTGTGGCGGTTGAACCAGGAACCTGGAGTCGCTTCGAAATTAAGATCTATAGAAATACACAAGGGAAATGGAAGATCGTTTGGTGACGCTATCATCGACTGAAGGATTTGTCGTGGCCAAAAAACGCGCGTATGGCGCTTACCCATTCGATCCCTTTCTTTTGTTGATCAGGCACTTAAGTCAACGATGATCAATAGCGCGGCTTCATTATATGCCTGTAAGGTGCATATTGCCAATTCTTAAAAAACAATTTGTATATATACTTTAAATGTGTTGCTATTATCTAATTTGATATGTCTTGAGATATAATCAAGAGGTT
>CAZZJI010000087.1:0-11210 GCA_964654485.1 uncultured Gammaproteobacteria bacterium | reverse complement strand
CTTCGCCTACAGGGATGTAGGCGAGGGGCGAGAGCAGGACGCGGAAGCTTTGAATCCACAAGGAATTTCACCCCACAAGGGGGTACCGAGATGTTCAGTCGGCAATACAACCTGTATTCCACTCCTTCACAAAATCCCTTGTGAATCCAAATCTCTACACGAGAGGTTGGCCCCTTGTGAGAAATGCGGGCTAGTACTCCGTCAATATAACCTTGACGGAGTACTAGGAGCTTGCCGGACTTAGGGAATCGTTGTGAGGTGAGCGGGAAACTGGGCCGGTTTCCTGCCGTCGCAGTGGATTCTTCCTAAATTCGACAGGCTCTCAGTACATTTTAACTCAGACGCACAAATGCGCCCCGTTCTTGGTCATCATGTTTTGTATTTGTGTGTTTAACTTAGGTATTATACTGTATTGCGTCGTCTAACTATTGCCCAATACTTCTATTACGACTCACTACGAACACGTGTTACAATATTAAAGGAACATTTTTAGAAGTAACGTTTGTCGAACTATCTGTTAGAGAAAACCATTTAGAAAAACTATTAAGGAAAATAGTATGGGGAAAAAAATGCGTATAAGTTTGTGTATGGTCGCGGCAGTATTTTTACTGAATTCTGTTGAGGTCTTTGCCGACAGCGATATGATTGTTAGCAAACCTCGTAGCAGTGACGGCCATCTATATTTTGGTGTTAAAGCAGGCAATGCCGATTATGACAATGTAGATGATTCAGATGTATCACTGGATCTATTTCTGGGGTATCAGTTGGATGAATTATTATCGGTACAGGGTGGTTTTGCAACATTGGGTGAACCTAGCAATGGGTTAAATTCAGCCGAGGTGACGCTCGCGCACGCGGAAATTATGGCAAGTATCGGTATTAAGAGTGACCTTAGCTTATATGGGCAGGTTGGTTTGTTTGCTTGGGAATACGATACAACAACAGGCATAGGTTCTGACAGTGATTCGGGTGTAGATGTAACTTTTGGGGTTGGCGTAGATTATAAGATAAGTAGTCGTTATGCAGTTCGTTTTGCACTGGATATCTATTCTTTGGATCCCGAAGTGTTTGTCGGAAAGGTAAACGAAGATATAATAAATTATTCAGTAGGCGTGAAGTTTAATTTATAATTTGATTATACTTACTTGTTAAGTAACTATTGCTAAGTAAGCGGGCATCACGCCCGCTTACCTTTTTTGAGTCGCGCTTATTGGGTAGTGCTTGTTGAGTATTAATTCTATTGTTAAGAGCCAAACAGTGATTTTTTCTTGGTCTTGCGTATCTCTTTTTCGTCAGACCATTCAATAATGCCGCTTTCCAGGTGCATGACTTTAAGGGTGAATTTATAATAAACATCCTTCGTGCTGCCACTTCTTTTTACTATACTGGATAAATTACCGTACATCATATATTCAGCACCGATTTGCCGCCCCATATTTATCGAGGTAGCTTCATTGACCATTCCGCTGCCTTTTTGGAAGTCCATTTGTTTTTTCATTGCATTCACTTTTGTCATATCGACAAAACGAAATTTACCGGAGCGTAATACGCGAGTGGAAATGGTGTCGGTAATTGACTCTGTGTCGATATGCTCTGATGTTTTATTTTTAATATCATCGACGAACATGACCGGTCGGCGCTTCTCGGTGATTTGAACTATGGGTGGGAAGGTCAACAATGAATCGATCATTTTACTGGCTATCTGCTGTAGATCGGTAGAGCCAAAACCCGTTGTCGTGGTTTCTATCGCCGATGCATCGTCATATTTTATATTGCTGCAACTCATTAATGTGAGGCTAACAATACTAGTCGCAATAATGTTTCTGAATATTTTTGTGGATGGTTTCATTTATTGTTCCCTCACATTAACTTTATAAGTTGTTACTGTTGGATTAGGCGCTACGGCTTGCATTTGGAAAGTGGATTTGCCGTGTAAGGTAGTGGGTGTCCAGGGTTCACTTCCTTGTTCCACTTCAAAATTATCCTGGCTATACCAAGAAAACTGGTATTGAATTTGTTGGTCTGTGTTAGTTAAATTCTCCAGTATCACGCTGACTTCCAATAAACCGCCGACAGTGCGTGTGTGCATATCAGTAATAATTATATTATCAGCTAAAGGTTCATTGTGAATCACTAAATGTTTGGCGAATTTAGGATCACCCATTGGTTTGCCCGTTGCTTCAATTCCTGATGTCGCACAAGCGGAAATCACCGCCAATACCATGAGTAGAATACCGTATTTGAGTAAATTCATATTTAAATCTCCAATAATTTTATAATACTATATATTCAGTGCGTAAAGTCGTACCCGTATCTATGACCCGGATAATGGTTTTTTTCCCAGGCCTCACCTCGACATACATCGAACTGGAAACATGCGCATTGTTTAAAATTAATCTATGTTCTCCCACTGGAACTGCACCACGAAAAATTTGAGCATCATTAGGTAATGTTAGCCAGCTTCTCCTGTCTGCATTTTCGCTGACTAAGTTAAAGATATCCGCCGCAAGTTGTCCAACCTCGCCAAACATTTTACGAGAAGCATCTGATGTTTGTTTTTTTGCGATTAATCGCAAAATTTGTCGGAACATCATCGAGGGTAATTTTTCCTGGAGGGCTTTTGCGGCCAACGATTGCACATAGACGATGGGCATTGTTCGGCCCAGTTTTTTTTCATTGCCCTGTCTATTGCCCATAGATAGAGTCAGTGGTGAGGTGTTTTGCCAGGCATTAACGTAAATAGGGAATGCAACAGCGTGCACTCTATTGTCGACAATTAATGGCACCTTGATTTCCATTTTTATAGGTGCGTACCCATGCTCATATAGTACAACGATCTCGCCGTTATTCTTTGGTAATATTTTTTCTTTGATAGAAAAAGTTTTTTTGTAGCGTTGGTAGTCTTCTCTCATGCCCAATTGCTTGGATAAACGTAGTATGTCTCTTTGTAAATATTTATTTTGAGGAAAAATATTTAATGCTTTTTTAAAATCAATATAGGCATCATTATATTTACCAGTTGCTTCATAAATTATACCGGATGCGTAGAAGGTATAAGCATTTTGGAATGAGTTCTTAACTCGACCGGCTGCATTTTCCAATGCAGAGAAAGAGCGCAGGAATTTTTCGTTCCTTTTTGCTTTAGATTGGATTTGCTCCTGAGCTGCTGCGATTTCTTTTTCATGCAATTCAAGTGCAAATTGTTGCTCATCATTAGCACGGCGCACTTCTACTAATGCTTTTTCGATCTCGTTGTTAAACAGGTAGTTTAGCGCTTGAAAATGGTATACAAACACCCGTTCATAAGCTTCGCCAGCGTACGGTATGGCATTATCGTTAGTTAATAATGAAGCGCTTTGACTGGCTGTGTTTGAGGCACTGATAATCGCTTTATCGTCATTTAATCGAAATTTTTCGATGACTTGCTTGAAATCTTCTATGCTAGTTAATTTGTCGTTACCTATTTGAGAAACTCGAGCGCGTTCCATCATATACAATATATTATCGGCGCTATATCGCTGTTTATCAAGGATGTCTTGTGCAATTTTGAACTGGTCATTCCTTATATATTCTTTGATCGGTTGTATTGATAACGGGTATGAAACAAAAATCGAAGACGTGGCGCAGCCTGATAACCCTATCATTGTTGAATTGATTATTAATACCGTTTGTAAAAAATATTTAGCTACATGATTTATCTTGTTCAATTCTTTGTTTTTTATCTTTTAGGTGCTTCCGTTTTAACTGAAGGACTTAATTTGTAGTGAATTCTGGCGAGCAATACTTATTTCTGCCAGTTTAATGGTCTTTTGCTGGATATTGGAACCGCAATTTAACTTTTTTATAGCGTTATTTCATAGAGTTTTGCCATCGAGGGTTCTATTGTTTCGCCTACACTGAGACTGCGCAAAAATAGTGCTTATTATATATATTTGTTCTCAATCCTGATCAGAAGTTCCTATGGCAGAGACTAAAATACAGAAGATCTGTCGTTTTTACTAATTAAGATAGGAATAGGGTAGAAGATGTCAGCAGAGCACCTCGATCGGCGTTTAATTGTATTTTACATAAGACGGGCATTGTCGAGTTTGCCTATTTTTAGATCAGGTTGATACGCCTTGTTTCACTGAACTTGGAGGTCAAATGCTCGCTGTTTTTAGCAAATACAGTGTAATTTAGCTAACAAAACTTGCCCCAATTTGTGTAATTGTAGCTTGTCTCGGTTAATTAAACATAATTCCGTGATAATAATATGATATTTATACTGTAATAAATCAAGTGTGACTTAGTCTAGGAAAACGGGTACTTTACCGAAGACGAGTAAACGTTTATCTATCAATTTTAATATTTAGAGAATTTGGAGAGAGTTTTATGAAAATTAATAAATCTACTGGTGTTGCTTTAGCGCTCGCGGCTGCGGGTATGTTTGCTGTTGCGCCAATCGCTGCTGTTGCGGGTACTGATCACGATGATATACATTGTTATGGCATTAACAAATGCAAAGGTAATAATGACTGCAAATCTGCTTCCAATGCGTGCAAAGGCAAGTCTTCCTGTAAAGGTAAAGGTTTTGTCTCAATGTCTAAAGCCGCTTGTGAAAAGGTCGGTGGTAAGGTGGGTGAGTAATCATCAGCATTAATAAGCTTTGGCGTTTTTAAGGACTGGTATTATAAGCACGCTTGAGTTATTAACATGAGTAAAACAAACGAAGCCCCAATATAGTTTGGGGTTTCTTTTTAAATTGGGCACACCCATGAGTGCAGTTAAAAGCTCAGCAACAGAGCCTGTCTCTGGCTCTGTATTAAATAAGGCTTCAAAAAAAGTGTCAAAAAATGGCGCTCGACGTCCCTTCCTTGGTTACGGTTTAGGGTTACGTCCCGAATACTACGATGTCATTTTGGAAGAATCGCCCAACGTTGATTGGTTCGAAATTATTTCAGAAAATTACATGGTCGATGGTGGAAAGGCGCTTTATTATCTGGATTCGATAAGAGCAAATTATCCTATAGTGATGCACGGGGTATCTTTGTCGATCGGAAGTACTGATCCCTTAGACAAAAATTATCTTAAACAACTCAAAGTGCTTGCTGACCGAATTGAACCAAAGTGGATTTCAGATCATCTTTGCTGGACAGGCCAGGGAGGACATAATTTACATGATTTATTACCGCTTCCTTATAACGAGGATACGATTAAACACGTAGTGCAACGCGTTAAGCAGGTCCAGGATTATCTTGGCAGGCAAATTTTACTGGAGAATTTATCCAGTTACGTGACTTTTCGCCATTCACAAATGGCAGAATGGGAGTTTTTATCTGCTATTGTTGAACAGGCAGATTGTTTGATATTGCTGGACATAAACAATATTTATGTAAGTTCTGTTAATCATGAGTTTGATCCACATGATTATCTTTATAATCTACCTGGTGAACGAATCCGGCAATTTCATCTGGCGGGCCATGAAGATCATGGTGATTATATTATTGATACACATGATCACCCTGTTGTTGATCCTGTGTGGAAACTATACGCTGATGCATTGGCTCATTTTGGACCGGTGTCAGCGATGATCGAACGCGATGATAAATTTCCACCGTTCCAGGAACTGATGCAGGAGTTACAAATGGTCAGGGATATCGGCGAAAAGGCTTTAATGCAAGCTAAATTCAGCACAAGCCCGGTTGTTAACAATACATTATGATTAGTTTGCAGCAATTACAGTCAGAATTTAAACAGTATTTGTTTGATGATGACGACAAAATTTCTTCCCACGTTGTCGGTACAACGAGTGTCTCCAATGATGTGCGGCTTTGGCTTTATTCAAATTCTTATTATGCCCGTCTGGTGGAGGCGCTGGAAAATGATTATCCGGTTTTGCGTGTTTTATTAGGCGAAGAGACATTTGTTTCCTTGTGCCATGAGTATACGCGCGCTTATCCATCAACGTATTTTACATTACGATTTTTTGGTCAATATCTGTCCCAGTTTTTTCGCAGTCATTCTGATTTCAAGTCTAAACGGTACACGATTGAGTTAGCCGAGTTTGAATGGTCATTTATAGAGGCTTTTGATGCAGCAGATAAAAAACCTATAGCTGAAAATGATATTGCGTCAATTCCGCCGGACGCCTGGCTGGCATTAAAAGTGACACTGCATCCTTCTATCCGACTGGTCAAGCATACGCAAAATGTTGTTGCTATTTGGCGTGCAGTTAAAGATAAAAAACCACTTCCCAAAGTTGCAGAATTAGCTGCGCCGGATCATTATCTGGTTTGGCGGGATGCGTCGACGATCAAGACGCAATACCGCTATCTTCAACCTGATGAAGCGGTTGCGCTGCGGGTGGTGGCAGATGGCGGTAGTTTTGTCGCAATGTGTGAAGCATTAGCAGGCGTTATCGAAGATCAGAATGAAATACCGCTTCGTGCTGCCAGTTTGTTAAAAACCTGGGTGGCTGCAGGTTTGCTTACCGAAATATCCTGGTAGCAATCTGACTTTTACTGTGCATTAGTCCCGGTTTTGTTTCTGGTGTTACTCCTCCTGAATATTCCTGCCGTACTCTTCTTAACTTAAACTTTGCAGTTACTTAACTTTTATCAGCTAAACCCGATAACATGAATGGTTTTGGTTGGCTTGATATATATAAAGCGCGTTTATGTTTAAACGGATACGCATACTATTATTACTTTCTATTTTGTTGTTTGTTGCATTAAATGAATGGCAAAATAACGCACGCTCAACCGGTTGGCAAGCTCCTCTGTGGGTTGCAGTATATCCGATTAACGGTGATGGTAGTCGTGCGGCGGCTGAATATATCGACAATTTACAGGACCGGCATTTCACATCAATCGAGTCCTTTATGCAGCAGCAAGCAACGGGTTATAAATTGAAATTATCAAATCCTGTAAAAGTTAAATTAGGCCCGCAAATAAATGAATTGCCCCCTAAGCCACCCGTAAATAGAAATATATTCGGCGTTATCTGGTGGAGTTTGAATATACGTTATTGGGCTTCAAAAATAACAGACGAAATCAATGGTCCGCCAGCAGATATTAAAATATTTGTTGTCTATTATGATCCGAAACTAGATCACGAATTAGATCATTCTTTGGGATTAAAAAAAGGTTTGCTCGGGGTTGTTAACGCCTATGCATCTCCAGTTGTGACACAGTACAATAATATTGTAATAACCCATGAATTGTTGCATACCGTAGGTGCATCGGATAAGTACGATTTAAAGACAGGTTTGCCAGTCTATCCACAGGGATATGCCGCGCCTTCTCTGCAGCCGCTTTATCCACAGATTCAGGCTGAAATTATGGCAGGAAAAATACCGGTATCTGAGCATGAATCATTGCAACCGTCATCGCTTGATGACGTTCTAATAGGCACGGTGACAGCTATTGAAATTAATTGGCTTAACTGATTTGTACAATAGCACCTTGCATATACCACTTTTATCCAGCAGCGAACGATTTAAGTGGTGATTAATAGAAAAAATTGATAATCATTAACTGAAAATATTTATTGCAGTCATAATACTATATAATTAGACTGGTTTTTTATGGCTATTAGTAATTTCAGTTATTATTTTTGGTTGCTAAAACGAAGCTTGCGTCGTTTTCGTAGTTCCGGCAATTCATCGAACTTTAAACGTTGGTTTATCGGTCTGAGTGTCGCATTCATTGTTATTTTTCCACCATACGTATTTTATCTCGATTATGTTGTACGTTCGCAATTTGAAGGTAAACGCTGGGCGTTACCTGCGCGTGTTTACGCGCGGCCATTAGAATTATTTGTCGGCAAAGTAATAAACGCGAATCAATTTATACGGGAAATCAAGGAACTCAATTACCAAAAAGTCAATACGCCGACGCAACCTGGATCATATTCACGATCGGACTCGAATTCAGATACTACTATACACATAGTAACGCGTGCCTTTACGTTTTGGGATGGCAAAGAATCATGGGTGCCTGTTGTGCTTGAATTTAATGACGATCGAATAATGAGTCTAAAACATGCTGGCAGTGGTGATGATATTGGTTTGGTACGGCTTGACCCTGCGTTAATCGCGAGTATTTATCCTGCCCATAACGAGGACCGTATTCTGCTCAAGATGCGGGATGTACCGCCTTTGTTAATTAAGACCTTACTTGCAGTTGAAGACAGGAATTTTTACCAGCATTGGGGTATTCGGCCACAGTCCATTGCTAGAGCATTGCTGGTAAATTTACGTGCAGGGGGCACTGTTCAAGGGGGCAGTACGCTAACGCAGCAATTAGTGAAAAATTTTTATTTGAGCCAAGACAGAACGTTATGGCGTAAATTTAATGAAGCTATTATGGCGTCGTTGCTGGAGTTTCACTACGAGAAAGACGAAATATTAGAAGCCTATTTGAATGAAATATATCTTGGCCAGAGCGGTAAACGTGCTATTCATGGGTTTGGCCTGGCAAGTCAGTTTTATTTTCAGCAGCCATTACACAAGTTGCAGTTGGATCAAATTGCGTTGTTGGTTGCGTTAGTTAAAGGTGCATCTTATTACGATCCACGCAGGCACCCTGCGCGGGCGAAAAAACGGCGAAACCTGATTTTAGATTTATTGATAGAACAGGATATTCTTGATAATCAGCAGAATAATAATTCACTCAGCGATTTAGCAAACAAGGCTAAGAATAAAAAATTGGGCGTGACTAAGCGGGCGACAAGTCGGGTTTCTGAGTTTCCTGCGTTTATTGATTTAGTACGGCGGCAATTACGCCGCGATTATCAGGACAAGGATCTTACTTCGGAAGGTTTGCAGATATTTACAACATTAGATCCGTTGATTCAGCGCGATACAGAAAAAGCGTTATCGAGTCGAATTAAACGATTTGAGAGAAACCGCCGTTTGTCTGAGGGTGAATTACAAGGCGCATCTATTGTGGTGAGCGTGGATGGCGCCGAGGTTTTAGCGGTGGTTGGCGGTAGAGATCCCCGGTTTGCCGGTTTTAATCGTGCATTAAACGCGGTGCGTCAAATAGGTTCGTTAATAAAGCCCGTGGTATATTTAACTGCGCTTGATCGACCCGATTATTATACATTAATTACACCGATACCCGATGAGCCGATCAAGCTCAAATCCGGCAAAGACAAAGATGAATATTGGCAACCAAAAAACTTTGATCATAAAATTCACGGTTTAACGCCATTACATACTGCGTTATCAAAATCCTATAATCTTTCCACTGCGTACCTTGGTATGGCGGTGGGATTGTCAGATGTACTGCGATTATTGCGCCAGTTAGGTATCGAGCGAGAATTTAAAGCTTACCCGTCTTTGTTACTGGGTGCGGTGGCACTTTCGCCATTAGAAGTGACTCAGATGTACCATACTCTGGCCAACGGTGGATTTCGATCTGAGTTACGTGCTATCAGAGCGGTGTTAACGGTGGAAGGTAAACCGCTGCAGCGTTATCCCTTGTCTATAGAACAAACCGTTAGCGATGATTCAGTCTATTTACTCAACACCCTACTTCAGGAAGCGGTGCGTGATGGCACCGGACATTCCTTGTATGATATGCTCCCGGCGTCTTTGGCTGTCGCCGGTAAAACGGGTACCACGGATGAGCTTCGCGACAGTTGGTTTGCGGGCTTTACTTCCGATCGTCTGGCGGTTGTTTGGTTGGGCCTGGATGACAATAAACCCGCAGGTTTAACCGGATCAAGCGGTGCGTTGCGTGTCTGGGGCGACATAATAAAAGCAATAGGCGCACAAGCAACGCGTTTTCCAAAGCCGGATAATATAGAATACGTTTGGGTTAACCCACTGAGCATAAGCAACCGCCGGGTAAGCCAATATTGTGAAGGGGCGGTTCAGTTTCCCTTTATAGTGGGATCGGCGCCTATAGAAGAATCGTCGTGTAATGAAGGTGTTCCTGTAGTGGAAAAAGACTAGTACACCGTCAAAATAGTCTTGACGGTGTACTAGGTAGGCAATGCAATTGGATTTTGCCAGTTTATTAAGCAAGGTGTATTAAAATGAAGTTTTATAAAGTTAATATGAGAATTTGTGTGATTCTACTGTCTATTTCATTGGCAAGTTGTACTTCTCTATTCGAGTCTGATTCTGTAGACAGTACGGACGATTCGGATCAAGCGCAAGCTGCACCGAGCACGAATAATGCGACACTTGCGTTGTTAGATAATGCCATACAGCAAACCGAAGCAGGCAATCTGGAAGTGGCTGCCGCGACGATTGAGCGTGCATTGCGAATTGAACCGCGCAATCCTCAACTATGGTATCGATTGGCATTAATCAGGTTTGATCAGGGAAAACACCGATTGGCGGCAAATCTTGCCGCTAAATCCAATTCTTTTGCCGCAAATAACACGGTTTTGATTAATAAAAACCGGGATCTTATAGAACGGGCAAGACAATAACCGAAGTGCATTTTGCACCCCCTTTTTGCGTTGAGTTGGTTAGGGTCTGTACTAATATCGACATTTCTTCAATATCAAGCTAAAATGGCATCCATTAATTGCTGGAATTGGCTAAATACAGGTGTTTATGTCTCATCGAACCAAAACGTTTTCTTTTTCTGAAGGCTCGCTTTTACATCGGATTATCCGGGAAATTCGCTACCATGAAGCTTCGCGGCAGGTTTTTGCCATACTTTTTGTAGTGCTTGTCAGTGCGTTGGGCGAGCCCGGCATCGTCATTTACCTTGCGGGTATACCGCTCATTATCCTGGGTATTTTGGTGCGTCTTTGGGCTTCCGGACATGTGAAAAAGAACAAAGTGTTAGCCACAGATGGGCCTTATGCCTATGTCAGGCATCCACTGTATGTTGGCAACATCCTTCTTTTGGCGGGATATTCGATTTCATCAGGATTGTGGTGGAGTTATTTGTTAATGGCATTTTTGATTTATCTTTATTATCCGCCGACAATAAAATATGAAGATTCAAAGTTACATAAAATATTTGGTACGGAGTGGGAAAAATGGCGTGGTGTGACAAAAGCCCTCATTCCCAGCTTAAGCCCCTATCCATCTGAAGACAAAGGTGACTGGTCTTTTGCAAAGAGCATGCGAGATAATGGTGAACCTATTATCGTCGCGTTCTTGTTATTTTGGCTCGGATATCTTTATACGCAGATAGCCTGACAGCAGTTATAGTTATCCTGACAATACGCATTTCGTATTTTTTAATTCTTAGTGTGTGCCT
>CAZZJI010000086.1:0-11243 GCA_964654485.1 uncultured Gammaproteobacteria bacterium | reverse complement strand
GTGTCTGAGCTAATTCTACCGTTCATAAAACTGGGTGATCGGGTCGAAGTTAGAATCGATGCATTAGGTGATAACGCGTTTAGCGGATCGATAAAGCGTATTCACCCGTCCCTGAACGAAATTACCCGGCGAAGTATTGTAGAAGTAGATATCAAACCGGTACCTCCGGGTGCAATGATAGGGCAATTTTGCCGGGTTGTGCTGACGACGCAGGCGAAGGAACGCCTGGTGATTCCTTTTAATGCCTTGCAAAGAGACCGTAAAGGTGAATATGTATATCTTTTTGAAGACGGCAAGGTTGAAAAAGTAAGTGTGCGTAGTGGGTTGCGGTTGGCGGATAAAATTGAAATTGTTGAAGGTCTGGTTGATGGCGACAATATTGTCGTTAAAGGTTTTCTTGGATTGCGACAGGGTAAAGAAGTAAAAAATGTTATTTCAGCGGATGCTTCTGAAAACGTCTCTCCAGAGTTTTCTTTAGATCCGCAAGATCATATGCAACGTGCAATTAAAAAAGACGATAAATGAATATCGATGCACAATTAAGGACAGGCGGTATCGCAGTTTGGTCGATACGACATCCAATTGGTGTGGTGATGATTGCGCTGGCGATTGTTGTATTAGGTGGTTTTTCGCTTAAATCGCTTGGCATTAACCTGCTTCCGCATCTCATTTATCCAGAGATCCGTGTAAGGATCATTGATCAAGGGGTGCCAGCACGCATAATGGAAGATCAGGTTACGCGTCAGCTGGAAGAGCAACTCGCTATTACAGAGGGTGCGGTGAATGTTCAGTCGCGTACAACCGAAGGGCGCAGTGCCGTCGATTTGTCGTTTCAATATGGCAAAGACATTAATATAGCACTGCGTGATGCCAGCACGCGACTTGATCGGGCCAAACGTTTTTTACCCGACACTATTAATGCCCCGGTAATATACAAACTAGACCCTTCTCAGGCCCCTGTGATGGAATTTGTCGTCAGTTCAACGTTAAAAGATCCGGTTGAGTTACGCAGTTGGGTGGACGATGTGTTCGCTAAATGGTTTTTAAACTTACCCGGTGTTGCTGCAACAGAAGTGGGCGGTGGTTTGTTGCGGGAGATACACGTATTGCCAGACCAGCAGCGACTTGCAGGACTGGGTTTGCAATTGATAGACATTGTAACAGCGTTGAAACAAGGCAATATTGATGTGCCTGGGGGGCGATTAATCATGCCAGACCGGGAAATCGGCAGTCGTACTGTTGGACGATTCAGTAGTGTGGCGCAGATCGCCAATTTACCTATTCCGTTTAAAAACATTGAAAAACCTGATTTTATCCGACTCAATGAAATTGCTGAAATTATTGATACACATCAAGATGAACGTTTGCGAGTCAGGTTGAACGGCGTGCCGGGCATTAAATTATCGATTCAGAAACAACCGCAGGCGAATACCGTTGCAGCCGTTGATAGGGTGAATGAACGACTGGATTGGTTGCGTAGCCAAAACCTCATTCCAGAAGATATCGATATTCAACCGGTAGGCGATCAAGCTGTATTCGTTCGCCATGCGTTGAACAATGCAGCTTTGGCTGCACTCAGCGGTGCATTGTTGGCGATGATTGTCGTCTATATTTTTTTAGGCGATATTCGACGTACTCTGATTATCGGCAGTGCTATACCGATTGCCATCATGGTTACGTTTGTGTTGATGGCCTTAAGTGGTTTAACACTGAATATTATGACCCTGGGTGGTTTGGCGCTGGGGGTTGGTATGCTAGTAGACAATACTATCGTCATGTTGGAAAACATTTATCGTCACCAAAAGGAAGGTGAGTCAGCGGCTGACGCACCTGTTAATGCAGCTAAGGAAGTAAACAGTGCTATTGTTGCCTCAACAACCACAAATTTGGCCGCTGTGTTGCCGTTTTTATTTGCCGGTGGTTTGGTTGGATTATTGTTTAAGGAGCTTATTATTACAATTTCTGCAGCAATAGTCGCTTCGTTGGTCATTGCGCTTACATTGGTGCCCGCTCTATCCGCACAACTGGGTTCGATTGAGACAGGCTCAATGCGAGCGAAGGTTGACACACTAATGATGAGCTTACAGTCGTTATATGTTCGTCTTGTGGGTGCCGCCCTCAAGGCGCCTTTAGTTGCCGTGCTGATATTGAGTATTTCATTGGGTTTTGCTGCACCCAGTTTTTTTTCAAAACAGGAAGAGTTTCTACCGAAAGTAGATGAGGGTCAAATTCGAATATCTATGACTGCAGATAGCGGCGCGAATATAAATGAAATGGATAGAGCGGTGGAGGTGGTCGAGCGAATTATCCGTCAGCAACCGGATGTTGAAACAATATTCTCTACGGTGGGTGGGCGTATTTATGGTCGTTCTCAATATAAGGCCAGCAATAAAAGTTCCATTAGTGTTCAGCTTGTTAAAAAAACAAAACGTGATGTAACTAGCGACGAGTGGATAGAGCGGGTAAATGGATTATTGCTAAAGGAAACGCTAACCGGGGTGCGTATTCGAATGAAGGCGCGAGGTATAAGAGGTGTTAAAATTGGACGGGGTGATGAGAGAATCAGTTTGAGATTTCAAGGGGCAGACTTGGATATGTTGGCTGCGTTGGCCGATAAAATGGTGAAAAATTTACGAGAAATGGATTCTATCAGGTGGTCTTGGCATTCTGCGGAAGGAAATAGACAAGAGCTGGCTATCAATGTGGATCGAGCGCGTGCAGCTACATTTGATTTGTCGGTTGAAGAGATTGGTAATGCGTTACGATTTGCTTTGCAGGGCGACGTTGTTTCTAAGTATATAGAAGGTGATCGCAGTTACGATATTCGCTTGCGTTTGCCGCAATCAGATATTTCTAACCCGCAAGATATTGAAGAAATTATTTTATTCAATTCCAGTAGTTCCGTTTCAGGCAAAGGTTCTGGCAGTAATCGGTCATCTGTGTATCTGGGCGATGTCGCTAATATAGAGCTGATACCTGCGCCGGCAAGAATATTACGAGATCAACAAAGGCGAATAGTCGAAGTAAATGCCTCCATTAACGAGGGTTATACGTTAGGGGCTGTTTACAATCAACTTGATCAAATCATGGGGAAAATCGATTTACCCACCGGCTATACGCTCTATGACGGAGGGGCGGGAAAAGCATTAAAAGAGGGTCGTAATTTAAGTTTTTTATTATTAGCTCTGGCTTTGTTTTTGGTGTTTGTTGTTATGGCGGTACAGTATGAGTCAATGCGCAATCCATTTATTATTATGATTTGTGTGCCATTTGCGAGTATCGGTGTCGCATTGGGTATAAATATTGTTGACTTGTCACTGTCAATGCCAGTTTGGTTGGGTATGATCTTGTTAGCGGGTATAGTGGTAAATAATTCAATCGTGCTTGTAGAATATATTGAAATCGAGCGCACTCGTGGCAGTAATATCAATGACGCGATAATAAATGCCGCTCGATTACGCCTGCGACCCATTTTGATGACGACATTAACGACAGTTGTCGGCATGTTGCCCCTGGCGATTGGGTTAGGTGAAGGTGCAGAGATGTTACAACCGTTGGCGGTCACCATTGTTTCCGGATTGACTTTCTCGATGGTGGTTAGTTTGATCTTGGTACCGATTGTTTATTTTTTATTTTCCAGACGCGATACTGTTGTTTTAACAGATGCAAATTCGCGTCGGTAATTCTAGTCAGTTACATATAAAGTGATCTTTGGTTCGATATATACTAATTTAGAGTAGTTGGGTTGCGTCAAGCGTAGGTGAGTAAGTGTCTGATAGAAGGAAAGAAAATAATGTTGCCCTGTTACCTGGCGCGTCAAAATCGCATTCGTCGGACGGCAAATCAGCGTCTAAAATATTAGTTGCGGATGATTCGGTTACAATTCGAGCAGGTCTGACGCGTGCGTTGTTCGATGAATTGACAATCGTTGAAGCTGTAAATGGTGAAGATGCTTGGACAGTCCTTCTGGAAGACGAGGACATTGAGCTGGTTATTACCGATCTGGATATGCCCGTACTGAATGGCTATGATTTAATTAAGCGTATCCGCGCTTCCAGTATATCTCGCATTAGTAATATTCCGGTTATTGTTGTTACTGGCGCTGAAGATCTCAAGGCAAAGTATCGTGCGTTTGTCGAAGGTGCAAATGATTTTATTTCAAAAAATTCAGACCGCATTGAGCTTATGGCGCGTGTCAAGGCGCACCAGAAGTTAGCGCTGACCATAAGAGATCTCGAAGCGAGTAAACTTATACTCAAAAATCAGGCTGATACCGACGCACTGACCAAGCTGACCAATCGTCGTTCCTTTTTTGTGAAGGCAGGGGAATGTTTGGGGTTAATGCGAAGACACAAAGAACACTTTAGTGTTCTGATGGTCGATATCGATCACTTTAAAACAATAAATGACACATATGGACATCAAGCAGGCGACCATATTCTGGTAGAGGTGTCAAAAATCTTGTTAAGCAATGTGCGTACAAATGATGTGTTAGCCCGGATAGGTGGAGAAGAATTTACTATTGCATTGCCGTACTCTAATCGACTTGCTTCCATAGTAATGGCGGAACGTTTACGTAGCGCCATTTCCGTCGCCAAATTTGAATATGGTGGTAAACGGATCACGGTGACAATTAGTCTAGGCGTTGCATCGTTAGATAAAGATGATGGGGACATGGAAAATGTCGAGGCTTTATTGGCGATAGCAGACAAACGACTTTATACGGCAAAACGTAAAGGTCGAAATCGATTATGTGCTTCGGACGATAGAAGAAATCTTGACGAAATTGTTGATGATGATAGTGCCTGCCCCAAAATCGATGAGGCATTAACTATGCTTGAGCATGGAAACGGCAAGGGAATTGTCGCGCATTTACATCGATTGATTAGAAAAACATTGCCGTTATTCAAGTTGGGGAACGAAATAGACAAGCCCTTGTTTGATGTGCAATCGCTTGAAGCTGGCATCAAAGAACTGGAGAACGAGGTAAAACTTGTTAAGGCCGCTGAAACCAGTGTTGATAGTGCAGATGAGCTTGGCAAGATCGAAGTTGAAAAATAAGAGCGTTATCTGCTTTCCCCTTGTGTCAGCCTGCTAGTTTAATACACTACACTAGTACATCGTCAAAATAGCCTTGACAGTGTACTAGTTGTTCTTAGCTAATTGTTACCTGGTTTTGTTGTTTTGTTCTTTTCCGGTACTGTTTTTTTCCCACGTTTTTTTGTTGTATTATTTGTTGTACTGTCAGATGCCAAGGGCTTGTTATTAATTACTGGATTCCAGATTGCCTTGGTTGTCTTTCTTCCCGACATGGACTCAATAATTTTTAATATCATATTGTTTTCAGTTTCTACATTTTTTGAAGGTATTTGGGCCGAAAAATTTTGCCCGGCTTTCTTTAATATCGGCAGCAGATTAATCCGCCAGACGCCATTTTCATTCAGAAATTCAAGTAATGTATCAGTGTTTTTATCACCACGTTTCAGTTCGGCGCTGGCATATGTGCCATAGACGTTTACAGTGCTGATGTCATAAGGTGCAATGTCTTCTTTGGCGATCCATTCCTGTTCGACACCATAAGCAAAAATATCTTGTGCAGACATGGTCTTTAATATTTCTCCAGGAATCGTATGGCGCATATTGAGTACAACGAGCTTATTGTAAGAAGACAAAGAGTTTAATTCTTTCAGGCTTCCTGCCAATGCCAGTGATCTGAGATGTGCATAATGTTGAATGGTTTTTTCGCTGATTAAACCCGCAGCATCTTTGCCTAAATTATTTAGCAAAGCATATTTGTAAGCTATAAAGGTTTCTCGTGTAGCTTGTTGGTCTACAGTGCTGCGTTCACTGCGTTGTAGCGGCAATAAACATGAAGCCAATAGGGATGAGCTGATAAGTAAAAGGGTGATTTGTAATAATTTTTTGGATTTCATGATGTTATTTAGACTACTAATGTATTTACACATTACAGGTTTTTTTTACACAGTGTTTCATTGCACGGTGGGAATAGTTTTTATGCCGTCCTGGGTCCCCAGTAAAAGGACATCCGCCGGACGAGCTGCAAATAACCCGTTTGTAACAACGCCGACTATGTTATTGATTTGTTGTTCAAGTTTAACTGGCTCCATGATCTGCAAATTTTGTACATCCAGTATAATATTTCCATTATCTGTTTTATATCCTTCACGGTACACAGGTTGGCCTCCTAATTTGACCAGTTCTCGTGCTACATAACTGCGGGCCATAGGAATGACTTCAACGGGTAGCGGAAACTTTCCCAAGATGTCGACAAGCTTTGAGTCATCTGCGATACAAACAAATTTATTGGAGGCCGAAGCAATAATCTTTTCCCGAGTCAGTGCGCCACCCCCACCCTTTATTAAATGCAGGTATTTATTTGATTCATCAGCGCCGTCGATATAAACGGATATTTCATCAACAACATTCAGGTCTAAAACCCGTATACCCTGTCCCTCGAGTCGTTCTGCTGTCGAGAGGGAGCTGGCTACCGTGCCGTCAATTTTTGATTTTATCTTGGCGAGTTCATCGACAAAATAGTTTGCCGTACTGCCTGTGCCCACGCCAATAATAGTGCCGGTTTCAACATAATCTATTGCAGCAGCAGCCACTTTTCTTTTTAATTCATCTTGGTCCATCTTCAGGTTAGTCTCATTACATTTGTTATTAAATAATGTTCAAAAGCCGTCCCGGCTCTATTTATTTCGGTAGGGGCTTATTATAGTGCAAAACCAGTTGGTTGGTTGATTATATTCTTCCGTATTATACAAGATTGTCTGCAACGCTGACATTTTCCTCCTAACCTGTTAATTTACAACCATGAATGGTGATTATTTGACAAAAATACTGAATGCTCAGGTCTACGGTGTTGCACATGAAACACCGTTGGATGAAATAAAGAACCTCTCCAGACGATTTAATAACCGAATTTTATTAAAACGTGAGGATTTGCAGCCCATTTTTTCATTCAAATGCAGGGGGGCCTATAACAAAATTGCTCAGTTATCTCCTCACGTTCGGCAAAAGGGTGTTATTACCGCATCTGCGGGAAATCACGCACAAGGGGTAGCGTTGGCTGCTCAAAAAATGGGTATTGAAGCGCTCATAGTCATGCCGAAGACAACACCGGGTATTAAAGTCGATTCAGTCGTTAGCTTTGGTGCACAGATAGAGCTGGTTGGTAATACCTACGACGAGGCTTATCAGCACGCGTGTCAGTTGGCGCGCAAGAATGGCATGACCTATGTTCATCCCTATGATGACGAAGAAGTGATCGCTGGACAAGGCACCGTCGCGGTTGAGATATTGCGCCAACATTCGGCTGATATTTACGCCATATTTATACCCGTCGGCGGCGGTGGGTTAATTGCTGGAATGGCGATATACATAAAACATTTATATCCAGCGATAAAAGTTATTGGTGTTGAACCCGAAGATGCAGCTTGCCTCTATAGAGCAATAGAAGCGGGAGAGCGTGTTATTTTGGACCAAGTGGGCATTTTTGCTGACGGTGTTGCGGTTCAGCAAGTGGGAAAAGAACCGTTTCGGATAGCAAAAGAACATGTTGATGAAGTTGTTTTAGTCAATACAGATGAAATATGCGCCGCGATAAAAGATATATTTGACGACACCCGCTCGGTGTCGGAGCCAGCTGGTGCGCTCGCAGTCGCAGGACTCAAAAAATATGTCGAACGAGAAAAAATTAAGGACAAGAACCTGGTAGCAATTAACAGTGGTGCGAACATGAACTTTGATCGTTTGCGTCATGTTGCTGAGCGCGCTGAAATTGGTGAGCAGCGCGAAGCGATTATTGCGGTAACCATTCCTGAAAAACCGGGCAGTTTTAAAAAGTTTTGTAAAGTTGTTGGTAGCCGTGGCATCACTGAATTCAATTACCGATACTCAGACCCGCAAAATGCACATGTGTTCGTGGGGGTGCGATTGCAAAACGGTGAGCAAGAAAAAAATCAGCTTGTTGAAGAGCTAAAAAAACAAACTTATCCTACTATCGACATGACAGACAATGAAATGGCGAAAATTCATGTACGTTACATGGTGGGTGGTCATGCACAAAAACTGGAAAATGAACGCTTATATCGATTTGAATTTCCAGAGCGGCCTGGCGCGTTATTACGGTTTTTGAAAAAAATGGGTCGTTGGAATATCAGTTTATTTCATTATCGAAATCAGGGCGCCGCTTATGGGCGTATATTGATAGGAATACAAGTGCCGGGTGAAGACGGGCACGATTTTGCAACATTTTTACATGAATTGGGGTACACCTATTGGGATGAGTCGGACAATCCGGCTTACAAATTGTTTCTTGGCGTTACCTAGCAAAAAATTAATTCACCACAACGCCGCAAAGCCTTAACTTATTCTAACGCCAGTATAAAATTCCAATCTTTATCCGTCACCGGCATAATTGATAAGCGATTGCCTTTTCTGACCAGAGGGAATTCTGTTAATTTCTTTTGCGATTTTAGTTCTGTTAGTGAAATAGTGCGTTTTAACTCCCGTATAAGTTTGACATCTACCATATACCAACGAGGATTATCCTCTGTACTCTTAGGATCATGATAAGGACTCGTGCTGTCCTGTGCCGTGAAGTCGGGGTAGGCTTCTTTAGTAATTGAAACTAGTCCTACAATTCCGGGTGTTTTACAGTTAGAGTGATAGAAAAAAGCAAGATCGCCTTTTTTCATGTCATTCATCATAAAATTGCGTGCCTGATAATTACGCACACCATCCCAATGTTCTGTTTTGCCAGGCATGTTTTTTAAATCAGTGATGCTGAACGCATTAGGTTCAGATTTGAATAGCCAATGATTCATATTCCCCTCAGTTTTCTAGTTGGTGTTGGTCCATAAATACTAAGTCTGCATTGTTATTTAGAGTGAACAAAGCGATCTTGCTATTTTTTATAATCAAACGAGACGTTCAACTTCAATTAACCGTTGGTGCTTAATTTTTAAAGATGTTTACACTAAGTCATTCATTTGCATGAAATTAAGTCGGGGTCGTTGTCTCGGCCTGTAATTTGCATTCTTTTACTCAGTACTCAGTGATTAGAGCCAGTGGTGAGGCCAGTAATTGAGAGATTAGTGGTGAATTTCAATTTACCACGTTGATGAAGAAAGGCCACATCTAAGTAGGGTAAAGCCGTTTTTATGGTGGTGGACCACAGATTACAGGTAATTATCACAGGTAACTATTGGAATGGTTGTTAATACCGGCTATCCGGTGTGTTAGGTCGAAATATACTGGTAGTTTTTTCTCTCCTAATAATAAAAAGACTCCCCCCCCCGGATCCTCCTACCCGGGGATCATTAAACCCGGCGGTTGCCGGGTTTTTTTTCTTCTTATTTATATATAATAAAATAGAAAGGACGTGGAATTTTGCTGTCATTGACAGGTGTCCTCGATGAGTCTTTGGACCCGGGCCAGGTAAGCCGATTCTGCTTCTTGCGGTTTGCGTGGTAATAGGTAAAGTAACTTTGCTGCGATCAGGTAAGGGCGGCGTGAACCGTCACCCGCAGGGCGCGGTTTTTGCAGCACTTGTTTGAGATACATTAAGGTTTGTTGTGGTTCAGCGCAATATCGGAGAACGGCGGGCTGCTCACTGTAGGAATGAGCCCATGCCAAAAAGAACAACATAACTAACAGTGTCGCTCCCATAATGCGCAGGAAAATCAGGTTGTCTGCTTTTGACTGTTTGGCCTGTAGCAACGTGGCCATGATTCAATTTCTCCTTATCCCTTATCGTCATGCCACACGCTAAAGAAAGCGCCTATTGTTGACACCCCTATCTAGATCAAATCTTAGCACTTTTGGGGCAGCGAGCTTATCGACAGCCTCCTAGATGTTACTGTTAATTGTGAGGTGATATTTCTTGCCAATTGTTGCCCTCGGGCGATACGGTCACGCACTGAAACACCACCCCGGTAATTTGTCTCAATATGCAGTCCAGGCAAGTTTTGTAATTGCGCCGCAATGGCGCGATCTCTCGCCAGATGGGCGCCGTGATACAAGGGCAGTGCTTGAGCATGGCGGTCAATACGTACCATCTCCGGCCCACCTTTTAAGCCTAGCAGCGGTGTTAAGCTACGCAGGGTTTCATCGACCAAGCGAGAGTCGTCCCACGCAGCTGCTGCGGGGTTGCGTGCGCCGCCAAGGTAGGTGGTGAGTAAGACTTTGCCTGCTGGTGCGCGGCCCGAAAACAGGCTGCTCATCCACAGGTTGCCGGTGAAGGGTTGTTGCTCACATCGCGGCGCGAGAAAACCGGTGCCGTCCAGGGCATGTTCTACGTCATCACGATTCAGTCCCATATGTAAAACCGCCAAAGGCGCGTATTGAATCTCGGCCAACAGTGTTGCCAATTTATCATCGATTGTTGCCACAAGATTCGCCGCAGCCGGAGCTGGTGTGGCCATCACTGCGTGTGCAGCGTTGAGGCTACGCTCACCGTCAGGTGTTGTTGCCGTTACTGACCAGCCATTTTTAGTGGGCGTTATATTTTCCACTTGGCGATTAGACAGTATCTGTACACCCGGGGTACGGGCCAGGGTGTTCACTAAGGTATTCATACCATTGCGGAAGGAAAAGGTATCAGTGCTGCAAGCAGTGCGGCGGCGCATCAGTTTGTGGGTCAGCACCCCGGCGGTGATGGAGCCGAAGCGATGTTCCAGCGCTGTCAGCCGGGGTAAAGTGGCGCCGGCCGAGGCCAGGTCCGGGTTTGCTGCCAGGGTGCCGGCGACAAAGGGCTCGATGGCCTTTTCCAGTATTTCGCTGCCCAAGCGGCGGCGGATAAACTGGCTGACGGTTTCGTCTTCAGTACCACCGGCGGGGATGAAGGGTTCTAACAACAGACGCAGCGTATCACGCAGGCCCCACAATGGTGAGGTTAACATGCCGCGTATGTGCATCGGCAAGGCCTGCAACTGACCGTCATTTAATAGGTAGCGCCGCGCCTCGGCCTGGGGTGAGCGCGGGGTCTTAAACTCATCCAGCCCGGCCTCGCTCACCAACTGCGCGACTTCAGGCCGGAAATTCATCAACAGTGAAGCCGCTCGTTCGGTAAGGTAACCGTCCTGCTGCTGGCTTTTGATTTTGCCGCCTATGCGATTCTCCGCCTCCCACACCTGTACGGATACACCCGCTTGGGCCAGCCACCAGGCGGTGGAAAGCCCAGAGATGCCGCCACCGATAATGATTACGTCTGTGTC
>CAZZJI010000085.1:0-11446 GCA_964654485.1 uncultured Gammaproteobacteria bacterium | reverse complement strand
TTGAACGGCTTACCATTTAAATCCATAATCGGGTTGTAGGATGCCTGTATCCAGACTTCCTTGCCGCCTTTACCTATTCGTTTGTATTCTGCTGAATCAAATTCACCGCGATTGAGTTTTGCCCAAAATTCACTGTATTCGGCACTGCTCTTGTAGGCTGGATCGACAAACAAACTGTGATGTTGGCCCTGGATTTCGTTAAGCGTGTAACCCAAGGTGGTGAGAAAATTATCATTGGCATTGATGATTATGCCACCCATATCAAATTCAATCACGGCTTGTGATTTTCCAATGGCTTCGATTTGACCTGAAAAATCGGCTGTTCGCAATTTTTGTGCCGTCACGTCCATGGCATATTTAACGACTTTGAACGGCTTACCATTTAAATCCATAATCGGGTTGTAGGATGCCTGTATCCAGATTTCCTTGCCGCCTTTACCTATTCGTTTGTATTCTGCTGAATTGTATTCGCCGCGATTGAGTTTTTCCCAAAATTCACTGTATTCAGCACTGCTCTTGTAGGTCGGATCGACAAACAGACTGTGATGTTGACCCTGGATTTCGTCAAGCGTGTAACCCAAGGTGGTGAGAAAATTAGCATTGGCATTGATGATAGTGCCATCCATATTGAATTCAATCACGGCTTGTGATTTTCCAATCGCATTAATCTGACCCGAGACGTCAGTATACTCACGCCTGTCCTCTGTTATATCTGACCATTCCAGACTGCATCCAACGTATTCGTCCGCTTCGTCTATCAATGCCGTTACACCGATCCTGAATACCAGTGGACCCACTTGTATGTCAGTCGAATAAGGTAAATTATTTGGATCACTTAATAGTTGCCGCTGTTGTGCCGGATTTGCATGAAAAATATCGATACAAGTGCCGACGATGTTATTTGCAACAAACCTGGGGTAAAGAGATTGCAGCGTTTCTTCATATTTTTTCAGCATAGCAATCGTAGATTTGTTGGCATAAGTGACCACAAGATCACGATCAATCATCATGACCGACATCAATGCATTCTCAGTTGCAGATTGTATTAAATGTAATTTTTTATCCTCTGCATTGATTTTTTTTTGTATATCCGATTTCTTTGCTACCATTGATGTTTTCTCCGAAAAATATTCGCCTAACATAATATCAGTAATTACATTTAATGCATTTGTCCACGCCTGGTTAACTTCATCCGTCCAGAGATCCCCGGCGAGTTCCTCCATCACATCCAGCAATGTTGTGCTAACTGCACCATAATGCGCAGGCTGTGCCCCATACGCTTCATGTTTTCCACCCAACTCTTTTAGTGCTTTGGTTAATGCAGCAGGTTTTCTTAAATTATTAATAATCAACTTTAAAGCAGCAAGTAATTTTTTTTCCTGTTGCTTTTGTGTTGTATTACCAAATAACGGTTTTACTGCGGGGTAACGTTGAAACAGTTCTGCATAAAAACGACTAACTAATTTCGGCGCCTGTGGCGCTAATACCTCAAATGTCTCTTCCAGTAAAACAACATTTAGACCCAATGAGTTGCCACTAACTTTGACTCGTCTGTCACCGCTATTTTTTACAGCCTTTCTTCTGTCTTTATTGACATCAATCAGTTTATTCGCAACTTTTTTTGGTTTTTTTGCTGGTTTCCTTACTGTTTTACTTGTTGCTTTCGCAGCCATTCAACGCCTCCTGGGACATGACTCTTTGTACTAAAGCCGGTTTTCGAAATAGTTATTTATCGTTGAGTTTATTACTATTGAATAAGTTTATCCGTTGCCGACAGCTCATCCGAATTCAACAAATGATCTATATCCAGCATAATAATCATTTTTTCTTCTACAGTTGCCAAACCCTGAATAAAATCAATACTGATCATAGTGCCAAAATCAGGTGCCGACTTCATCTCATCAGTATCAATATTGTAAACCTCTGAAACGGCATCAACGACAATACCCATAATACGGCTTGCATCTCCGTTGCAAACTTTTAATACAATAACGACCGTTGTCGAACCATAGGGAATGCTTTCTAAAGAAAAACGACGTCTAAGATCTATGATTGGGACTATTGTACCGCGCAGATTAATAACACCCCGAATATAATCCGGTGTGTTAGGTATAGGCGTCACACTATCCCATCCCTTTATTTCCTGAACACGCAATATATCTACTCCATACTCTTCACCAGCCAATATAAATGTTAAATATTGATGATCATCCGAATCACCATCGGCTGGTTGTATTTCGTATTCAGTAGAAGCCTGCGTGCTCGTCATGTTTAATCTCCTATGCTTTAAGCTGCTTTGCTATCTTGGTTATCGTCGATGCCCGTTGGCTGTGTTTCACTGTGTCTGGTCAGTTCGATTAGTCCAGCGACATCTACAATCAACGCAACTGTACCATCACCCAAAATAGTCGCACCCGATACGCCATTCACTTTTTTGTAATTGGTTTCCAGACTCTTGATAACGACCTGTTGTTGGCTCATAAGATCATCAACGAATATACCAGCACGTTGACCCTCACCTTCAACGACAACAACCAGGCCTTTTTCAAGTTCATCAAATTCAGGTATGATGTTAAAAATTTGATATAAACGTGCTATCGGTATATATTCATCTCGCAAGCGATAAAGCTCTGCTTTTCCGGCTACCTTGTTTATAGTTTCCTTCTTGACTTGCAGCGATTCGATTATCGACACCAATGGAATAATATAAGTTTGCTCGCCAACACGCACTAACTGGCCATCCAGAATAGCCAATGTCAGAGGTAGTCGAATCGTAAAGGTACTTCCCTTACCTTCCTCTGAAACGACATTAATAGTACCGCCCAACGCTCTAATATTTCGCTTTACGACATCCATACCGACACCCCGCCCGGAGACATCACTGACGGTTTCAGCGGTTGAAAAACCTGGCATAAAAAGTAAATCATGTACTTTTTCGTCCGGAAGTGATTTGGCTTCTTCTTTTGTAATCAGGCCACGCTCCAGCGCTTTTTCTGCAATTCTTTTCTTATTAAGACCCGCGCCATCATCTGATATGTCGATAACGATATTGCCACCCTGATGATAGGCATTTAAACGAACTACACCCGTTTCCGGTTTACCGGCGGCTAACCTGACATCCGGCGTTTCCAATCCATGATCCAATGAGTTCCTAACCAGATGAACTAACGGATCACCAATTTTCTCCATCACTGTTTTATCCAGTTCTGTTTGCTCACCGGACATCACTAGTTCAATTTTCTTGTTTAATTTCTGGCTTAAATCCCTGACCATTCGTGGGAATCGTTGAAAGGCAAAATTTATAGGTAACATCCTTATACGCATCACACTTTCTTGTAGCTCACGTGTGTTTTGCTCTAACTCCGCCAATCCATCTGATAATTTTTCCAACCGTGACATATCAAAATCTTTACCCAGTTGGCTCAACATAGATTGTGTAATGACAAGCTCACCCACCATGTCGATGAGTTCGTCCACTTTGTCTATTCCTACACGAATAGAGGCTGATTCAACCGGTGATTTGGCGGTTTTTCCCGCCTTAGCTGCGGGTTTGGCTACTGTAGGTTCAGCGTTAGTCTGGCCTACAGACTGATTTTCTGGTTTATTGCTTGTATCTTGAACTGTTGTATTCCCCAATGGCTTGATTGTGATATCCGATTCATCTTCCACCCATTCAAACACTTCCTTAATTTGAATTTCAGTAACCGCTGAGTGCAGTTTTATACTCCATGAGAGATAGCACTCTTCCGGGTCCAGCGTTGCGAATCCAGGCAATGAACCCAATTCCACATCCACCTCAATCTCTCCCATACTGGCTAATTCTTTCAACATACGGACAGGGTCATTGCCAGTCTGAAATATTTCTTTGTGTGGAATAAAATTAATTAACCAAGCTTCAGGCTGTTGTTGTTCTGATTTTACCTCTTCTGAAGAATCTGCTACGCTACTTTGTGCACTATCTATGGTAGCCGCAGATGACGTGCCCAATATTTTATTTAATTTTTCTTTTAATTCTTTTACACGTTCATGATCTATATCCACGCTTTCCTTAGCCGCCATTAATAATTCGCGTAGTACATCCACTGACTGCAGAAGGACATCGACAGAGTGCTCAGTTACTTGCCTTCTACCATCGCGCATTTCGTCAAGCAGCGTCTCCATCAAATGAGTGAAATCAGCAACATCGCTAAGGCCAAAAGTGGCGCTACCGCCTTTGATTGAATGCGCCGCCCTGAAAATTGTATTAACGACTTCTACATCGGCTGCGCCAATATCAAGATTGAGCAAACCGTTTTCCATGATATCGAGGCCTTCGAAACTTTCTTCGTAGAAAGTATCAAGAAACTGCGACATATCAATGCTCATAATGTGCGCCCTTTTTCGTTGTTGTAATGACAGCTGTAATGATGGTTGTAACGACGATTTTAACGACAGTTACGTGGTTGATTCGAATCATCCCAAAACCTTTTGCACCGTTGCTAACAACTGTTCAGGGTTAAACGGCTTGACCATCCACCCGGTAGCACCTGCAGATTTTCCTGCCGCCTTTTTCGTTCCATCAGATTCGGTAGTCAACATTAACAAGGGCGTAAATTTATAACCCGCTAACGTACGTAACTCCTTTATAAGCGAAATACCATCCATATTTGGCATATTCACATCAGTTACTACTATATTAAATTCTTTGTCTTTTGCTTTACTCAATGCGTCAACACCATCCACGGCTTCAACCACATCATATCCTGCACCTTTTAGTGTAAAGGAAACCATTTGTCGCATAGAAGCGGAATCATCAACGATAAGTATGTCAGTCATTTTGGTACTCCCCATTTACTTTGTTGCTAAACATTTGTTGCTAAACAAAGGACATGTGATTTCATGTATATTAACCTGCGTTCAGATCTAAAAGACTAGAAAGCCCCGTTATACGACTTGCAGTCTTCAAGGCATCACTTGGCTTACGCCAATGTAAAGTTATACCCTGCGATTTAGCGTCTTTAAAAAAAGCGGCTAGTAATTGCAAACCCGCTGCATCGGCGCGCTCCACTGCTTCGCCATCCAGAAAAATAGTTGGATCACTGGAATCTAGTGCGTCTCGCAATTTTTTAGATATTTGACCAATGTTGGAAATATCTAGATATTCCCCACACGCAATGCTAATAGACCCTGTTGTTGTGTCTTGCGATATACTCATCGTAGTTAAATCCTCGCGCCCCTGCGCCAGTAAAGTTATATGACCTTTATCGAATGAGGAGCCATGTACTGAAGGTCTATATCGTGAAATTTTGTTAATTTTTATTAACAATTCAAAGGCTATTTCAACAAGTTGACGCAACCTGTCTCAGGTTAGATCCACGTTGTAATAATAATAAAACCCAGAATATTATTGCGATATTTTCGTATACAGGTACAACGACTATTCGATATTTTTCTTTAGTGTTTTTTGACGAAATTGATAACGAATGAAATGAGGATTTGAATTATCTATCTTAAACAAAGAGTTGAACGTTATAGATTACGCGTAGAAATCAATGCGCCCCGAATCATGAGCATGATATAGTTGCTGTTCAATAACTTCCCCAGATTCTGAATTGTCCTTATTTTCAAGTTCAGAGGTTTCCACTTCAGCCTCACCGGGCTGATCATTTGAAGCAAATTGATCTCTACCATTCTTTGCAGTAAACGATTTATCAGATACATCAACGTCTGACAAATTGAGACCGCTGTCGCCAAGCATTTCGCGCAGACGTGGTAACGCTGATTCTATCATTTCACGTACCTGTTGATTCTGAGAAGTGAATGAAATAGCTGTTTGATCTTGCTGTTGCATAGAGATTTTGATGTCCAGGCGCCCCAATTCAGGTGGGTTCAGTTTAATCTCAGCACTATGAATATTCTGGTTAATCATCCACATTACTTTTTCGCCAAACGACTGTTGCCAGGCAGGTACATTAGTCGGCGGAAGCATCATATTAAGTATCGGTTTGCTGGTTGCGTTATTGGTTGCATTTGCATAACTACCGCTAGAATCTGTCCTGATTAAGTCCGGCTGATTTGCACCCTCATTGCTTGATAAGCTCAGTAACGTTTTCAATACAACATCACCTTGCTTCATATTTGATTGCGTATTGAGCTTGTTTAATGCCGATCCCGATTCCATTAACTCCAGAAAGGATTGATTTAATACCCTATCTCCTATTGCAATAGGATTTGTTGAGGAATTGTTCATATTATTTTGTATTGATTGCTGCGTGAATAAATTTTTAGCGAATCGATTTTCACTCACAGACATACTCAATAGAGAATCAGGATCATTCTTGGCTAAACTGGTTATCACACCCGAATTTAACTTGTCAACGGCGAACTCGTTAATGACCATCCTGGCCTCGACTAGCCCATCTTGCAACACACCATTCTTTTGTAATCCTGCGGTTGCGGCTACTTGCTCAGGTAACTGTCCGCGTAATAATGCCTGTGGAATTGCCGTCTGTTGATTGCCATGCGGCAACGTTTTGCCAGGTATATTGTCAGAATTTTTCGTAATATTTTTTTCATTACCTTGTTGAAGGCCAGGTTGAAGACCGCCTAAAACCTGCGTGTTGATTTGTTCTGCTACAAGCAGTTCAAAGTGATCTGTACCTTCATTTACTGAAATTTGTGCGCTATTTTGCACGCGTTCCCCTGACAATTGAGGATTTTTACTGCTCAAAATAGTGCTCTGTAAATTATTGGAAACAGTGCTTTGCATCGGTAATTATTGTCTCTGTTATTATTGATAATAGTAATATCATAGGGTATAGAGCAATATGTGTGCCAATGCATATCTGTGCTTCAAACAGTGATCGTGACAAAGCTAACGAGGGCAATAATATTTAGTTATTTTTTATTAGCGGCGGACGGTCGTCAATTTCTCGCTGCTCTTTTTTGGCACCTTCTTTTTGTTCCTGATGCTTGTATTTATCAATCACTTTATCAAGTACCTTTTTCCTCGATAATGAATCCAGCCATTGCGATTTATCTTGGTTCATTAATTGAGATGATTGCGCGACGACAGCCTCCTGTTGTGTGATCGCCTTATCCAGGTTTTCCAGAAAAAATCTGTAATTGCGCATATGATCTATACTCATGCCCTGCCCACCCGCCAACATATAACTTTCAACATACTCAGCTCGATAGGTCTTTAATTCCGTCAGGCGTTGTTGATGGGTGTTTAAAATTTGTCGGCTCTTGCCCAATATTTGCGCAGCATGTTGCTCTTTCGAACCAGCGAGCTTGGCAATGGGCTTAAATCGTTTGGATTTAGTCATATCAAACACACAGCAACTATTAGACCAATTATTTAGGATAGAGGGATTTAAATTTGATAAGTAGAAGGATTAGTTCAATTTCGTTGCTGAACGGTGTTTATCTCAAAATTTATGGGGGTAACGTAGGAACGAGCGAAAAGGGGTTTGCCTATATAGTAGCCTTGTACATAATCAACACCAATACCTCTTAGAATTTCCAGACCTTGTTTATTTTCGACAAACTCAGCCACCGTTTTCCGTCCAACGGCGTGTGCCACTTCATTCATCGATTTAACCATGGCCATATTTAATGCATCAGACTCAATATTTTTCACGAACGACCCATCTATTTTCACATAATCAACTGGCAAATCTTTTAAATAAGCAAATGAAGAATAACCCACACCGAAATCATCTAAAGCCGTAAAACATCCCAGATTATGCAATGCCTCTAAAAACACAATAGCCGTATCGAAATTGTCAATCGCCGTATTTTCAGTTATTTCAAACGTAATCGCTTTTGGATCGACTTTATTCGCTTCAATCGCATCAGTAATAATAGATAAAGTATCTTCATCACACACTGCTTTGGCTGACAAATTGATCGAACAAAAAATATCAAGACCATTTCCCCTTAAGCGGCCTAATTCCGCGATCGAGTTGCGTATAATCCAGCGATCAATATCCAATATTAATCCAAATCGCTCGGCAGAGGGTAAAAAACCAGCCGGTAAAATATTTTTCTCAGTTGCATCCTGCATTCTGAGCAATACTTCGTAGCTGAATATTTTATTGGATTTAACATCCATAATCGGCTGGCAGGCAAAAACAAACTGATCATATTCAATCGCCCGCTTAATGCGTTTTGCCCAGCCCATGTCTTGCCGCATACTTGTTATATTTTCCCTATCATCAGGTAAATAGACATGTACCTTGTTTTTTCCGTTGCGCTTGGCAATCTGACATGCAACATCTGCTCTGGCTAACAGCCCTTCTTTATTATTTATGTCCGATGTCAAAACGGCTACACCAATCGAGCAACCAATATCAATAGTTCTTCGGTCATACCTAAAAACATAATCCGCTAATTGCCGTCGATAGTAGTCTGCAACCTGTTTTGCCTGGTCTAAATCTACTTCGTATAGAATAACACCTCCGTATCCGCATCATTATTTTTAGGATATTCCAACAAGGCATCAGCTTGAGAAACAAGACTGTCGGACAATATTTCCAGGTTTTCGCGTAAACTCTTCTCATGCAACAAAGAATACTGATATATCGCTCTTTCAGTTTCTTTCAGGGTTTTTTCTAATGTTGCTAATTGCTCGAATAGAACTCGATCTTCCGCAACGAGATTCAGACTGGTAATCGTGGAATCGTTAACAATTTGATTGGTATAAAAAACAGAAGAAAACAATAATAACGCAAGCACGACCGATAAAAAAATAGTCCGTCTTTTTATACTTTTGAGTCCGAAATTCATTTTTTCATCGCATTGTAGTATGCCAACTAGTAGTCGCAATTGATTATTAATTATTGCTACAATATAGGAATTACTAATCAGTTCTATTAAATTGAACTATACAGTGATCTAAGATAAGCACTCATTGTATTTCTGTATCCATTTAAAGTAATTTTTATGGGCACCAGAGAAGCTGTCCATATTTCATCCACTGAGTAGTGAATAATAATGCAACCATCTAACCTTCCCTCTAAAAATTTAACCCAGTTATGCATTGTTTCAAATAAATTGATTTTCTCTCGCGACGATCACCTAAGCGTGGCAGGCTCGTAGAGTTAATAAAAAAAACTTTCTCAATAAGACTTGTTAAACCGTGAACCTTAAAACGCACGTTTTCTTCAGTTTGTAGAATATCTTTCTCATACACCTTGTTAACTTCGTAAAATGGGGAATACAGATCAAACACTTCAGACTCTTCAACGGAAAACGGGGGGCCTTGCATTTCTGATTGAGGATACTCAAGCGTAACCAATAATATCCTGATTCCTTTTTCAAATAGAGTGTCAAAATGTTTACATAACGCTGACGCATTTCTGGTGGTAGCGCTATGAGAGGGGCTCGATCATAAACGGCGTGAACGGATTCAAGATCAGCTGGTTTTAAAGCAAAAAAATCACCACAAAATAATTTAGTCATGCCACTGCGCCAAATGGAAAATGGGGACGCCTGCTGTTGCTTTTGTTGATGATAGATTATGCCGTTTTCTTCAAAATAAACTTTTACGGCTATCTCGCTTAATTCAATACCAAGTGCCATATAACCCTGCTCATGCAACCGGGTTAAATCGCGTGATTTGCCACACAAGGGAACAAAAACCGTGCTACCAGAATCCAGGCCCAAATTTTCCCAAAACGCCACTAAATGAGTATTGAACTCCTGCTGATGGAACCCTATTTTGTTTTCACGAACGACTCAACCAGAATTTGTCATCCATAATGATTCTCTAATTTGTTTATGGGAACCAAAGTGCTATATGAGCTAGTGTAATGTATTGGACAAACACTGATTATTGAAACAGAAGCAAAATATACTAATTTAAAATAATTTGAAATATTTTATGTCTCAACTGGTAACACGTTAAATATTATTTTTTTTCAGCAACATCTGTTTAAATTCACTATGCTATAATACTGAATAACATAGGTTCCCAATTAACTTAATCTGGACTGTGGACTCATCTGAACTATGAATTCAAATACAACAAAATTGATTATTAATGGTGTAACCAAAGGTGGGGAAAAATTCCGGCCCAGCGATTGGGCACAGCGATTGACCACTGCCGTGGCGACATGTGGACGAGATCGGCGTATCAAATTTCACCCTAAAGTCAATATGGCAACATTAGAGGGCATAAATTGCGTTGTCATTAATGCGGATCTGGAAGATGAAGATCCCGGGTTATTTCGGTTTTTAGTTAAATTTGGTGAAGAAAATAATCTTGTACTCACCAATAGTAGTGACTTTCCACCCACATAAGCTCTCCTTAAACCACCAACCAAGGCTGTTGATGCTTAATCTTTAACCTCTTTTTTCTACTATTCTTTCACTTCCTTAGTTTCATCTGGCCAGTTTTGGATATAATTTTTCAGTAAACGATTTTCAAATTTTGTTTCCGTTAATAATGCCTCAACGATATCACCAATTGAAATAACACCAGATAATTCACCACATTGTCTTATAGATTGAAAGCGGTGACTGGCACATCGGGCATCCCTCGCCGGTCGAGACTTCGCGGAGATCGAGCCACGCCTCGACATCGATATCTCGCTCGACGTCGACTCCGCGGAGATGGAACCCGTCTTCGTTCGCCCCTGTCACCATATCACGACGCCCGCGCAGAGCCTCATCCGCGATGACGTAGAGATCCCCCCGCCCGACCGCCCCGAGACTCCCGGGCAAAGCACCCAATGCCGACTTGATTTCCCCTGGTTCTGCCGGACGCATCTCCTCGGCTTCGACCTGATCGATCAGCTTCTGCTCGGCGAGCTGATGATCACCTCGAAGCAGAATCAAAATCGTCTTCCCATCGACCACATATACTAACGTCTTAACCTGTCTCGACGCCTCGGCCCCACCTTCCATTTTGGCGAGCGCGTCGATCGTCTTGACCCCGGGCGTCGCGAATCGCTCCGGACTAGCCGGGCCTTCTGAATCTTCGATCGCAGCCAAGACGCTCTCTGCCTTTTCGACATTCGCGGCATAACCACATTTTTCGCAATTCGCGATCCAGTCTTCACCCGCATCGCTTCGGAGCATGAACTCAATCGATTGGTTTCCCCCCATCACGCCCGACGAGGCCTCGACGGCAACGACGTCGAAACCGAAGCGCCGGAAGATTCGGCGATAGGCCTCGAGATGACGATTAAAGGACACATCCAGCCCTTCCTCGTCCAAATCAAAAGAATAGGAGTCCTTCATCGTAAATTCGCGCACGCGGAGCAAGCCACTCTTTGGACGGGCTTCGTCTCGAAACTTGGTTTGAAACTGATACCAGACCTGAGGGAGGGATTTGTAGGAACGCAATTCCGTCGAGTGAAAGGCGAAGATTTCTTCGTGGGTCATCCCGAGCGCAACGTCAGCGCCCTTTCGCTCCTGCAGGCGAAACATTTCTTCACCCACCGAATCCCAGCGACCGGAT
>CAZZJI010000084.1:8399-11594 GCA_964654485.1 uncultured Gammaproteobacteria bacterium | reverse complement strand
ACTATTTTAAATAAGCACCGCGCCTAACTTGGCGCTCCAGCGGCACTGTCAAGAACCAGGTTATGTCACCGCCTGATTCATTGATCTTCTCTATTGCCAAGCGCGAAACGCGGCCGGGCTGTGGCACGCGAAATGCTGAGTGACCCGTCTTTTGGGCTTATCGTACTTGATGAACTTAACTTACCCGTTAAAATATGGATGGCTGGATATGGATAGCGTAACCGCCCGCCAATGCAACATGTTGTCATCACAGGAAGAGGCGCGCCTAAGGCGCTATGTGAAGTGGCCGACACCGTCACCGAGTTGCGCGATGTCAAACACGCATTTCAGGCAGGCATTCGAGCACAAAAAGGGATAGACCTGTGAGGGTTAGCCAGGGAGCACGCTATGTCATTGCGTGATTCATTAATTTTTTCCGTTGACGAGCGCGAAATGCTGCATAGTTCTGAACTAGGTTTGGATAAGATACCTCAGGCAGATGACACTAAACGTGCTGTCAGTTTGGTGAATCGTGCTGTCTGGCTATGGCTGGTGGTGATTATGATCGGGGGATGGTTGCGTGCTTGAGCATGGCGGCAAACTGCGTGCGGTAGTGGCGCAATATGGTATCCCACTCGATGAATGGCTGGATCTTTCCACCGGCATCAATCCCAATGGCTGGCGTGGGGCGATGCCGCCATTATCGTCCTGGTCACGTTTACCCGAAGATGAAGACGGTTTGCATGAGGCGGCATGTCGTTATTATGCTGCGGCGGATCTATTACCGGTGGCCGGTTCACAGGCTGCAATTCAGGTATTGCCAATAATTCGCGCACCAAGCCGGGTAGCCGTGCTGGCGCCCAGTTACAACGAGCATGCCTATGCCTGGCAGCGTGCCGGTCATGCGGTTGATTTTGTTACAGCAGATAAATTACACACTGTTATTGATGATCATGATGTATTGGTGGTGGTGAACCCCAATAATCCTACTGGCGAGCGTTTCCCGGTCGAACAATTGCTGGCCTGGTACGAACAACTTGCTAAACGTGGTGGCTGGTTGATTGTGGACGAGGCGTTCATTGATACCACGCCCAAACACAGCCTTGTTCCTTACAGCTCACGCCCAGGCCTCATTGTGCTGCGCTCGCTGGGTAAATTCTTCGGCCTGGCGGGGGCGCGTGTTGGTTTTGTGTGTGCCGAACATGCACTGTTGATAAAACTTAATGATGCTCTTGGTCCGTGGGCTGTTAGCTCGCCTGCACGTTGGGTGGCTACTGAAGCGTTCAAGGATCGCGCATGGCAGCAAAGCACGCGCAATCACCTCATCAAACAAAGCGCGCGCCTGCACACGATGCTCACTCGATATGAGCTTGTGCCTGATGGTTGCTGCGAACTGTTCCAATGGGTACGCACGACACAGGCAGCACATTTGCACGCAAGGCTTGCACAACAGGGTATTTTGACGCGCCTGTTTACAACACCTGCCAGCTTACGTTTTGGTTTGCCGGGAAGTGCATTAGATTGGGAACGTTTGAGCGGCGCATTGTACAACCTGGGTGCACTCAATCCTGTAGATTTTTAAGTCATAAGATTTCAAATAACCAGTATTTCGAATAGGGCGGGCGGTTGTTTGTTTTTTGAAATAAATTGAAATAAAAGTTGTATATGCAACTATATGTATGCTATTATGCACGCATGTTTGATCGGTGTCTCTATTTTAATATTAATGCTTTAGCTCGCTTAGTTAACAAAAAGTGGGCGCAGGCTTTTGACGCGTTTGATCTATCACCTGCGCATGGATACATGCTTCGTGTTGTGCTGTCCAGGCCAGGCATCACTCCGAAGGAGCTTACTACTGAGTTGCGGCTTGAGAAGTCGACCATTAGTAGATTTATTGATTCCATGCAGAAAAAAGGATTAGTGACAAGAAAAAAATCAGCGGGCATTGATGGTCGTGAACAGAATATTTATCCAACGGGCAAGGCAAACAAGATACATGCCGCCTTGGAAGATTTAGGAGAATCTTTGTATCAGACCATGGTTTCGAGTGTTGGAAAAAAGCAGCTGACAATGCTCGTTGGTCAGCTTCGGGAAAGCGCTAAAAAAATAAAGTAGTATTTTTTTATCATATGGGTTGTATATACAACTATTGGAGTTGCCAATGTTAATTACAGAAACAGCAATAACAGGATCTGAGCGCATTGAAGTCAAAGCTTCAAACCCAAAATGTGCACTCATTGATTTCTATCGGGCATTTAACAGTGCTGATATTAATTTGATGTCTGACAACTGGGAAAAAACTGATGAGGCAAGCATGTCTAACCCACTGGGTGGAGTGAAGCGGGGTTGGAAATCGATCAGGGAGGTCTACGAAAAAATATTTAACGGAACAGCAAAAGTGTATGTCGAGTTTTACGATTACACGGTTCATCACTCTGGCGTGATGTTTATAGCTGTCGGTCGGGAAAGAGGCTATTTCCAGAAAGGCGAAAATAAAATAGAACTATCAATTCGCACCAGCAGGACATATCGATTGGATTGTGGCAGGTGGCATCAGATTCATCATCATGGATCAATCGAAACTCCGGCGTTGTTGGAGCTATATCAAGTGGCTGTATTGGGAAAGTGAGTCGTCAGTTCTGACGGAAAATATTATTAATTGAATATAGAAAGGTAAACCCAGTGCCCTATATAAATATTAAAATTACCAAAGAAGGTGTAACCAAAGAACAGAAGAGACAGTTGATTGAGGGTGTAACGGTTCTTTTAAATGAGGTGCTTGGGAAAAATAAAGCAACTACCGTCGTAGTTATTGATGAAGTGGATACAGATAATTGGGGTATTGCTGGTGAACAGGTTACTGAGCGAAGAAAACGAGGTATGTAAGTGGATTGGTGTCGTAAATCTTCGCATATTATTAAACCTAAGCTAGATGGAGAGTAATTGCATGTTATTTAACAAAACAACTATTTTATTGCTGGCGATGTGCGTCGCTTTTTACGTACATTCAGCTACAAACGGAGAAAGTAAGAACATGATTAAGCTACTATTCGTGCTAAAAATCACCGATGAAGCAAAGTATCGTGAGTATCGGAATAAAATTAGACCGCTGATGAAAAAATTGGATATTGTAGTATTAAAAGAGTATAGAATATCAAAAATTATTCATAGCGATGATGAAAAAGAGAATGTAAATATGTTGGCCATGTTTGGGTT
>CAZZJI010000084.1:0-8299 GCA_964654485.1 uncultured Gammaproteobacteria bacterium | reverse complement strand
CCAGTTGTCTACCCCATAAATAACGGCACTTAGCGCGGTAAAAAATATATCTGGAAGTTCGTGTTCTGTTGACGCTTTAGCATTTAATACCTATCAAACCGGGTTACTTTGGTACATTATTTGATTTTTTTTCAAGACATTTTAAACCTGATTGCGTTGGACTGATTACTTTGAGCGGAATACGCTCGTGTTTTCTCTAAATTCTGTGGTATATTCTTGTTTACCTCGGCTGTTCACCACTGGGTACTCTTTAATTTCTATGGTTTATATGGTGCTAGATTTAGATTGTGAGAATATTTCCTGTGGAATCAATGAACAAGCAAGACGATGCATAACGCTATGAAATATCCGAGCTAATAAATAACAAATTGTTGTGAAGTACAGAGCTGTCTGGCAATAAAATCTCGCCGCTGTTACTTCTGGAGTTCGTCGTGTTGAAGTCAATTTATATTGCTAGCATTGCCATCATTCTCGCCACGTTTTTAATTTCATGTACCTCCACGACAGATTCCTCGGGTACAACTAATACTGGTCGCGCCCCTCAAATCGGTATCGCTATTCCAGAGGCGATAACAGCGGCTGCCATAGAAGACTGTACGCAAAAAGCATTTTTAATGTTGGACGATACCGGGTCCGCGATAGAAATGAACCTTACCACTGAAGAAGCTACTGTCACAATTGCCGGTCTTAGTCCTGAAGTTCATAAGTTCAGCATTGAATTTATTTGTATAAATCAACAATTTCCACAGGGGATAGTATTGGCGAACCAATCTATTTCAGCCACTATAGCAGTAGGGGAGAATGAGGTTACATTTCCCTACAATTATTCCTTTCCCGATATGGACGCTGACGGTTTTAGCAATTTGATAGAACTCAAGGCTAATAAGGATCCAAATAATTCCAATAATCGACCACTACAGGGGAATAGCGCAAAGATTAACGATATTGTGACTTCGTCTACACATAGCACCCCATTGTTGGTTTTTAACGATGTGGGTGACGGTATTGCTATTTGGGAAGTGTACTCTGGTACTGGACGAAAACTCCTCTATTCACTCTACTCATTTGTCAATAATCAATGGTCGGCCGAAGCCTTACTTACCGCACAACCTAGCAGTTCATCAGCAATGACGCCGCGGGTGGCTACTAACGGTAACCAATTCGCTGTGGTATGGAAGCAGATCAACAATGACAATACGCTACTTACCATTAATGCGAGAATCTACGACGCTGGTAGTTGGCAAACCGTACAACAAATCGTTAGTTACGAAGGCAACTCATTTGAAGCCGCTAAGATCACCTCTAACGGCAGTGGCTATGCCGTGGTATGGCGGCAAGCAAATGATCAGAATGTTTTTCGTTTACACGCTAAGATCTACGACCCATCGACAAGCTCTAGTTGGGGCGGTGCGTTTACACTTAGTGATCCCGCAACATTAGATAATGTAGATTTTAACAGTTATCACATCGTTTCTAATGGTAGTGGATATGGGGCGGTATGGAGACAGAAAAGTGGGACCAACAACGACGCTTATGCTAATATTTTTTCTGCAGGGAGTTGGTTGCCTGCTGCCAAGAAGCTCAATGACTTAAGTGGTGGCGCCGGAGGTCAAGTCCTGGCCTCTAACGGATCGGGTTATCAGTTCGCATGGTTTCAATTTGATGGTAGTTCCACTAAAGTGCATAGCCGTGAATTCGTTAATGCATCCGGGTGGGGCTCGGAGGTGCCGATCAAGGATAATGCGGACCCGGTCTTTTTTAAGCTAACCATTGCCTCCAACGGCACTAACTACGCAGTGAGTTGGTCGCAACAAACCACTGGCATATTTGCCAACATCGGTATTGGTGCAACTTGGGGAACAGAACAACGTCTTGATATCACTACATTGAGTAACGCTTGGCAACCTGCAATCGCTTCCGATCAATCAGGATACATGGTGACCTGGAATCAGAATGTGGTGGGTGGCGAGCGCAATCTCTATGCGGCACAAAACGTCAACGGCAGCGGTGCTTGGCAAGGTGCCCAGCAATTAGATACCGAACCAGGCAGTGCGGGTAACCCAAAGATCGTATCCGCAGGCAATCACTATGGGATCGTATGGAATCAAAGTGATCCATCTGAAAGTATTAGCAACGTTTGGACAAATATCTATAATAGTAGCTGGCTGGGTGCGGTCAATATTGAGACCGCCTCGGGAAGCGCAACATCGGGGTCGATTTTTACCGCCGATGGGCGCTATGCATTTTCATGGCAAGAAGACACTGATACCCAGGGTTCAATCGTCGCGGCACGACTTTACGGCAGCGACTTTGATCAGATCGTTTATTTCATTCAAAATGATCACAACGGTAGCGTAACAGACTATAGAATTGTGGTAGCGGACGACGGTAGTGCCTTGGCAGTGTGGCGTCAGTTTCATAATGGTCTGTCCCGTTTGTATGCCCGGATCTATGAAAATGGTGTATGGACAAGTACCACGCAACTTGCCAATAATAATTTTTTTAATTATTACACTAGCACCGATGGTAGCGGATTTTTGGTGACCTGGGCTGAAAAAGACATCGATAGTGAAACTCTTTATGCCAAGTTATACTTGAACGGGCAGTGGCAAGTGGCGGAATCATTTTCCGTACTGACCGAGTACTGGGATATGCGTATCAGCTCTAATGGCACTGGATATGCACTTGTGTGGGTGGACGGTTTTAGCTTTTTTGCAGCCACCTATAACGGTGCAGTGTGGAGCCGATGGGGCGATCTAGGTGGGTTCAACACCGGAATATTTGATCTCACCAGTAATGGTGACGGCTATTCCTTCACTTGGGAACAGAATAATATTCTTGCGTCTACGTTTACCTTCGACAATGGTTGGGTAACCGAGGAATTGGTGCAACAAAGTAACACGCTCGTAGGGCGTAGCCCGATATTAGCCTCTAACCAGTCAAATTATATGGTGGCTTATATAGAAAACGAGAGTAGCGTTGACAATTTGTATGCAGGATTATATAACGGAGCCGCTTGGGGTGCATGGCAGAATATCGATTTGCCATCGTTGACGAGTGAACCCATAGGTTACCAACTATCGGCGGCAAGCGAGGGTTTTGCTGCTGTTTGGCAGCAGGCCGACATCAACGAGCTTAATATTTATGCCAATATTTTTAACGGTTCGGCATGGGAAACAACACCGATACAATTGGACTCTTTAGCTGGGCAAGCGGGTTTACCTGCATTGGCCTCGAACAATAGCGGACACATGGCCGTTTGGAAGCAGCAGGACGGTGGACAAAACGTACCATTTAATCTGTATGCAAGTTATTATGATGGAAATGTCTGGGAAACCACTGCTGAGCTTATTGAACAAGGCGCGGAAAGCGTGACCACTGATCCAAAAATAGCTGCTCATAGTGACCTCTTCGCTGCTATTTGGTTACAACAACAAGGTGGCGTCAATAATGTCAATGTATCGCTATATACTAATAATAGATGGATTGACTCGAATGTTGTCGATTCAACTCAGGGGGAAGTCTTTGACCCCAAGATAGTCAGCAATCAAAATACTTTTTCCTCAGCTTGGCGGCAAGTAGACCCGACAATCGATCCAATTGCCATTGATTTATTTGCTAGATTACATTTTTAAGGAATGGGTACGGAATAATTTGACAAATATAGGGAGAGTCATTGGCTAAAAAATTACATAACGAGCCAGGGAGGGGCAGGCATCCCAATTCCTATTCAGGAAATATTATGTGCTTAGTTGTTTGGCAATGATTTATATAATTCCATCACTTTTTCTTTACTGTAGTTTCGCTCCAATTTTCTAACAATAAAATGACCTCTAGCCATATCTTGAAAGTGATCAATAAACAACGTATTAATTATTGCCCCACCAGCGGCACCAATTGCTGGGACAGCTTGGGCGGCAGCCTTTTGAGTAACTTGAACACCAAACCGTTTTGCTATTTCTGTAATAAGTTTGATTAACGCAGGGGCCACATCTTTGGCTAATTCTTTCTGGATAAAGAACTCAGCTACTTCTGTTATCGAATTAGCCAAAGCGTAACGAACAGCATAATACCCAGATTCAGCATTATCGTCTGATTTGCTTATTCCTCCGAGCGCAAAAACTTCTAAGCAAGCCATTTTAGTATTGATAGAACTGATAGATTCTCCTTCGCTTCTTGCTATATCAGCTATTGAGCGCAACATTATAGTGGTAGAAATGGGTAATTCTACTGAAATTCCTGCGATACCAAAAAAACCTCCTACGCCCCCGCTGACTGCAACTCCAAGTTTGTGCAAAATATTTGAAGATTCCTCCTCAGGAATATCTTTCATAGTAAAGATTGCTGCATCAGATGCTTTCATCAAAGCTATTTGTGTGACCTCACGGATATTTTGGTTCCATTTATCAGGTAATAACTCAAATCCTTTTTCTACAGGCACACCAACTAGGTTAGTTAAACGGGCTGTAAAACCAGGATTTTCCAGTTTATTTTTAGCAACTTGAAGTTGCTTTTTTTCTAACTCAGTAAATTCCATTCAGAATCGCCTTAACAAAAATTGGATCCTTCTCGCCTGGGCAAGTCGTTGCCCCATAATCTATCGCTTGCATTACTCATCCATACTCATCCATTTTTTGATAATAAATTATTACCATCCTATATTCAGAAAGTGTCCAGGCTATCAAAAAATTCAAACTAGGAGAATATCATGTGCCAACGCGACAGCATAATCAGGTTACAAACATTCTTGCAATATAAGTTTAATTTCCGTATCAGATAACACAATCGGGTTAGTTTTCATACTGCTTCCCCTCGCATGTTTAACGATATGGTCAAAATCCGATGGTTGCACGCCATAATCGGACAAGACGGGCATATTCATATCTTGACTCCATTGAGATAATGTATCGACGAGATAGTTTTGTGCTTGCGCGTCGTCGAGCGATTCTTGCTGGCTGAGTAATCGCCCTACGTGTGCGTATTTATATAGTACTGGGTGTTGCTTATGTGCTTTTCGCAAAGCGTGTAAGTTACAGCGTGTGGCACTCGCCAACAATAAACCACAAACTTCACCATGAGGAATGGGGAAAAAAGCACCCAAAGGTGAGGCTAATCCATGTACTGAGCCCAGGCCAACTTGTGCCAACGTTATCCCTGATAAAAGCGCTCCGTACGCCAGTTGAGAGCGAGAAGCACTATTTTCCGTAACGGACTCGTAGCAAGATGGCAGACTTTGAAATACCGACTGAAGTCCGGACAAGGCCAACGCATCTGTCATTGGGTTAGACTTGAGTGATACATAAGATTCTAATAGTTGGGTCAACGCATCCATCCCGTTTGCGGCAATTAATGCCGGAGGACACATTGATAAAAAATCAGGATCCACAATGGCGTATTGAGCAATTAATTGTTCATCCCGAAAAGATTTTTTAAATCCTTTATCGTGATCGATGACACTCAATACCGCATTTTTTGTTGCTTCACTGCCGGTGCCCGCGGTGGTGGGTACCGCAATCAATGGAACTGCTGGGCCTTTGTAGTGTAGTTCTGGTCCGACACCTTCCAGGTAATCCATTACTGAACGTTGTACATTTAATAATCCCGCAATTGCTTTGCCCGCATCCAATGCGCTACCACCACCAACAGCGATAACAACTTCAATATTTGAATCGGAAAATTCTTTAACTGCGTCATCAATCAAAGACGGACTGGGTTCACCATCACAAACAAAATGCAGCCAGCCCATATTATTTTCATCTAAACCATCAAGTATTTGTTGCCAATAGGGGCTTTTTTTTAAAAAAATTTTACCGGTGACGAATAAGGCCTTGTTGCCGAATTGCTTGGCTATCTTAGATAATAAACTCAACTTGCCAGAACCAAACTCAATCTTGGGTAGACGACTGATGGAAAAATTAAACGAATCGTTATTCATGTGGAAATAAACCTGTATAGGCAATACCCTGGCGAGGAACCACCATCCAGTCTGCAACTATTTTTCGCCAGGTTAAATAGTGAGATGTTTCTTTATGCTTAGCTGCATCTTCCTGACTTTTATAGGCTTCGTATAAAATAAATTTACAAGGATCTTCTTGCAGTTGTAGAACGTCGAAACGAAAATTGCCTGCTTCCTTTATAGATGATTCGTGATTAACACGACTGGCCTCGATAAATTCGTTGATAAATTCCTTTTTAACGACTACATGAACAATGTTGACCTGCATGATAATTATCCTATTTTAAAATTTGAATGGCTAAATATTCTATATAAGCCCAGCAAGAAATTCCAGTTCAACTACTCGACTCAACGTATTTAGAGGTATTACTGATTTTAAATTATAAGAACGGTGCATTAGAACTTATGGAACAATTTGGAATTATTGGATAGTAAAAAAATATACTGAAAGGCGGAGGAGCTGAAATTAAGACCCTCCCGACAAAGTTTTGGTAGGCAAATAGACTACTCAGAAAGTGTTAAGCCCACTGGGTACCCGCATTGGCATATCATTGCGTAAATCAATGCTGCTAGGATCAGTAAGTGCATGCAAAAAATCGATCAGATAACCGAAATTTTTATCACTTAGTTTATTCTCATCCAGTTCATTAGCTGATATAATCGCTGCAACTTTGGCAGGCGTGTTCATCACTTCACAATCCAATGCATCCAGATCTGCACGCGAGGGTAGTTTGGGTTCAATATCGCAATTATACAACAAGATCGATTCTTCAGGGTTTAAGTGATGGCGTACGATGCCCTCCAACGTATTATATGCGCCGTCGTGACCCCAGGGGCCTGTTAGAGCGACATTCCTTAATGGCGGTGTACGGAATTTAAATCGATCGTCAGCGTTGCCTGTTATAGCTTCACGTCCAAAATCCTCGTTTCCATCTACACCATGCCCCTTTCCTTGGCCAATTTGAGGCATTGCAATTGCGTGAAAATCCATATCGGTTTGAAATGTACCGCTGTGACAGGATGAGCACCCCGCGTCTCCATAAAACAGTTTCATACCTTTTTCTGCTGATTTGCTTAGTGCTTTTTTATCTCCGCGGAGATATCGGTCAAATGCGTTGTTATCGGCGCGCCATGCAGCACGCTCAAATGCAGAAATTGCATTTGCGGCGTGTGCAAACGTTATATCTCCTTGATCGATGCCAAAAGCCGCTTCGAACAACTCGACATATTCTGGGATATTACGCAAACGGTTTGCCAACAAGTTCCAGATATCAACAATTGTTGCAGCATCTGCAATTGTATTTTCGCCAGGTTGTCCAGCCATTTCTGTTGCAGAAGTTACCGGAAACATTGCTTGTGCGGCGAGTACATTTTCCAGGGTTGTCGGTAAATCATTTCCCGCAGGTGTGGAAAACCCACTAGGCTGACTTGCATCGACCTCAACTCGTCCATCATGGAACATGATCGTCATGGTTTTTGCACCTAACGCGAACACGGGCGGGGCATTACGAGGCACGCGTTCTACAACGGCATTAGTACCGGGGCCTGTATCACGCGTTATGCTTAATCCACGTCCGCCTTCGCCAATCGGTAATGACAAGCCGTCACCCGTATCAGTTAGGCCATGGTGACAGGTTGCACAGGCAATATTTTTATTGCCGCTGAGTATTTTGTCGAAAAATAAAAACTTCCCAAGCTGGACTTTAGCGGCCAATGGTTGGCCGTTGTCATGAAAATCATTGTCAGTGGCGGCGGGAGGAAGTTTATTGTTAGTCTGAGCGTTGGCAGTGATTAACGTGATACCCAAGAGGGTGGCAGCCAAAAACTGAATAGATCTGCGTAATACCATTTTATTAATTTCCTTTTTATATTATGTTCACCAAACCATACTCTATACTGCTTTATCTAAACTTAAATATATTAAACAGAACGGTTTACATTTCCTGCTTTATATAATTGATATGTAAAAACAAGGAGCGTTTAATTCAGCCCTTGGCTAGATAACCAACTTGCTGTTAAAAGCGACATACCGAAAAATAAAACACACTTCAATATGATAAGCAGTAAGCCCTTTTCTTGCGCCTGTGATGAAAAAAATACCATTCTTGAAATCCTGAAGGACATTTTCGCTAACACTGAAAATATTTTATAAACTAGGCGGTGGAACAGGACAGCACGCAGTTGATCTCGAGCGATTGCCAGAAAATATAGTTATAACAGACTTGCACAGTGGTCAGTGCGGTGTGCCAAAAGCATATGGTTGTTTTTGTCATGTAAAACCAGTCAATATGGAAATTCACAAAGGTGTGGTGGACGATTTTGAAAAATCGAGTGCCAGTCACA
>CAZZJI010000083.1:0-12383 GCA_964654485.1 uncultured Gammaproteobacteria bacterium | reverse complement strand
TTTTTTCACCCCCGCCTAGTCGGCCTAGTCGCCAGAAGTTCATACGCGAGGCAAACGCTTCGCTTAGAACTTCAACAGCGAATTAAAGGAGCAAAGACTATGTGTGAAGAAATCAGAATTTATGTTGCAGACCTTGCTGCATATAATAACGGCAAATTACATGGTGTTTGGATTGATGCCACGTTAGACCCCGATGATATCCAAGAGCAAATTAGCAAGATGCTTGCGGTAAGTCCTGAGGGATTCGCGGAAGAGTACGCTATACATGACTATGAAGGTTTTCACGGTTATTCATTGGGTGAGTATGATGAGCGTGTCCACGATAATCGATGTGGTCATGTTCAAGTTATTTGATGGATTTGGACGCGCAGATTTAGTGAAAGACGAAACCCAGCCGTGTTGCTTGCGGGTTCTCGTCGTGACGGTTTGATCTCAGAACGGCGGTTGCTCGTTTTCGAGGTCTTCAAACAAATCTATTTGAGGGGTTGCGCTGGATTCATAATGACGCCGCAGTTGGTGAGCATAGTGATTTTCATATGCGTTAATGAGTTCGTGCAAGAAATCGAACACGTCGCTTGCCGCCTCATCGCAAAGCGCTGGTGGATCAATGAACATGAGCGATTGTGAATTCATTGGGGCTTTCCTCCATGACATGATTAGGCCCGTTTTCGGGTTTTAGCTGGCGATGATGAACCAAATACGTCCAGATAAAGTTTTTCATCCAGTTGAACAATCTCTTGTTGTGCGGCCCAAGCAAGCAGTTCAGCAGCCATGCTGGTGAGCACCCGGTAGTTGCCTGCGGCGTGATCGCAGAGTGTTTGCATCAGCTCTATGCTCATGAGGTTGGCATTGCTCGCGGTGACTTGCAGATGTTTCAAGCAAGCCATCAGTGCGTCTCTATCTGCATACGTCATAATCAATCGAACTCGAATACGGCTACCCAGTGGCAACAAGTCATCCCGTCTCACTACGACCTCATTTGCATATTCCGCCGCAAGTTGATCACCCATTCTGGACCAAGGTGATCACCGGTACCATCATTGAGGAAACAACCGAGATTCCAGAAAATCTACGCTATTATATCGACTACAAAGCCATCGCTCTTGATATGCAGATCAACGGAGAAATTACTGAAATCAATCACGACTTGATCGTTACTAACGCGCACGAATTCTAATTCGCGTTTTTAAAGAGTGCAGGCGTTTCTCTTTTGGCCGGTTATGTTGTTTCTGTCTGCGCTATTGCCTTAATGTTTAGTCGGAATCCAGGGTAAGCAAAGGCTCTGGCTATTTTTTCACAGTCTTTTTCTGTTACGCCTTCCCGGCGGGCAACCTCATACCATTTTTTGGTTACGATTGCTTCCATTTCATCAATTATCGTTTTAGCTTCTTCCGGTTCGAGAAGAAAACGTGCGCTTTGTGATAACAGGTTTTCTGCATTGGCATAGCGACCCATATCGCCACAAACGAGAGCGAGATCGCGTCTTTCTTTACTGATCTGTGGACTTGGTGTGAGATCGTAAGCGGGAGAAAGTTTCCAATCTCGATCCATTGCAATAACGGCATGATTGCGCGGATGATCATCGGTGTTTGAGATCAGGGCATTAAAGCACATGCGTCGAAACAGCTCCGTTGTGTCAGTTTTTGCTTGCGAACTGATGCGACGTAATTCTTCTGCGAGCAGAACGTACGACCACTTAGTGCGATCCTGGTGTGTATCTTCTGCGCGTAGTAGTGTTAAGGCGCTAAGCATGCGCGCGCGCCGATAGCTGTTATCGGTTTTTTCCCGATCAAAACGTTTTACGAGTAAGGCATCACGATCGCCGATTGTTTTAATTCTGCTTTCTGCGGGACGGATACCGCATTCCCGCGCAAGTTCCAGCATTGCCCGTTCGACGCGTGCATAATTCCATTTATCATCCGAGCGGTTAAATTTTGCTATCCAAAGAGCATTAGCGTCTTCGACCACGGCTTTGGGACGGGTCCCACCCATCGATGTACCGTCCAGCATCAGGTCCTGAACTTGGGCGGCCTCTGCACCATCAGGTAGGTCTTCATCGGCAATGATTATATCAGCGAGTTCCTGGAGGCGGACGAGATCAATCGTTTTATTAAATTTTTTCTTTGGTGCGGGCGGTTTTGGATTTAGGCCAAAGCCGAGCGCACCCGCGCGGTCGTCGGGAGATTCCAGTAAATAATCCATTTCGCCGAGATCGGTTCTGCCGCTGCGCTTCTCAATAACCCGGCGGCCCCAGTAATCCGGGCTCGCATCACGTAGGGCACCAAAGACTCCATTGAGAAGCGTTGTTGAATAGGTGCGGGAACCAAGTTCGAGTTCATACGGATCAAGCGGAACCGCATTGTTCCGTTCTAGATAGCTTTTTCCGTAAACAAACCGGCCGGTCGAAATCCCGTGCCGGTCTGTTGTCAGTTCAAATTTTGCTACCGTGACAAACTCCGTTTCCCCCGGCAGCATTATGTAGACAAAGCATTCCTTAGAACTCATTATCTAGCTCCTTTTTCTGACCGGCTCGGGTACGTTCGCGAGACATGGATAATCTCAGGCCAACTTCGTCTCGTTCTGGATCGGCGACATTGCCTATCTGGTCAATTAGGTCATACGCCCACAGTAGTGCGATATAGGTTGCAGCGCTCGTTGAAGCTTTGCCTTTTTCGGCGCTGGAGATGGCGCGTGATCCTGTGCCTATTTTTTCGGCGACGTCTTCGATCGTCAAGTTCCTGCGAAGCCTTGCGGTACGGAGATTGGCGCCAAGACGTTTTAAGGTCTGTTCAACCGCATAAGGCGGTGCATTTAGTAATGTGTTCTTTGCTGTCATCTGCTCTTAAGGACTCTTTAATTGAGTTTAACTGTTCTTAAGAGCGTATCAGGTATTTTTGTCCTTGGCAAGGATGTATGCTCTTAAGAGCTAATAAAATAGATTAACTTGCTTTCAAGAGCATGTATCATCCGATAATCGCATGAAATACAGTGAAAAGCACGATTTGCCGCTCTTATTTACCTTACAAACCATAAACAAGGAACTGTTTAGCCATTTTTGCCGATAATCCCGATAGGGGCAGCAGTAGAACAATATCGCGTGAATAGATACTGGTAGATTTCATGCCAATGATCTGCGCCTTTATCGTCGCCTGTATGACGTTAAGGTATCGCGTAGGATTTCAGCGAGCTGATAGGCTGGCGTTTGATCAGTTTCTGCTGCTCTAAGGATTTCTCCTGCCTCAAATATTTCCTGTTTGACGTTAAGAAGGATTTCCTTGCATTCGTCGATCATGATTTGCTCTCCTGAATTTTATGTTTGCGGTGTTTTCGTTTTCTTGGTGGTTTGACACTGACCTGCAAGCCAACCTGTCCGGCGAGGTCCTGTATTTTTGCCATGGTCTGTTTTTTACGTTGCTGGTCGCGGTCATGAAGAATTGCTTCTATGGCTGCAATCAGGTCTTTGAGGTCTTTGTCTGATTTTGTTTTGAAGGTCTCGATCATGATGCACCTCTACTTTTTATGGTTGAGCAAGAAGCGGGAATCCTGGGATAGGCTTTTGTTTGTGTTTCCTAATGGTGATGACTTCTCGCGCGCTTCGTGATTAGGGCGGGAGCCGAACAAAGTCGTTTTTTGTCTTCTGGGAACCGTGCGATGGCGATCACCGCAGCCGGGACAAGTGTGGCGGCTGTTACGATCTGGGCCGCATGAGATCGTCCCGCAATTGCAATGAACGACACTTACCTGACCACAATAAGGGCAGCCATCATAGTCACCACTAATCATGATTTTACGTTTTACTGTTAAGCGGTTTTGCGATTCCTTACTTGAAAATCCTGTAGTGTTTGAAAGTGGTGTGGCTTTTATAAGTACAGCTTCTTTAGTGCTGACTTCATAGGTCATGAGAGATTGCACGCCTGGTTTTTTGCTACATAACAAAATCTCATGTGCCGTTGTTGGCGCTGTCTGTTCCGATGGTGTTGTATTACGCTTTTGTGTGTTGGCTACCTGTTTATTTTTAAAGCGTATAAAATCTTCACGTGCTTTGGACAGATTGGTGTTGTCTTTAATGGTTAGGTCATTGCTCATGTCCAGTTTCTCCTTTGTTTGATGGTCGTAACAGCGTCATTGATTTGTTGGGCGAGAGTCGAGGTTGGGCATCCCTTATCGGGATGAACACGGCTGATTAGTTCGCGATAGCGTTTTTTAAGGTCAGTCTTCGTAAAGCTGCTATCTACAGGAAACCCGAGCAAGGTCAGAGCTTCATGGTAGGTGTTTTTTGGTTTATCTTTTTTTGGTGGGGCTTGTTGGTTGTTTTGTTGTTGCTGATTTTGTTTTTGATTTTGCTGATCGTTCGGTTTTGGGTCTTCTTCGCCGCGCATATAGCGACGGAAAGCCCAGAAGCTTTTGAATTCTTGTTGGTCGGTTTTCCAGTAGAGTTCGAGCAGTTTGAAAAATTCAAATATGCCGTTAAAGAGCCATGAGAAAAAAATTATAAAGGGACGAAAAAAGGCAAGGAGCATCGCTGCAATGAGGCTCACAAGGCTGTTGATAATGGTGATTACGACATAAGAAAGCCACTCAGCCAAGTCTTCGGCTTTTTCGATCAGCCATTGACCGGCGGTTTTGGCGGTTTCAAGAAGAAATTCTCCGACATTGGCTACAACGATAAAAATGATACAAAAAGCAATGAATCCGCAGAGTTCGTAAGAGAATTTGAATTTGGGGGACACAATACTTAATTATGCTAAAATTCTCCCGTTGTAAGCTTTTTGATAGTGCAGTATTGTTAATTTTTCTCCATGGCAAGATTAGCGAGAGTGATACTCCCCGGATATCCACATCATATTACCCAACGCGGTAATCGTCGTCAGGATGTATTTTTCAAAGAAAGTGATTTTGAGTACTACTTGGCGTTACTAAAAGAGTGGTGTGCCCAAGAACACATCGAGATATGGTCCTATTGTTTAATGACGAACCATGTGCACCTCATCGTCAGGCCGGAATCTACATCAAATCTCGGCAAGGCAATTGGCGAAACACATCGTCGCTACACCCGAATGGTCAATTTTAGGGAGAATTGGAAGGGCTACCTTTGGCAAGGGCGATTTGCCTCTTATCCAATGGATGAACGCTGGCTATTGCAAGTTGCGGCTTATGTTGAGCTAAACCCAGTTAAAGCTGGTATGGTTAACAATGCCTGGGATTATAAATGGAGTAGTGTACACGCTCATTTGGCAGGTGAAGACACTAAAGGTATCATTCTCCCAGAAAGATTACTTGCCCTGAGTGATGATTGGAAAGTCTATTTAAAAGAAGCGCAGGGATATGCAGATAATGAAATTAAGAAACATGAAAGAACGGGCAGGCCACTGGGTAACGAACATTTTATCGAAGAAGCGGAACGGCTATTGCAACGGGTTTTGAAAAAGAAAAAACCTGGCCCAAAAAGCGACAATAATCAGTTTAGTTAAGTATTGTGTCCCCGAATTTCTGAAGAAGCGTTTGGATGTCTCGGAATGATGTCCAATGCAATGAACTGTGAGGCCCCCATCTCGCCCGGACTACGTAAACATTGATGTCTACATTCTTTGAAATTACCGGAGATGATATTGCTGCGTTGGGCGACGCAGACCTTCGTGTATTAATAGGCTTATTGTGTGAAGCGGACTACAGATTAGCGGGTTTGCCGACGAGAGGAATTAAATGGGGTGGCCATCAGGATGCCGCTGATGGGGGCTTGGATGTTGTTGTTCGAGACAGTATACCGCCCCCTGTCACGAGTTTTGTGCCAAAGAACATAACAGGCTTCCAGGTCAAAAGAACTGATATGCCAAGGGCGGAAATCATCAAGGAAATGCGCCCGAACGATATCTTGAGGGAGTCCATCAAGGCGCTTATACAAAAAAATGGGGCTTATATCATTGTCAGCTCGACTGGTTCCACAACAGGTACAGCCCTTGAAAAACGAATTCATGCTATGAAGGAAGCAGTGGCCAATGAAGATTGCCACAAAAACTTTCATTTAGAATTTCTGGATCGCGGACGCGTTGCAACGTGGGTCCGCTCTCACCCATCCATGATCCTCTGGGTACGCGACAAAACAGGAAAGCCTCTAATAAAAGGGTGGCAACCATATGAAAACTGGGCGAGTGCTCCGGGCGGACTCGAAGAAGAGTATCTTCTCGATGATGGGCTGCGGTTGCATGATGGAGCTGAAGCCACAGAGAAGGGATTATCAGTCGAAGACGGTTTATTGAAACTTCGCTCCGCCCTATTGACACCAGGGACATCCGTGCGGTTGGTCGGATTGTCTGGCGTTGGAAAAACACGGCTTGTCCAGGCGTTATTTGATAATAGAGTGGGGAAGAACGCGCTCAATCAATACCAAGCAATCTACACTGATATATCTGATAGCCCTGCACCTGATCCAACCACGATCGCCAGTCAGTTCACTAACGATAAAACAAGAGCAATACTAATTATCGATAACTGTCCGCCGGATTTACATCACCGTTTGACAAAAATCTGTTCCAGGCAGCAAAGTACTGTCAGTCTGCTTACAGTCGAATACGATGTGCGAGACGATCTGCCGGAAGAAACAAGTGTATTCAGACTTGAACCTGCCAGTGAAGAAATTATTGAAAAACTGATCAATAAACGATTTACCCATATTGGACAAGTCGACGCGAGGAAAATTGCAAGTTTTTCTGGCGGTAACGCGCGCGTGGCAATAGTGCTTGCAAACACTGTGCAGCAGGGCGAAACCCTGTCTGGATTTCGTAACGAGCACCTATTCAAGAGACTTTTCTGGCAGCGCCATGACCCTAATGAAAGTTTGCTCGTCTCAGCGCAAGTATGCTCCCTCGTTTATTCATTCGAGGGCACAGACGTAAGCTCTGAAAAATCAGAGATTAAGTTCCTTGCTTCTCTTGTTGGTAAATCCGGTGTTGATCTATATCGGGATGTAGCAGAGCTTAAACGCCGGGACCTCGTGCAATCACGAGGCGTCTGGCGGGCTGTACTCCCGCCCGCCATCGCCAACCGGCTTGCTGAGCGCGCGCTTGAATCTATTCCGAAAGATATTTTAGTAAGTGGATTTATCGAAAATTCTGAAAGGCTGATAAAGTCGTTTACGCGTCGTTTAAGTTATCTTCATGGCTGTAATGCAGCTATTGATATCGTCAGTGATTGGCTCGACCAGGATGGCTGGATCGGAAAATCAATAAATAACCTTAATAGCCTAGAAATTAATGTTCTCAATAATATTGCACCGGTAGCACCGAACAAAACGCTTGAGGTTATAGAGCGGGCCGCAAACGGTAGCGACGGGCGCGTATTCACCTCAAGAAATAATTCCCATTTCAGTGAGTTTGTGCGACTGCTGCGGCATTTAGCTTACGATCCAACACTATTCGATAGATGTGTAGAGCTGCTGTGCCGTTATGCGCTATCGGAAGACAAGAACGAAAACAATAATTCCATACGTAATGTGCTCAAGTCACTTTTTTATATTTATCTGTCCGGTACGCATGCGCTTATTGAAGCCAGAGCAAAGGTTATCGAAGAGTTGTTGGATTCTGAAGATCAGGACAAATGGGATCTAGGACTTCTGCTGCTCGGTGCTGCGCTGAAAACGCCGCGGCCTTTTGGCGCATCTTATGAGTTTGGTTTTGGGGCAAGGTCTCGAGATTACGGATATCATCCAAAGACACGAGAAGAAATAATCCACTGGTTTGATACCGTTATCGGTATTTGCATGCGTGTGGCCCTTTCAGACCGACCAATTTCAGGGCAAGCAAAGAAACTCCTGGCCAATAATTTGCGTGGCTTATGGACAAAAGGAGGTATGTTTGAGGCGCTGGAAGATTTAGCCAAAAAAATTCTGAAACAAGGGGCATGGAATGATGGTTGGATTGCTGTGCGTAAAATTATACGTTACGACAGCCAGGGCTTTAATGATGAAGTAAAGGAAAGGCTCCATAAGCTTGAAAAACTTCTAAAGCCTAATAACCTTTTAGAAAAAGCACGTACCTTTGTGCTGTCAAACCAACATGATACCTTTGATCTGGAAGACGATTTTGATGATGAGAAAGATGCTTCTGAAGGATACCGCCGCGCAGAAGAAACAACCCGCAAGATCGGTGCAGAAGTTGCACAAGACGCCGCTACATTGAATGAGTTGCTGCCAGATATCGTGTCTACAGACAACAGAATGCTTCACAGTTTTGGTATTGGTCTGGCGGAAGGGTGCCGTGATAAAAAAGAATTTTTTCAGACTCTATATGGCGCGCTTGAGAAGACCCCACCTGAGATGCGTCAGATTAATATTTTGCTGGGGTTTCTTTCATCTTGCGCAGAGTCTGACCCATCGTTCTATAACTCGACGCTTGATGGTCTGGTCGATGATAATGTGTTAGGAGAATTGTTTTCAGTTATACAGACCACCTCCACTATTGACCAAAGAGGTATAGAACGGTTGCATGAGGCACTGGATATTGGAAAAGCTCAGGTTCGTCAATTCCAACATCTTGCGTCGGGGGGTGCCCATGAATCTATAGGTGATGGCGATTTGGCTGAGTTATTGAAGAAAATTCTCTCCAAAGAGGGCGGAGTTGATGTTGCTCTCGAAATACTCCAGATGCGGTTTCATGGGCAAAAAAAAGAATCACCGAAATATTTTGATGGTTTAATAGCGGTTGCGCAGGACGTGATGACGGCATTCTCCTTTGACGATGAGCGGAAGAGGCAGGCTAATCATGATTATAAATTGGCAGAGGTTGCCAGCATCTGCCTTAACGGACCAAAGGGTATTCATGCCGCCACAATAATGTGCCAAAACCTTAAAAAGGCAATTTCAGAAAACCGTGCGTATTTTCTTGACTATCTCCGACTGCTCAACAATCTTGCAGAAGTGCAGCCTATAATATTTCTGGATATTTTTTTGGAAGGGGATGCTGCTGAGGGCTATCAGGGCCGAAGGATGTTCATCGATGATATTGAACAGCATGATAATCCACTTAGTCAAATTTCAGACGATGAGTTTCTATTCTGGTGTGAGAAAGATCCATCTTCTCGTTATCCGTTAATTGTATCAGCGATGAAGGCATTTAAAAAATCAGATGAAACAGGAAAATATGAATGGAAACCTTTTGTTTATACGATCTTTGATAAAGCTCCTGTATTAAAAGATGTCTTAAAACATCTTGCTGATGCACTTAGGTCGATGTCGTCAGGGAGCGGTTCGCGGGCAGATATCCTCCAGGGGCGGGCTGTTTTATATCAAAATCTTTATGAGCACGACAACGAAGAGGTGGTGGTTTGGGCTAGAAGTCGGTATGCAAAATTGCAGGAAGAAATAAGAAATGAACGCGAATGGGAAGACCAGCGGGACCGTGGTCGGAATGAAAGCTTTGAATAAATGGGCCGAATAGAAATTTGCACATAAACTGTGCTTGCTGCGAATTAAACCGCAGCCTTTTGAAGGCAATAGGTTCTGCTTCCCACAAACTGCTTGGCATATTTGTCGTATATGGGTGTTCCTCCAGGGGGGGTGAGGAGAGGATTAATGTGTTGGCGTTCAAAACTTGGCATACAGTAGCTTTAGATTCATTGAGTAAAAATACTCAATATAGTAATAAATACCGTTAGATCATATATAACATGATGTATTCATTAGATATACTGAGTGAAAGATGTTTTGCCATCTGTCTGGAGGGACGGCGGCAAAGATCCCGCGCCAGCACAAGTATTACGACCTGGGCGCGATCATCCCGTAGATGTATTACATTGAAGACGTTTCACTGCCGAGAAATGTTGCCGATATCGAGTAACAGGCACGAAAAATATCATCATATATATGATGTACAGTATATGCATATCGACTAAGTGAGGTGCTGCCATGCGTACGACCCTGAATATTGATGACTTGTTACTGCGTGAGGCCCAGCGCATTATCGGTGTGACCGAAAAAACTGCGCTGGTTCGGGAGGGGCTGAAGGCATTGATCGAGCGCGAGAGCGCCCGTCGGCTGGCGCGGCTGGGTGGCAGCGAGCCACAACTGAAACCAATTCCCCGCAGACAGTCCGATCCAGCATGATCCTGGTCGATACCTCGGTTTGGATCGATCATCTGTGTGCTGGAGACGAGAATCTGGTTACCCTGCTCGACAGCAGCCAGGTATTAGCGCACCCCTTTGTGATTGTTTAGGATAATGTCAGCCGACACAGCAAAGGGCTTTTCACCGAATGCCGTAGTGCGATCGCCATCATAGAGTAACACCCCAAACTTAAATTTCTTGCCTGCGACAAAGTAAACAAATGTAAATTAATTCCTGTAGCAGCCTTATTCGCCTAAACCTCTTATTAGCATGGGACGCTAATAACTACGGGCCTCGGAGATGACTGTCTGGAATTAGAGTGGTGGACCTATGGATGGCATGCTGCTGTTACTTGTTGCTTTGGTTTTTTCCGGTTGGGTAAGTTGGTTAACATCAAGGAGCGCGTATGCAACATACGTTATGCAGTTTGGATCGTTAGTGGAACAATCATGAATGCATCCACACACCGTTCACTGAAAAACTGGCAATTCATCCTGGTTCTGGCGCTGATTTTTTTCTTCGCCACCCTTGCTGCGTTGTGGCACGTATCACAGCTCCAATCGCAGCTGATTGAGTCCACCGCGATCAAAAACGCCCGCCTGCTCTCCCATGCGCTGACAGATTTCCGCACACTCTATACTTCTGAGGTGGTTAAAACCGCCAAACAGCACGGTCTTGAGATCAGCCATGACTACGCCGCAAAGGAGCACGCGATCCCGCTGCCGGCGACACTGAGTATAATGCTGGGCGAAAAGCTTGGCGAGCGCACCTCAGGCGGTAAAACGATGCTCTACAGTCCTTACCCCTTTCCCTGGCGACAGGAGACCGGCGGCCTGGACGATAAATTTAAGCAGGATGCATGGCGATTTTTCAGCCAAAATACTGACAAACCCTTTTATCGTTTTACCGAGCGTGACGGCCATAAGCGCTTACGTTATGCGACCGCTGATTGGATGCGACCTGCCTGCGTACAGTGTCACAACAACTATCCGGACACCCCAAAAAATGACTGGAAAGCGGGTGATCTGAGAGGGGTTCTGGAGGTTGATCTCCCGTTGGACCAAGTGATCGCACAGACTCAAAACGATCTGAAAGGCACCATCGCTATCTTTGGTTCCATCGCTCTGCTGGGTGTCATCGGCATCGGTGTTGTGACGGGCAAGTTGCGCCGCAGCTCCGCGGTGTTACAACAACGGGTAGAAGAGCGTACCGCAGAATTGGCTGAAAAGGCGCAGATGCTGGAACGCAGTAACTGCGAACTCGACCAGTTTGCCTACGTCACCTCTCATGACTTGAAGGCACCGTTGCGGGCTATCTCCAATCTTTCTCAATGGATCGAAGAGGATATCGGTGAACAATTAAACGACGAGTCACGCCAACAAATGGCGTTGCTGCGCAACCGGGTACAGCGCATGGATGCATTAATCCAGGGCATTTTGGAGTATTCGCGGGTGGGCCGCGTGTCGGAGCAGAGTGATCCTGTTGATGTGGCCGCACTGTTGGATGAGGTAATCGACTCGATTGATCCGCCACCGGGTTTTACGGTTGAGGTTGGCGCAGGCATGCCGTGCTTCGAAGCCCCTCGGGTACGTTTGCAGCAGGTGTTCGCCAACCTTATCGGCAACGCCATCAAATATCACGACCGTGCTGATGGCAAGGTGACAGTGGCGGTGGAAGAACGCGCTGAGTTCTATTGTTTCACCGTCAGCGATGATGGCCCCGGTATCGCCCCCGAGCACCATGAGAAGATCTTCGGTATCTTTCAGACGCTGCAGGCCCGCGACAAGGTGGAGAGCACCGGCGTCGGGCTGACGCTGGTGAAGAAAATTGTTGAGGATCAGGGGGGAGAGATCAACCTCAGCTCCCGCCTGGGTGAGGGAGCTGCGTTTCATTTTACCTGGCCAAAAGCGCTCAAAAGTTGAATTTATTTCATGTTTGAAAAACAAGGAGGGATTACACGACGCCCCCTGTGAGAAATGCGGGTTAGTCTGATTCAGTCAAAAATCAGAATAGGTGACTGTGGGGCGTGGATGCAGAGGCATCGTACCCAGGCGAGGACGGGCGCTGTACCGGAAGTAGAGCAGGAAGTGATTGGGCGCATAAAAATCAGCGCGCTCGATCTTGACTCTCGTACCCAGATGCAAATAGGGAGTGACTCGGTATTCCGTTGTCCCGCTAAAGGAGTAGCCTGCGCCGGAGCTGTTGTTGGCCTCATAGTATGGGCTGATCCCGGTCACTGCCTCCAGCTGTTCTGCCTCGGCCTGCAGGCCAGAATCATCAGGAAAAT
>CAZZJI010000082.1:0-12383 GCA_964654485.1 uncultured Gammaproteobacteria bacterium | reverse complement strand
AGGGGGGTGCCATCGGTATTGTCTCTAATTGAATAGACTAATGAAAGTATATGTGGGCCAGTTGATAATGTGATACCACAAGAATAGGTGCCGTTCTCCTGGTCAACCGAAAGATTGGTACAGGCTTGAGGCGCACCACCATCGACGATGACTTCAACCACCGCGTGGTTGCATCTACTGCCAATGCCCTTAGTGTGCTGGGAAGGGGCGCTGACAGGGTATCTTTGGACACTGAGCCTTCATCTTGATTGGGTTTCTGGCTACAACCACTCAAGGCCATCGTCAGTACGATAAGCATCAATGCAAAACGTAATTTTATATCTGCTTTTATATCGACAAGGATGATCCCTTTAGTGTGTTGCATGGTGAGGTGTCCTATTAGTTTTTTTGCAGGGGGCTACAGTGCTTTTGATTTAAAATAGAATTCTGTTATGGGATCGACGACCCGGTAAGGGTGGGTGACTGTGAATACATGCAATATTCCCTTCAAGATATACTTCTCCTTTAACACAATGGGGGAATAACCCCTCCATAATGTAATACTATACTGCTACGATAACAACATATTTAACGAATATACATACCTAAATTACAGAGCTCCTGCTTACGCCCCTCGCCTATTTCCCTGTAGGCGAGTTCAACATGTTCTGAAAAATCCTTCGCTTTCCGTGCATTAGACGTTTGCGGTAGCTTCAACTGACGAATTTAGGTTAAAGCCTTGCACTAAAAAGCACATAGTTTTGACCTGTTTGAGACAAAAAATACTACAAGAAAAGGTCCAATCGCTTATTCAACGATTGGACCTTAGACTTAGGGTAGCGTAACCGGACTAGTCCGACTATACAGCTTTATAATGGTGCAAATGCGATTAAAGTATCCAAGTCCGCCGCATTACCCAGACCATGATTCGGCAGTGCTGCTGCGAAATTCCCTACTTCATTATTTAACGCCATATAGTTGAGTACAACAGCCTCGGCTAATTGATCTACATTATTACTCACCACTGTGGCTGCAGTTTCAATAGAACCCGAAGCGCGGTAATAACCAATTTGCTGATTGTCATTAACAATTACTGGTCTACCCGCTGGGTTATAAACCAATATTAATGAAGCTGATGTACCAGAATTATCGCCTTTCCAGATACCTTTACCATTCGCCCCAGCATCTGGTGTACCATCACTGGCAACTGAACCGTCACTGAAAACATAAATCATTAGCGGATTTCCTACTAATCTTGCATATTCCAACGCAAGGCCTATTTCTCGACCCGCTCTTCTATCTCTAGTATCTCCAGTTGTTCTGGTACTGTCATGATAATCATATCCCCCAAATTGAATTGTACCCGCACCTGCTAATCCATTAATGACCAACTTGGAAACAGCTGCCGTTTTTGGAAAGTCATCGAGAGCAAAGCCAGGTGTTGGCGCATTATCAAAAAGAGTAGTAAAATTAGCATCAGCGTCAATGTCGGTCCGTGTAGGATCTCCTGAAGCAGCTATCGTGCTTTCAAGGTAACTACATTCAATCAGTTTCTCAATTGCAGCCTCCTCTTGTATCTTGCTCAATTTCATTGAACTGATACGTTCTATAGCTTTCATTACATTTTGCGCATCATTTCCATCTGGCAACAGTTGAGCCAACTGACCGGTATCCACCAGGCCTCTTGCATCATTGCCACTGGCGATTTTTGTCGGCCTTACACTCAGGTCAATCATGGAATCGGGTGCGACTGAACGACCACCGGAATCTGAGCTTCTTGAGCCAATCAATGAAACGATATCACCATCACCACCAGCTCTGTAAATACCGTACATCGGGTTATGCGGGTTATCGCTGGTATCATTGCCCGACCGTGCGCAAATAATCGAACCATTAACATTTGCCAGTGTGGCGGGAGTGGCAATATCCTTGATTCCTCTCAATAATGGGCTGTCAGCGTGGAAAACAATACCCAACTCTGTATTTGTCTGATCAACGAGTGACGGCAGCATATTTGCGGGTAACCCCAACTTTGAATAGCCCTCTTCACTAATAAAGTCCGTCTGGCCGCCTGCACCACCCACTATCACATTGGAACCCGCGATATTTGCGCCACCCGACAGGTCGACCGCGATAAAAGGCACTCTGCCATTTCCACCGCCGCCGCCGGCAACAATGCCACAATCTTCTTCGTCCACTGCGGCGTAGGCTTTGGGTCCTAACATACCGAGCAAGGTTGGCCCAATCACGGCTGCGCCGCCAGCGATTAATCCTTGGCCCAAAAAATCTCGACGAGTGACCGGCTTTTTGTGATTTTCAAGACGCAATGGCTCATCAAAGTCTAAGTAACGTTTGTTTTCAATATTCTTGGCCATTTTACTTCCTCTCATATTTCTCATGGTTAATTTAGCTTTAGTTTGCATTGACATATCACTTACTGTATCAACACAACGGCGCTACCTAATACCGCTGCACAAGCTGCCTTTACTACCGTTCTCGTCCGATCAGCATCACAATCAGCTGGCGCGTCACAACCCACTGTTAACTCACCGATCAATTGATCAAGATCGGGTTGTATTTCTTCCAGCGTTGGCTGGCTGCTAAGACCAGTACCCACCATTTTATTCACCAAATTGCTGGTAATAATGTCTTGCTTGGCTTGATTGCTGAACGCGATACTGACCTCTGCACCAAATTCAAACTCCCCAGCTCCAAAGAAGGCGTCGCGCAGTTCACCAGAATCAACCAAAGCACTGCAATATTCGAGTGATAGCTTGGCAATACCCACCTGATGAGCAGAGACAAAGCTGCCTAACGCCGGTGTGCTGGGTAATTGCTGCTTCAAATCATTGAAGATCGCACTGGTCACATCTGTTGCAACACCCGTGAGAACAGACATCGTGTTATTGATCTGTTCAAAGGTACGTAGACCCGCGTCAGGCGATGGGTCGTTCACCGTCAAATCCGGCGTTGGTGTAGGTACTGGTTCCACAACAACATTGGTGTTGCTACCCAGGACTTCAAACACCAGTGTAAATTGATCCGTATCCGGCCCGGTATCTTTAGGGATGACTGACCCTAGACGTGATAGCTCCGTGGGTGACGCTGCAACGGTCATATCGATATTGCGGAACGCTTGCGCTGTCGCAGGCACATTGCCGTTCACACCAATTCTGATGTTTTTAACAGGTATATTAGGTAACGCGATGTCCGTGGTTAGAACAGGTGTGCCAAATACATAGCTGAAGCCGTCTAACTCACTCACATCCAGGCTGATTTTACTTGTAGTCGCACCAGAGGCATCCAATAACGTGCTCACATCAAACTGTAAGCTTATTTTGGTTCCTACACCTGCTAATGCGTTCTGTAGAACCTGTGCCGCTGTAAGTGCACTTTTATGGATCGCGACAAATAACATCTTACCCTTCCATTGTCGATTAATATTATCAGGCACCTCATTACCCAGGACAAAGGTGTGGTTTGGATCCCAGTTTGAAATATCTGCTGGTACTACAGGAGGATCAGCAGCAGGATCATCGACGGCCAATTCTAGACCATTGACATAGATACTTCGGCCTTTGGCTCGATCAAATGTCATTACGACATGTTGCAGCTCAGTTTTAAGGTCTCCTGCGTTATTATCAGTTTCCAGTGTGGGTGTTGATCCATTGTCACCTGTTTGAACGCTTCTGCCTCTAAAGCTGTAGTAACTGGTTTGTTGACCCATTGTGAAGTTTCGGTTTCCCGTATCTTGTGAGTAGCTCACAATTCTCGCAGGTCCGTTATCGGCAACATTGTCATTGATTATCCAGGCCTCAATAGAATATTCTTCGGTACCGTTGGTCTCTGGATTGACAATCATGTCATACAGCTTCTGACTGTCTGCTTGTGTGCCTACCGCTTTGCTAACCCCTGCGTTATTTGGATCGGCGATCTCGATACCCTGGCCTGCAACCCAAGTCACATCGCCACCAAAAGTAAGGTCAAGAGCAGGCGCTACACCACTGGTATCAAATGCCGTCGCTCCGCTGCCCGTTTTAAATTCATACTTGGCAATAATATCGGCTTCAACCCGACCTGCTCCGGCGTTTTGCACGCCATCAGCAAGTGTCAGCGTTGAACTGACAATATCTTCCCCGGTAATTCCGCCATTGTTGCCGCCAATTGCGGTTGACCATGCTTCAATCGCTAAGCGTATTTCTTCAGACCAGGCATCACATTCTGAACCACATCGATGTAGCTCCAGAGTCAATTTAGTCACCAGACGGGAATTCGAGGGATTACCTAGATTTGCCAGAGTATTCGCTTCTACAACGCCTAACGCAGTTGCTAAATCTTCATGAGCAAAATCGGGTGTGCCACCAGGCCCTTGACTCGCGTGGCAATCGCTACATCGATTGACTACAACTGGGTAGAGTGTAGCGTTAAATGCAGCTTCCATCTCGCTAGGTGTTGGACCGCCGCCACCACCGCCACCGCCGCCGCCACCGCCACCGGGGGGAACATTAGTCGCAGGCGCGCCGCCGCCGCCGCCACAACCGACCAGAGTAAGCGCTAGCAACAATAACAGCGCTTGCCCCAGGCGTCCCAGATTAAGTTTATGTGAGAACCAGAACCGGCCCTGCGCTGCGTTGAATTTCGTAGAATTTATATTTTGCTTTATCATTGTAAGACTCCTGACACTGCTTATTGGGTGACCCAACACTTATTACCCGTCTTTATCAAATCGAGCATGCGTATGCTGCAGTACTCACTAATTACCCATGCAAAAACTTGCGACTTCTGCAAAGACCTGTTTCATCTGGTAGCCGTTCGTTTCAAATACATCTGCAATTCGATCAACCTCAGTGCGTTCTGCTGGATTGGCAGGTTCACGAAAACAAATTTGCTTAAATGCTTTTTTGACCTGGCAAGTGGAAAACGCGCGGGTTGACGCAAGCGCTTCACCCATACTTTTAACACCGTTACCCGTTACATTCGATGCTCCCCATCCAAGAATTGCGGCGTTTTGACCTGCGCGCCAGTAAGCGCTATCCCAACTGTCATCTTCAACGATGTACCCTAATGGAAAAGTTGTCGCGTTAATTTCATATTTTTCTTGTACCTCGCCGTCTGTAAAAACGACCCTGCCAGAATCGCCAAGCTCCGGATCCCATTCATAGTAAGCGAATGCCTGTACCAACGGATCCATTCCGGCATGGCAACCCACACAAGAGTTAAGAAAAATGGTGCTGTCACCACCTGGACTACGTGTTACGTCCCGTCCGACCCGATCAGGGGTACGTGACACATCATTAAGTTCTGCGATATTGAGACATAAATGATTTTGAGACGTGGCTGTAAACATCCTGCGATTTGTACCCGCCCGAAAAAAGGCCGCGCCGGCGGCGCGTGACGTATGGATGCCCGCCGCCTGGTCAGCATTATTAAACTGCGTACCCGCCAAACCAGACTGGGTCGTTTTGACCAAATTTGCTGGATCACCCAGATTCACACCGCTATTCTCCAGTTGCTGATAATGCACATTGTCAGTATGTGAATAAGGGGTTAATTCGAGTGCGCCTGCGCCAATATAAACCACATCATCGGTTAAAATAGTCTTAAAGGACTCATTATCCCGAATGATGCCGATCACGGTGGCCGTATAATCGTTAAGCGGCGCAAATACGGTTCCTGCTTCGTTGGTCCAGGGTGTTATGTAATTTTTGAGAAATGTATTATAAAAGCCAGGACTCTCCATCGCTTCCATTGCGGCACCGTTACTATCCCCTGCAGTAATTTTTTGAGCCATGGAGTCAAGCACGGTCGCTGTAGGCGGTATCCCCGTTAACCGGTCATGAATTCTTTTCGCTTGATCACGGGGAGTAGCGTGAGCAAAAGATGATCCAACCAGTAGAATAGCGGCGATTAACACACTCATATTCTTTGTTGAAAAAAAGCCTGTTGAAATGAAGCTCGCATTCGAAAATATTTTTTTCATGTCCATTTACCCACACCTAAAATTGTTATTCACCACGACCAAATAGTGGAAGGGCATTGATAGAAACACCAACTGATTCATTGCTAGTAATAGATATTTACATTTGAAATATAGAAGAGATGTGATGACTTTCACACTTAGCTGCATTCGTCATAAAATATGATTTAATAATAACGAAAAATTATATTAGAGGCATACTTTAAATAATTTTTTTCATTTTTATGGACCTAGGTCACATTATTTATGTGCTGCAGGTCATAATATGAAAACCTGATTTTTTTAATCAACATTTTTTCCGTTTTGCAATTGCGTGAACTGCATCACAATCTGAACTGGGTGGGTGAAAAAACAATCATTCTATTGAATGGATTTAGCGTACAACACATCATGAAGCGGTATGATTTTTCACCATATACGTTTCCAGTTCATCCAGGCGCCTATTTTTTCTGGTATCTTCGGCTAGATGTGCGCATTGCGTTTCTTCCCAACTGGACAAATTCAGTTTTGTTTAACAAAAGTGCTTGTTCGCATGCGATATAATTTTCATTCATGTAGCCGCCAAAATAGGCAGGATCATCACTGTTGATTGTCACACATAAGCCTGAATTCAACAACTGTTTCAAATTATGGTTTCTCAATTCATCCACCAAAGTCATAAGGTAACGATAAGCCGTTTCTCATCACCAGACTAAACATCAGTTTCAGTTCCAACGACCCTTCTATATGAATATGGAGTTCCACTAGTACACCGTCAAGGCTATTTTGACGGTGCACTAGGAAGACCGAGAATAAAATTTTTCATCATTATCCTACCTAAAAGTTAGTACTTAAAATGTTTTATTTTTTCACCTTGTCCGTCTATTTCTGTCATTGCTTCTATACCTAATTGCAAATGGATGTCTACCCATTGCTCGGTCACATTGGCGTCAGATTCTTCTGTTTTGACACCCTCTGGCAAAACGGGTACATCTGACACTAATAATAGAGCGCCCCGTGAAATCTGATTATGGTGACCGACAATAAAGATCGTGGCCGTTTCCATATCGATAGATATCGCTTTAAGCTTTCTTAGTCGGTTAAGAAATTTTTTATCGTGCTCCCAAACTCGTCTGTTCGTTGTGTACACCACACCGGTGCGGTAGTCATAACCTTTTTCATATATCTTTTGCGACACAAATTTATGCAGCTTAAACGAAGGCAGTGCCGGCACTTCAGGTGGAAAGTAATCATCACCGGTCCCCTCACCCCGTATGGCTGCTACCGGTAGAATAAAGTGTCCAATTTCAGAAGAGTATTTCAAGCCCCCGCATTTTCCTAAAAACAGAACGCCTTTAGGTTGCCGCGCACTGAGTAAATCCATTATTGTCGCGGCATTGGGTGAGCCAATGCCAAAATTAATAATTGTCAATCCATTGGAATTAGTCGCGGCCTGCATCGGCCGGTCTTCGCCGTATATATCGCATTTAAACTGGTCCGCAAAACTACTGACATAGTCATTAAAATTGGTTAATAGAATATAATCGCCAAATTGATCGATCGACATACCGGTGTAACGCGGCAACCAATTATTTACTATATCGTCATAACTAGGCATTCATTATTTCCTTATTACGCATACTTTCTACGAGGTAAGTTTTATTATTACACCTTACAAGTAATCGGCTATTAGGGAGAAAAACTATAATATCACTTGCACATCAGTATTAAATACAAACAAAAGCAGTGTGCCTGAATTATATTAGTTTACTATAGTCAAATGGGGTTACTGAATATACACAATAGAAGGAACAAACAGCCAACCCTGTTTTCGGTACTTTATAAAAATATGACCAAAACTAGCAGAATATGATGTCTTTTTTCATTAAGCCCAGGTGGTTCTCACTCATCGCTGTTTCACTGTTTGCTCCATTGGTTTTTGCTGCTATCAATGGACTACAAGACTTCAACGGCAACCCACATAACCTTAATGAATACAAGGGTAAAGGAAAGTGGACTATTGTGATGCTGTGGGCCTCAGATTGCCATGTGTGCAACGAAGAAGCACATCAATATGTCGATTTTCACAAAAAGCATCAAAACAAAAACGCGTCTGTACTGGGCATTTCTCTGGATGGTCAAGAAAAAAAATCGCACGCCGAAAACTTCCTGAAAAAGCACAGCATCAATTTCCCCAACCTTATTGGTGAACCAATGGATGTTGCATCCGTTTACAGAGAGCTAACGGGAGATAATTTCCGTGGCACACCTACATTTTTAATATTCTCACCAGACGGTGATTTACGAGCACAGCAAGTAGGTGCTGTTCCAACTGATTTAATAGAACAGTTTATGGTCAGTGAAGCGGCTATAATAGCAAAAGAGAAAAGCAAAAAATAATCAAAATCATAAACCTTCTAATATTTTCTCCAGCGCGTCTTTCATTTCTGCACCCGTCGCATAACGTTTTTGGGGATCTTTTTGCAACACCTTATTGATCAATCGGGTTATTCCTTTTGGTAAATCCGGGCGTAGCTCCCGAATTGCAGCATGCTTTTCATTTGCGATTCTATATGCAAGGCTGGCGATATTATCACCCTTAAACGGAAACTCGCCTGTAAGAAACTGAAACAAAGTGACACCTAAACTGAATAAATCAGCGGCGCCATTCACTTTTGAACCAGAAAGCTGTTCAGGCGACATGTACGCTGGACTACCCAGGATCGTACCAGTACGTGTATTTGCAGTATCCATGATACGCGCAATACCGAAATCCGTTACTTTGATCAGATCGTTCTCCTGGTTGTAAATTATATTTCCTGGTTTAATATCTCGATGGACTACGCCTTGTTTGTGCGCATAGTCAAGCGCAATGGCCACTTTGATAATACAATTAATTGCCGTCTTCGCGGGAAGCAAGTCTTCCTCTTTCACAAAGGCGGACATATCACAGCCGGGGATATAATCCATGGCAATAAAAGCCAAGTCTCGTTCATCACCTACATCGTATATGGTGACAATATTCGGATGATTCAGTCTACCCGCAGTCTCAGCTTCCCGAAAAAACCGTTCTTTGATTATATTTAATTCCCTTTTATCAAATTGTGAGAAATTTAATGTTTTGATAGCAACTTGTCGATTTATTTTCGGGTCTTTTCCAAGATATACAATACCCATCTCACCGCGACCTAATTCACGTTCCAGTGCATAACGCCCAATGACTGGTTTTTCTATATCATGATCGGACATTACCAGTGTTTTTTCACCATTGAAGGGAGACACGACACTGGCTTGGTCACCATTTACATCAAGCAATGTTTGAATTCTTTTTTCCAGGTCTTTATATCTCCTTTTATGTTCGCCAATATAGTAAAATGTATCCAGTGCTTTTTCATATTCGCGTTGACGCTCAAACTCAAGACCGACTTTATATAACTTATCAATGACTTCATTCGTAGGAAAACAATTTTGTAACGATTCAAATGCGCGATCAAAATCGTCTTGTTCGAATTGATTTTTCCCTAACATCCAATTTACCCTATGTGCATTTTTCTTTAATTCTTCAATTTTCAGTGTCGATTGTTTTCGAAAAAAAGTCATAATATGCCCGATGACAAGTAATGACACGCAAGCACTTATTGGCACCCAATCGCCTTTAATAACTAACACACCAAATTGAAGTGTAATCAAGATAAACAGTATCAAAATGCCAAGTATAATTTCTGCACTGTGCCTTAATCTTGTTACAATAATTAGTAAATAGAAAAATATTACGACAAGTATCATTTTACTAAGAATCAAAGCCCACACTGGTGTATGGTAAGCAACCCTTTCGCTGAGACTGCTCACTACACCCGCTACATCGTTCGCGACACGGCTGGATTCTTCACTGATTAATACTATTTTTTTATTAAATTCTGAAATATTTTTATTAGGGATATTACCCAGTTTGTATATCGGTGTGTCATGCAATTTATTGCTTACCGCTGAATATAAAGGCACAATTTGCGCCGCAATATCTGTATTAACACTCTGCGAACTGTACTCAATAGCAATTCCTTCTATCCAGGTTATAGATGAACTGGCTTCCAATCGAGCAAACAATACGGTGACCAAATCCGGGTAAAAATCCTTTCCATATTTCCATAGCATCGGCCAGCTAACCATGTCTAAATCCCGGTCATAAACCGGTACAACAGAGAATGATCTTTTACCTACATTCTTATCAAAAACGATCTCTTTAATCGTGGGTACGGTTAGTCTTGGCAAGTCGGCGAGATAAGCACTAACTGGCTTCACCCCATCAAGCCAGTCAACGCTAATACTAGATTCAAGATCAAAATACAGTTTAGAGGATTGCTTCACTGGTATCGCAACCAGGACGTCGTATTTACCCAGTACGCTGGCTAGATTGCCTTCTTTAGAAATTAACTGACGTAATTTTTTCGAAATTGTTTGAATATCCTTTCTTAATTTCTTATTCTTTTTTCCTTTTAAACGCTTTGGAATTGCTCTTAACTCATTAGAAAGTCCTTGTTTCCCATCCACGAGTGACGCTTGTGGCGGTGTGTGATTTGATAGCAATACAATCGCGGCAGGGTTTGCCGCCGCAGCTTTCTTGATGAACGTTGCCAATTTCTGTGTGCGCTGTAATTCTGAAAGTGGTGGAAATGTATTTTCGCCCGTGCTGAGTTCAGGAATATGAACAATAACAACATCATTTTTTGTCTCCGGTGGAGAAACCAAAAATGATGCCGCTTTAAAAAATTGACCATCCAGCCATTGAAACCATGCGTGTTGTCCCGCAAAAAAAGAAATGCAAAAAAACAAGACAAGACTTACGCCCCATAATGTCCTCAGGTTCTGCCATGTTCCATTTCTTTTCTTCATCGTACTATTAGAGAATTTACGTCTTACTTATTGATTAACTTACAGTTTAAAAATAATTTCTTTAAATATCGGTCACAAACGAGATTACAATATAATTGTAGATGAATAGCCCGTTACCAAACGGTTATTTATTACGCAAAACATTGAGAGACATGTAATATTAAAACACTAAACGGAGGGTAGGAAAACAGTGAAAGCAAATGGCGGCTTACTATATCTAAGGTTTTATAGGCACCCATGGATCAATAAATTTATCCAGTTCTGTAATCACTGTGCACGCTTGTCATTATCTTGCAACGCCAATGGCACCCAGGTCTGGCGCGCAGTTTCAAATTCCTTCGCCATATAAGCTTTTAAACCATATCGCAACGGCAGTATATTTTAATATTCCAACAAATAAAAGATTCAAAAAAGCCTCGGCTATATTACCCTAAAAAAAACAGGCAACAACTCAATTATGCTGTGACCTGTTTTATACATTACTTCTTTAGTTAGTAATTACTTATGGCCGTACATACGACCAGCCTGCTTCCTGCAGTTCAACGATTCGGGCAACACCTGCCGACACCGTATTAGCAACACTGACCAAGTCACTCTCTTTTCGCTTCATTTTTTTCATGGTGTTTCCGCAAGCAGAAAATTTAATGCCACTGGCGGCTAAAGATTTCACTCGCTTGGATTGCTCGTTTTCTTTAAACAACAAACGCAAACCTGGCCCATAAGCTACAATTTCAATGGCGACTTTATCGGGACCATAGTGCTTTGATAGATTTTGTGCATTATTCAAAACAAGTTTTTGCGCAAATGCATCACCTGTAGAAATATGCAAGACAACATGATGCTCAGCAAACGGTTTCGCTTCCAACGCTTCGGGTTTAGCCGTAACGCGCTTTGGTTGCTCTACTTTTTCTGCCTGAGCAGAGGCAAAAAGGATAAATACCCCAATAATTATTAAGACTAATTTCTTCATCAGATAACCTCCTAGAAAATGATTATAACTATTAGTTATAGAAACTGCAGAAAAACTACCTTAGTAGTATGCGTCAAAATTGGCGTCAAAATATCGTCAATGGTACAATAGGTATTAATTGCAAACAGATGCGAGGTGCCTTATGAAGATGATTACCCTCCTAAGCGGCATTCTAACTATATTTCTGCTACAGGGATGCACAGGACCAGTGCCAGTGTATTCCAAAGCAGATCAAACCATGCCAAAACAATCACTGAATACAACTGTAGGAAATGTTGCGCCTTCAATAGCAATAAAACAAGCTACTTCAATCCCTGGCCAAATAGCAAACGAAGATACGCCGAAAACCTTAAATGAGGCGCGTATCATCAAGGAATTGAATAACGCTGGTTGCACTATTTCCAGCTTTGAAATGAATCGAAATAAGCAAAACATTCGCATTATTTGCGCTGATTCTATTCAAAAAAGTGATTTTTCAATTTAATACTCCGTCAAACCAATACTCTTTCAGTGTGATATTGCCGTGTTCAGCGGCAATATCACGTTGAATGAGTATTAATATTGATATTGACTGCGTAAGATTGGAAA
>CAZZJI010000081.1:0-12410 GCA_964654485.1 uncultured Gammaproteobacteria bacterium | reverse complement strand
TTGCTCTCATGATCTGGTCCTGCTCAATGTAGGCCACGCGATTATCCGCGAGCAAGGCACGCATATCTGTCTGCGTCATTTGAGCCGTAAAGCCAGAAAGTGCCGCGTGATATTGGTTTTTTACTGTCGCTTTGTGTGAACTTGCCATTTCAGTTGCGGTATTTGCGACAACGTAGCGACGATAGTCCATCGCACTGACCGAATTGATTGATGCTTGTCCGAACAGAGTGGACATCTGTTGACCAACATACTGATTTTTTAATACTACGATATATTGGTTTTTAATCGCTCGATTGGCATTCGCACTGATGAATTTTGATTGTACATTAGTCACTTCAAGTGCGTCGCTGGCAGCAGATAATTTTGCGATAGAAACTGAGGCGGCGATTGCGATGCAGAGTGCAACCGCTTTTTTTGACTGTCTGTGTAACGGTTTATTTTTATTTTCTACGTTATTACCTTCTAAGTTATGTTTCATATTTACTCCATTATGAAAATTTTTAATTCACTCCATTATATTTTTTTATACACGTCTTGCTAATTATCTTTGCTTCTGCAATATTTTTTTGTTCTGCTAAATTTAATCCTCCTTGTTTTGTAATATGTGTTTTGTAATATGGGTCAATAAGCCCTTTCATTTCTTCCGGATTTTTCGCAGTAGACTCATTCTAAGTTCGACAACCTCCTAGATCCGATAAAGTGCTTGGTATTTTCACAACCAAGCTTCTTTTTCGAAACAGATTAATCCCCCTAACTCATCGTATGAGGTCATAACTGAATCAGAAGTTTGAGTACTTGAAAAAAAGAGGGTATACCACTACGTTATTAGGGTATACCACTACGTTATTAAAGATAACGTTGTCGAATTGAATAGTCCAGAAATAGATCCTGGATTCCTTAACAGACAGGATAAGAACAAGTGTGCATAAATTGATCTAATTTATAAAAGTACTAATACCGAAACCACCAAAACAACCATCTCAGTCAATTCAACAGTAGCGCCAGCTGTGTCGCCGGTTGTGCCGTCTATGCGCTTTAACATCAGTATTCTCAAAGCCACTAACGTAATTATAGCGCTTGCAATAAGTAATACGCTATTGAAGCCAGTGATGAACGTGATACAGAGCAAAACGATAGCAATAACTGTCCATGCTGGTGTGCGAGGGAGATGTTTTGTCAACGCTGATCCTAGCCCAGCTTCGCGAACATAGGGGGTTGTTAGAAATAACATCGGTAGTATTGTTCTTCCCAAAATAGGTGCGAGTATAATTGAGTTCCACTGCTTATGATTTATCAGTGTTTCGAGTGCAGCGAATTTTATTATCAACACTAACGTTATTAATACTACTGCGGCGGGGCCTGAACATGGGTCCTTCATGATTTTTAATGTGCGCTCACGATCACCGTAGCCACCTAACCAAGCATCAGCACTGTCAGCAAGGCCGTCTAGGTGCAATCCGCCGGTTATCAAGGCCCAAAAGGCCAGTGATAAGGCAGCGGCTATGCCAGTGCTGGCGCTGGATATAGCAATAGCAACAAGTATTGTACCAATAAGCAAACCGACAATCGGATAGAACAGCAGAGATTGCCCTATTTGCCGATCGCTGACTTTTGCTAGAAATGGGATGGGTATGCGTGTCAAAAATTGTAATGCGACAAAAAAGGGTTGTAGTGTCACATTGCACCAGTATCAGAGCGAGAGTGAGAACGTGAGTGAGGCTTCGTATGAGATACCAGGCAAGCGCGTTGTGTACCATCGAGCCTGAAGGAAATGTGGATGCGGCTCATACAGGCATGCGGCACATTGATATTAAACAGGGATGACAGCGGTGTACATAGGAGGAGATGTATTATCATGCGGATGATGCCGGCATGCGTGATAACAAGTACGTGTTGATTTTGGTGGTTTATAGCTAGGTCGCGCCAAAAATCAATGACTCGATTTTCAAAATTTTGCAGTGTTTCACCATTGGGTGGTGTGTTGTGGATGGGGTCTTGCCAATACTGTTTAATTTTTTCAGGCGCTTCTTTCAGAATAGTTTCGGCGTTTTTCCCCTCCCATTCGCCAAAGCAGATTTCTTTGGCACGCTCGTCTGTTTCTAGCGGGACAGAAATTTGTTGAGACAAATAGCGGGCAAATTTAAAGCAGCGTTGCAAGGGTGAACAAACAATTTTGTCCCAGGGTTGGGTGCTTGTAGTTGCATATTTAGTTGCACGCTGCATTTGCTCAAACCCGGTTGTAGTTAACGCGTCATCGGTGCTACCCCTGTAACAAGCGCCGCCCTCTACTTCACCATGACGCAATAAATCGATGGTAACAGGGCTTGTTTTCATACTAATTGTTGTCAGACATGTTGTTAGAAACGGAAACGCTGTCAGAAACGTCGGCTTCACTAAATGTGGCCATGTTACGGTGCAGGCTACAGGCAAGACGCAGTAGTGGAATAGTTACCGCCGCACCACTGCCTTCGCCCAGGCGCATACCAAGATTGAGAACAGGTTTTGCACCCAAAGCGTCCAATATATGCATATGGCCTGGTTCAGCGGAGGTATGAGAAAATAAGAACCAGTCGTTCATATCGTCACATAAATGTGATGCGCATAACGCACTAACAGAACTTATAAACCCATCAACCAATATTGGTAATCCTTTTTGGGCGCACGCGATGTACGCTCCGACCATGGCGACAATTTCAAAGCCACCAAGTCGACGTAAGATTTCTGAGCAATCGTGTTGGTATTCTATATGCAGGGCAAGTGCGCGCTGGATTACTTTAACTTTGTGCTCAACACCTGCTTCATCCAGTCCGGTTCCGGGACCAGCTAACTTTTGCGGTAATATACCCATCAGTGCGCATGCTATTGCAGTGGAAGAGGTTGTATTGGCAATTCCCATTTCACCTGCAATATAAATGTCCGTATCTGCTAATAGAGCTCGTTCCACGCTTTGTTTGCCGGCTTCAAGCGCGCGTATGTACTGTGTTTCTGTCATTGCCGCGTTTTGAGTAAAATTTTCCGTTCCAGGGCCAAGGTTGACCTGAAGAACTTTTTCCAGCGCGCTAGTGTCAATGATTGTGCCCATGTTAATGACTTCCAGGGCTGCGCCTAGTTCGTTGGCGAGCACGTTGATGGCAGCGCCACCCTCGGAAAAATTCTTAATCATTTCACTTGTAACAGATTGTGGAAAAGCAGAAACGTTTTCAACGGCTACACCATGATCTCCAGCAAAAACAGCTATCCAAACATTCTCTGCTTGTGGTAAGGGCGTGCCTTGCATGCCGGCTAATCGAATTGCCAGGTCTTCGAGCTGACCCAATGCGCCGGGAGGTTTGGTTAGTTGCATTTGCCGGGTTTCCGCATCTTTTTTTGCTTGTGCGGTTATTTCGGCGCCGGGTGCGTTAATCCATTCGATGTTCATTCACTTATCCTTTTAAAGTTGTTGGCAAGCCGGCAATCGTCAGGGTTACTTTGTCGCATATATTGGCAAGTTGTTGATGTAACCAGCCGGCTTCATCGCAATATCGACGTGTCATTTCTCCTAGCGGTACTACACCCATGCCAGTTTCATTGCTGACTAGGATGATATGCCCTGGCAGACTGGGCAGTGTCTCCAATAATTGATTTCGTTCTTTGCAAAATAATGTATTGTCGTCGTGACATAACAAGTTCGTGATCCATAACGTCAAGCAATCTACAATAATACATTGATTTTTCGCCGCATGATTTTTTAGTGCGTTTGCGAGTGCTATAGGTTCTTCACAAATTCGCCAAGTTGGATCACGTTGCGATTGGTGCATTTTGATACGCTGTAACATTTCTTTATCGTTTGCAGTTGCGGTTGCAATGTAAGTTACCGTATTGTCACCGGATTGAGCAATTTGTTCTGCCAGGCGGCTTTTTCCTGATCGAGTACCGCCGAGAATGAGTTCTTTCATACACTTATTCTATTTTTTTCTAGTTATGAGCTATTCGTCGCGTAAAAATTTTTTGAGTAAATTTTGAGAACGAATAAAAAAAAGGCTGTAGGCAGAGAATTTATAATAATTTGTATTATTATTGCGACAATATTGTGACAAAAACCACTTTATTTAATGTGTCAATGGGCGAATGCTATTTCTAATCTGCAAAATTGTCAAATCAATAAAAAAGCTCCGATTGGAGCCTGGTTAGAAAATATGAACAAAGAGAAATTATGTTTTTAATTCACTGTTAAACTTTAACTTGCGTACTTTGTTTTTTACACAGCCAATAGATTTTTTATTTTCAATTTTGCATTTGAGTTGGTGCTCAGTTTCCTGCCAACCCTTTTTTACGGTTATTTTTCTTGGTTTGTTTTCTTCTTCTTCATCGTCTTTTAGAATGTTGTTTCGATAAGCTATTTCGAATTTATCGCTGTCTTTTATTTCGAAAAGCACGGCTGAATATTTTTTGTAACAACAGCTAATTTAGTTGCTTTTACTTTTTTTATTTTGGCCTTGTGTATTTTTTCTTGGGTTCAGCCTTAGCTATTTTTATCAGATTTGTTTCGGGAGATTTGATTTTTTTTTTCTACTTTTTTGCTAACCGGTTCAGGGTCGCTATCTTCCATTTGTTCTTCTTCAGCGAGAACTTTCTTGATTTGTTCCAGCGCATCTTCAGCGGGCGCAAAACCACCAGTTGATGCCCGGCTGTACCAAATTAGCGCTTTTTTCTGGTCTTTACTGACACCTTGGCCATTTGCATACAATTTTCCCAAATAGTATTGCGCTCTGACATTGCCTTTGTCAGCAGGCTTTTTGAAATATTCGAAAGCTTTGCTTGGGTTTTTTTTCACGCCCAGGCCTTTATAATACAGGTAACCCACTTTGAATTGTGCTCTGGTGTAGCGTTGATTAGCTGCTTTTGCGTACCAATCAAAAGCTTGCTTTATATTTTTCTGTGTTCCCCGGCCTTTTTCAAGCATTTCGCCAATCGAATATTGTGCTTTGGCGACGCCGTTTTCGGCTTCGGACAGGACGTTCTTGAAACGATCTTGCCAGATATAATCGTTTTCGATGCTGGACGAAACCGCGGGTTGCTCAACTGCCTGAGCCAGTGCAATGAACGTAAAAAGTACTAATAAAACTGTTTTTTTCATTGTGTGGTCTACTAATTTGTGGTTTCAACAATACAGTCGATTGAGATTTAGAAAACTTTATAATAGAAACATAAATTTTGTGGGATATTTGATGTATCGTGTTAAGCTTTTGAAAAAATAGTAATTATTAACCAGTTGTCTGTGTTCTAATCTGTTAGGTACCTTTAGTTCGATGTGTTTTAACTACCCATTTAGTGAGAATTCAGTTTGATCGCTGACGTCGAGATAAAGCGTAAAACTGTATCCAGTTTAGTCACCTACTTGTTTGAACGATTTGTTTGAATGATCTCACTTTTACAAACTCCCTCCCATTTGCAGAGAAAGGTTTACAGAAAAATAAGAGGTACAGCTATAAGTTTGGCGCAATGCGGAAGTGGAGGAAAGTTTATATTTGTATAAATATAGAACTAATAATACTAACTTAAAAATTAAGCACTAAGTTTATTTTCGTGTTCAGAAATATCGCGCGCAATGATAATAAATTTACGGCTCTTATTTAGCCACATTTCACTGAATGTTAGTTCGATTGGAAATGCTGGGCCATATTTTCTTTGTCCCATAATTTCATGGTTAATGCCAAGGAAGGTTGATTTTCCTGATTTAATATATTCATTAATACTCTGTTCATATTCTTTTTTATAAGGGTCAGGTAAAAGGTATGTGAATTTATTGCTTAAAATTTCACTTGAATCATACTCGAACATTTTCTGTGCAGCATGATTCACAGTTTCAATATTACCATTTTGATCTGTGGTAATAATGGCTTCAAATATATTATTTAACACAGTTTTTACTTTTATTTCGTTTTGTTTTAGTTGTTTTTCGATTAGTTTGTTTTCATTTATGTCTGTTTGGGAGCCAGCAATGCGATATGACTTACCATTTTCATCGCGCATAGCTAATCCACGTATCTGAAAATAACGATATGAACCATCTTTATGTAGAAGTCGTTGTTCATTTTCAAAATAGTATGAATGCCCGTTTAAGTGGGCAGTAAGGTCGGCCATGGATTTTTCTGAGTCATCAGGATGAATTCGTTTGATCCATTCTTCAAGGTTATTGTTTAATTCATGGTCCTCATAGCCTAGCATTGCTTTCCAGCGGGCTGAAAAATATATCTGGTTGGTTTTTAAATCCCAGTCCCACAAGCCATCATTGGCGCCACGTACTGCCAGAGAATAGCGCTCTTTTTCTTTAAACAGAATACTTTCAATTGATGATATGCGCTTAATTACAAAGTAAGCAACGATGCCGCCTACAATGGCGGAGATGATGCCTAAAAATGCCATAAAAATAATGTAAGCTTCCCGGTAAGTAAGTACTGTAGTATTGAGTGCTTGATCGTATTGGTTTTCTTGTGAATCGTGTAGTTCTTCCAGTGTCTTGATGACATTTTCTTGGACGGGGATAACTCTTTCAGTTAGAAAATGATGGGCAGAGTTAGATTCCCCTAGAAAAGCAAGATCAATTAATTTTTCCTGTAAGGGACGCACGTTAGCAGTAAACTTGCTTTGCTTTTTGAGTAAAGCACTTTCTTCTTCACTTAATGGAAGTGAGAGTAATTCAATTCTTGAACTGGCAAATTTGGCGCCTAAGGAATTAAAGCGAATCATTTCGTCGTCTTGTTCAAACGGGTCAGCAAGGTTTGTGATCAAAATGAGGCTGGTCATTCGTTCGCGTGCTGCCAATCTCATTTTATAGCTGAGTTTGGCTTTAGTGTGTTGCTCGTTGGAGAGTGCTTCTATTTGTTCGTTAATAGCAACCATACGGCTTAGTCCCGCGATGGTGATGCCAATCATGAAGGTAACCAGAACAGCAAAGCCGATACCAATGATTAATTTGGAATTCTGAGTATGCATCTCAATTTCTTCCGAAATTATGATTAATAATAACTAAATCCGTGTTATTCATCTTAGCAAACGCAGTGGTATATCGTGTATGCCTGATCATATATTTTACATGTGTTAGCGTAAATTTGCGAACCGTAAGTTTACGCTAACACAGTTATTTGATTAAATATTATATGCAGTACACTACGTGCTAAATTATTTGAAAATTAACTTTAATTGCTTGTTTCCAATTATTTAGAGGTCTGCGATTATTCCAGCACCCACTGAATTTTGAGCATGACAATACACGCTTCTGTCTGCAGGATCAATAAGCATATGTGGTTGGAGTTTGATATTTTGTCGAATAGGATTGCTTATAAACGTTTCATTTATATATAAGCCGAGTAGAGTATTATATGGATATAAGCGCGGCCGCGAGCGGGCTTGTTTTTGTTCGTTCGATAGTTTAAAGACTAATATTCATCTATACCGAAATCGATAATATCGCTATCCAAATCAGTGTCTACAAGATCGTCTAGATCAACAAATTCATCTCCTCCGATATTTTCTCCCCAGGAATCGCTCCAGTCATCAGTGGAGTGGGTAGGGGAGGATACCCATAACTTAATGTATGGTTTATTGCGATGTCGTTGTGAGATAGACATGCCGTCTTGTGAAGCTTCTATTAGTTGGAGTTCAGGTTCTTGCTTCCAGTTTTTACTCATAGTTTTGTCCTCATTGTGCCTTTATAGCTATTTTGTGAACAGCATCACATTTTTCTGAACCGTGTTCGTGTTGAAGACCTCGGTGATGTGAAGGCTAGTACACCGTCAAAATAGCCTTGACGGTGTACTAGTCCCTAACCGTTACTGGTGTTTTCGGACAATGGAATTGGAACTTTAAGTAGAATTATAAAATTTTGTTAGCAGTTATGGCAATTGGTCAAGTAATTCGAGCGGGGTAATTCGTTTGTCGTTTATAAAATAATCCAGGAATTCGCTTAGCAGGTGATTTACCTGATGTTTTTCATCTCTGTGTAACATGTGCTGGTTTGGGTACTCGTAGTCGGGTTCAAAATGAGTGTGTTGGTGATACCCAACGACCTCAGCTACTTTTGCATCACGACAGATACGTAGTTTAAATGTAGGGCTGGATACCAGCGGATTGGAAAAACTATAACTGATTTTAAGCTCAGCAATGATTGTGTATTTATGGTGTTCATTGATTTCTAAAACAAATTTTATCGGTGTATCATTGGCGAGCGAAATGCTCTTGATTTCATGTAAAGTAATACCATGTAAAGCGTTAGGTATTAATCGTACAAGTTTAGAATAATTAGCCTCATATAATGGCGTTTGATTAATGTAATGTTTTTTTAACACGGTCTTACAATCTGTTTTATTTTATTAATAATTGTTTAGTTGATAGTTATATAAAAAAGTTATTTAATAATTTACATTGTCGTATTAATTGTCTTATTAATTATCGTAGCTCAATTTGCGTGAACCGTTTTTAGTTTCTACTTGTTAATAAGTACCATTTTTTCGATTAATTTGCTATCAGTTAATTAGTTATTATGAGGTAGATATTTTTACAGGCTTATGCTACTCCGATGTCCAGTTGTTCATGCGTGCTCTTAGCCGAATTATAGCTTGACTTAATAGCTGACTTGTTCTTGATTCGCTTACCCCAAGTACAGAGCCAATTTCCCTGAGGTTTAATTCTGCATCGTAATACAGGTTTATAATCATGCGTTCTCGTTCAGGCAACGCTGCAATTGCCGTCGCCAGGCCTACTTTAAAATCTTCGTCTTGCAAGGTATCAATCGGGTTGGGTTCGGGCATGACCATACCTGAGCTAATAGCTTCTTCGTCTAGACCAATCGATTCCAAGTTTGTCATTCTAAATACGGAGGCTTCCTTGAGCAATTTAAAATAATCTTCTCTAGAAATCTCAAGCGCTTCTATTATTTCATTATCACGCGCGTCACGGCCGTGTTGGTTCTCTATTTCACGAATAGCTTTTGCCATTTTCCGAATTTTTCGATGAACTGATTTGGGTGCCCAATCATTTCGTCTAAGTTCATCTAACATGGAACCGCGAATGCGTATTCCAGCATAGGTCTCAAAACTTGCACCTTGATTTGGGTCGTAATTCCGGCATGCATCGAGCAGACCAAGCATGCCAGCCTGAATTAAATCATCGACTAAAACCATGGGTGGCATTCTAGCCATCAAATGGTAGGCGATGCGTTTTACCAGAGGCGCATGTTGTATTACTATGGCTTCTTGATTTGATGGGCTTTGGTCTATTTTTTCATGCATGGTGCAATCATGATTTTGATAATAATTTAAAAGAACTAGTGTAGTGTCCTATACTGTTTTTATAATAAATATATGCAGCTATTCGTCTTATTGATTTACGGCAGAGGCGGGTATTTCTTTAGTTATACCTATCCGCGATGGGCATAACCGCAGTGGTGCGACTTTTTACCAGGACTTTTTACCAAGTAATGCGTTTTTGGTGATTGTGGCAGTAGCGATGTGGGATTAGGACGTCTTTGAATTTTGATCGAGTGTGATTTCTATGAGTCTGGTGTGTCAGGGGCTAAAGCTCGTGTCTCCCCGAGAAAGCATGAAATAATGTACTGCTATTCACATATTCAAGTTCGCCACCAATGGGCACACCGTGCGCTATTCGGGTGACTTTGATCTCTATGGGGTTGACCATCTCGCGAATAAAGTGCGCTGTTGCTTCGCCTTCTGCTGTTGGGTTAGTGGCCAGAATAATTTCGGAAATGGATTCACTCTGTAATCGTTGTGCGAGAAAGTCCAGGCCTATATCGTTTGGCCCGATGCCATCCAATGGGGAGAGACGGCCCATAAGTACAAAATATAGGCCATTATACCCAGTAGAATGATCAATGATATGCACTTCAGCGGGTGTTTCCACGATACATAATATTTGTCGATTACGTTGATGATCTGCGCAGATCAAACACGTCTCAGACTCGCTGAGCGTGCGGCACGTTTTGCAATGATCGACATGCTGTACAGCGTCATTAATGGCTGTAGATAATCTTTTGGCGCCCTCACGGTTGCGTTCGAGTAGGTGGTAGGCCATTCGTCGGGCAGATTTAGGGCCGATACCGGGGAGGCACTGTAATGTCTCCACCAATTTTCCAATAAGCGGGCTATGTGTCATTGGTGGCACGCTCTAAAATGGTAATTTCATGCCGCCCGGTAAATTTAAACCCGCAGTCATGCCAGACATCTTTTCCTGACTGTTTTTTTCAACTTGACGAACCGCATCGTTGATGGCTGCTGCAAGTAAATCTTCAAGCATTTCCTTGTCATTACTTGAGTCATCGCTCATTAGGCTGTCGTCAATTGAAACGCGCCTTACATCATGCCGACCATTCATTATTACTTCTATCATGCCGCCGCCAGCTTGACCTGTGACTTCTATGTTTGCCAGTTCTTCTTGCGCCTTTTGCATGTCTTCTTGCATTTTTTGCGCTTGTTTCATCAAGTTTCCAAGTCCACCTTTCATGCGTGCCTGCCTCTCTGCCTCTGTGGTTAATTAATTATAAATTACTTATATGAACGAACCTGTATTGTCGATCAGACAGGCTGCTTAATCAACGGGTTTAATGGATTTAATATCAATTTTTGCATCAAATGTATCAATAAGTGCTTGTACGTTGGTATCTTTATGTATAGCGTTTTCAGCGGCCTGTTGGCGTTTATCCAGATGTCTTTTTTGTGTTTGCGCGGGTGTTTCATCCTTGATTTCATCTTCGCTGGTAATGGTGAGTTTTATGGGTGTTTTTAACAGCGAATAAATTGCTTCCTCAAGCCTTTTTTGTTGTTTGCTATTAAGCAATTGTTTGTGGGCAGAATCGAGTTGTAAATGTATCTGATCTTTTGTTCTGTCTTTAATGATGCAGTGATTAGCCAATTGTAATGTGAGTCCTTTAAGGTTTAAATTGCTCACCATCGTGTGCCATGAATTTGCATTGTTCGACGGCGCGGAACTGGGATTGGACGCAATTTCATCGATAGATGACGTCGTCGCCGGAGAGTTCGCTGGAGAGTTTGCTGGAAAATTTGACTGGTTTGCCGTGTGTTTGTTTGTCACCTGCTTGTTTGTTACCGGAGAGTTACTTTTTACTTGAACGGCTGGTGACTTAATAGCATTTTGGTTTGTATCCACAGGTCGAAAGCTCAACATGCGTAATAGAATCATTTCAAATCCGCTGCGCAAATCCGCAGCTAACGGCAAGTCGCGGCGTCCTAAAATAGCAATTTGATAAAATAGTTGAATATCTTCAGGCGACAACTGGTTTGCCAATTGAATTATTTTTTCATGATTTTCAGTGTTTGAGTCCAATGTACTGGGCACAATTTGCATCAGTGCAACCTGGTGCAATAATGTAGTCAGTTCAGCTAATACAGCGGAGAAATCGAATGCATGTTCGTCAATGTGTTGGCTTGTTTCGAGTAATTTTGTGCCATTGCGTTGCTGCAGCGCTTCAAGTAGAGAGAAAACATGGTTTTGATCAATTGTACCCAGCATTGCCCTGACATCAGAATCAATTAATTGGCCTTTGCCATAAGCGATGGCTTGATCGACCAGGCTCAGTGCATCGCGCATACTGCCATCCGCAGCGCGTGCAATCAGCTGTAAGGCAGACTGGTCAGCATTAATTTTTTCCTGTGTAAGCACATTGGCGAGGTAAGCGCTTATTGTCTCGACTGAAATGCGTTTTAGGTTAAATTGCAGGCAACGCGAAAGTATCGTAACTGGCAGGCGTTGTGGGTCAGTTGTGGCAAACAAGAACTTGACATGTGGCGGTGGTTCTTCCAACGTTTTTAACAGCGCGTTAAAGCTGTGCGTTGACAACATATGGACTTCGTCAATCAGATAGACTTTGTAACGGCCCTGTGACGGCGTGTATTGAACGTTTTCAAGTAATTCACGTGTATCTTCTACTTTAGTTTTTGAGGCAGCATCGACTTCGATTAAATCAACAAAGTGTCCGTTGCTAATCGCCTGACACGACGAGCATTTACCGCATGGTTGAGATGTCACCCCTTTTTCACAATTCAGAGATTTAGCAAGAATACGCGCTATTGTGGTTTTTCCTACACCGCGTGTACCGGTAAACAGAAAGGCATGGTGAAGTTGATCATTATCTAATGCGTTAATCAGTGTACGTTGGACATGTTCTTGTCCAACCATTTCACTGAAATTGCCAGGCCGCCATTTACGGGCGAGAACTTGATAACTCATAGCATGGTTTCTTTAAACATTGTGTTTTAACGTTATTGATGAAGGGTGGCAGCAAGCATCAGCCTTACCTCGGCACACGAATCCTTTGCTGCCGCTGCTCCCTTCCGGGTCTGACGGGGTTCACAAATTGTCGTTGCGAGGGGACTAATGCCCGCTACCATTGAAACTAT